>JACRFD010000048.1 GCA_016218025.1 Ignavibacteriales bacterium
ATTTTCCATACCACGTATGTCTGTTGCTTTTATTTGGTATGATACTCTTGTCCCTGCAGGTTGACCCGGTATATCTGCTGTCCAGAAATCTCCACCTTGATATACTAATGGTATATCAGGTTGTTTTACTAATACTTCTGTACCTGATGTTACTGTTGATTTTGACCAACTGATAACTGCTGATTGTACCATTGCGCTATCTACATATTCTGCATCGCAATCATATATTGTATAGCTGACTGTTTGTGGATCACTTGAAAATGTTGTTGTCGGATCGCCACCTTCCGTTGCAACGATCTGTGGTGGTACGTTCGTCGATACTGTCATGGAGTACCAGATATTAACTGCTGCAGTATAAAGTTGTGGATCGGAGACACCTGTTACAAAAGGCCCTCTTGCAACCCAACCTCGTTTAACATCCTCTTTTAATGAACCTGCACATTCACCAGGACCTGAATCATGTTCATAGAATTTCCAGTTACGTGCGGGCCAGAGTTCATCAGTAGTTGAGTAAGGTACATCAGATCCCCAAGTAGCGAAGTTAGTACCAGGATCATTTTCAGATGCTATGTGAGCGTTGGGTAAGCTAGGTTGGAATGAAACAAAGAATACATCATTTTTTGGAACACTTGGAGCGAATCCGGTTCCTTGAAGATCGGCTTTATTGATACTGTTAGGTTTTACTCGTATTGGCATTCCGGTTTGAAAACCAAATACTGATTCCCTGAATGGAGGACGTGTATGAGGAACGGTTGATCCACCACCGGCAATGGTTGAATACCAAGTAGTATCTTCACCGGGATTAAGTGATGTACTAAAAGGTCATATACCGTTATCAGCATCGGTGGTTGTTTTCCAATAGCCCCAACTTTGACAAGGTGCTGCTGAAGCATAAGCCCCTTTACCAGGTCCGTAGTTTGGGCCGATGACAGAAGCATGAATTCGTACTAAAACGGTGGAATCAGGTGAACCAATTCTATCTAGTTGGTACCAAAAAATAGTATCAATTGATCCGGCTGCTTTTGCAACAAACCATTGTCCTAATACATCCTTATGATATAAAATGTGGTTAATGTTTGGTTCATATACATCTGTTGGAAAACCAAAGTTAAATGTACCAGAGCAATTTGCTGATATGGATGAAGAATTCCGCATCATCAAACGTTTTGCAATCTCGCGAGATGGACTTGAATATTTATTTATAGGTATTGCATCTTGTCCCGGAGAAATTAGGAATTTTTGTTGAGCGAAGGAAAATTCACAGAGAATTAGAAAAATCGTGAGGAATGTTTTCATGCGTGCACCTCTTGTATTTATTAACGAGTACCCTTCATTAATTTGTTAATTATATCATATTTTTATCAAATAATCAAGTTAGAAAGCGATAACTATGAGAGTTGAATTATAAGTTTGAGATGATGGCGTCTACCATCCCTTGTGTATCAACAAAATTAGCATGATTGATATCTTTTGTAACGGATTTTCCCTCTGCGATTGTTTTAGCAACGGCTTTTTCAATTTTGTTTGCCGATTCAAATTCTCCAATATGCCGCATCATCATTGCAGCAGCAAGTATGAGTGCGCTTGGATTTGCAATTTTTTTGCCTGCAATGTCGGGTGCGCTGCCGTGAACTGCTTCGAACATTGCTACATCTTTTCCGATATTGGCACCGGGTGCCAAACCTAACCCACCAACAAGTCCGGCGCACAAATCTGAAATTATATCGCCAAACATGTTTGTTGTTACAACGACATCAAATTGATGAGGATTCATTACCAACTGCATACTAAAATTGTCAATGATTTTATCGTTTGTTTCAATATCTGGATAATCCCTTGATATCTGCTGTCCGACTTCAAGAAATAAACCGCTTGTATATTTTAATATATTGGCTTTATGAACAATGGTTACTTTCTTTCTCTTGTGTGTTCTTGCATATTCAAATGCGTAGCGTGAAATTCTTTCAGAACTGTAGCGGGTTACAATACCAATCGCTTCTGCTGCGCTTTTTGATGCATCGATGTAATGTTCGATGCCGGAATAAAATTCTTCCGTATTCTCGCGGAAAATTATCAAATCAACGTCGTGCCAGATCGAAGGAATTCCCTGAAACGATTTCACCGGCCGAAGATTCACATACAAATCGAATTCTTTTCTAATTGCAACATTAACACTTCTGAATCCTGTTCCAACCGGGGTTGTTAGGGGACCTTTCAACACTAATTTATTTCTCTGAATCGATTCAAGCACGTGTTTTGGCAGCGGGTCTTTATACTTTTCAATTGCCGCAAGACCTGCCTCTTGATACTCCCATTCGATTTTGACGCCAGTTGCTTTTATTACTTCCAGTGCAGCCGACATAATCTCGGGTCCAATTCCATCACCAGGTATTAATGTTATCGTATGCATAATTTAAATCTTTCCTATTCATTAATTGGAATTTAAATCAATATTTTGTCCAAATTCCTAAAAAATTTCTTTATTTTGGAAGGCATTCCCTTCGCATATCGATTATAACGGTAAATATCCTTGAAAAGTTCAATGTTATCATTGTTAGAAGCCTTAATAATATCTTCCAATTTTTTAAAATTGTTGGTTCTTGGTAGCTCTTTATTGATCTCGAAAATTTTCAAAGCTCTGCCGATATATTGAGTGATAAATAAAGTCTCTGCCATTAATTTATCGTGTTGACGTGAAGTCATTTCGGAAACCACAATACCAATTGATCTTAATATATTTAGAATTGTACGGTGAGTATAATTTGAAATTCTAATCGGACAAATTATGCATTCAGCTCCTGCAAGAGAGCTTCCGACTGAGTCTGGTCCGAAGAGGGGATGGATACCAATAATTTCATTAGATGGACTTAAATATTTTTTCATCCATTCTGCTGGTTTTTCTTTAACCGAGCAAAGCTCAACAACAATCGCTTTTTGATCAAACTTATTAGATTTTTTAATTAACAGTTTTTCAAGCTGATTTATCGGCACGGCAATAATCACAATTTTGCATATCTTCAAATGCTCATCTGTTCCCTGACGGAGGCCCTTCTCGAGTTTCATTTTTGGGTTTGAGTCAAAAACAAAAACCTTTCCATATAATTTCAGATAATGGCCGACTAATCGTCCGAATCTTCCATACCCGATTAACGCAATGTTAGTCATATTTTTCGTTGAACTTCCTTGGCATTTCTTATTATGATTTTATAAATATCTTTAATGAATTTTTTGTCAAGATTGGTTTCGTTCAGCAACGAATATCTTTTATTCATTATCTCCCGTTCTCGTTCAGCGTCATAAATCGGCAGGTTCATTTTTTTCTTCCATATACCAACATCTTCAGCCAATTCTTTTCGTCTGGCTAAGAGCAATATCAGCATATCGTCGATTAGATTTATTTCTGATCTGATCTTATAATTGGTATTTGTTCTTTTCAATAATTTCTGTCTCATTAAATGGTCGGCAATTACGAGAGCAATCATTGCTTCAACAACAGGAACAACTCTCGGACAAATACAAGGATCATGTCTGCCCTGGATAGTAATAGTTTTCTTTTTCCCTGAAATATTAATAGTCGATTGAGGTTTTTTAATAGAGGAAGTTGGTTTTACAGCAATCCGGATAATAATATCTTCACCCGTGGAGATACCACCTAATATTCCACCTGAATGATTTGTTGTTAATTTAATTTTTCCGCTTTTTTTCTCCTTAAAAAATTCATCATTATTTTCACTCCCTTTCATTTTGGCTGACGAAAAACCAGAGCCGATTTCGAATCCTTTTACAGCCGGAATCGACATCAGCACTTTAGCAAGATCAGCCTCTAACTTATCGAATACCGGTTCACCAAGCCCCGTTGGACAATTTCTTACAACGGCTTCGATGATTCCTCCCACAGAATCGCCTTCATTTTTTGCATTGATGATGATTTTCTCCATTGCTTTTGCTGCGATCGGGTCTGGGCAGCGAACCGGATTTTTTTCAATCTCATCATAATCAATTTTCGTTGCAACTATTCCGTATATCTCTTTTGTGTAAGCACGTATTGTAATTCCCCTTGAATTCAGAATTAATTTTGCAAGTGCACCTGCTGCCACTCTTCCCACAGTTTCTCTCCCGGATGCTCTGCCACCTCCACGGTAATCTTGAATTCCGTACTTTGCCAGATAAGTAAAACCTGCATGTCCAGGTCTAAGCAAATCTTTAATACTTTCGTATGCCTTAGAATCTTGATCTTTATTCCACACTAATAAACATATTGGCGTACCGAGTGTTCTTCCGCGAAATACACCGCTAAGAATTTCAACCTTGTCCAACTCTGAACGTGGAGTGGTTATATTACTCTGTCCCGGTCTTCTTCTATTAAGCTCTTTTTGAATTTCGGCTTCAGAGATTTTCATCTTCGGTTTTACACCATCGATCAAAACACCTAAAGCCTTGCCATGACTTTCACCAAATGTCGTGATTTTGAATAAAGTACCAATTGTATTTCCTGCCATTATTATTCCTTTGATTCTAATTTGATGAATTCATCCCAAAATGTTGGGAATGATTTTTTGACACAACCAGGATTTTCAATTTTAAGACCTTCGAGTTTTAATCCGGCAATTGCAAAGCTCATCGCAATACGGTGGTCATTATAAGTGTTTATAACAGCACTATGGAGTTTTTGCGGATGAATGAAAAGATCATCTTTACTTGATTCTGTTTTCACTCCAATTTTAGTCAATTCTTTTTCAAGTGCGGCGATCCTGTCGGTCTCTTTAAACCGAAGGTGTGAAATGTTTCTAATTGCCGTTGAACCTTTAGCAAATCCTGCTACCACAGCAAGAGTTGGAACGCAATCAGGCATTTCGTTCATATCGATATCAATGCCGTGAAGTTCTGAACCATGAATTTCAATGCTATCATCATGTGTTGTAACTGCACATCCCATTTCTGAAAGAACTTTCAAAAATCGAATATCACCCTGAAGTGACTCTGCGGAAATGTTCTCGATAATAATTTTCCCCTTGGTGATTGCGGCTGCTCCTAAAAAATATGTTGCGGATGATGCATCTGACTCAATTATGAATTCATGACCGATGTAGCGATCCTGATTGCTGACTGTGAATGTCTTCATGTCGATTGATTCTACGATTGCACCAAACGACCTCATAGTATGAAGTGTCATATCGATATATGGTATAGAGGAAATATAGCCATTTATATGAATAATCACCTGTCGTTTGGCATAAGGTGCGGAGAGAAGTAATGAAGAAAGAAATTGACTGCTGATTGAAGCATCTAAATTAATTCTTCCGCCGCTAAAATTACCGCCATAGATTTGAATAGGAGGATAACCGTTATTGCTGATGCACTTCACGCCATTCGATTTCAGTGCATCAATTAAGTCGTTGATGGGGCGTTTATTCATTTGCTCATCACCTGTTAATACGGTTTTCCCGGCAGCCAGGGTAGCAAATGTTGCAAGGAAACGCATTGCAGTACCTGCATTTCCTACATTAATTTCTTTGGAAGGGGCAGGGAATATTCCATTTGTTCCTGTAACTTCTAAATGATTTTCATACTCAATAATGCTCAATCCAAAATCTTTCAAAGCTGAAATCAGCAACAAAGAGTCATCGCTTTTTGAATGATTGCGGATGGTTGAAACCCCATCGGCCAGAGATGCAGCAATTAATGCTCTATTGGTGTAACTTTTTGATGGAGGTATTCGGATAATTGCATCAACATCTTCCGATGTTTTTATTGTTCGAATTTCATTACTCATTTCAAAATACTCATGAATAGATCTGATTGGAATTTAGCTTGTGTTTCAAACAGTTCTTTGCCGGAAATTATTTTGCACCCAGCCGCTTGCGCCTCGTGTAATAGCGGAGTTATCACAGGATTGTAAACTGCATCAAAAACTATAGGTTTATTTTGAAAGAATTTTTTTGGTACGAGGCGGTTCTGATTTGCGCCTTTCATCCCAACCGATGTACCATTCATCAATAAATCAGCCCTTAGATTTAGAAGCTCGTTGAGTGAAGCCGAATTGCAGCCAAGTTGTTTAGCTAAACTTTTAGCTTTTATCAACGACCTTCCAATAATTGTTACATCGGCTCCATTACTTATTGCCGAGTATGCCATTGTTTTTGATATCGCACCAGTTCCTATCACTATCACTTTTTTATTTTTAATATGGATATATTTCTTTAAAATTTCATTCAGACCTAAAAAATCTGTATTGTAGCCTGATAGTTTACCTCTTTTGTTAAGAACTGTGTTTACAATATTTAATTCTTTGATATCATTGTCAATTTTGTCGAGGTGAGTAACTATATCTTTTTTAAAAGGCATAGTTATGCTGAATCCTGAAAAAGCGTCACGGTATATTTTTAAAAATTTAGTAAGGTCGTTCACAAGAAAATTCACATATACAGCATTACATTTTTTTCTTCTAAATTTATCGTTATGGTAGTATATGCCTTGGCTGTACTTAACCGGATTTCCTATCAATCCGAAAATCTTAGTTTTTCTGTTACGACTTCCAACATTGAAAACAGAATCCATATCATCGTACGAAATTTGTCCGGAAGCAGTCGTTTCATCGTTATTAGGCGAAGCAAAAGTAAGGTAACCGCCATAAACACCCCCCAATATTCTGCTGATCTGTCCGAACTCATCCATGCATATTCCAATCAACTTTATTCCATCCGATTTAGATCTATTCAACAGGCTGAATATTTTTTTATTATCAAGAATATCGTTAGCGGTAGTTGCGATTTTAAGAATGCTGAACCCGCTTTTTCTCATCGAGTTATATATCTTAAACAAGTTATCCGGTGTTTCTTTATAATTATGATATGATAATATAATTTTAGTTCGTCCTGCAATCGATTGGATTTTCTTTAAAAAATTATTACCCCAACTCTGTTCAACATCGATATACTCGGCACCGAAATCAATTGCTTCAGATAATATTTCAAATTGGCGATCTGCTGATCCTGTGAATTTACCACCTTCGGTTTTTCTGCGGTTGGTGATAATGAGTCTCGGTCGTGGCTGCCGGAGGAGTCGTTCTAGTTTCAGATCGTGGATACCGTCAATTCGAACTTCGATTAAATCGGATGGATCACGGTGTTTCCGAAGTTGCGAGATTGCCTCCTGCATTGAATTTGGAGCGATGGATAAGCAGAGTTTCATTTTGATAAACTTCGTTGAAGAATATTTTTTGGGACAGATATTCGCGGGACAGCATTTCCAATTTTTTCCAGAAGTGTATATCGAACATTACCTTTCTGAATTTTTTTATCGTGATATGTTAATTCAATAATTTTATTTGAATTCATTCTAGAAGGAATCTCGGTCGGGAGTTCGTATAACCTGAGCAGCTGTATCAATCTCTCAACTTCTGATTGTTTTAACATACCGAGTGCAGTTGAAATATTTGCTTCTATTGCCATTCCAATTGAAACAGCCTCGCCATGAGAGAGTTTGTAACCGGACAGCGATTCTACAGCATGACCGATTGTATGACCAAAGTTGAGAATTTGCCGCAAGCCGGTTTCTCTTTCATCTTTCTCCACAATCATTTTTTTAAGTTCACAGCAGCGGTGGATGAGATGGATGAATGATGAAGGATGAAGGATGTTTTGACTGGAATGATTTATTATCATTGAATGACTTTTTTCTAAATATGAAAACAATTTGCTATCAAGTATCGCTGCATACTTTATTACCTCAGCCATACCGTTCCGGAATTCCCGGCGGGGAAGAGTTTTTAAAGTTGTAATATCGATATAGACTTTTTTTGGTTGATAGAATGCACCGATGAGATTTTTTCCGAGCGGATGGTCAACTGCAACCTTCCCGCCTATGCTGCTGTCGACTTGTGACAGGAGGGATGTTGGAATTTGAATGAATGGAATTCCGCGCAATAATGTTGCCGCAACAAAACCGACAAGATCGCCAACCATTCCGCCGCCAAGCGCGATTATTAATGAGTTCCGGTCGGCTTTCAGTTTTAAAAGTTTGTTTTCGAGTTGCTCTTTAGTTTTACGTGTTTTACTTTTTTCGCCGGCAGGCACTGACAGTAAGTAAACTTTATTTCGTGACAAGCGAAGTGCTTTATAAAAATTATCCCCATAAAGTGGTTTGACGTTGGAATCGGTAATGATGAAATATTTTGAGAATTCGTTTCGTGTTGCGAGTTCTTTCGCAACACCGGTGAGCTTCGCACCGATAGAGATTATGTACGAATTATCGATTATTCTTTTAAGATTGATTTGAAGTTTCATCTATCATCCTGGTGATCCATACAATAAATAATTTATCAATTACGACTAGAATACTGATTATATAAAAGATACAAACTTTTATGGATTTTCCAGAATTTACGCCATCCACAAATTTCTATCCAAACTTCTGTACTGAATTGCTTCGCTGATATGTTCCGGTTTGATATTTGGAGAAGAGCATAGGTCAGCGATTGTACGTCCGACTTTCAATATCCGATCATAAGCACGGGCTGACAATCCGAGTTTGGTTATTGCCATCTTCAGTAATTCTTCACCGCTCGAATCGAGTTTACAATAATTTTGTATATCTTTCGATTGCATATCTGCATTACAATACATCCCTTTCCGTCCCGTGAATCGTTTCATCTGAACTTCGCGTGCCTGAACCACCCGGTCTCTTATTTTCAGTGATAGCTCACTGGAATCTTTACTTGCCAATTCTTTATACTTCACGGCCGGTACATCGATATGTAGATCAATCCTATCAAGCAGCGGTCCTGAAATCTTTGCCATATATTTTTGGATTTGAAGCGAAGTGCAAGTGCATTCTTTTGCAGGATCGGTGAAGTAACCGCATGGGCAGGGATTCATCGCACAAATCATCATGAAATTTGCCGGGTAATCGATTGACATTTTGGAGCGACTGATGGTTACATGCCCATCTTCCAATGGCTGCCTCAGAACTTCAAGAACATTGCGAGCGAATTCAGGAAGTTCATCTAAAAATAATACACCATGATGCGAAAGTGAAATTTCTCCGGGGCGGGGAATTGTTCCTCCACCAACTAATGCACTATCCGATATTGTATGATGAGGTGAGCGAAATGGACGAGTTGAAATCAACGCCGTATCGGGCGGGAGTAATCCTGCAACAGAATGAATCTTAGTTGTCTCAATCGCTTCATCGAATGTGAGTGGAGGAAGAATGGTCGGCAGCCGTTTTGCCAACATTGTTTTTCCGGAACCGGGTGGACCAATCATTATAATATTATGTCCACCTGCTGCTGCAACTTCAAGTGCACGCTTTACATTTTCTTGGCCTTTTACATCGGCGAAATCAATCGGATACTTTTGTTCAGTCGAGAAGATTTCTTTAAGATCGACATGAAATGGTTTTATAATCTTATATTCACCATTTAAAAAAGAAACAGTTTCCACAAGTGTATCCATCGGAAATACTTCAAGTCCTTCAACCATTGCAGCTTCCTTTGCATTCTCCCTTGGCACTATCATACCGCGAATGTTATTTTTCTTTACTTCAACCGCAATCGGCAAAGTGCCATGAATAGGACGGAGTGTTCCATCAAGTGCTAACTCGCCAAGGAGAACAAAATCTTTTAATAAATTTGATGTAACCTGATTGGTGGCAGCAAGAATTCCAACTGCCATTGGTAAATCAAATCCTACCCCTTCTTTTCTAATATCTGCTGGGGCAAGATTTACTGTAATCCGTTGTCCGGGCCATTTGAATCCTGTAGTTTTAATAGCGGCAAAAACCCTATCACGACTTTCTTTAACGGCATTATCCGGCAAGCCGACTACATTAAAAACATGCATAGCCGGTGCGATATGCGTCTCAACCTGAACAATATGTGCTTTTATACCAAGAGTTGAGCCGCTTAAACAATGTGAGAACATTCCCATAAAAGCTCCCGTTCTTTTTGCAAGAAAATAATGAACCGTATACTCAAATGCAAATTCGGCAGATTGCTTTTCCATTTTTTTTTATGTATTTTTCAATTGGTGTGAATAAACTTGATGTTGAATAAGGAACAAAGCTTGCCTAACAAATCCATTCTTAAAATCGGTTTCTACCTTTGGATTATCCAAATATTTTCCGGTTGCACGTTTTATGAAAATGTAACAGGGTACTTCAATACGTATTACAATGCTAAAAGAAATTTCAACGAAGCAATATCCGAGATTGAAAAAAATCCGCAAAAATCCCGCGACACGAATTATTTCGCAATCTATACAATTCCCAAAAGTGCATCGGATAAATTGGATAAAGTAATCGAGAAATGTTCGAAGGTAATTCAACTCTATCCTAAAAGCAGCTATGTCGAAGATGCAATATTAATGATCGGCCAATCGTACGTTTATAAAGGTGAGAGCGAATCTGCCATCAGAAAATTCAAGGAATTGTTAGATAATTTTCCCGGAAGTAGTCTGGCATTAGAAGCAAAAATGCTATTGGCAATATCGGAATATCAAACAAAGCATGAAGATGAAGCTCTGAGGAATGCAAAAGAAACGAACGAAGAAGCGGAAAAAGCAGGAGAAGAAGATCTGATGCTTAAAGCTTCAATGCTTCAGGGTCAAATATATATCGAGCGTGAGGATTATGAATCTGCCATACTGGTATTAGATAAAGCATCGATGACATCAGGCGATGATGATCTGCTTGCCGATATAGAATTCATGAGAGGAATTTCGTATGAGCGGCTGGGTAATCAATTAAAAGCGGCTGAAGCATTTGCCGGTGTGAAGAAACATGGTTCGACATTTTCAAAAGAGTTCCAGTCACAGTTTAAGCAAGGGAATATGCTCGCTCGTGAAAAAAAATATGATGAAGCTTTAGAAGTTTTCAACAATATGCTCGGTGATGCATTAAAACCGGATGAAAGAGGACTTGTTGAATTGGGAATTGCAACAACATATAATTTGCAGGGTGATACATCAACTGCTTTTCCGATGTTTGAGAAAATCGATACGACTTACAAACGAACCGATGCGTCTGCAAAAAGTTATTACACACAAGGCCTGACTTTTGAAAAAGATTATTCCGATTATGGACGTGCAAAATGGTTTTATGAGAAGGCAAAATCTGAATTCTCATCATCTGAAATAACTCCAATCGCAACAAAAAAATATCTCTCACTCTCAAACTATTTTAAACTTTCATCCAATCTGACGAGATACGACAGTATTTTGCAGGTAAAAGCAATACTCGATACACAGACTGTTGCAGCAGATTCATTAGGCGGGAAAGATTCGTTGCATCACTTTGCTTCTGAAGTCATAACCGATTCTCTTCAAAAAAATATCGATGAAGCCATTGAAACAAAACAAGATATTGTTGACAATTCAGATATAGAATCTTACGATAACTTGGAAGCCGATTTAGAACCGCTGTCAGAGGAGCAATCATTACAAGCTGCCCGCTATGCCCGAAGGGAAATCGGAGGAAATCGAGCTAGATTGAATCAGAATCGTTCATATACTGACTTAGAAAATCAAGATGAAGCTTCAGACTCCGGTAAAAACGGTTTAACAACAAAAATAAATTCAAAACCTGCAGGCCCTGATCCGCTTCTGAAAGTTCCTGTTGATTCTTTGCAAAAACTGATTGGTCAGGTTAAATTTGAATTAGGTGCACATTTCTATCTCGAGATGGATTTGCCTGATTCAGCCGTACATTATTATTGGGATGTTGTTGATAATTATGAGGATTCAAAATTTGCACCACGCGCTTGTTATGCTCTTACAGAAATATATCGTGAGTATGGCGATAAGTCGATGGAGGATACTGTAAAGAATATTCTTTTAACTAAGTACGAAGGTTCAGAGTATACAGCAATAATAAAAAAATCATTAGGTCAGCAAGTTGAAATTGCCACAGATCCACTTGACTCGACGTTTACATACGGCTATCGAATGGCAGAAGAAGGTAAAATAGATTCAGCACTAAAAATATTTGATTCGATAGTGTTAAAGGATTCTTTATCTCCGTTCGCACCTAAGGCATTATTCACAATGGGTTGGCTTTTAGAAAGTAGATTACAAAACGACAGCGCCTTTTATTGGTATCAAATATTAATTAAAAATTATCCTGCATCAATTTATGCTGCCGAAGCAAAACCAAAAGTTTCAATAAAAGAAGATCCGAAGAGTGTTGATAAGTTCATTAAAATAAAAGAGATTCCAAAGGTTGCAAAAACAGATTCACCAAAGAGAGATATGAGCAAAACCGGAGATAAAAATAAAACCGAACAGCAGTTAGAAAAACTTCCGCCAGGCGATCTACCTGAAGAGGATGAACCAACAGATGAAGAACCAGAAGAAGAGCCACCTGCCGACGAAGATGATGGCGGGGGTTATTAAATTCGATAATTATTATTTCACCCAATGATGTTCCATCTAAACTCAGCCGTTGTCGGCTTGAAAAAATTACACAACTCGATTTATTGTTTGACAATTCGGGCTCCGCTAATCAAAAAAAGTGTTCTCCCCGGACAATTCGTTAACCTGCAGGTTTCAAAAGATAATTCTCCATTGCTGAGGAGACCTTTCAGTATTTATAATGTTTGTAATGAAGATATTTTAATTTTATTCAATGTTGTCGGCAATGGAACCGAACTTCTTTCGGAAATGCGTGTAAATCAATCAATCGATTTAATAGGACCACTTGGTAATTCATTCAACATAACTGATGAATTTGAAACCGCCTTGCTTGTCGGGGGAGGCATGGGTGTTGCATCTCTTCCATTATTGAATGCCGCATTACGGCAAAGAAATATTCCCGTTGTTACTTTCGTCGGAGCAAAAAATAAAGATTACTTAATTCTAGATTATCTTCACGATGTCAACATTGCAACTGATGACGGAAGTAAGGGATTCAGCGGAAATGTTGTTTCTTTAGTTGATGAATACCTGAAAAATAATAAAGTGCCAAATCCAAAAATATTTTCGTGCGGACCTCCAAAAATGTTAGAAAGTATTACTTTGTTAGCAGAGAAGTACAATATTCATTGCGAGGTTTCTGTTGAAAGTGTAATGGCATGCGGAATGGGAATTTGCCAGGGTTGTCCTGTAGAACGGAAAGGAACTACTAATAAATATTCATTAGTATGCAAAGATGGCCCGGTCTTCGATAGTGGGACATTAAAATATTTGAATCATGGTTGATACTTCCGTAAATATCGGTTCGTTACAATTAAAAAATCCAGTCATGGTGGCTTCCGGAACATTCGGTTATGGGAATGAATGTTTAGACTTAGTCGATGTTTCGAAACTGGGAGCAGTCATCACTAAGTCATTGACTTTGAAACCACGTGATGGAAATCCACCGATGAGAATAGTTGAGACGACCGGTGGGATGTTGAATTCGATTGGATTGGCAAATGTTGGTATTCAAAAATTCATATTGGAAAAATTACCTGAGTTGAAAAGATTGAATACTACCATGATCGTGAATATTGCCGGAAGTACTATCGAGGAGTATGAAGAGTTATTAAAAATATTGGAAGAGCATGATGGCATTGCCGGTTACGAAATAAATGTTTCTTGTCCGAATGTAAAAGAAGGGGGATTGGCATTCGGTACTAGGTGTGATACGACATCGGAGATAACCCGCAGAGTGCGAACTCTGACAAAAAAAACATTGATAGTTAAGCTAACACCGAATGTCACCCGAATCTCAGAGTTTGCACAGGCAGTGGAAGCAGAAGGGGCAGATGCCGTTTCTGTAATGAATACACTTGTAGGAATTGCAGTGGATGTTAAATCGCAGAAACCCAAGCTTTCTACAATAACCGGAGGATTATCCGGTCCGGCAATTAAACCTGTAGCACTGGCAAAGGTATATGAAGTTTATAAAAACGTGAAAATTCCCATAATCGGTTTAGGAGGCATTATGAATTGGTCTGATGCGGTTGAGTTTATGCTCGTGGGAGCAACTGCTATTCAGGTTGGTACGGCAAATTTTATAGATCCATCTGTTGGAATCAAAATTGCTGATGGAATTCAAAAATATTGTGAAGAAAGAAGAATATCCCGCGTCATAGACCTCAAGGGTGCAATGAAATTATAGAATCTCTCAATGAGCATCAATTCAAATTACAATAGTACCATAAAATATTTATTCGGTTTAGAGTCTTCGGGAATAAAATTCGGACTAAAAAACATTCAAGCCCTTTTAGATTATTCAGGGAATCCTGAGAATCACTTTCCATCGATACACGTTGCCGGAACAAACGGAAAAGGTTCTACATCTGCAATGATTGCCTCGGTTTTAACCGCCTCAGGTTATAAAACGGCTTTATACACTTCACCACATTTGACAGATTTTGCGGAAAGAATTCGAATAGATGGTGTTAAAATTTCGTGGGATAAAATTGTATCTTATACAAAAGATATCAAACCGGAAATTGAAAAGTGCAAAGCAACATTTTTTGAGGCTACCACTGCAATTGCTTTCCGTTATTTTGCTGATATGAAAGTTGATATTGCCGTAATCGAGACAGGACTTGGTGGACGACTTGATTCGACAAATGTTTTAACCCCGATCGTCTCAGTTATTACGAACATCGGAATTGAGCATGAACAATATCTCGGTTCAACATACAAGAAAATAGCGTTTGAGAAAGGCGGAATCATTAAGCCGTTTACACCTTGTATTACCGCTGTAGAAAATTCAGATGCATTGAGTACTATCGAAGCCATTGTAAAATCCAATAGGGCAAAATTATTCCAAATAGATAAATATTCAAAATCTAGAATTATATCATCTTCGATTTTCGGTCTGGAGATCAATGTAAAAACAAAGTATAATTTTTATGACAATCTATCCGTATCCCTTCCCGGAGAATACCAGCTCAAAAATTCGCTAATGGCAATTATTGCTCTTGAATATTGTAAGCAAAATGAAAACTTCAAATTAATATCCGAAAAAAGTTTTCGAAAAGGATTTTCAAATATTCAAGCTTTTACCGGAATGAAGGGAAGGTGCGAAGTTATTTCCCCAAATCCTTTAGTGATTGGAGATGTTGCACACAACCCTGATGCTATGAAATCGTTGGTGCGTTCACTTAAAAAATTGATAACTAAAAAAATCGTTTTGGTCTTCGGAGTTATGCGAGATAAAAATTATTCTCTTATGATCGATCATCTGAAACCTATCACGAAGATGGCATATGCAGTTCAGCCTAAAGGAGAGCGTGCATTAAATAAATTCATAATTCAGAAAGAATTTCAAAAACGTAATATTCCTTGTAAGATTGCCAAAAATTGTCATCTTGGCCTGAAGACAGCAATTGCTGAAATCAGTGAAAAAGAGCCGATTTTAGTAACCGGATCTCATTATGTTTTATCTGAAATCATTCAGAAAAATGAATAATTCGATTAAAATTACTTGCTTTTTATTTCAAAAGCTTATATATTATCGAAGCTTATAGAGGAAGCTCCTAATTTTTTTTTCTAACAATAGATAATCCACCATTAAACATATCAATATTTTCTCCTCACAATGTGTTATTTCGAATTGGAGATATGGTCGTTCGTGTTAACAACTGAGGTTAATTCATTCAACAAATATTTTTTATAAGGATTTAAAACAGTCATGCCGATGGATATTGGAGAGCTGAAATCTAAAAAGATTGCAGAACTGACTAAGATAGCAAAAGAAATGAATATCACTGATTACACAGATATGCGTAAGCAGGAATTGATATTTAAAATTCTTGAAGCTCAAACTGAAAAAGATGGACTCACTTTCAGTAAGGGTGTTCTTGAAACCCTTCCCGATGGGTATGGTTTCTTAAGATCAGTTGATTATAACTATCTACCTTCACCCGATGATATTTATGTTTCTCCTTCTCAGATTAAAAAATTCAATTTGAGAACCGGAGATACAGTAAGCGGACAGGTTCGACCGCCGAAAGAAGGTGAAAGATTTTTTGCTCTGCTCCGCGTTGAAGCGGTGAACGATGAAAATCCCGATGCTGTTCGGGATAGAGTTTTATTCGATAACCTTACTCCATTATATCCGAATAACAGGTTAAAGTTGGAAACAGCCCCCGGGGAATATGCTATGCGAATAATGGATCTGCTCTCACCTCTGGGCAAGGGTCAGCGTGGTATGATCGTATCTCCGCCAAAAGCCGGTAAAACAATATTGCTTCAAAAAATTGCCAACAGCATTTTAAGAAATCATCCTGAAGTTTACCTGATAGTTCTGCTAATCGATGAAAGGCCTGAAGAAGTAACAGATATGGAACGATCGGTAAATGCTGAAGTTATAAGTTCCACATTCGATGAACCGCCGGAACGGCACGTTCAGGTAGCAGATATGGTTCACGAAAAAGCAAAACGGCTTGTTGAAGCAAAAAAAGATGTAGTTATTCTTTTAGATAGTATTACCAGATTGGCACGAGCTCACAACACTGTGGTTCCTCACAGCGGTAAGATTCTGTCAGGTGGTGTTGATGCAAATGCACTTCATCGGCCGAAGAGATTTTTCGGTGCAGCCCGTAATGTTGAAGAAGGTGGTTCTTTAACGATAATTGCTACTGCATTAATTGAAACAGGCAGCAGGATGGATGAAGTTATTTTTGAAGAATTCAAGGGTACTGGTAACATGGAAATTATCCTTGACCGCAAGTTGAGCGATAGAAGGATATTCCCTGCAATGGATGTCAATAGGTCTGGGACACGAAAAGAAGAATTGCTGCTCGAATCTGATGAATTGAACAGAGTATGGATTTTACGCAAGCTTTTGAGCGATTTTTCAACAATCGAAGCTATGGAATTCCTGATCGAAAAAATTCGCGGTACTAAATCGAATAAGGAATTTTTACGCTCAATGAACAGTTAGCGAAGCGATTTCTCCATTAATTTTTAAACAATATACAAACGTGCAAATTTCCGCTTGACTTTATCAGCGTCAAATCTTAAATTGGCAAACAAGCGTATTCATAATCGACTTATGGTGAAACCGAATTATCTTATTGGAATAGCGGTATTAATGATTTCGTTATCTTTCTGTGCGAAAGCTCAGGATGCCGAAAGTTCATATGGTGTTGGAACATCATTCGGGTTAACTGTTCCAAGAACTGATATTAAAGGATCGGTGGAATCACCAATTGGACGAGCCTTTGTTCGTTATTTTCCTACAGGTAAAGTAGGAATAGAGTTTGGTGTGGGGCTTGGAACACTGGAAGCCAAAAAAGATACACAATTTTTTACATCAACAATTTATCCTTTCGATGTAAGATTTATTTTTCAACCGATTAAAATAAAATCGGTAACACCTTATTTTTATGGCGGTGCCGGTTTACTCTCATTCAATCCGAAAGATTCAACAGGAAAAAAATTACCCCGAAACGCACGCGGTGATTATAAAACTCTAACTTCCTTTTACCCGATTGGTGCCGGGATAAGTTTCGATTTATCAAAAAGTACCACACTGGGAATAGCAGGAACATATAATTTAACATCTACTAAGTTTTTAGAAGACATAAAAACAACTTCGCGAGATGCCTATTGGAGTTTTACTATAGATTTGTTCGCATATCTTAAAGAACAAAATCCGGATTTGGATGGAGACGGATTATTAAATGATGAAGAACGCCAGCTTGGAACCGATCCTCTTAATCCGGATACCGACGGTGATGGATTGAAAGATGGTGAAGAAGTAAAAACATATCGAACCGATCCTTTGAATAAAGATACTGATGGCGACGGTCTTACTGATGGAGAAGAAGTACTCACTTACCATACAGATCCGTTAAAGAAAGATACAGACGGTGACGGTTTGAATGACGGTGAAGAAGTTCTCCAGTACAAAACCGATCCGTTGAAACCAGATACTGACGGCGATGGATTGAATGATGGCGATGAAGTACTGAAATACAAAACTAATCCGTTAAAAGTTGATACTGACGGGGATGGTTTAAGCGATGGTGATGAGGTATTGAAGTATCTTACAAATCCGCTCCAAAAAGATACTGACGGTGATGAATTATCTGATGGTGATGAAGTGTTGAAGTATAAGACTCTTCCATTAAAGCCAGATACAGATAACGGCGGAATGCCGGATGGCAAAGAAGTTCAACTGGGATTAAATCCCCTTGATCCATCGGATGATGCACCCACAATAAAAGTGGGTGAGAGGATTATTCTTGAAGGAGTGAATTTTGAAACTGGAAAAACTACTTTGCTCCCCGATGCGAAACAAATTCTCGATCAGGTTGCTGTAAGTCTAACATCCAATCAAGCAATCGAAGTGGCAATCCACGGCCATACCGATAATGTCGGCGGAGCAAAATATAATATGAATTTATCTACAGGCCGTGCAGAATCTGTTAAAGCATACCTTGTAAGCAAGGGCGTCGATGCATCCAGAATAACAACCAAGGGATACGGATTTACAAAACCAATTGCCGATAACACGACCGCAGAAGGAAGAGCAAAAAACCGCCGGATCGAATTTGTCCGCGTGAAATAATATCTTTCGGAGTATAAAAAATTAATTTACTAATCATTAACTTACTTGTTCTCAATTTATGAATAAAGAAGTTATTATCGCAAGCGCATGCCGGACACCAATAGGTTCGTTCGGCGGCGTATTAAGTTCATTTCCAGCACCACGCCTTGGTGCACACGTAATTCAAGAAGCTGTAAAACGTGCTAATCTAAAACCTGAACAAATCGATGAGGTAATTATGGGTTGTGTATTACCCAGCGGCATGGGACAAGCGCCCGCACGTCAGGCAGCGATCTACGGTGGATTACCAACATCAGTTGAATGTATGACCATTAATAAAGTGTGTGGTTCAGGGATGAAGGCAGTTATGCTGGCAAGCCAGGCAATCATAACAGGTGATGCCGATATTGTTGTTGCAGGTGGAATGGAAAGCATGTCAAATGTCCCGTACATCTTAGATAAAGCCCGGAATGGATACAGAATGGGTAACGGCCAGGTGATAGATGGAATGATAAAAGATGGTTTGTGGGATCCGTATAAAGATTTTCATATGGGAAATGCCGGGGAGCTTTGCGCAAAGGAATGTGATTTCCCTCGAAACGTTCAGGATGAGTTTGCAATTCAAAGTTATCAAAGAGCTATTGAAGCTCAGAAGAATGGTTACTTCAAAGACGAAATTGTTCCGGTACCGATTCCTCAAAAGGGATCCGATCCAACAATTATTGCTGAGGACGAGGAACCCAAGAAAGTAAAGTTCGATAAAATAACAACACTCAAATCTGCTTTCCAGACAGACGGAACAATCACTGCAGCGAATGCTTCAAAGATTAATGATGGTGCTGCCGCACTTGTTGTAATGTCGAAAGAAAAAGCTGATCAACTTGGCGTTAAACCGCTTGCCCGTATTATTGCATCCGGTTCAGTGGCAAAACAACCAGAGTGGTTTACAACAGCCCCTGCTGATGCTATGGCGAAAGTTTTGAAAAAAGCAAACTTAACAAAAGATCAAATAGATTTGTTTGAAATTAACGAAGCGTTTTCAGTAGTAACTCTTGTGGTTAATAAGATTCTCGGACTTGATCCCAATAAAGTAAATGTTAACGGAGGAGCAGTTGCGTTGGGGCATCCTATCGGTGCAAGCGGTGCAAGGATTTTAGTAACTTTATTGTATGCCCTCAAACAACGAAATTTGAAACGCGGCATGGCATCGCTGTGCATAGGCGGTGGCGAAGCTAGTGCAATCATTATTGAAATAGTATAAGGATATTTTAGTTATGGAGATAAAGAATGTTACGGTAATTGGCGGAGGTACAATGGGGAACGGAATCGCCCATGTCTTTGCCCAATTTGGCTATAATGTTATTTTGAATGACATCAATCAACAATTTTTAGATCGTGCATTAAAAACTATAACGGGAAATCTCGATCGTCAGGTAAAGAAAGAAATAATTACTGACGAGAAAAAGAGAGAGACTCTTTCAAGAATCAAAACATCTTTAGCTTTGGACGAAAGTGTAAAAAATGCCGACTTAGTAATTGAAGCAGCAACCGAAGATCAAAATATTAAAACAAAGATTTTCCAAACAATCGATGCTGCCGCTCCGGTAAATGCAATACTTGCATCGAACACTTCATCGATATCGATAACAGAAATTGCCGCCAAAACCAAACGGTCACCGAAAGTTATTGGAATGCATTTTATGAATCCTGTTCCGATGATGAAATTGGTAGAGATAATAAGAGGTTTGGCAACATCCGATGAAACACTTGCTGCGATAGTTGAGATTTCTAAAAAATTAGATAAAGTTCCTGTCGAAGTTAATGATTATCCCGGATTCATCGCAAATCGGATACTGATGCCGATGATTAACGAGGCGGTTTATTGCGTGATGGAAGGAGTGGCATCAACCGAAGCGATTGATACAGTAATGAAATTAGGAATGAATCATCCGATGGGTCCGCTGACGTTAGCAGATTTTATCGGGCTGGATGTATGCTTATCAATTATGAATGTTCTCCATGAAGGATTAGGCGACACAAAATATAGACCTGCACCTCTTCTTAAGAAAATGGTGGCTGCAGGATATCTTGGAAGAAAAACCGGACGTGGTTTTTATCAATATGAAGGGAAATAATAATGCAATTCGATTTCAATGAAACCCATTTAATGATTAAAGAAACAGCAAAAAAATTTGCTGATGAAGTGTTAGCTGCTTCTGCTGCGGAGCGGGATGAAAAAGAACTTTTTCCGTTTCAGGAAGTTAAGCAGTTGGGTGAATTGGGTTTTATGGGGATGATGGTACCGGAACAATACGGTGGTGCCGGACTTGATACCATCAGCTATGTTTTGGCGATGGAAGAAATATCCCGTGCGGATGCATCGTGCGGTGTGATTATGTCGGTAAATAATTCTTTAGTCACCTATGGTTTAAATGAGTGGGGAACTGAAGAACAAAAACAAAAATATCTTATACCACTTGCTAGCGGTAAATTGCTCGGTGCATTTGCTCTCTCAGAACCAGAAGCTGGCAGTGATGCTTCGAATCAGAAAACAATGGCAGACAAGTCGGGAGATTATTATATCCTGAACGGGACGAAAAATTTTATCACAAATGGTGCAAATGCAGATGTAGTTTTAGTAATGGCAACAACAGATCGTACTATCGGAGCTCACGGGATAAGCACTTTTATTGTTGAAAAGGGAACGCCCGGATTTTCAGTTGCCAAGAAGGAAAAAAAGATGGGTATCCGAAGTTCCGATACAGTATCGCTTGCTTTTCAGGATTGCAAAGTTCCTGCTTCGAACCGGATTGGCGAGGAAGGATTTGGATTTAAATTTGCCATGAAAACTCTTGATGGCGGCAGAATCGGTATTGCTTCGCAGGCATTGGGGATAGCTCAAGCTTCTTTAGATGCATCAATCGGTTATGCAAAACAACGGAAAGCATTTGGAAAATATATTGCAGAATTCCAGGCAATTCAATTCATGATTGCGGATATGGCAACAAGAGTTGAAGGTGCACGGCTCCTTACATTAAAGGCGGCTGCATTGAAAGATGCTCATCAGCCATTCGGCAACGCCTCGGCAATGGCAAAATTATTCGCTTCGAAAGTAGCCGTCGATGCAGCGCTTGATGCGATACAAATTCATGGCGGATATGGTTATGTAAGGGAGTATAATGTCGAAAGATACCTCAGAGATGCAAAAATCACAGAAATTTATGAAGGTACGTCTGAAGTTCAGAGAATTGTGATTGCAAGAAATCTACTAAAAGATTGATCCTATAAAAACAGCCTGCATAAATTATCCTCAAATCGTCGATGACCTCTCATATTATCTTTTATCGGCTTCATTGTGGAAGGTACGAATGAAAAAAAGTCTAAAAAAAATTTCCTTCGGTTTACTTTTATTTATCGTTTTAATTAACTCTCGTTTATCGGCTCAGAGTGATGATTCTACTTATATGGGAATGAAAGAGGATGTTAACTTTTTTCTTACACTTCAATTAATGGACGGCAACGATTATGCATCGACATTAAAATCAATGGGAGGAACTGGATATATACATTGGTTGGCTTTCGATATAGGTTGCGGATTCAGAATAAAAGACAATATCTTTTTAGCACCTCGGCTGAATATACTGACGAGCCGGATAACGACCGGTTCGCATTATAATTATTCATATGGGACAGAAAATGCAAAGGTTACACTCGTTTTTATCCCCGGGGTCACAGGACGATATTATTTCAAAGAACTCGGAGCTCTTCATCTTCTTGCATCTGTTGGTATGGTAGCTTCCGTGTCGTCTCAGGTGATCGATTATGAGCTTGAAGGTGGAGGAATAGCCCTGGGTTGTGGAGTTGGTTATGAATTCCCGTTTGGCTCAAGAGCTTTGGTGCTTGAATTTGGTTACAGCAGTATACCGATAAAGACGGCTATTAAAACTTATAGAGGATATTCTCTTGTGGAATTATCATCCGATAGGAACTGGGGAGGAATATTCTTCACGGTAGGAACATGTTTCAATATAACTAATTATAAACCTTGAATTTTCATTTATTAAAATCGTATTCGATAATTATTATTCAAACTTCATTACTAAAAGATTATTTAGCAGTGGAGAAACCCCTAATTTCAAATTGAAGGGATCTTTTATGAGTGCAGCAAAATATTTAGCTTCATTAATGTTGGTGATATGCATTGTAGGTTGTACACCGTTTCATATGGCGTTGACAAACGAAGAAAAATCATCACCTCCAACCACTCCTGATAAAATTCAAATATATTTCCAGGGAGAACAAACTCCTCCTGTTAAAGAAATTGGAAATATTGTGGTATCAGGGAATTCAGAGAAACACGGCGTAAAATTTTTACAGGAACAAGCCGCAAAAATAGGAGCTGATGCGATTATCAATCTGGAAGTAAAAATTGAAACTCAAACCTTGATAATCCTTATCTTTCCTATACCTATTAATTCATATTTTGTTTCTGGTACAGCCGTTAAATATGTCAACTAAATATATCAGGAGTTAAAAAATGAAAATATCAATCATTTCTTTATCAATCATATTATTAATGTTGGTTTTAGCCGGTTGTACCGGTAACGCAGTTTATCTAAAAACGGATAAAAAATATGATAAAACCGATTATAAAAATATAAAGATATATTCTATCACTAATCCGTCGGAAAATTATGAGATAATCGGATATGTCTCTACATATTCGAGTGATGCAAATAGAGAAGGAGAACGTTTGCGAAATAATTTAAAAAAGCAGGCAGCAAAATATGGCGCTGATGCGATAATTGGATTCAAATTAAATATTGCGATAAGCGGTGGCGGAGGGGCTCAAGGTGTTGCAGTTAAGTTTTTGCCATAAATTTCTTTGTTTTTAGAATGGAGCTCAAGAAGTATCTATTTGAAGCTAAAATCATTGAAATATGAAGCATGAGAGTAAAAAATGATGAAATGTAACGGTTTGTAATTTAGTAAAAGAATAAAAATATTGATATTCTTGGAACTGTAAACTTGACAAATACTGTTACTTTTCTTATAATTGCAAGGCAGTTATTTACAAACTAAATAAACAGTAACAATAATAAAAGGAGTTATACATGAAAAAATTAGTGCCCGTATTGATGTTAGTTTTATTGGTTGCCGGAATTTCATTCGGTCAAGAAGGTCAGATGAGATTAGGTGCCGGTTTGGAATTAGTACTTCCAAGCGGAACTTTTGGAGATGTTGCCGGTACCGGATTCGGCGGAACAGCTAATTTCTTATATACTGTAAATCCACAAATAACAATCACTGGTACAGCTGGATACATCATGTGGGGTGAAAAATCTTTCGACCTTGGCTTCGGTGAATGGAAGTATTCATACTCTGCAATACCAATACTTGCCGGTGGAAGATATTACTTTACAGAGGGTGATTCACGTGTTTATGGATCTGCTGAAATCGGATTATATATGTTTAGTGCAACCGTTACAGTTCCAACCCAGTCATTTTTTGGTTATACTATTGCTGGTGGAGAAACTACTGAAAGCAGCAGCGAATTCACAATAGCACCTGGTGTCGGCTATGAAATGAAGATTGGTGACAACATGAATCTTGATGTTGCTGCAAAATATCTCATAATTTCAGATATGAGCAATATTAATCTTCGTGCTGGTGTAAACTTTGTAATTAACTAATTCCAGAATTACACAAAGTAATCAAAAAGCGTCCAAAAGTGGACGCTTTTTTTTTGCAATAATCATGTTAAATTTTCATTTTAGAAGTAATCAGATAATGTTATCCTAAATTCCTTTTATGCTGATTAATGCCTTTTCTTAAAGATTACCATAAAGTATAATCATCTAATGCCTTGAAAACTTGACAAATAACTTTTTTTTTGGTATACTTTACGCGGTAAAAGAAGATAACATTTGTAACCATTTTGTAAGATTTTTAAAATAATATTTAAAAGGATAATATGAAGAAGAAATCAATTTTAATTTGCATGCTCTTATTTCTCATTGCTGGAACGGTTTTCAGTCAATCAATATTTTTCAATGCACGGGGTGGATTGGCGTTGCCCACTGGCAAATTAAGTGACTCGATTAACTTGGGTGTAGGGGGAACGTTAGCATGCGGATATAATTTTGATGAAAATGTTGCCATGACTTTAACTTCAGGATATTTACATTTTCCGGGGAAGGAGATGGTCTCTGCAAAGACATCTTCGATCATGAAGTATGATGTAGTTCCTATCCTAATAGGTGCAAAATATACCGGACTATTTTACGAACAGTTGAGCGCTTACCTTAAAATGGATATCGGTGTATATATGATGAAAGGGACTCAAACAGTAACAATCCTTGAATCTGGAATTGTAGGAACGGCAGAAAATACTGAGACAAAATTTACATTAGTTCCGTCCATTGGCGGAGAATATCAGATAAATGAGAATTTAAACATTGATTTGAATATTTCATACAGCCATCTGGCGACTATTGATCATGCCACAACATGGATAGGAATATTCACAGGTTTGAAATACACATTGTAAAGATAAAACGTTAGTTCACTAATTAATCACAAATAAAAGAGGATTAGTATGAAGAAATTTGTTATAGTTACCATTTTGGTGCTAATAATAGCCGGTATGGCTTTCTCTCAGGCAAAGCCGGGTGGAATAGCCCGCCAGGCAAGCATGGGCGGATCGCAAGCTGGTTACGGATTGGTGCTGAATCCATTTATTATGGATGATCCGGCATTGTTGTTTATTAACCCTGCCTATCAGGCAAACTATAGAGACTATTTATGGATGAATATTGCTGGTGGTAGATTATACAGCAGTTCTTCCTCCGACAATGGTTACGGGCAACAGAATGCAGGTGTAGCTTTTGGTGTTACAGATCAATTGACAGTCGGTACGATCTTGAGTTATGATCCAACATCAATCAATATGGTCAATCAATCGCTTGATGCTCCATTTATGCAACGATATTCAAATTCAATACCGGTTGTAAATAATGTTTGGGAAGTATTAGCTGCGTATAAAATGAATTCCTTAACATTGGGATTCGGCTTTATGTATGGATGGTCGAATTATGATTATAATGCTGATGACAGATATACATGGACACTTACGTATCCGATACGAAGAGATACTTCCACGTCATATACTTATGAGGGTGAAGGATCTTCAAGTATGATGGGACTTAGAGCCGGTGCAATCCTAGAGTTTGGTAACGGTTCTTCGGTAGATTTCAGTGGTGCGATACGTTTCAATAGTGCAACAGATATTTCAAAATCATCACCTGTTGACACAGGATATACGATGTGGTATCGTGACAACGGCGAATATTCTGTATCAGGTACAGAATTGCAGTTAGCAGCACGTGGCAAATTTAAAATAAATAATAAATTCAATTTTGTACCTTATGCTATGTTAGCAACTGTAAGTGCGGAACCGAAGGAAGATAAAGCAGTTCTTAAAACTTCTTACGAAAGCAGATTTTTAGCTGCATTCCCGAGAACAATCTCTATGGAAGCATCGGGAACTGCGTATGCTTTTGGTCTTGGTGGTGAATACAAAACTCAATCATTCTATTTTGCCGGTGGTGTGAGCTTTCAATCTGGCAGTATGGAACAAAAAATGGATTCTACCGGAAGTTATATAGATTATTATTACTATCCGGCGGATACTGTTACCCGTAGTTTTTCGGGTACCGATACATATACATATACAGCTCTTCCTGTAATCAATCTTGGAGCAGAATGGTGGGCAACTGACTGGCTTGCATGCAGATTGGGATATCAACGGGCTATCGGCAGTGTTAAACATGAATTTGAGGCTAAATGGACACGAACCGATAGGCAAGGAACTCCTATAACTCAAAGTGAGACATATAAATATGAGAATAATCAATCAATTGCTCACAGCATGATGTTGGTTGGCGGTCTTAACCCAAGTACATTCGATGGCTTGGTGACACTTGGTGTTGGATTTAAGTTCGGTGGTTTTTCGCTTGATGCAACGGTCAGTGAAGAAGCACTCCGTCGTGGACTCGGATTATTCGGTTCAAACGATAATTTAAATACGTTTGGATTTATGACAGCAAGTTATAACTTTGCCGAGTAATTCTTTAGTCTAATTTTTTTGGGGCGGCCGATCATCTTCGGTCGCCTTTTTTATTATTGTTCAATCGATGAATTATTTGTACATTTTATTTAAAAGAAATATAAATCCCACAATATTCATTAATGCATAAAATCGGTTTCTCAACAGGCTCGGCAAGCTTCGATAAATATTTGGGCGGCATTAATTCGGGCGACACTTTACTGATTTATTCCTCAAAGATCAATGATGCGAATAGCATTGTTGAAAACATTGTTCAATTTACGTCCCTAAGCAATATCCAGATTACCATCGTCAATTTTTCGAACTCTGTTAATCTGAATGTTAAACATAACAATAATATCAAGAATATCGATTTCCCGGTTGAAGTAATCCGGCAAAAGTCATTTCTGAAAAAATTTAGAATCCAACTCAGAGGAATTAAGAATTCATCACTGATTATTTTAAACAATATTTCGGGTTTGGCGGATAGTGGTCTGTCCGATGAATATATTCAAAAAATATTTTCTCAGTTTAAAGATCTTTGTCAACAAAAAAAAGCATTTGGTGTGGCTACCCTGATCCGGGAGAGTTTCACTCCACAACTACTTGCATCGCTTAAAGATATTTCAACTATATGTATCGATTTGGTTCTGTTCAAGAATGGTATTTATTGTCTTCCAATTTCTCTGAAGAACAGATATATACCTGCTAACATTATTCCTTATAAATATCAGAGCGAATCGGGTATAGATACATTACAAAAACCTACTGACAGTTCTATCGATTCAATTTTTGAAAAACATAATTTACGGTTTGAAGAAAGTTTTAAAAAATCAAACGATGCATTATTGATAATTGATGAAAAAGGTGCACTGCGTGAATTCAACGATAAAGCAATTAATCTTCTCGGTTATGCTGCTGATGAGTTGAAGTTAATTCCCTTATCCGCACTTGTATCAACGCCCGATAGATACAAATTTCTTAAATCGATAATTGAACTGAAGAAAAAACATTCAATCAGTTTTGAGGTTGAGTTACGGAAAAGAAATGGCAAGCATTTACCGGCGGAAGTGCTGATTTCGCAATTAAGCGATCACCGATATTTTGTAATTGTGCACGATCAAAAAGATAATCATGAAAGAATAAAAATTTTAGAAGCTCAGAAATCAGAGTATCAAAATATACTTCTTTCTGCAGGTTATCCCATTATAATTCTTCAGGAAAATAAAATTGTTCTTCTCAACGCTGCATTCATGAAAATGGTTGGCTCAAATGCAGAGTCAGAAATATTAAGTCTTAATATCAAATCATTTCTTGACCCGGCTTCATTCCGTCGTTTTCAAAAATATTTCCATGATTCCCAAGAATTGCCTGAAATTGCTGATTTGCAATTTATTGGAAAGGAAGGAAATTCACTTTCAACACGGGTCAGAATCCAACAGATAATTTATGGATCAAAAAAATCTTTTCAATTATCGATTCAAGACAATTCAACAGAACAAAGGTTGGTTGAGGGAATTACAAAAAAACTTGTCAGATACCAGCATCTCGTAGAAAGTTCAAAACTTCCCACTGCGATAATCAGAGAAGGAAAAATAATTGTTGCAAACCAAGAGTTTATAAAATTATCAAAACTGGATCTTTCAAAGCTAATTGGAATTGATATCGTATCGCTGATTCCGCAAGATGAAAAAGAAAAATTCACTGAATATTGGCTTAAGTATACGTCTGGGAAAATTAAAACGGATCAATTACAAGTCGATTTTAAAGAGAGCGATGGCAAGATTGCACATTACATTCTTCATTTTGCTTCCATAAAAGAAAGCAAGCCTTCAGAGGTAATGGTTTATTTCGATGACCGGACAAAAGAAACATCGTATGAGCAGGAGATAAATCAGAGAAGAAATGAAATTGAGTTTGTCAAGAATATTTCGCAAACCATATTAAATACTTTCGAGGTTCAAAAAATTCTCCGAACATCATTAAGCAAAATTTCTGAGCTTACCGGATTGGAATCGGGTGCAATTTATTTGCTCGACGATTCAAGACAAAAAATGATACTAACCGATTCTAAGAATATGTCGGGCGGAGTTATAGAGAAAATTAATGAGCTTGAGATTGAACATGGTATCGGCGGGTTCATTTCAAAAACTCTTTTACCTCAAATTTTTAAAATTGAAAAATATCCCAGTTATTTGCCGCATCGGAATATTTTTGTTTCTGCCGGTTATAAGATAATCTCTTTTATTCCGTTGGTAGCAAATGAAAAACTAATCGGAATGTTTTTATATGCATCAAAAAAATATGATACTTTTTCAAAGTTTACCACCGATCTTTATACAGCTATTGGGAATATACTGGGTGAGCATATCTCAAATGCCAGACTTTTCAACGGTATAAAAGAAGCCAGCGAGACCGCATCTTCGATGATCGAATCGAGTTTGGATATTTTATACAACGCATCTTCATCGATGAAATTTAATTTTATCAATGAGCGGATCGAATTGCTTACAGGTTACACTCGCCGTGAGATTATGCGTGTTAAAGATCTATGGCTGAAACTCATTCATCCAGAAGACAAAAAATATTATCTCGAAAGAATTACACGTATTGAATCGATTCAGCAAAGAGATCAGATCGAATATAGAATATTGCCCAAAGGAAAAGCAGAATATAGAATCATAAACGATACTATAGAGGTTATTCGAGATAATGATGGTTCGGTGAGACAAATATTAGGAACAATCCGCGATATTACCGAATCACAATCTTCAATGAGAGTGTTGAACAAAGATTATCAATTTCAGAAAAATATATTAGCATCGGTTCCCGAGTCGGTAATAGTGATTAATGATTTTCAAAAGTGCATCTATTGCAATAAAGCTTTCGAAAATCTCTTCAATGTAAATTTTAAGAATATTGAAAAAGAAGATGCCCGATCGATATTCACATTTTATCAAGAAAATAAATTCAACGAAATCATTGATAAAGTACAAACATGGAACATCTCTGAACAAATAGAAATAGCGTGGAAGGAAAGTGAAACTTCTGCCGAAAAGTTTGTGCGGGCAACATTTAAATCTCTTACCGATCCTGATGATAATAAAATCGGGACGGTGATTAGCTTCATCGACATCACCGATCAAAAGAGATCTGAGAATGAAATTCGTGAATCGCAGTATGTCCTCAGCAATGTTATCGATACAATGGGAGATATTTTAATTCTAACAAATCTGCAAGGCACGGTTGTTCAAGTCAACAGAACCTTCTTAAATGTTCTCGGTTACAGCAGAAACGAAACCAATGGATGTGAATTTCCTTATCCGTGGCTGTTGGATGACGAAATGGGGAGATTCGTTTTATGGATCGCGAGTTTGAGGGAACAAAACTGGCTCCATGATTTTGATATGACAATGCGAGCCAAAGACGGGAAATTAATTCCGATCAGTCTCAGTACTACTCTGCTTCGAAATCGGATGGGGGAACCTATTGCAATGCTGAACATTGCAAGAAATATTACCGACCGTAAAAAGTTAGTTTCAACTTTAGAAAGTAGAAATAAGCAGATAGAGCTTTTCAACAGAATTATAACAAAAGCGAATCGAACATTCGATTTGAGAGATATATTTGTAACAATATCTCATGAAATTAAAAATATAATATTGTGCGATGAGATCAGAATAGGTATTTTATCTGAAGACAGGGAATCGTTATCAATATATTCCGATTCAAAAAAGGGAGGTGTAGGCGAAAAAAGGAATTTAGATTTATCGCAAACTCTTTCACACTATGTTATCCGTGAACAAAAGTCGATAATCATCGCCGACACCCAAGTTGATGAAAGATACAAAAATATCAATACGGATAGAGATGAAATTAGATCTCAGGTTGGGATTCCGATTACTTTGAAAGATAAAATTTATGGTACTCTTGAGTTAGCGAGCATTGAACCTTATGCTTTCTCGGAAGAGCAATTGAATATGCTTATTCCTATCGCCCAGCAGATTGGTTCAATAATCGATCGGGCTATTCTCTTCAAGCAGGTATCAGATGATTCGTCATATATTCATAATCTTTTAGATTCCATCAAGAGCATTGTTTATACGGTTGATACCGAACTGCGAATACGCGAAGTGAACGATGCCTGGCATCAATTTATGAAGGAAAATGGAAGAGCAGGGATAGCAGATTACGAGGGTAAATATTTATTCGATCTTTTGCCGAATGATGCAGTAAAATTTATTTTGCAAGGTGCGGTTGAACAGTTATTATCCGGATCAATCAATTACTTTTCGCAGGAAATTCTCTACACAACCACAACCGGTGATAAAATATACCAGCTTATTGTGAACAGCATGGTAATCGGGAACAGGATAACCGGCTTGGTATTTACACAAACCGATATTACGCACCTGAAAAAAACTGAGGCAGAGTTAAAAAAGAGCAATGAACAGTTGATCACCCTTAATAAAATTTCAAACATCATCAGCAGTTCCCTGCAATTTGAAAGTATGCTCGAAACGACACTTCCATTATTAAAAAATTTAATCGGTTCGTATGCAGTTATACTTTATTTGAGGGAAACAGAAACGAACGAGTTCAACGTTGCATACCAATCTGGTTTTAATAGTGAAGAATATGGAAATATTATCCGATTCAAACAATCAGTCAGATCCGGTACTTCGGTTACGCTGGCACCCAAATTTATTTCGGAAAATGCTTCATTAGACGAAAACATTATACCGGCAAACCGTGAAATATTGAAGCACCTTAAATTGAATGCAGTTGCAACAATACCAATAATTTCTGGAGATCAGGCAAATGGTATATTGGCACTTTTCTTTAAGCAAGTACATAAATTTTCTGAACAAGAGGAACAGATTCTTACTCTTGCAGGAAATCAATTCGGAACTGCCATTCAGAATACAAAATTATATTCAGAACTTAAATCGCAGGTAGAGAGACTTTCTGTGCTTTATGAAATAAGCAGTGAGTTAACATCTACATTAAACATAGATGAAATATTCGACACTGTGTATAAACATGTGAAGAAAGTGATTCCGTTTCAGATGTTTAAAGTAGATTTGTATGATGAAAAAAGTAAGACGAAGACACCGGTATTACATGTTGAAAAATTAGCAGGCGATGAAATCTTCATTACTGCCAGCGGTCAACCATCAGTAGTGATGGAGGGAACCACTCAGGAACAAGTTATTCGGTCGAGAAAACCTCATTATTCAGCAGATCACCGGACAATAACAATTCCGATGTTATCGAAAAATATTTTATTCGGGATAATGTCTATCGAAGCGGATGTAGATGTTGTATACATTGAAACGCAAATAAAATTGATCGAGAGTATAGCAAACCTGACGGCACTGGCACTTGAGAAAGGAAAACTGTACGAAGAAACATTGTTAAAATCTTCTGAAATTCAGAAACGTAATAAAGAGCTTGATGATTTCACATATGTGGTTTCGCACGATCTTAAAGAACCTCTAATAAGTGTGGAAGGATTCAGCAGGATATTGCAGGCAGACTATAACGATCTTATTCAGGAGGAGGGGAAGGAGTATCTGGAATCGATAGTAGGTGCGACAACTCGAATGAAAGGTTTGATTGATGATCTTTTATTGTTGTCGCGGGTAAGTCGACCGACCGAATCGTTCAAGGATATATATATCGGCGATGTAATACGGGATATTCAAACCGATATGGAATTTACGATTAAGCAAAAAAATGTTCAATTTTCGATTCCTGAGCAGCTTCCTGTAGTTTTTGGGAACGACACGCAGGTACGGATAGTATTCAGAAATTTGATAGGGAATGCGGTAAAATTCAACGACAAAATGTCGCCTGCTATCGAAGTGAAATTTCAAAATGCCGAAAATAATTACTATCTTTTTTCAATTAAAGATAACGGCATAGGTATTGATCGGGATTTTTATGAAAAGATTTTTGTTATATTTCAACGTCTCCATCGCCGTGAAGAATATGAAGGAACCGGGGCTGGATTAGCGATCGTGAAAAAAATTATTGAACTTCATCAAGGAAAAATCTGGGTGGAGTCGGAATTAGGAACTGGCTCAACATTTTATTTCACTTTACCCGGAAAAGTATAACAGGTACACAGGAATATTATGGCAAACAATAAAATACGAATCTTACTTGTTGAGGACAACAAAGATTTTGCTAAGCTTGTAACGGTCTATCTCAACCGGTACGAAAAAGATAAATTCGAAATCATTTGGAAAGAAAATTATCAAGACACAATCAAACAACTCGAAGAAGATGCAGCATTTGATGTTGTATTAATGGATTATTTTTTACCCGGCAAAAACGGTTTGGAAATAACGAAGGAACTGAAAGCCAAAAAATATGATTTCCCGATTATCTTCTTAACTGTCAATAAAGATTTTGAACTGGCAGTAGATGTTATGAAGATAGGTGTTGACGATTATCTTGTGAAAGAAGAAATATCTTCACCTGTACTTCCCAAGACAGTGATTAGTGTGATCGAAAAGCACCGGCTGAAAGATCAATTAATGCAATTGGAAATAAGTCAGCAGCGTTTGCAGGCAATTCGTGAAACGTTGATGGGTGTGGTTGGTGAATTCGAAAAGCCGCTGGTGGAAATGAAAACAATATCGCAAAATATAAAAGCATTGTTTCCTTCAGAAGCTCAAAAAAATTATCTGAAGATTATCGAAGAAAATGTGATCCGGCTTGATGACCGGCTAACAAAACTAAAAACCTTGAAAGTATACAGGTCGGTGAAATATATTAAAGATATTAAAATGCTCGACCTTTCCGTTTAATAGCAATTGAATAATATAATTATCCATAAAAATAAATAAGAGCTATGCCGAGAATTTATATAGAAAATTTAGGGAGTCATGTTGGTGAAGAAATAAGGATAAGCGGTTGGTTGTATAATAAACGATCGAGCGGCAAAATCAGATTTCTTGTAATTAGAGATGGAAGCGGATTGCTTCAGTGTGTGATGATGAAAGGGACAGTACCGGATGAAGTTTTCAACCGTTTCGATATGCTGACGCAGGAATCATCTTTAAACGTCTATGGCAAAATAAAAAAAGAAGATCGCGCTCCGGGTGGTTTCGAAATGGAAGTGTCGAATTTAGAAATTATTCAAGTTGCGAAGGAATATCCGATAACTCCTAAAGAACACGGTGTTGAGTTCTTGATGGACTTGCGGCATTTGTGGCTTCGTTCATCCCGGCAACATGCAATTCTCAGGGTACGACATCGGATCATAAAATCGATCAGAGATTTTTTTGATAACCGGGGTTTTGTCCTGATGGACGCACCGATATTCACACCGGCTGCCTGCGAAGGAACTAGCACACTATTCGAAACAGATTATTTTGATCTGGGAAAAGCGTATCTCACACAATCAGGGCAGCTTTATGGCGAAGCCGGTGCGATGGCACACGGAAAAGTGTATGTTTTCGGACCAACCTTCCGGGCTGAAAAATCGAAGACCCGCAGACATTTAACTGAGTTCTGGATGGTTGAGCCGGAAGTTGCATTCAACGATTTGAACGATAATATGGAATTAGCTGAAGATTTTTTGGAATATATAGTTTCAAGCGTTCTAAAAAATTGTCAGCAGGAATTAAAAGTATTAGAAAGAGACACAAAGTTTTTAGAATCAGTGAAAAAACCTCTTCCGAAAATATCGTACGATGAAGCGGTAGAGATACTTAAGAAAAAAGGGATTGCATTTGAGTGGGGAAACGATCTGGGCGGAACAGATGAAACAGTAATTTCGGAACAATTCGATCGGCCTGTAATTGTTCACAGATACCCGGCTCAGATAAAAGCTTTTTATATGAAACGGGATCCCAAAAATCCAAATCTCGCACTTGCAATGGACGTGCTTGCGCCCGAAGGTTACGGGGAAATAATTGGTGGCAGTCAGCGTGAAGATGACTTCGATGCATTAATCGGCAGGTTAGATGAACATAAACTTCCGCATTCGGCTTTTGATTGGTACTTGGATTTGCGAAGATTCGGTTCTGTTCCCCATGCCGGTTTTGGTTTGGGCATTGAACGAACTGTGGCGTGGATATGCGGATTAGAACATGTGCGGGAAACAATTCCATTTCCACGGATGATTTACAGATTAAATCCTTAAAATCAAAATGTTAAAAGCAACAAACTTACGAAAAGAATTCTCAACAGTCGTTGCGGTAGATAACGTATCTTTAGACGCCGAGCGTGGAAAAATTCTCGGACTTCTTGGACCGAACGGTGCCGGCAAAACAACAACGATACGAATGATACTGAATATCATTCAGCCGGATTCCGGTTCAATTACTTTTGACGGAAAACTTTTCACCGAAGAAATGCGCGACTTGCTTGGGTATCTTCCTGAAGAGCGGGGATTGTATAAAAAAAATAAATTGTTAAATACAATACTTTACTTTGCCAGCCTGAAAGGTATCGACCCGAAGGAAGGAAAGAGGCGGGCATATAAATGGCTTGAGAAATTTGATCTGCTTACAGCATACGATAGAAAGATTGAAGAATTATCAAAAGGAAATCAACAGAAAGTACAGTTCATAACTTCAATTATTCACGAACCGGATCTGATCATTCTAGACGAGCCGTTCTCCGGTCTCGATCCGGTCAATCAGATAACATTAAAAGATATTATGCTGGATCTGAAACATGCCGGGAAAGCGGTCATCTTTTCAACGCATCAAATGGACCAAGCTGAAAAATTATGTGATGATATTTGTCTGATTAATAAAGGAAAAGTCGTTCTGGAGGGTGATTTAGCCGGAGTGAAATCAGGGTACGGGAAAAATTCAATTCGCATCGAGTACGATGGCGATGCAAAAATATTATCTTCAAATTCGGCATTTTCTGCATCCCAGATATATGAAAATTATGCTGAATTGGTTCTTGCTGAATCGGCACAACCGCATCTTGTACTAAGAGAGATCTCTCAAGTATTGAATATTAGAAAATTCGAAACCACCGAGCCGTCGTTAAACTCTATTTTTTTGAATATGGTTGGTGATAAAAAATTCTCACCAGAAGTTAAGGATGGGCAGCAATGAAAAAAGCCCTCGCTGTTGCAAAGTGGGAATATTTGGAAAAGATCAAATCAAAGTCTTTTATCATTTCACTTTTTCTCACACCCATAATAATGATTGGTGTTGGGATTGTGCCTTCACTTTTAATGAACCGCCCCGACTCCGAAAGTATTGTAATCGGAATTATCGATCAAACAAGTAGTTTCGTTGCACCTTTTGAAAAAGCACTCGAAGCCAGATATAAACTGCCGAATGGACAACCGAATTATATTCTAAACAATCTTGCTTTTGATGCCAATTCAAATCTTAGCGAACTGAAAAGTAAAGCAGATAGGATGGTGTTAGACAAAATTGTTGAAGGATATTTAATTATTACTCCCGGTGTGCTCAACGATTCAACCATCGACTATCGGTCTAAAAATGCTGGTAATATAAAAATTACTTCCCGTCTGGAGCGTGTACTAAAAGATGTTGTGATGGAAAAGAAAGCAGTTCAAAAAGGACTTGATCCCGGAATAGTAAAAGAAATTACAACAACACTTGATTTAAATGCAATAAAACTCACTAAAGATGGAAAAGAAGAGTCAGGCGGTTTCGAAAAAATATTTTTTTCATCATATGTTTTTATGATGATGATGTTTTTTTTGATTATCACATCAGGACAATTGCTTGTACGAAGCATGCTTGAAGAAAAATCGAACCGCGTTATTGAAGTTCTGATGTCTTCAAGCCCCGCAAACCAATTAATGGCGGGAAAAATATTAGGGCTGAGTGCTTTAGGTTCAACTCAGATCGGTTTTTGGGCTATAATCGGTGTAGTGATGAGCCTGAAATTTTCGATGACACTTTTGCCTCTTGAAAGTGCAGCAATTCTGTTGATCTATTTTATACTAGGATATTTATTTTATGCCGCCATATTTGTTGCGGCAGGTGCGCCGCTTACAACTGAACAGGAAGCTCAACAGGTAACGGGATATTTAGTGATGATTTTAATAATTCCGATTATGTTAACGATAATTATTGTTCAGAATCCGGATTCAACTTTAGCCAAAGTTCTTTCATATGTACCATTTTTAACTGCCTCAATGATGGCGGTCAGAATTCCGATTCAGATGCCTTCAGTAATTGAAATTATTTCCACGATTATTTTACTTGGTTTATCTTGCGTAGCTGCAATATGGGCTGCCGGAAAAATATTCAGAACAACAATTTTATCTTACGGAAAACGTCCTTCGCTAAGTGAATTATGGATTCTTATAAAATCAAAATGAAACGGAAACTACAATGAGAATATCGATCATAATTTTGACTATACTTTTTATGAAATCATTTCTGATTGCTCAGGTTGCAGAACCGGCACAGACAACAGAAAGTATTGATCGTTCGGTATTTGGATTGGGATTGGCAGGAGGTACAGCAAGCGGTTTTGGTTTAAGTTTCCGCCACCATTTGCCGGGGGATGTATCGTATCAAGTAATTGGTGGAGTTATAAAAGCAGATAACCAATCGTTGTTTAATGTCGGAACAGAATTGCAATATGATTTTGTGAGAGGGGAATCAACTCGATTTTTTGGTGCATGTGCACTCGGATATTTCTACCGCGGGAAAATCAACAATGATCTTGATGCACCGATAAGATTCGGATTAGGAATCGGTGGAGAGTTTAACAAAATTGATCCTTTACATTTAAGCGGTGAGTTATTGTTTACTTTTTTCAACGATGGCACTATATTGCCATTGCCCCAAATATCTGTCCATTATTATTTCTTTTGAAAATTGAGCTAAAATTATTATCTTCGAAAGAATTTTCCTATACGATTAAGAACCTGAATGAGCATTGAAGCTATTTTATTTTACCTGATTGCCATAAGTGCGATTACATCGGCACTTCTAATGGTATTGCAGAAAAATCCGGTCAAGAGCGTACTATTTATGATCGTTAATTTTTTCTGTCTTGCCGTGATATATCTATTACTTCATGCGCAGTTTATTGCCATAGTTCAAATATTGGTTTACGCCGGTGCTATTATGGTATTGTTCCTTTTTGTAATCATGCTGCTGAATCTGGGTAACGAATCGCTTCTTAAAGAAAAATATAATTACAAAAGAACTATTGCATATATATTGTCAGGGATCATTTTACTTGAATTAATAATCGGGATTTCTATTCCACTCAACAATTCACCGGCTCAGATCTCAGCGGATGCAGTTAAATTCGGTTCGGTGGAATCGATTGGTGCGGAACTTTTCCAAAATTATTTATTGCCTTTTGAAGCAGTCTCGGTATTGCTTCTCGCAGCAATTGTAGGAGTGGTTGTTTTAGCGAAGAAAAGAAAATAATCAAAATGAACATTACTGAAATACCTTTAAGTTATTATCTCGTCCTCAGTGCAATACTGTTTAGTATTGGAGTCGTCGGAGTTTTAACGCGACGGAATGCAATCATCGTGTTTATTTGCATCGAAATGATGTTGAACTCAGTAAACCTAACTTTGGTAGCATTCTCGGCTTTTCTTGGTAATCCAAACGGACAGATTTTAGTTTTCTTCGTAATGGCGGTTGCTGCCGCTGAAGCTGCAATAGGATTGGCAATTATCATTGCCATCTTTAGAAATAAGATGACCGTGAATATTGATGAAATCAATATCATGAAATGGTAATGTTAAATATTGAATCAATGTCTTAATGAATAAATGACACAATTAACACCATATATCGTTCTTCTTCCTTTTATCGGATTTTTAATCAACGGTTTATTCGGCAAAAAAATTAAGTCCGAAACAATCAGCGGTATTATAGGTAGCGGCGCGGTTGGATTATCTTTCCTTATCGCTCTTTCTATCTTTTTAGAAATGCTGAAAGCCCCCGCTGAAGAACGATCTTATATTGTAACAATATTTCAATGGATAGTTGCCGGTTCGCTCAATGTTTCCGCTGCATATCAGATAGATCAGCTATCAATACTCATGACTCTGGTAGTAACGGGTGTTGGCTTTCTTATTCATGTTTACTCAATCGGTTACATGCATGGCGATAAAGGTTTCTGGAGATTTTTTGCGTATCTGAACCTTTTTATTTTCATGATGCTGAACTTAATTCTGGCTAATAATTTCCTTTTGATGTTTCTTGGATGGGAGGGAGTCGGACTTTGCTCTTATCTCCTCATCGGTTTCTGGCATGATAGGAAGTTCGATACAGGCGGCTATAAGCCGGGTGAAGCAACAACAAGCGATGCTGCAAAAAAAGCTTTCGTCGTAAATCGTATCGGTGATTTCGGATTTCTGATTGCCATGTTTATGATATTCAAATTGTTTGGAAGCTTGACATTCACCGATGTTTTTTCCCGTGCCTCATCGATGGTAGTTACAGGCGATACAACAATCATGTGGATAACACTGCTTCTTTTCCTTGGCGCTACGGGGAAATCGGCACAGATACCACTCTTCGTTTGGCTGCCTGATGCTATGGCCGGTCCAACGCCGGTTAGTGCATTGATTCACGCCGCAACAATGGTGACAGCCGGTGTTTATATGGTTGCAAGATGTTCAGTGCTTTACGCCTTAGCCCCTGTTTCCATGGAAGTGGTTGCCGTAGTTGGATTGGCAACCGCGTTCTTTGCTGCAACGATGGGCTTAATACAAAACGACATCAAAAAAGTTCTGGCATATTCCACCATCTCGCAGTTAGGATACATGTTCCTTGGTTTAGGCGTAGGATCGTTTGCCGCCGGTATATTCCATGTTATGACTCACGCATTTTTTAAAGCGCTATTGTTCCTCGGTGCCGGAGCAGTAATTCATGCTATGCACGATGAGCAAGATATTCAAAAGATGGGTGGACTAAAATCTAAGATGCCCACTACATACAAAACTTTTGTTGTAGCTGCGTTGGCTATAGCCGGTATTCCATTTTTGTCCGGTTTTTTTAGTAAGGATGAAATATTATGGAAAGCTTTCAGCCAAGGTTCAATCGTCTTCTGGATTATCGGTTGGATTACTGCAGGTCTAACGGCTTTTTATATGTTCCGATTGGTTACTTTGACATTCGAAGGTAAAGAGCGGTTCGGTCATGATAAACATCCGCATGAATCACCAAAAGTTATGACGGTTCCACTTATCGTGCTTGCTGTATTATCAATCGTTGGCGGGTTTGTGGGAATACCGCATTCACTTGGAGGCGGAAACGCAATCGAACAATGGCTTGAGCCGATATTTGAACCTGCTCAATCAAAATTAATGCAAAGCCACGATGTTAGTATCTCTGTTGAATATATTTTGATGGCTTTATCTGTCATCGCCGGAATCGCAGGTATATATTTGGCGAGAAGGTGGTACTTATCAAAGCCGGAAGTTGTTGATAGGATTTCTAATTCGATGAAATCTTTACACAAATTGTTATGGAATAAATATTACATTGATGAAGTTTATGAATATTCCATCGTGAAGCCGTTGAAAATCGGTTCCGATAAACTGCTCTGGAAAGGTTTTGATATTAAGGTGATAGATGGAATTGTAAACGGGTCTGCAAAATTAATCGGATTAATCAGCGGCAGTATGCGAAAGCTGCAGGGTGGATTTGTACAAAATTATGCTTTCGCGTTTGTTGTAGGAATCATAGTGATTCTTGGAATATTAATTCTCAAGTAACAGGAAATCATATTTAATCGCTGCAAAGTAAGATTCTAAAAAAGCAATAATGGAAAATCTTTTAACATACATAATATTTGCGCCGGTAGTAGCCAGCTTTATACTGCTGTTGATGAACAAAGAAAAAATCAATCTCATCAAGATTTTCGGGATTGCTTCAAGTGTTATTACTTTTATTCTCTCTCTTGTTGTTTACTTTGCTTTTGATCCTGCAAATCCAAATATGCAATTCTTGCATAAAGTGCCATGGATTTCATCGTTGAATATTTCTTACAATGTCGGTATCGACGGCTTATCTGTTTTGCTCGTTATGCTGACAACATTTCTCACTCCCATCGCATTGCTCTCGTCGTGGAAATCTATTGAGAAGCGAGTCAAAGAATATACAATCATGATTCTGCTTCTTGAAACAGGAATGTTAGGTGTCTTCTGCTCACTCGATCTGGCTCTGTTCTATATTTTCTGGGAAGCAATGCTCATTCCGATGTATTTTATAATCGGTATCTGGGGCGGAGGGAACAGGATTTACGCGGCTATAAAGTTTTTCATTTATACGATGTTCGGCAGTTTGTTGATGTTGATAGCCATTGTATGGTTAGGTTATTATGCTTCGACGTCGCCGTCAGGAAAATTTACAACCGACTTGTTGGAGTTATATCAAATATCCCCGACCATTCCGCTTGCAATTCAATCGTGGATGTTTTTAGCTTTCACACTAAGCTTTGCAATTAAAGTACCTTTATTTCCTTTCCATACATGGCTGCCTGATGCACATGTGGAAGCACCAACCGCGGGCAGTGTGATACTGGCAGGTGTTCTTTTAAAAATGGGAACTTACGGATTGTTGAGATTTTCGATTCCATTATTTCCGAATGCTACGCTTGAGTTTTTACCATACATCGCGGGGCTTGCAGTCATCGGTATAATTTATGGTGCATTGGTATCGATGGTGCAAACAGATATTAAGAAACTTGTCGCTTATTCTTCTGTAAGTCATTTAGGATTTGTTGTGCTTGGAATTTTCGCATTGACCGAGGAAGGCGTTCAGGGTGCAATCATTCAAATGGTAAATCATGGTTTATCAACAGGGGCGCTGTTTTTAATTGTTGGAATGATATATGAGAGAAGACATACACGTTTAATTTCAGAGTTCGGTGGAATTGCTAAGGTCATGCCTTTATTTTCAACAATATTTATGATTGTCTCACTGTCGTCTGTCGGATTGCCGGGACTAAATGGTTTTGTTGGCGAATTTCTGATTTTAATCGGATCGTTTAATTCTAATTTGCTCAACCCTGCATTTGCTATTCTTGCTGCATCCGGTGTAATCTTTGCCGCGATATATTTACTTTGGATGTATCAAAGAGTAATCTTTGGAAATGTAACTAACCCGCTGAATCAAAATCTTCCCGATCTAAGTAAGCGTGAAATTGCAGTTCTTGCCCCTGTGTTGATATTTATTGTTTGGATCGGAGTATATCCAAATACATTCCTGAAACAATCAGCTTCCACGGCGAAGCAAATTGTAAAAACTTTTCACCAGAAACCGGATCAATCGTTAACTGAACGACTGCAGCAAAAGGTGCCTGCCGCTAACCCGAGCAAATGAAGTCTCATCTCATTCGCCGAATCATTTTTCTTATAGTTTTATTTTTCTTAGGGGCAATACCTTGTTTGGCATCCGAAGGTTATGTTGTAACGGATGTTAATCTGTGGATGATCTCTCCCTTTGTGTTGTTATTGCTATTAATAGCGGTTATGCCGTTTATTAACAAGCATTGGTGGGAAAGTTACTATCCACATGTTTCAATCGGTTTAGGGGCAATTTCAGTCGTTTATTACCTGTTTTTCTTGCAGAATCCGGTTCGTATGCTTCATACCGGGATTGAGTATTTAAGCTTTATCATTTTGATCGGGTCTTTGTTTGTAGTCGCAGGAGGGATTCATATTCGCATCAAAGGTAAATCAACACCTCTTGCTAATTTTACTTTGCTCGGCATCGGAGCGGTTGCATCTAATTTCTTAGGCACAACGGGTGCGTCGATGATTTTGATTCGACCTTACCTTAGAGCGAACAGATACCGCCTTCGTCCGTTTCATGTTGTGTTTTTCATTTTCATCGTAAGTAATATGGGTGGTGCGTTAACACCTATCGGCGATCCGCCTTTGTTCCTTGGTTATCTTAAAGGAGTTCCGTTCTTTTGGTTGCTTGGCGCCGTCTGGCACATTTGGGCGATTGCAACCGGAATAGTTTTACTTGTATTCCTCGCAATTGATTATGTGAGCTTCTGGAAATTCGAGCATAGTATTGATAAAGTTCCTGAATCGGAGTTGCACGAAGAAGTAGAAGTAAGCGGATTGCACAACATTTTTTTCCTTTTAGTGATACTTGTCTCTGTCTTCATTCAGGAGCCGAGGTTCTTACGCGAACTCTTGATGGTCATCGCGGCAGTCGGCTCTTACAAGATGACGAAGAAAGAGATTCACAAAAAGAACGATTTCAATTTTATACCGATAAAAGAAGTGGCAATTCTGTTTTTAGGAATCTTTGCCACAATGGTTCCCGCTCTTGATTGGCTGGAATTAAATGCTGCAAAGATAGGCATCACTTCGGCGGGACAGTTTTATTGGGGGACGGGAATTCTTTCCAGCGTGCTGGATAATGCCCCGACATATTTGAACTATCTCAGCGCGGCAATTGGTTTGTTCGTTGATCAGAATATTGTTGCGCAGGTGCAGCATTTGATATCGACGAGAGGCGTGGACCTCAACACAATAACAGGTTTGCATGCTGAAGAAATCAAGAATACATTTACTGTGTTAATGAAATATCACTCCGACCTTGTTGCAGCGGGAAATGTTCCGTTATCCGATATACAGGTCAGCTATCTAATTGGCAATCACGCTATTTACTTGAAAGCAATTTCTATTGCCGCTGTGTTCTTTGGTGCGGTAACATATATTGGTAACGGACCGAACTTCATGGTGAAATCTATTGCAGAGCAGGCAGGTGCAAAATGCCCAAGCTTTGCAGGTTACTTCTTCAGATATTCTCTCCTGATTTTATTACCCGTCTTTATACTTGTGTGGCTGTTGTTCTTCATGGGGTAGCCGCAGACTTTTGAACTGTAAGCTCATCTGCCTCAGGAAGAACGTCTGCTGAAGTAACCCAGCACCGCGATCATAAAGGCGTTGTCTTAAGGACTCCGCCCGAAGGATCACGGCTACATGAAGATGCTATAAGTTATAAATGATACCAACCCTCATGGGAATCATCCTTTATGTCATAGAATTGAACCAATCTAAAGTCTTAGTTGTTTTATATTAAAGAAGTTAATTATAACTAAGACAAAGAGGATTCTTATGATTACGAGATACAAATTTTTCAAGTATTTTCTATTAACATTCCTACCATTTTCATTTTTGAATGCTACGACACATATTATACAGTTTGGTGGATCGTTTGGTTTTGCTTACTCGCCAAATAATATTTCAGTTGCGGTTGGAGATACTATTCAATGGCAGGGTAGCTTTGCACTTCATCCCTTGAGCTCCACTATTATCCCATCCGGTACATCCGGCTGGCATGTATCATCGGGGAGTACATTTTCTTATGTGGTAGCTCAACCTGGTACGTATAATTATCAATGCGATGTTCATTCAACTTTCGGAATGGTGGGATCTTTTACAGCCAGTTCCGCTGTTCATCTAATTCTATTTGGTGGAGATTTAGGAGAAAATTATTCACCAAATAATCTCACGGCTGTCGTCGGTGATACAATTAGATGGCAAGGGAATTTCGATCTTCACCCGTTGAGTTCTACAACAATTCCCTCAGATGCTCTTTCGTGGCAGGTAACGACAGACACAATCTTCAATTATGTAGTGACTATCCCTGGTATATACAATTATCGATGTAACTTTCATTTCGATCTGGGCATGGTTGGTTCATTCATCGTGAATCCGGTTCTTCCCGCACCAGATCTAATTTCTCCGGCAAATAGTTCTATTGGAATTACTACAAATCCCATTCTTAGATGGAAAAAAACCTCCGGTGCAGTAAGCTATCATATCCAAGTTTCAACATTATCTAATTTCAGTACTTTAATTATCAATGATCCCGCCATAATTGATACTACCGATCAAGTTATTTCCTTAATCAACGGTACGAATTATTTATGGCGAGTGCGTGCTGATAACTCTGTGGGCAGTAGCAATTGGTCGGGAGTGTTTTCATTTACAACAATACCGAATGCACCAGCCGCTACGAAACCTGTATATCCTGATAGCGGGGCGGTTAACCAGCAAACGACAATAAAACTAGGCTGGATAAGAAGTGCGAGCGCAGATTCATATCATGTTCAATTATCTTTTAATTCACTTTTTAGTTCGATTGCTTTTGATAACGTTGTTCGAGATACGTTCATTATTGAATCTGGTTTAATAATCGATACAACATATTATTGGAGGATCAGCGCGATCAATACTGGTGGTGCCAGTCCATGGACTAATATCTGGGCATTTAATACAAACATTCTTGCTCCTATTGCGACAAACTTATTATTTCCTGATAGTAACGCTTTAAATGAGCCGACAACAATTTCTTTCAGGTGGCTGAGGAGTGCACAGGCAGATTCTTATCAAGTTCAATTATCCTTAGACCCACTTTTTGTCTCCATAGATTATGAGAATATTGTCCCTGATACTTTCATTGTTAAATCGAATTTAATTGGTGATACAACATATTATTGGAGGGTGCGCGCAAAAAACAATGGCGGTACAAGCCCCTGGACATCGATATGGAAATTCAATACAAGTGTTCTATCAATGTCAGTAATGCTGTCTGAATCTTTTGGATGGAACATTGTATCTATCCCCCTAAAAGTAGTCGATGGACGAAAAACGGCAATCTTTCCTTCCGCAATATCAGCGGCATTCGCTTTTGATCAGCAATATGCTGCTAAAGAAACGTTGCAGAACGGTATCGGTTATTGGCTAAAATTTCCGGTTGATGAAAATATTCTTTTGGGAGGACTGCCTGTTTCCATTGAATCTGTGAATGTTCATGAGGGTTGGAATCTTATCGGTTCAATATCTACACCTGTGTTAGTCTCCAATATAACCAGTGAACCTCCAAATATTATAACGAGCAATTTCTTTAAATATCACAATGGTTATATCATAGCAGATACTATAGCTCCGGGCAGAGGATACTGGGTGAAAGTAAATCAAGCCGGGAAATTAATTCTTACCTCGAGTGGTTCTATGAATCTAAAAAATAGAATTACGATTGTTTCAACAAATGAAATGCCTCCAGCTCCACCTGATGGAATTGTATTATCAGAAAATATTCCCTTACAGTACTCTCTAAATGATGCTTACCCTAATCCTTTTAATCCAACAACGTATCTGAGATACTCCTTGCCAAGTGATAGCAAAACAAAATTGACAATATATAATATTCTTGGGCAAAATGTTCAGACATTATTGGACGGAATAGAGAATGCAGGATATAAATCAATAGAATTGAATCTATCTACATTGCCAAGTGGAATGTATTTCTACGAACTGGATGCTGTTAGCATTTCCGATCCCGGTAAATCATTTTCGCAAGTCAAAAAAATGATCTTGCTCAAATAGATATTCCTTTTCTTGTCTACTCAAAGCCGATCAAGTGTTCTATGGTCGGCTTTTCTTTTTGGTTTTTTTGATGTCATTTATTAAATGATTTTAAGGTGAGGTTTATCGAATCATAAATAGATCAAATATGGCATTGAATACTGAAAAAATAAGAAAAGACCTTTATAGCCATTACATCTTCGCGGAATTATAACTGTTGCCATCATGTTATTACTTATGTATTTCAATCATATAAAGGATACGAACATGAAATCGCTTTTTGCATTTATTTTATTATTCGCAATTGGGATTGGATTTATTAGTTCCAGTGGTTGTAAAGATTCCTCTAGTCCGAATGGCTCATACTCGTCTTCACCATTGCCTCAACAAAACCCGCCCAATACGATACTCATAAAGAGCTTTGCTTTTACTCCAGCGTTAGACACTATATCAGTTGGAACAACAATCACATGGACAAACCAGGATGGTGCAGCACATACATCTACAAGTAACTCTGGTGCTTGGGATACAGGCAGCATAGCGCCCGGTGCAAGTAAAACTACTGTATTCAACACTGCAGGTACTTTCTTGTATCATTGCACGTTTCATACGTCAATGACAGGTACTATTGTTGTGAAGTAATGAACATCATCAGCAGATTACTAATCATATTTATTTGATTAGATAGTTTGAACAGAATTCAATTATGACACATAAATCTTTTTGAAATCTGTTTGTTATAATATTTTCGCTGACATAAAGCCTGCATGCAGCAGGCAGGTCTGCGGCTACCAGAAAATATTTCTTTTTAGTCAGCGCCAAGAGGGTAGGTTAATTTGCTGTTAATAAATATATGTCTGTTGGGAGGGAGATCTTTCTCCCGACCATACGTCGGCAACAATAGGTCGGGAGCAGAGCTCCCTCCCAGCGATGTAGGTCGGGAGCGCAGCTCCCTCCCAGCAATGCGACGTACTTGACTGCTTCCATATAGATTAGTAAATTGAACGACATTAACATTCAATTTAGAGCATGGAGAAATCTTTAGAACTTGTCCGTCAATTAGTGAATGACTTTCGTGAACACGAGAAGGCATACCTTACGCAGTCGTATTCGGAACAGCAGGCACGGTCGGATTTTATTAATAAGTTTTTTACTGCACTTGGCTGGGATGTGAATCACGAGAGGCAGAAGAATCCGTACGAACAAGAGGTGAAGATAGAAAACCCGCTGAGAACGGAGGGAACACAACGCCGCGCCGATTATGCGTTCTTCGTTGCACCAAACTTCCGCGACGTGAAGTTCTTTGTTGAAGCAAAGAAACCTGCTCACGATCTTGCTAACGCAAATTATTATTACCAAACTGTCCGTTACGGATGGAACAAGACTACGCCAATTGCCGTACTCACCGACTTTGAAGAATTCCACATACTCGATTGCCGTTTTAAGCCGAACATAAAAACAGTTCTTGATCATAAGATTGAATCGTTCCACTACTCGCAGTACACCGATGAGGAAATATTTAAAAAGATTTTTTACCTTTTCGGTCGGGATGCGGTTGCTGGCGGGTCGCTGGAAAACTTTGTACAAACACTTCCCAAGCCGCGCGGCAAAGGAAAAGGAATTGTTCGCGGAAAATACCAGCAGGTTGATGAAGCTTTTTTGGAACTGTTAGATGGTTACCGCGATACTCTTGCACATGCTTTCAAGAATAAGAATCCGCACTTAGATGGTGAATCTCTTACAGAAGCAGTTCAGCGTACACTTGACCGGCTTGTATTCATCCGCTTCCTTGAAGATAAAGGGATTGAGGAGCAAGCAATTTCACAACTTCGACTGGGAGGGAGTTCCGCCCAAAAGACGGCGGACAAGTCCAACTCCCGACCATTGCAAGTCGATCAGAAAAGGTCGGGAGCAAAGCTCCCTCCCAGCAGTGGTGGAGCGAAGCTCCTTCCCAGCAGTGTTTCGGTGTGGGAGAAGTTTCTTACTTTGTGCCGAAGCATGGAACCGAAGTATAACGGACTTGTTTTTAAACCGCACCCGGTAATAGACAGCCAAACTTTTGTTGCACCCGATGATAAAACTTTTGGTGAGATATGCGAAGAGATTTCCGATCCCGCATCGCCGTACGACTTTAATACAATTCCCATCTCAATTCTCGGATCTATTTACGAACGGTTCCTCGGCAAAATTGTTACAACAACAGATAAGCGCGCGAAGGTTGTTGAGAAACCAGAAGTGCGCAAAGCGGGCGGTGTGTATTACACGCCAGAATATATTGTGCGGTACATTGTGAATGAGACTGTGGGGAAGTTGCTGTATGAAGAGCAGGGTGTAGGGTTTAGTAATGAGGGTATAGGGTTTAATAATAATAATGTTGGAGGTGAAAATTATGGCGTTACAAACGTACAAGGAACTGGAAGTGTGGAAGCGGGCAATGTCGTTGGTGGAAGAAATTTACAAGCTGACGGCGTTGCTTCCCAAGGAGGAACAATACGGATTGAAGAGCCAAATGCAGCGAGCGGCGGTCTCAATTCCGGCGAACATAGCGGAGGGGTACGGACGGGCGAATCGGAAGGAATACCTTCTATTCCTGTCGTACGCACGGGCATCATTGATGGAATTGGAAACACATTTGGAGATAGCTCTGCGGGTTATTCCGCTGAAGCAGGAACAAGCATCACTGGCAATATCGTTGATGGAAGAAGTGGGCAAGATGCTAACGCGTCTGATTCAATCTCTCAAAACCCACTAAACCCTAATCCCTATTCCCAAAACCCTATACCCTATACCCCAAAATTCAAACTCACACCCGCCGAAGCCGCAAAGCTCAAGATCATCGATATTGCCTGCGGCTCGGGTTCGTTCCTGCTTGAAGTGTACAGCCAGTTGCTCGATTACCACACGCGGTATTACAACGAGTTTCCTGAGAAGGCGAAGAAAGGCGACACAGAAACGCGCGAGGGGAAGATAGTTCTCTCACACAAGAAGCGGCAGGAAATTTTGGTAAACAACATTTACGGTGTTGACATAGATTTTCAGGCAACGGAGGTAACACAGCTTTCGCTTTATCTGAAGTTGATGGAAGATGTAACAATGAACGATGCCTACCAATTCAGTTTGCTGAAGGAGCGGATGCTTCCCGATTTGCGGCGCAATATTGTGTGCGGTAACTCGCTGATTGGTAGAGATATTTTGGATGGCAAACTGTTCGACGATGAAACCGAGCGCACACTGAAGCCGATGAACTTTGAAGATGTATTTCCTGAGATTATGACCCCCTCTGTCCCGACAAAAAAGATCGGGACATCTCCCCCTTCGCAAGGGGGAGAAAAAGAGGGGGTCGAAAAAAAGGCAAGCTCAGGAGGCGGTCCTTCGACAAGCTCAGGACATGGCTTCGATGTTGTTGTGGGGAATCCGCCGTATGGTGCAACCTTCGATTTAGTTGCAACTACGTTTCTCGAAAAAAGATTTAAGACTTATGTTGGGCGTGGAGAAAGTTATGTGTTGTTTGTTGAACGAGCATTAGAACTATTGAAACATGATGGCTATTTTGGCTACATAATTCCTGACACATACTTGAACCTTGGTTTTACCAAAGCTCTTCGGGATTTACTTCTTCAAAATGCGAAAATCCGTGAGGTTGTCCGGTTGCCTTCAACGGTATTCTCTGGAGCCATTGTCGACACAACTATTTTGAATTTTCAGAAAGATCATCTGACTAAAGATTATCATCCCGTGGATGTCCAAATCAGGCTCTTTAATAGGAAATCAAAGATTACTGCCGTTAGTAATGCAATGCGTGAGTTTAGAATCCATTCAGGACTTTGGTTCCAACAAGATTCTTTTAATCTAGAAAGTAATGAAACTGAAAACAGGATTTTAGATAAAATAGAAAATGCTAATCCTTTATTAGCAGACTATGCCGACATGTTTTCAGGTATCAAGGCTTACGAGGTTGGCAAAGGGGATCCACCTCAAAACGAAAAAGTTCGAGATAGTAAACCATTTACATCTGAGAAGAAAAAGGGCAATATGTGGTCCCCTCTCTTCGATGGAAAACACATTGGACGGTACGAATTGTTGTGGCAAGAGGACAACTGGGTTCATTATGGCAAATGGTTAGCGGCACCGCGTGAAGAGAACAACTTCATCGGCGCGAAGCTACTCATTCGGAAAATTGTTGGTAAAACACTTCTAGCAACATATATTCCTTATACCTCATTCTGTAATACACTCCTCTTCATTCTGAAGATAAAACCAGGCTGTTTGCTTCGTTATGAATACTTATTAGGGATTCTCAACTCAAAATTATTCGGTTGGTACTTCCGAAAGAAATTTC
>JACRFD010000009.1 GCA_016218025.1 Ignavibacteriales bacterium
GGGATGTTCTCTCGGCTGTGTTAGTTCTATTTACGACCGTTGACGCCAAGACGACTATGATCACATCGTTAAAAAATAACGACACTGGATATCTTTTTCTCTTGACTTTGACCTTTTATAAAGTGTTATACGCCGTTGGTTTGTGTTCAATGTTTGCCACGTAATTGATTTAATTTTTTTGCGATTAACGCAGACATTCCTTTGATAGCATCGGATGTTACTTGTGCTAGTCTTGGAGGTATAATATATGTATTCCCTTTAAAAGTATCATAACAGAAGAATGCTAACATTTTACCAGAATTTGAATCATGAAACGATAAAAATAATGCTGAAGTATAAGTTTTGCCGTAAGATGGTGGAATTAAGTAAATTATTTCAACATCGATATACGCATCAGCAGAAAGAGCCTGAGTAAGTTGTAATGCAGTGAGAGAATCGTTGTTGGACATGTTTTCTGCAGCAAGGTTTAAACTATCCATTGGTATTAGCGAAAATATTTTTTTTGCCTTTATTTCATTCCAAAGAGAATCTGTGATAGGACCCGTGTTGACATTCGACTTTTCACTAGAAGGTGACACACTTACTGGCATAAGTGCCACGCGTGATAATTGAGTGAGTCCTTTCTCGTCGTATATTTCTGATTTATCACCAGACATAAACAAATTTGGATTGAAACAACCGTTGTTAAAAATAACTAACGATAAAAATAGAAATAGAATTAAAGTTTTCATTATCAACCATCTCTAATTGATTTGAGAACATGCAAACCAATTGCACATAACATTTGTAACGACGCAATATGTCGTCATTACTGTTTTTAATTTTCGCCTATTTAAGCAATTTCTGTTTTTCATCTTCTATTTTATGTTCGTCTTTCATGTAAGCTTTTTATCATACCCACGCGTTCCATTACCGCTTCGTTGTTTACGTATAACCAATATGCGTGGGTTCCCGTGTATCTAATCCATCATAATCGTGAGTTGCAAAATATAAAAGATGCGGCAAAATGTCAAATATATGAACAACCTGCTAAACCTCCGGTTTCTGGTTATGATATCTGAGGAAGAAACCGGAGGTTTATTGTGACAACCTTGCGAAGGTTCAGGTAATCCTCCCGAAGGTTACCTGTTCAACCAAAGAAAACCTTCGGGAGGTTTGTTGTGTTAACCTTCGCAAGGTTGCAATTGCAATTTTAATGTACCTTATCAACAGTTGTCGGCGGCTGGAAACCGAAGCCGCTCTGTGAGGGCTCGCCTTGAATCTTAATCTCGCCGAAAGATTTTTCGAACTTATCTATATTATCACGCAATGCATTCAGTAAAAGTTTTGCATGCTGAGGTGTTGTAATAATCCGTGCATGAACTTTCGCTTTCGGTACACCGGGCAGCACACGTGTGAAATCTATAACGAATTCGGCAGGGGAGTGAGTTATTATTGCTAAGTTAGAATAGATTCCTTCGGCTTCTTTTTCGCCGAGTTCTATACTGATCTGTTGTTGCGGTTGATTTGGCTGAGCCATGATTTTCCTTTCAAGTGAAAAATAAAATGCCCTTCCTCTGATTTATCGAAGAAGGGCATAATTAAAAATTATCGAATTATTTCTTCCTTAATGCATCTGCTTTTTCAATTGCTGCCTTTGCTTCTTTCAGCATATTTGCATTGGCATAAGCCGACGCCATCAAATCCCATACTCCGGCATCTTCTTTTTTGAGTTCTGTGAGTTTCTCTAAATATCCAACTGCTTTCTTAAATTTTTCGAGATAAGTTTTATCTTCTTTTTTCTTCGCATCACCACCCTGAGTGGCTTGTTTCAGTTTATCGCCTAACCGTAAATATGCCACGCCGATATTCTGGAGTGCAACATCGTAATTCGGGTCTGCCTGCAATGCTGCTTCAAAGTGGGTTATTGCTTCTTCAAGCGAGTCGGTCTGCATTAAAAGAACACCGAGGTTATACTGGTAAATTTTGTTCTCTGGGTCTTTTGCAATTGCTTCACGGATGTACGGTTTGGCTTCGTTTGCTTTTCCAATGCGCACATGAAGATCGATCATAGTGGAGAGAAGTTGTGCATTTTCCGGATCGTTCTTGCGTGCTTCGATTATCGCATCAATAGCATTTGTATACTCGGTCGATACCTTTTCTTTTTCACCTTTTGCATCAGCATCCTGTGCTTTAATTAGATAAGCATCGATTAAAGAAATTTGCATGGAGGTTGTAACTTTTCTCTTCAATCCTTCTTGTAATGTAGCTATTTCATCATCATATAAATTCTCTGCGTGTTGAGCTACGGCAAGATTTTGATAAGTGATAACGCTGTCGGAATTCACGATCAACGCTGTTTTGTAATTTCCAATTGCTCTTTGACGGAAAGTTGAAGCGCTCTCCGGCGGTGCTGATATACTTTTATTAAACCAATTGACACCGGCATTTAAGGATTGTCCCCAGATATATCTTTTCGACATTGTAATTTTATCGTTGAACTCATTGCTGTTCTTCGCGCAATTATCGTATGCGATCATAGAATTCTGAAAATCGCCGCGTTGCATTTTGGCATTTCCTAAAAGATACCATGCTTCGGCATTGGTTGGATTTTTTTCAGTTTCAGCCGTGAGCCATTTTTCTGCATTCTCCCAGTCCTGGCGTTGAATGTATAGTCTTGCGCTAGTCATCTCTTGTGATGAACATTGAAATCCGGTGAGGATGAAAAATAATGTTACAAGAGCAGATAGCATGATGAAGATTGTATGTTTTTTCATTGAGATTCCTTGAAAGTAACGAATTTTGTTAATAATTTCGAATCCAATATACGCAATGTAGTAAAAAGAATCAAACAATATCCAAGTTCAATGGGAATTATTTATAACTTATGTTACGCACAGAAAGCAATTATTATCTTTACCGTTCTCTGCGATCTTTGCGTCTTTGCGGTTTTTCTTTATTTTAAAAGATTTTTGTTCAACGTAGAGTTGCCGAGTACGTAGAGATAAGCGGAGTTTTCGCGATAAGATATTACATCCGTAGTCTCAGTGAACAAATTACATCTTACCTTTTATCCAATATACTGCCAACAATAACTGAGGATGAGTAAATATTTTTAGTCATTAAATTTTTATGTTTATGTTTTACTTTGATGTGTATAAAATTTTTATTATATATATCATCGAAATTAAATTCTGAACAAGAAAATAACATTACAGGAGATTAAAAATGGCATCAATCGATATCAAACCGCCGGCAAAGGGTCAAAAAATTTCAATAAGCGGGGGAAAGCTAAATGTTCCCGATAATCCGATCATTCCTTTTATTGAAGGAGATGGAACTGGTCCCGATATTTGGAAGGCATCAGTCCGGGTTATGGATGCCGCAGTTCAAAAAGCTTACGGCGGTAAAAAGAAAATCGCATGGATGGAAGTTTATGCCGGTGAAAAATCGTTTAAACAATTCAATACCTGGCTGCCTGATGAAACTGTGACTGCATTCAGAGAATATCTTGTCGGCATAAAAGGTCCATTAACGACTCCTGTCGGTGGAGGCATACGCTCTTTGAATGTAGCACTCAGACAAATGCTGGATTTGTATGTATGCTTGAGACCTGTTCAATACTTTCAAGGCGTACCTTCACCCGTAAAGAAACCTGAAGCGGTTGACATGGTAATATTCCGAGAAAACACAGAAGATATTTATGCGGGTATCGAATTTACTGCCGGTTCACCTGAAGCACAAAAAGTTCTCGATTTCGTTTCAAAAGAATTCCCCGATGCTTTTAAGAAAATACGTTTTGGAACTGTAAACAAAGTCGGCGAATGGCTCAAGATGATTGATAACAAAGAAGAACCCGCGTTAAAAGTTGGTGTCGGATTGAAGCCTGTCTCTGCGTACGGATCAGAGAGATTGATTCGTGCCGCAATTTTATATGCCATCGATCAGAAGAAGAAGTCGGTTACCTTTGTACACAAAGGTAATATCATGAAGTTCACAGAAGGCGCCTTCCGCGATTGGGGATATGCACTCGCCGAGAAAGAATTTGGAAATAAAGTTTACACTTGGATGCAATGGGAAAAAACTAAGAAGGAAAAAGGAGAAGAAGCTGCCAATGCAGAGCAGAAAGCCGCGCTTGCATCTGGAAAGATATTGATAAAGGATTCGATAGCCGATATTACTTTGCAGCAGGTGCTAACACGTCCGGAAGATTTTGACGTGATAGCAACATTGAACCTTAACGGCGATTATCTAAGCGATGCGCTTGCCGCGCAGGTCGGTGGAATAGGAATTGCACCGGGTGGAAATATAAATTATGTCAGCGGACATGCAGTATTTGAAGCAACACACGGCACCGCGCCAAAGTATGCCGACCTTGATAAAGTTAATCCCGGTTCGGTAATCTTGAGCGGTGAGATGATGCTTCGTTATCTGGGCTGGCAGGAAGCTGCTGATTTGATAATCAAAGGATTGAATGGAGCAATCAAATCGAAATTTGTTACATACGATTTCGCTCGTCTGATGGAAGGAGCAAAAGAAGTAAAATGCTCTGAGTTTGGTGATGTGATTATAAAGAATATGTAATTAAATATACTGCAGACCTCCGACTGTTATGTTAAGAATCAAATCAGTCGGGTGCTGTTTAGATGTAATATATTATATCAAAAGATCAATTGTGTACTACCAATATAATATGGAACAAATTTAATTTCCAAATGGTAAATCAGACTGTTATAAA
>JACRFD010000049.1 GCA_016218025.1 Ignavibacteriales bacterium
AGCAGTTTTAACAAGCGGGGAAAGGGCAACTGTTCTGGCCGCTTTTGTTGCGTCCTCATCGCTTAATGCACCTTCAACTGTAATCTCAATTAATTTTGTAGCACCTTCGCCGTCAATTACAATATCTATAGATAATTTTTTTAGAACTTGATATAAGTGTTCTTCAAAAATTTTGTAGGAATCTTTTTGGGGTTCAATTAAAACACCGGATGCACCGTTCGCAAGTGCAACAACCATATCGTTTGTGCTTGTATCTCCATCAACAACTATTCTATTGAATGTTCTATCGCTTACACTTTTTAATAGTCCTTGAAAAACATTTTTTTCTATCGCCGCATCGGTTGTAACAAAAGCAAGCATGGTTGCCATGTTGGGATGAATCATTCCAGATCCTTTTGCAATTCCGCCAATGCTTACTTCTTTTCCATCTATTGTAAAAGTTGATGAAATTGATTTTGCAAAAGTATCGGTCGTCATAATTGCTTCTGCTGCACTCTTATGCTTGTTTTCATCCGCATGTTTAACAATCTGATGTATGCCGTTAATAATTTTTACAATGGGAAGCGGCTCACCGATAACTCCTGTTGATGAAACAAATATTTCTTTTGAATTTACGCCGAGTGCTTTAGCCGTTTCGTTTGCCATTGTAACTGCATCTTGATAACCGCGTTCTCCTGTGCAAGCATTAGCATTCCCGCTGTTTACAATTATCGCTTTGAAAGTTTCGCTTTCGTTCAAATGTTTTTTACAAACGAGCACCGGCGCTGCCTGAACTTTGTTGAGCGTAAAAACTGCCGCTGCTGTAGCCGGCAAGTCGGAAATAATAAGTGCAAGATCTTTTTTAAATCTTTTTATTCCACAGTGAATTCCCGCTGCTTTAAATCCTTTGGGAGCTGTTATACCGTGTTTTATTTTATCTGCAAAGATTGTTTCTTGTCCCATATCTTTTGGGATTTGCTCCAATTGCATGGTAATAATCCTTCTGTTTGTTTAAACCCGAACATGATGTTCATGTTTTGAATTGCTTGTCCTGCAGCACCCTTTACAAGATTATCAATTGTTGAAAAGAGCACTATCGTTCTTTCTTCATTAATCTTATAACCGATATCGCAAAAATTTGTGTTGATTACATTTTTCATTTCCGGTATCTCTGTTCCGATAAATCTAATAAAAGGAGCTGATGAATAATTATTCTTGAGCGCACTGTTAATTTTATTCTCGCTTACATTTTCATTAAGAGTTGCATGAATAGTAGTGTATATTCCGCGAGTTGTTGGTAACAAATGTGGAATAAAAGAAAAACTTGTTGAAACACCGCTGAATTTTTCCAGGTATTGTTTTATCTCGGGAATGTGTTGATGATCGCCGACTTTGTATGCACGTACACTTTCGTTCACTTCACTGAAGATCATATTCGCTGCAACTGATTTACCGGCACCGGATGTTCCACTGTAAGATGTAATAGCAATATTCTTGGATTCAATTAAATTTTCTTTTAACAATGGAAGAAGCGCCAATAAAATACTGGTTGGATAACACCCGGGATTTGCAACTAACTTTACCTTTGTAATTTCAGCTTCGTTCCACTCACTGAGACCATAGGCAGACTTACCTAAAAGCTCTACTGCTGTGTGTTCATGTTTATAATATTTCGAGTAAACAGCAGGATCGCTTAATCTAAAGTCTCCGCCTATATCAATAACTCTAACACCTTCATTAATCGCGTCTTTTATTACCTGCATTGATTGTCCCGAAGGCATTGCCACAAATAACAAATCGATATCTTCCAATTCTTTCGGATTGAATTGTTCAACTTTAAGCGATATCATTCCTTTTAATGAAGGATGTATTTCTTCAATAGAGTTACCGACTGTAGAATTACCAAACAGTTTTGTTATCTCAACTTCGGGATGATTGAGAAGAAGTTTTATCAACTCAACTCCAGAATAACCCGCCGCACCGACTATGCCAACTTTTATCATTCTATAAATCTTTATTAATTGGGGGTATAATTATACAAGATTATGCATAATTATGCAAGTCAATTATGGGGAAATGTTGATGCTTTTCATCTTGATCCTGATCTGTCTTAAAAGCAGATCAAGAACAAGATCATGAGCAAGAAAAAATATAGACTATCTTTTTCGTTAGGAGCGGAAAATGAAATAGACTGCGCCTAATAAACACAATGCCGCCCAAACATAATCCATCTTAAACGGCT
>JACRFD010000050.1 GCA_016218025.1 Ignavibacteriales bacterium
TCGTTCTTGTATCTCATGGAGGTACTCTTGCCTTGATCCGTTGCTCATCATAATCGGTCCTTTTCTTGGGTTACATAAATTATGAGGCAACGACTTCTTTTTCAATATCCTTCGGTTACCTTTTTTATAGGGCAACTCGTCGAATCGAATATCAAATAAAGGGAATTGTACAATATGGAAAATAAGAAATATTTGTTTATCGCGTTGTTAATTTTAGCTGCTGTAATTGCTATACTTTTTTATAATAAATCCCGCAATGAAATAATATCGCAAAGCGATATTTTAACTACGGTACCGGTTACCGTCAAGCAGGTTACAAAGCAAAAACTGAGCGAGGAGAAAACACTTATAGGGATAATTTCGGCAAACAATGATATTGCAATCATCTCGGAAACTCAGGGCAAGGTTGTTGGGGTTGATGCAGAAATCGGACAATATTTAAACAGCGGTTCGTTGATCGTCAGAATAGACGATGAACTTAAGAAAGTAAATTATCTTACCGCAGAGACAAATTATGAAAAGGCAAAAAAGGATCTGGAAAGGTTTGAATCGCTTTATAAACAAAATTCTGCAACCGACCAACAGCTTGAGGGAACAAGGCTGGGCCTCAAATCGGCTGAAGCACAGTACATTGTTGCGAAACGTCAATATAACGACACAAAAATAACCTCTCCGATTTCAGGCGTACTAACATCCAGGCCTGTTGATGTTGGTATGTATGTTGCATCCGGAATGGTTGTGGCGAATGTTATTGATATTTCCACTTTAAAAGTGAAGACTAATGTTCCAGAGCAAGATGTGTTTAATTTAAAAGTCGGACAAAAAATGAATGTTCAAACCGACATTTATCCCGGTGTACTATTTCATGGAATCATAAAATCAATAAGTTCAAAAGCAGATGAAGCACACACATATCCCGTTGAAATAGTTTTCAGTAATTCTAAAACTCATCCTCTAAAAGCAGGAATGTTCGGCAGGATAAATTACACTTCACATGAGACAAAAAATATGCTCACCGTTCCCCGCGAAGCTCTGATTGGAAGCGCAAAATCTCCAAAAGTATTTATAGTTGAAAATGGTATTGCAAGATTGCGCGAAATTGTAATTGCAACTGAAAGCGGAATTTCATTAGCAATTTCAGCAGGACTAAAAGAAGGAGAAACCGTTGTTGTAAACGGACAGAACAATCTGAAAGACAGCGTCGAAGTAACGGTTTTGAAGTAATTAAAGATATCGGAGAATATTTAAATGACCATAACGGAATTATCGATTAAACGTCCAACTTTAGTAATCGTAGTCTTTACATTTTTAATAGTGCTTGGACTTTTTTCTTTCAATCAATTGAAATATGAATTACTTCCTAAAATAACTCCTCCATGGCTGACGGTAATAACAATTTATCCGGGTGCCTCACCGTATGAGGTTGAAACATCTGTGACGAAGCTTTTAGAAGAAGCGGTTTCCGGAATAGACAAGGTCTCTGCCGTTTATGCAACATCTTCGGAGGGTGTTTCTATTGTGTCGCTGGAATTCAGCATGACCGCGAGTATAAACATAGCTTTACAGGATGTTCAAAGAAAAGTCAATGAAGTAACAGCCCAGTTGCCCGCCGGCGCGAAAATACCGACAATAACAAAATTTGCTTTCGATGAATTGCCTGTGTTGAGAATGGGTGTAACCTCAAATCTTCCCTCGAGGGATTTTTACCAACTCTTAAAAGACAGAATTCAACCACGTCTATCCAAACTCTCCGGGGTTGGACAGATTACACTTGTTGGTGGTAATGAGCGTGAAATCTGCGTCAACATCGATCCGCAAAAATTACGTTCTTATAATTTATCTTTGTCCGGAGTTACTCAAATTATCAAAGCATCCAATCTCGATTTTCCGACAGGCAAAGTAAAGGGGGACGAGATGCAGTATATTGTTCGACTTGCCGGAAAATTATCAAAAGTTGATGATCTAAAGGAACTCGTTATTGGACAATCTAAACAGGGCGGCGATATTTATTTGAATGACATTGCTGAGGTTGAAGATGGAAAAAAAGATTATACACAGCTTAGCAGAGTGAACGGAAGATCGTCGGTCGGAGTTCTGGTACAAAAACAGGGCGAAGCAAATACCGTTGATGTGAGTCAGACCGTGCATAACGAGTTGAAGAAATTAGAAGATGATTTTAAAAATATTAGTTTAAAATTCACTATTGCACAGGACGGCTCTACCTTTACAGCCGATGCCGCAAATGCGGTTAAACACGATTTAGAGTTAGCCGTTATTTTTGTGGCTATCGTTATGCTTGCCTTCCTGCATAGCATCAGGAACTCATTGATAGTTATGGTTGCAATACCCACATCGCTCATCACAACATTTATTGCAATTTATGCATTCGGATTTTCACTAAACCTAATGACACTGCTTGGACTTTCGCTTGTTATTGGCATTCTCGTAGACGACTCGATAGTTGTTTTGGAAAATATTTACCGGCATCTGGAGCGTGGTGATGATAAAATCAATGCTTCTATCCTAGGTAGAAACGAGATCGGTTTTGCGGCGCTGTCCATAACATTGGTTGACGTTGTTGTCTTTGTTCCTCTTACATTAGTGTCTGGAATCGTCGGAAATATTTTGCGTGAATTTTCATTAGTTGTGGTTTGTTCCACGCTGGTAAGTCTTTTCGTATCGTTCACCGTAACACCGATGCTCGCATCGCGGTTTGCGAAACTTGAGAGATTGACGAGAAAGTCTCTCCTCGGAAAATTTGCGGTTGGTTTTGAAGATCAATTTAAAAAACTCGAAATCCGTTACGATAAAATTCTTCGGTGGGCAATTCAGAACAAAGGAAAAGTTTTTGGAATAACAACCATGCTTTTTATTCTTTCGGTTGCATTGATACCTCTTGGATTTATAGGCGCTGAATTTATGACGCCGGTTGACAGAGGAGAATTCACCGTCACACTCGAAATGCAGCCGGGCAACACCCTCGAGCAAACAAATTACACTACAATGGGTGTTGAAAAATTTATTGCAGGAATACCTGAAGTTCAAAGAACCTTTACTAATGTCGGTGTTTCAACGGAAGGATTTGTCGGACAGTCTTCAAATAATGTTTCTGAAATTAACGTGTCGTTGATTCCAAAAGAGAAAAGAAATCGTGTTACCAGAGAAATTACAAGTGAGATACGGAAATATATTTCAAAAATTCCCGGAGTTCGTGGACGTGTCAGCGATATCGGTTTGTTCGGAACGGCAAATCAATCACCCATTCAGGTGGTTGTCGGCAGCCCGAGCTATGAAGACGCAAGACATGGTGCTGATATAATGCTTGAACTCATTAAAAGTGTTCGCGGCACAACCGATGTGAGATTATCTTCAGAAGAAGGCAAACCAGAAACTCGGATAGATATAGACCGCGGGAAAATGTCGGACCTTGGTTTAACTCTCGCCGAAGTCGGTCAAACCCTCCGAATAGCATACAGCGGAGACGACGATTCACGGTTCCGCGAAGGAGCGAATGAATATCCGATAAGAATTGTTCTTGATCAATTCGACAGATCGAAGAAAGAAGATGTTGAGAATTTCTCATTTATTAATCGGAAAGGTCAAACAATCCAGCTAAAACAATTTGCTGTTGTTTCTTTAAGTACCGGACCGACAAAGCTGCAGAGGCAGGACAGGAATTATTCTGTAATAGTATCTGCTAATGCAATCGGTAGGGCATCGGGTGATATTGCGAGCGACATCAAAGCAAAAGTAGCCAAGCAAGGTTTGCCTCCAAATGTAGATTTAACCTATCTTGGCGATGAAAAAAATCGTGCAGAGGGCTTTGGAAATTTAGGCATTGCTTTTATGGCTGCAATACTATTTGTTTATTTGATAATGGTGGCTTTGTTCGATTCATTCTTATATCCTTTCATTGTGTTATTCTCAATTCCGGTTGCAATGATCGGTGCATTGCTTGCGCTCGCTTTAACAAACAAAGCATTGAGCATCTTTACAATTTTAGGAATAATAATGTTGATTGGATTGGTAAGTAAAAATGCGATTCTCCTTGTCGATCGCACCAACCAGATGCGCCGCGAGAAAAAAATGAGCGTAACCGAAGCATTGATCGAGGCGGGGAATACCCGTTTGCGACCTATCTTAATGACAACCGCATCTATGATTGTTGCCATGTTTCCAATTGCTGTCAGTTTAAGTTCCGGATCTGAATGGAAATCTGCTCTTGCGTGGGCGTTGATCGGAGGTTTGACCAGCTCATTATTGCTGACATTGGTGCTTGTACCTGTAGTTTATATTAAATTAGATAGATGGAGAGATACAGTTCCTGTTTTTGTGTTAAATATGATTCATTCAATATTTAAGATAAAAAAGAACCTTCCGCAAAATAATGAGAGTATTGTGTTATAAAAAAATATTTAACATGCCTCCATCTCTTAAAATAAACTTTATTGCTGAGATGGAGGTGCTTTTATTAATCAATATCTCTGTAAGTATTCCGATGCTTACCTTAATTCCCAATCATATTTGCAAAGCAGCAAAACTCAGATAATCCCACTTTTCATTGAATTTTGAAGATAATTCCTGTGCCTGATCTAAAAAAGGTGATATAGTTCACTCGTCAATAAAATATATATTCTACATTTATTAATATAAAACCTCGGATTATTAAATGTTTTTCAATTTCAGTTTCAGAAAAAACGTATAAATGGAGTCATTACCATGAAGAAAAAAATACTGTTTAATTTATTTAGACAATTAATTTTATTGGGCTCAATTGGATTTCAAACTTTAACAGCGCAAACAAATGTTGGTGTTGGTCAAACTTATACAACTTTAAGCGCCGCTTACAATGCTATTAATTCCGGTGCACTCGTGGGGGATGTACGATTAATAATAACTTCCGATCTGAATGAAACTTCTTCTGCAATTCTGTATGCAAGCGGAACAGGAAGTTCAAATTATACTTCGGTTACAATTAAACCGGATGGACCAACTGAAAGATTGGTTTCGGGAAACGTTGCCGCTCCCCTTATCAATTTTAACGGAGCTGACAATGTAACTATAGACGGTAGGTTTTCCGGGAGCGGGATGTATCTTCGCTTCAATAATCTTAACGCGACCAATCCGGCAATTAGATTTATAAACGATGCTTCGAACAACTCGATTAACTACACTTATGTCGAGGGAATGAACACGTCAACTTCATCGGGAGTGGTTGTCATATCAAACACATCTGGGACAACAGGTAACGATAACATAATAATCGACAATTGTCATGTCCTCAACAGCAGCGGCGGAAATCCGTACAATGCTATTTATATCGACGGGACATTGGGAGCTGAGAACGATAATCTGACCTTCAGTAATTCGAGAATATACGGTTTCACAAATTATGGAATTAATTTCAGATCGTCTGCATATTTGGGTGGAAACTACACGATAAGCAACAATCATTTTTATTGTCCGTTTGTTTCAGATCAGAATCAGTATTCAATATTTTCAGTCAACAATAATAATACCGGACACAGCTTCACAATTTCAGGAAACTACATCGGTGGAAATTCTGAAAACGCGGGAGGGACTTGGATAAAATCAGGCGGCCATTTTTTCGGGATTTACCTCAACGCAGGAATAGGTGGTGTAGCTTCATCGATTCAGGGAAATATTATTAAAAATGTTCTATGGACATCGGGCTATGGTGATTTACGGCCCATATATGTAACCGGCGCTAACGCTGATTACGACATCGGAAATATTACCGGAAATATTATAGACAGTTTAGCAAATGCACCAACTATTATTTCGTGTCGAGTTTCAGGCATCTACAGCGATGCAGATAGAGTTGGTGGTGCTGTGAGAATTATGAACAATTCGATCGGCAATATTACAGATAATTCCTCCCATGTTAATTCGGGTACGCGTGGAATTTACCAAAATGGAAGTTTAACTTTATATACAATAGAAAATAATTCTGTACATAATTTAACCACTTATTCTTCTTTGCGAACTTCCGGTATGGTTGGTATCATGACGAGTTCACCCCTGCAAAGCGGTTCAACTATTTCTCGTAATGTTGTATATAATTTATTCCAGAATAATTCCGGCGCCGATACGCTTGACGCATCTGGAATTCAGTCGAGCGGTACATCGGGCGGATCGCTTATTGTGGACAGAAATAAAATTTATAACATTCAACTCGCAAACTTCAACCCCGGTTCAACAATTTATGGAATCCAAATAGCATCAGGTTTTGGAGATTACATCAACAATATGGTGAGTTTGGGATCGGGTGAGAGTGGCAATTACAATATCGCCGGAATTTACAAGCCGGCTGGTAGCAGCAACTTTTATTATAACACTATTAATGTTGAAGGAATTGTTGATTCTGGCGGGAGTAATTCTGCCGCTTTTTTTCGTGAGTACAACGGCATTAATATTTTGAAAAATAATATTTTCTACAACACTCGTTCGGGTGGAACGGGCAAGCACCCGGCAATTGTAGTTAATAATACATCAAATCTAACAAGCGACTATAATCTGTTTTATACATCGGACCCAAATACTTTGGGAAGTTTCGATGGAGGCACCACAGCCAGTGCATTTGCAGAATGGAAATCCGGATCAGGTTTAGATGCAAATTCTATGAACGTTCCGGTAACTTTTACAAACAGTGTGAGCGGAGACCTGCACCTTGCAGGCTCCTCCGTGGGTGATAACAATCTATCGGGAACACCGTTAACGGGAGATACAACAGATTACGATGGCGAGATTCGCTCCTCCACGCGTCCATACGTTGGAGCAGACGAAAATAAAACATTTAACTTATCTGATTGGAAAATCACAAGTTCAGTAATTGGAAGCGGATCAATATCTCCGCTGGGCGAGATATTTATTGCAAGAGGCGACACTCAAAGTTATATAATTACTCCGGCAGCGTATTACCATATTGATAGTGTTATTGTAGATGGATTGAATGCCGGGAAAGTGGCAACATATACTTTTAATAATGTCATTGCAAATCATACAATAACGGCTTACTTTTCCATAGATCTTCTCACAATAACAGCATCGGTTAACGGGAGTGGCGCTATTAATCCAACAGGTTCTGTTTTAGCGCCATACGGTAGTAACAGAGCTTTTTCGTTTGAACCGAGCTTGGGATATCATATTGATAGTTTATTGGTTGATGGTGTTAAAAAAGACTCAGCATTATCTTATACGTTTTATAATGTTGTCGTTAATCATACCATCAAAGCGTATTTCTCGATTAATGTTTTCACGGTAACAACATCGGTCTCTGGCAACGGAACGATAGCTCCAAGCGGAACAGTAAATGTAAGTTATGGAACCGATCGTCAGTTTGGAATAACTCCCGGTACAGGTTACCATTTGGATAGTTTGTTGGTTGATGATGTTCACTCCGATTCAATTACAAGTTATACGTTTAGAAATGTTATTGCCAATCATATTTTGGCGGCACATTTTTCAATCAATGTATATACAATAACATCATCCGTGATTGGCAATGGAACAATAACACCATCCGGAACAATGAATTTAAATTACGGTTCTAATCAACGCTTCACATATACACCGGAAATTGGATATCATTTAGACAGCGTTCTGGTAGATGGTGAAAAAGTAGATTCAACAGCCGGCTATACTTTTGCAAACATTATTTCAAATCATTCTATCGTTACTCATTTTTCTTTGAATGAATATCATATTATTTCTTCTGCGGCGGGTAACGGAACAATTTTGCCGAGCGGAATAATAACCGTTAATCATGGCGCAGACCAATCGTTTTCAATTCTCCCCGGAGTGGGATACCACGCCGATTCCCTTGTTGTGGATGGCGGCCGCGTTGATTCTCTACTGAGCTACACCTTCTATAATATTTCAGCCGACCACTCAGTGATGGCATATTTTTCAATTGATAAATTTACGATAAATTCGTCTGCGGGTATGGGTGGAAATATTAATCCGCCGGGCAGCATAATTGTAAATTACGGAACAGATCAAACATTCACATTCAGTTCCAACTTTGGTTACAAATTCGACAGCCTGCTTGTTGACAACCTGCATGTAGATTCGGCAGAGAGTTATACTTTTTATAATGTAAATTCGAATCATGATATTATTGCATATTTTTCAAAAATATTATATGCCATCACTACAGACACCAAAGGAAATGGAAATATTTCACCTTCAGGTATCGTGACAATTCCATATGGTACAGACCAAAGATTTGATTTTTATCCTGAACTGGGTTATCATATCGATTCGATTTTTGTTGATGGGCTTTTTGTTGATTCATTAAACGGTTACACGTTTTATAATCTATCGGATAATCATTCTATTTCCGTTCATTTTGTATTGAATGTTTATAAAATTATTTCTCAAAAAATCGGCGAAGGCACAATAATTCCTTTCGATACAACATTTGTCAATTACGGAGAAAATCAAAAATATGAAATAACTCCGGCTGAGGGATATAATCTTGATACACTTTGGGTGGATGGAACGCCGGTTGATTCAACAACAAGTTACACATTCACAAATGTAATCTCAGATCATTTGATTGTAGCAAAATTTGCAATCCGGTCATTTACAATTGAAGCAACTGCCGGCATGAATGGTACGATCACACCTGATGGAATTATTCCGGTGAATTTCGGTGCAGCCATCCAGTTCACTATAACTCCCAACGAAGGGTATCATCTTGATAGTTTAATTGTTGATGGTGGGCGGGTTGATTCAACGTTCAGTTACACATTCGCTCTTGTTACAACCAATCATAAAATATCGGCATATTTTTCAATCAACGTTTACACTGTTTCTGCTTTATCTGGGGAGAACGGAACGATATCACCAAGCGGTGATATTCCATTAACTCATGGTGCAAATCAACGATTTATTTTCGCTCCAGTTTCAGGATATCATGTTGACACTGTGCTAGTTGACGGTTCTATCGTTGATTCGACTGCGGGCTACACCTTCTATAATGTAACATCCAATCATATTATTGAAGTAAAGTTTGCAATTACACTTAACCCGTTACCTCTTATCACCCGGATTGTGCCTTCAAACGGTTATAGGGGTGATGTATTAACCGTGCAGTTAATAGGAAGTAATTTTATTCCTGATAAAAGCACGATTAACACCGAAGCTGGCATGAATGTAGATTCGATTATTTATTCTGGCAATGATACTATTTCTGCTAAAATATCTATCGAATCGAATGCGGTATTGGGGGTAAAAAACATTTCCGTCTCCAATCCTGCCCCAGGCGGCGGCACGTCGTTAAGTCTGCCATTCAATATTATAAACCATAAACCGATTGCGTTTAATTTAATTTCTCCCTCTAACTCATCTACTATTATTCTACCCTATGGTAAACCGATAGATTTTTCTTGGAACCATTCCACCGATTTGGATACAGAAGATTCCATTCTCTACACAATAAGCATCAGAGGCGTGGAACTAGATACGTCCGTGAGCGGTATCAGCGATAACTTCATCAGTATGGATATAGAAGCGAAGCTTCAGATGCATCAAAATTATTACTGGTGGATAACCGCAACGGATGGATATGATGTTGTTGTTTGTGCAGATACATTTTCCTTCTTCACAGATTTTGGTGACGGTGTGAAAGATGTCGGATTTGGCATACCTGAAAAATTTGCGATGTATCAGAATTATCCGAATCCGTTTAATCCTACGACAACAATCCGTTTCGATCTTCCTGTAAGTTCAACAATTTCGATTAAGGTTTACAATATAATCGGTAATGAAGTAGAAACTATTCTTTTAAATCAAAGGTTGGAGCCGGGTGTGAAGGAAATTCAATTTAATTCATCGAATTATCCGTCCGGTGCATATTTCTATAGATTAACTGCGATCGATGAGAAGGGAAACTACTTTACAACGGTAAAGAGGATGGTGTTGTTAAAGTAGTAAGTTTTCAATTAAAAAGTCAAAAGTAAAAAATAGTAATTCAGAACTCCGATTTTCTTTCACAAGGGAATCGGAGTTTTGCTTTTATCTCCAACGAACTCCCAACTCCCGCCTGCGTCCTGCGGACTTCGGCGGGCAGGCACATCACATGTCTCAACAATTATTTTAAGATAGCCCTTATCGCTTCGGCAAATTGTTCTTTGGTTCTTCCGCCGACAATTGTCTGAGAAATTTTTCCATCAGCATCTATTAAAAACGTTGTCGGTATAACTCTAATGTTTCCGTATGTTTCCTCAAGCTCTTCGTTTGAAATTACAATTTGATATGTTATGCCTGCTTCGGCAACAAATGCTTTTACATCGTCTATTACATTTGCACCGCGGTCTGTTGATACACCAATTACTTTAACCCCTTCATTTTCCATTTCTTTGCTTAAAGCAATCAGATCGGGAAGTTCACGCTTACATGGTCCGCACCAAGTAGCCCAGAAATTTACCAACGTTACTTTTCCTCGGAAATTATCAAAAGAGATTGTTTTTCCGTCTTTATCTTTCCAAGAAAAATTGGGTGCAAGGTCTCCCCGCTTTTCGAACCCCGATATTTCTGAAACATTCGCAGCTCCCGATGATTTCGAACCGTTTTCTGAAACTGCTTCTTTCTTCTTAGCACAACCGCTTATTAAAAGAATCGATAATAAAGCTATAAATGGTATTCTAAATAAATTCATTTTTATAAACTTTCAAATGGTGATTAATAATTTTTTCAATCTATATATGATGTACGTTGATCGGAGAGAATTAGATTCAATTTTTATCTCTTCTTCGTTGATAAATAACCATGTTTATTTGCATAATCGAAAAGTGACTCCTGAAGCATTTTTCTTCCACGGTGCAACCGCGACCTGACAGTTCCTATCGGACAGTCGACAAATTCCGCAATTTCCTCATAACTCAAACCTTCAATGTCGGATAAAATAACCACGGTTCTGAAATCTTCCGGTAATTTTTCTATCGCCTTTGCAACATCATCCTCAAGCAGTCCTCCGAATATTTTTTCCTGCAAATCGTTTTGATCGGTGTACTGGTGCCTGATAGTGTTGTAAAAATTAGCGATCTCTTCATAATCAACCATGCCCGGTTCTTTGGTTTCTTTCCGGTAGCGGTTGATATATGAATTTTTCATAATCCTAAATAACCAAGCCCTGATGTTCGTTCCTTTTTCATACTTATCCCAAAATCTAAACGCCTTCATAAATGTTTCCTGAACAAGATCATCCGCATCGTCGGAACTACCGGTTAAACGCAAAGCATAATTAAAAAGTATGTCCATCTGTGGGACAGCTTCGGTTTCGAATTCGCGATAAGTTTGTTTGGAATATGTTTTACTCATCAATGCAATTTGTGTTTATAGAACGCTTGGATTTAAAATCTTTCCATTCATTGAAAAAAATGAATTTATGTGATAAATGTTTGAATCGAACATAAAATAATACGAAAATATGATTAGAGTAGCAAAAGTTAAATTTGTATGTTGAGCCGGGTGAAAATTAAAGGAACTTAATGGTGGGTTTCTATGTGAATAAATTACGTGGTTGACTAAAAAGTAATTTTTACTTCATCAATTATTCAAAAATGAATTGTTTTCGATTGTGATATCACAATTAATTGTACTTATTAGTCAACCCCGTCAGGTTAATTGAGCTCAAACAAGTTCTGTTGATTGAATTATTTTTTGAATAGGTAGGCACTTTCAATTTTTTTAACAGATGTTCCATCGTGTATTAAAAATGAACCACCGCTGTAAAGCGTTGCTCCGCCATATTCGCCTCTTTTATTGATTGCATAAAAAGATACGCCGTACTTAAATCTGCCTTGATCGTCCTGCAATCTTTTTTCGCGGCACCTGTCGTTAATTCGTTTGCATGCCAGGATGCACGACTCCTCCGGCGATTTGCCCTGACGCATCCACTCTACTATCATCACCGAACTACAATTTAAAAGATTTGCTTCTCCTCTGCCCGTTGACCCCGCAGAACCAACTTCATTGTCGCAGTATAATCCTGCTCCAATAATCGGAGAATCTCCAACTCTACCCGGAATTTTATAAGATAATCCGCTTGTAGTTGTAACACATGAAAGGTTTCCGTTCATATCTAAACCGCTTAAATGTATGGTGCCGTAATGACGGAGATATTTTTCATAAATCTGTCCGATCTCCTTGTCTTCTATGGTGTGCGGAGGAAGCCAGTCATCCTCGCTGCTCAAATTTTCTTTCCATTTCAGCCATGCCTCGCGTGCCTGATCTGTCAACAAATTTTCTTCCATAAAACCGTGTGCCTTTGCAAATTTCAATGCACCGTCGCCGACAATTAATACATGATCCGATCTTTCCATTACTAATCGGGCAACCTTAGAAGGATTTTTGATATTTCTAATTGATGCAACAGCCCCGCCACGATAACTAGAACCATGCATGACCGCCGCATCAAGCTCTACAACGCCTTCTTCGTTTGGCAGCCCGCCATAACCGACACTCATATCGTTTGGATCATCCTCTACAATATTAACACCGGCAATAACTGCATCAAGAGCGTCTTTACCTTCTTGAATCATCCCCATTGCTTTCTCCAAAGCCTTCGCACCGTTACCGCTTGATATTACAATTGGCTTTCCTGCAACTAATTTGTTTGGAATAGCAAATGCATTAAGATTTATGATAGAAGACGTTGCCGCCGCTACACCCGTCATGGTGGTTGTTTTTAGAAAATCTCTGCGTTTGATATTTTTCATATAAATCTAATAAATGTTTTCAAGTTAATTGATTTGATTGTGAAAAATCGATTTTACCTTAATCCTGTACCAACTAAAGCCATAATTATAATCCACACGCTCCATAATCCCATCGATAATCCGACACCAGCCCAAGTAGATTTTTTAGAAATCATTCCTAAGCCGATTCCAAGCACAATCATCTGCCAGATCGAAATAAAGTTTATCGACGACAAAATAGCATGAACGAAATTCTTAGGATCATAATTTCCAACAACCAGCAGCGCGCCTCCAAGGGATGCATAAATCGATTGAAACACATAAATGATTGCAACCGTAACAACAACATTCAAAGCTGTTATGATAAGAGTTAGTCCGTATGTTTCCAACATTTTTTTGTATGTTACCTCGGCTTTGAAGAAAATTTTTACTGCAATCCAAAAAATCAACGGCGCTCCGAATACACTTATGGTTGTGTATATTATAGACATGACTGTTCCGGTTATGATCATCATAGTAGAAGATTCCATCATTTCCACCGCTTGATCCATCTGGGCTTGTGTCATTTCTCCTTTATCTACTCTCTCCTGCATACCCATTCTCTGCGGCTCAAGAGCTTGGTCTTTAAGTGTTTGATTTGAAAGTATTGCGTAAGTGGAAATAAAAGAAAAGACAATAAGCAAAAGATAAGGTATCAACCACGACGATCTTTGAACGGGTGCTTTTGCAACTTCTGTAAAAACTTTTCCGGGCAGGGCAAAAACATCTGCCGCTCTATCCCAAAACGACGTAATTTGCGGTTCTGCATCAAATATCGGCACTTCTTGCATATAAATCTCCTTTTTTAATTTTGCAGAAATTACGGAATTATTTTAACACTATCAACTTTCCGGAACGAGCTTGATTTTCACGAAATGCTTTATTATTTTGGCAAAGTCAATAATTTCATAATATTTGTAGTAATGGCTAAGTTAACATTAGATGAAATACGAGATCGATTCGAATCGGCGAAAGAATTCAATGAGATTTTCGATGCGTTCGAACAAGCTATAGAGCAACGCATTGACGATATTGAGTTATACCGTTTACTGTTTTGGAATTCGGCTTTAAAAGCAGAAGAGCTTTCTCTTTTTGGTGAAAAGCTTGCAAAAGAATTTCCGCATATCTCATACGATGTTTATATGTGGCTTGCAAGTGTTTTCGAAGTTATGCATTCGGTCTATGATAATTACGAACTTGCTCTACAATATTATAAGAAAGCTTCAGCGGCAAAACCGAATTCTCTCGCACCATATCTCGATGCCGCCGATTGCTACGAGCATGATTTAAAAATTCCACCAATTCATTTGCTCATTGAATTTCTTAAGCAAGGAACTTGTTTGGTTGATGAACCGATGCCTATATATGAAAAACTTGCTTATCTCTATGAAATTTCGGGTAACGATGAAATGAGTAAATTTTTTAAACGAAAACTTGAGGAAGGCGATACACCGCCGGCTGACCAACCGCCAGAATAATGAAATCAATCAAAGGGTACCTCTTCATTCTTGCCGCCACAACATTCTGGGGCATTGCGGCAACAATAGCGAAATTTTTATTTACTCACAACGTTGATACGCTGACGCTTGTTCAATTACGGATGACGTTTTCTTGCATTGTTCTTTTGATTTATTTTCTCATATTCAAACCTCATTTGCTTAGGGTTCGCATCCGCGATCTTTATAAATTCGCTTTATTAGGAATTCTTGGGGCGGCCGGTTCGAACTTCACTTATTATTATACAATAGCAGCTACAAATGTCGCAACCGCGATACTTCTTCAATATTTGGCTCCACTGATAGTGCTATTTTACGCGATCATTTCCAGAGAAGAAAAAATAACCGCCATTAAAACCACCGCCGGAATGGTTTCGCTCGGCGGGTGTTACCTCGCCGTAGCGGGAAAAGATTTTTCGATCATCACAATTAATAATATCGGCATGCTTACGGGCTTTGCGTCTGCATTCTGTTGGGCGTTTACGAATATTTGGTTGAAAAGATTACTAAAACAATACAATGTTTGGACGAGTCTCGTATATGCTTTTCTTTTTGCATCCTTGTTTTGGTGTATCATAAATCCCCCTTGGAATATTTTTTCTGCCGGTTATGACACTAAAACCTGGGGAATATTTTTCGGTTTCGCCATGATCTCAATTTTAATTCCTCACTCGCTTTATTTTTCCGGCATGAGATATTTAACCGCTTCACGCGGCATCATAACGGCAACATTTGAGCCGATTGTTGCAATTGTTTCTGCTTATTTTATTCTAAACGAAATTTTAAACCCGTTCCAAATATTCGGCGCCGTAATGGTTCTTGCGGCAATCGGAATACTTCAATTAAAACAAGAAGAGTTTGTATGACAGAAAAACGGCGGGAAAAATTTTTAAAAGTTATCAGTAATCGCCAGTCCGATCTGACAATTGTAGTGGAGGATGTTCATGATCCTCATAATGTAAGCGCAATGCTGCGCTCTGCCGATGCCGTGGGTGTTAAAGAAGTTCAGTTACTGTACTTAAACGAAGAGTTTCCGAAGCTCGGAAAAAAAAGTTCTGCTACTGCGAGTAAATGGGTAGCAAGAAGAAATTTCAAATCTATACCCGATTGTTATAATAAATTGCACGATGAGGGTTATACGATTTATGCAACTCACATGGGCAAGAGATCAAAATCATTATACAATCTCGATCTGACCAAGAAAATTGCATTAGTATTTGGAAACGAACATCGCGGGGTATCAAGTGAAGCATCTAAACTTGCAGATGGTAATTTTTTGATACCTATGAGAGGAATGATTCAAAGCTTGAATGTGTCGGTTGCATGCGCAGTTTCTCTTTATGAGGTATTACGACAAAGATTGAAGAGCAAAACAAATCATTCACTTCCCACAGAAGAACGGGAAAAATTATTTTTGGAATGGATTAAGAAATAAAAAGGAATATTTATGATAAAGAACAAATTAAAAATCAACGATACAATGCCGAAATTTTTTAATCTTCCGGGTATCGAAGGAAAAAAATATTCGTGGTCTGACTTTCTTACACAAAAAGGTGTTGTTATTGTCTTTTCCTGTAATCATTGTCCGTATGTTAAGGCATACGAAGACAGAATGATTGCCCTCCAACGAGATTATATGAATAAGAAGGTTCAAATTGTAGCAATCAATTCTAACGATGCGAATAATTATCCTGACGACAAATTCGAGAAAATGGTTGAGCGGGCAAAAGATAAAAAATTTAATTTTCTTTATCTCAGAGATGAAGACCAGACGGTCGCTGAATTGTTCGGGGCAACACACACACCTCAATTCTTTTTATTTTCTGTTGAAAATGGCGGCAATTTAAAATTGCGGTACAATGGAAAAATGGACGATAATTGGGAACATCCAGAGGAGGTAAAAGAACATTTCTTAAAAAATGCTATCGATTCGATACTTGCCGGTAAGCCGGTACACCCAGAAGAAACTTATTCTATCGGCTGTACAATTAAATGGAAGTAAAATTATAAAAACCGAGCAGCAATTTCACGATTCTTCAGATGTTCTTCTTCAAACTAATATTGGAAATTCAGATTTTGTTACAACAAAATAACCGGTGGCTATTTAAGGATTAAAACACCATCGCTTTTAATTTTAACCCAATATGCCTTACCGGGAATAATAAAATCGGAATAAGAATATGAGCCATTGTACGAATAAAATTTTGACTCTATTATATCTTCCGGTATCTGAATAATATCCGTAACATTAACGGTATCCGAAACCGAGCCGATTATATTCCATCCCGCGTGTACAGTAATAGTATCTGATGTTAACGGCAATCCTACAAAACGAATTTGTTGTTGAGAATTAAACTTTAACCAATAACCTTCACCGTTGTTTAATGTTTCTGCTAATACGTATCCATCCTCAAATTTAAAAGCGGACGAAATTGAGGTCGGAAAAATTGTTGACTTCCTAAAATCTTCCACAAATAGCGGAACGGACAATAAGTTCCAGCCAATCTGGTATGTTATCTCAATGCTTCTCCCTCCCGGAATAAATTCATCCGCTCCGATGTCCGGACTGACTGTGCTTCTTACTTCATCATCAAAATCAGTAACGATTTCAGGAATATATGTTCCCGCATTATTTACGGGCGAATATGAATTGGGGTAAATGTGTAAGTTTCCCGCATCCGGTTGGATAAAATATGGATTGGCATTTATACTTGCTGTATCTGTAGATGTTGGGAAAGAAGCAATCCATGCATCTAGTGTTTTTCTATCGCCGTCATTATAACCAATTGATCCTTGCAACCCGGGAGCATAAATATCGTTGTAATCTGATTTAAAATTTTCAGGCAATACGGATAAATAATAACAGAAAGATTTATCTTCCGTTGATGGGCTGCTGAAATTTATATTGTTGTACAAAATATTATTCAGAAACGTAAGATTACTGCCGCCGGCTATTTCAATGCTCGCTGTACGGCTACTGATATTATCGGATGAATCACAGCCCCCAAGATAGATTGAGTTATAATAATAATGATCGTTTGTGTTTAACGTGCTGCTGCTATATATACCGCGAGAAATATTCGGATTGTTTCCGGCTCCGCTTGACAAGATAGAATAGATCATGTTGTTTATTATTTTAATATTTGATCCTTCCCCCGAACCATTTTCAATTCCATATGCCCACGAATAATTAACTTTGGTTTGGATGTTGCCAATTGAGTTTCCCGATATTTTTACCTCTGTTGATCCATCTCCCAACCAAATGCCGTGAACATCGTTGCTTCCGGACGATTGAACCCAGTCGTGTATTTTATTTTTTTCAATGTTTGCACCGGTTTGCCATTGAACACCGATTCCTACTGCCCCGTGCTTCGAAATATCGCAATTAATAATTTTATTTCCCGCATCCCTGTAATAGGCATTGTACCCATATAGCAGTATGCCGTAATATCCCTCCGACGATTTCAATGAATCGGCGCCCGTGTGAACAATTACATTCTTTATTTGATTGCTATCCGAATATGCTCCTTCAACTCCACCGATCAAAATACCCACCATTCCACTTGTACCTCTTGAATTAATTGTAATTTTTTGTTCGTTTGATGTAAGATATGAACCATCGATAGTGACTTTTGATGTTCCTCTTATATAAATTCCATAAGGTTTTTCAGGTGTTGAGGATATATCAATCAGCACGGGAAAATCACCGCCCGGTTTAATTAATATTTTTGCAGGCAATGAAATATATTCAATTGGTCCAAGTGTAAGAGGTGGTTCATTGTATGTGTTTGAAATTAGATTGAAAGTTACATCGTCCGATACAATATTGTTATTGATTGAGTCTATGGCTTGGGAAAGTGTAGAAATTTCTGCGCCGGCTCCGACCGTAAATGTTCCGGAAATTAAAATCACCGCTCGGAATATTGATTGACTAGAATCGTTCGAATAATTTTGATCATCACCCATCAATGAATATGCTGTAATTGTGTATAATCCCGATTCGGTCGGAATATAATCTGCAAATTCTTTCTGATAAGATTCTCCTGCAGGAATCGATGGTATTGTATCGTTGTTTTCGAAGATTGAACCCGATGGTGATGTTATTTTTAATTTAATAGGTATTTTTTCTGCATTTACTATACCTGCATTCCGAAAAGTAGCAAGCGGATTGAAAGATATATTTTTAAGAATTTTACTCTTCGCAAACGGATAATCCACACTGTTTACTTCTATATCTTTAACAACCTGAGGCGATATAATTTGAACAAGATCGATTCCTGTATAATCCGAGCTTAAACCTGAGACTCCCCCGTTATAAAGCAAGTATCTGAAAGCGATATAAATGTTTGATCCGCTCGGAATAATATTTTTCAAAGGATATTTTTGTAACAACCATCCGCTTGTGGAAGTTTTTATATATCCCAGTCTGACTGTAAATGAAGTAATTGCAGTGTCCGTTGTTGATATACGTATTTCAAGCGAGTCATCCCAAGGAGAAAAATCGGGGGAGCGATGCCAAAACTGGAGAGTGTCAAGGTCGCTGATTGAAAAAATTTGAGGAGAAATTAACCATTCATCTATATAAAAATCATTAGCTCCCTGATAATTGGCGGCGGCATAACCATCTCCACTAATGGCGTAAAATATAGAATTGTTGCCCTGAAACCACGGTCCCGTTGTTCCTCCGCCATCAACATTTACGGTCTTCCATCCTTGAGGTGGAAATCCGGTCAACCCGTCAAATTCTTCACTGAAGATTATTGTTGATGTTGGAGATTGAACATACTCGTTAACATTGTTGTTAATTGACGAAATAATCGGGTAAGAAGATGTTTTGCTTTTGCTTGAGAACGGTTGTGTTACAGGTAAAAGATTTCGGCTTTGTTTCGGGCGGTCTGCTCCAAATGCATTTGCCGAAAACAAAATACATTGTATAAATATTATTATGCGGGCGAATTTCATACTTTACAATGAAAAAAATATTTCACAGGATTTTTTTACCTGCGTCTTGTAATAAACCGCCTCTTGTTATCTATTAAGAGGCGGTTTACCCTAATTTGATTTTATTCGTAGAATTTGTTTTTTATTTCAAAAGAATCATCTTTTTAATTTCTTGATATTCTCCTCTGTTCACCACCAATCGGTAATAATAAACACCGTTCGACTTAGCCGAAGCATCCCAGATAGCTGTGTATGAACCGGGAGCGGTGATTCCGTTAACAAGTGTTGTTGCCTCTCTACCGAGAATATCATACACTATCAAAGTTACATAACTGATATTTGAAATTTGATATTTAATTTCGGTTGATGGATTAAACGGATTAGGATAATTCTGGCTTAATTCATGTTGTGCAGGAATATCTTCTCTATCTGCGGGTACATCCAATGTTATGTTGGTCAACATTACATCGGCATTTATCACCATGAAATCATTCCCGGTATTTAAAGAATAAACCGGAATTTCAGAAGCCGTATATCCTGCTTTGTCAACGATAATCTGGTAATCGCCCGGCGGCAAGTTTTCAATATTGAACCTGCCGTCGTTTTCGGTAATATCATAACCTGCAATTGTGCTGGTAACAGGAGACACGGCATAGACGGATGCACCCTGTACTCCGGAGTTTGCGCTCAATTCACTCACACTACCTTTAATCGATGCAAAGCCGCCCGGTATAATTGGTTGAACACAAACATCAATATCCGCGATATTTCCAACCACAGAAAAACTATCGGCATTAACCCAGCATGCTATTCCACATTCATTAATCGAATACCACGCAGGAGCGTATGACGAAAACGGGTAAGCTTTTAAGTAATAATACTCATTGAATAAATAATTGAATGAATAAAATCCATTGGTGTCTGTTATTGCGCATCGCAACGGAAAAACTCCGGTAGTGGTCTTACGGAAAAGAACTACTTTTGATAAAACCCCCTCGCCAGAAAGCCCTTTTACCCGACCACTAACAGAATTTTGGGCATCGGGATTGAAAACAAGATCAAAGTTAATTCCAGAAATATTTGTTGTCGGGAAAATGCGATCTGCGTCGTACGGATTAATTTTATTGTTATAAAATTCTGGAATGTATCCTAGCTTAAAGGCAAGCATGATATAGCTGAGACTATCGGGGACCCATGCTGTATACGACCCATCATCACCGGTTCGAACAACCCGCATAACTCCTATTAGTGTTCCAAATCCAGGAATCATAAAAGTTTCGTTCCGTGCTCCGAATAGATGCCCTTCTTGATTTTGAATTAAATTGATTTGCCTGGTTGAACGCATTATCACAACAAAAGCATCTTTAATCGGGTTACCCGTAGTGCTGTCTGTAACCACACCGCCGATCGAAATCAATCTCGGTGGTATTGGCGGAACTGTTTGTGTTAACCCAAAATTAGCCGCGCTTGTATCTTTAGATGAAACTGGAACCAGAGTTGCTAATTCTCTATCAGTAACATTATCATACCATTCCGATTGATATGTCCACTTTGAAGCATAAATATAATAAGATCCTGTGTCAATATGTATAGAATAATAACCCAAAGAATCGGTCCGGGCTTCTCTGAAATAAAGAAATCCGTCTGTTTTATAAAATCGAAGCCTGACACCGCCGACGGGTTGCGAAGTACTATCGTCAACTATTTGCCCGGTAATAAATCCTTTTAAAAATCCCTGCGGTGTTGTATTCAACATAAATATAACATCGTTGCTTGGTAAGCTTTCGCCGACATAATTAATTGCGGTGACATAGTACCGATAAATTTTATCAGCTGATACTACCGGATCGCTATAATTGGCTGAATGAGGTGTTGCCAATAAAGAGAAAGGAGAAGAGTCAACCGACTTATAAATTCTATACGACGAGGCACCTGGCGAAACATTCCATGTTAATTTTGCTATGTTACCTTGTTGTTCGACGGTCAGATTTGCGGGGGCTGGAGGGACGGATTGAGCATTTACCATTGCCATTAACAGCAATGTTATCATTATCATTCCGATGTATGTAGTTAGTTTTTTCATACTAACCTCCATAAATAATGATGATTGTTTGTGGGCATCGCGAGAGGTTTACTACTCATTCAATTTCTTTTTCAATGCGTCGATTTTCTTTTGCAAAATTTGTTTGGTGTCCGCTGTTGGAGATTTAGAAATAATAAATGCATATTCTTCGAGCGCTTCTTTATTAAGATTCATTTTTTCAAATGACTCTGCCAACAAGATTCTTGCATCCATGTTTTCTATGAGAGATGGATATAACCGAAATATTTGTTTTGTCTTTAATGCACATGTTGCGTAAAAACCATTATTAAACAAAACCTTGCCGCCGTTCAGTTGCTTTTCACCTGCTTGGAGAAAATTCTGAGCCATGCTGCCCGAGTGATTCTTTTCTTCTCCATGAATAGTGGTGACTCTTGGTATATTCATATCTTTGTTATTATCACGTGCTGGAATTGATCTTATATTTTCAAGTGCCAATTTCATCAATAATTCTTCTTTCGATATATATCGGAAATCAGACATATCAACCATAACCATTTCGGGTAATATTATTTGAGTAGAGGGACCGATCATTAAAGTTGCAGAGGATTGTTTACCCAACTCTATTGAATCTTCGGGTTTTAAAACATCACCCGCCGAAACGCTGCTCCAATTCTCGTTAATACCGTGTCTCACGGAAACAGTTCCCTTGACACCGATAATCTTGTAATCGGCAGCAAAAACCGATTGATTAATTAAAAATATAAAAACAAAAAATATTATAATATTTTTCATACAAATCTCCGTTTTTCTTAAAAACCTATAGGTAAATCAATAACCCTTAACCAGCCGCGCGATATCCCCATGCGGATTTCTGAATCTTCATAAAATTCCTTGGCTCCTAAGTTCCACGCTTCATCAAAATCTTTTGAAACCAGCGTAGTTTCTATCGGTATCCAAATTGTTTCTTTGCCTTTTTCGTTTTTTCTTATAACATATTTTTTCGAATTTTCCGCTATTGCTCTTCCAAACGAAGGTTCAATGCCCGAGTCAAACATAAGATAGACATGTGAATTTTCTGGATGTTCGGGGGGAACAACGTCAATAAAAGCAACCGCAATTCCCATGCTCATTAAAAGGGAACCATAAGAAACCGTCAGATCATCGCAATCTCCACCGTGCAGCGTTAAAGTCTCTGCAGGATATTGAACATAATCTTTGCTTGCTTTCGGATCATTAACAAACACCATCTGTTTCGCCCACTCAGCAAAGATCAACTTGCTCTTTATAAAATCTTTTTTAATTGATTCGGTAGTGTCGATCAACGTTTTAAAGTTAATTAATGTTTCGCGTGAAAATTTAATTACTTCAGGATCGTTTGGAGTAACAAAATTTCTCAGAGATAACACATCACCATCCCAGTCGTTTTTGCTGCGGACTAAAAGTCTTGTTTGATATTTGTCTTCGTAATCGTCAGGTGTTTCGGCGCTGACAAAAACAGTGCCGTCATAAACCGAAAATTTTTTAATCTGAGAAATCAGTTCATTGAAAACCGCATAAAATGGAATCTCTATAACCTCATCGGGAGAAACAGAAAATCCTCGTGTTTCAGTGGGTGTGTTCATGATGTCTTCCACGAAAAAACTCACTTTAGCATATATAGTTTTATCCGAAATATTTTTCACACGAGCTCTGCCAATAGGCCGAAACGCATAAACCTGAGGTGCAGAAGTGAAAATTTCACCCAACATTTCAACATATTCAATCCTAGCAAGCGCCTCTCTCGGGGCTGCAAGACTGAAAGTTGCTGTTAACAAAATTTTATCTGTACTAAATGGCGTATAATCTATATCAATAAAAGATTCGGCTTTAAATCTGTTTATGTCGATGATATTTTTACGATCGGTATTATTTAGATACTTCAGATAACTTATATCAAATCGCACAGGTGCATATTCTATTCCAACTCCGGCGCTTATTGCATCAATGTTTTTAAATTTATAATTATAAATTCCGCCGCAAAGATTTAACCATGTTGCCGCTTGATACTCGACACCTGTTTGGAAATAATATTTTGAATTGCTTTCCAGATTAAATTTTAAATTGTCGTATCCGGAATATCTAAGTCCGAGTCTTAATAACTTTGAAAGTTTTAGTCGATAATTTTCATAATCTTCGTTCAATTCACGTTCGACAAATTGAAACAAATTTTTTATCGTTAACCCAAGCGTCCAATCTTTTAAGGGAGATGTATTTAATCCTAAGTCTATCGACCAGAGTTGTGATGTAAATTCTTCTGTGTAAGAACTGATGATATTTGCATTATCAATCGTGTACCGATAATCAGAAATATTTACATCATAGAATCGTGCACCAACGCCTATCGATAAGTTGTTTTTAATTGAATAGGCATAGCCAAACGAATATTTTTGCCGATAAGATATTTCTTTATCGAATTTTGCAGTAATCTCGTTTCCGGCTGAATCGAAGATTGAAAAAGAAGATGGTACAACAAAATTTAATTGTTTTCCCGGTGAATATTGAATTGCAAGGAAATGATAATCAAAAATTTTCTTCCCGACTATTAATGAATTAAAAATCATTCCTGTACTATTTTGATTTGATGTATTTGCATAATTTGATAACGAAAGCTCCCAGTTTTTTAATGATGAAATTCCTGCCGGATTCCAGTCGAGCGATCCCAATCCAACACTGCCGCTGCTAATTCCGCCAACCGCAACACTTCTGGCAGAACTCAGGTGTTGTGCCGATATTTTTGATAAGCATATAAGCATTAATGTAACCAAAATAAATTTTGCATTCTGAGCCGCCATGAAATCTATGGGCCAACGTTCATTAATATATTATGCAACGACGCAGCTTCAACTAAAACCGAATCGGAATAACCGCTTATACTTCTTGTGAAGCGGGATTCGGATGAAAACGTAAACAAAAATCTTTGATGCTGATGAATTGGAAGTATTTCCAATATTTTTGGGGGAATTGTTACCTCCCCTTTTGTATTGCGAACTTTAAGATGAAGTATCGGGGTCCATGACTTTTGCAATAAACCTGATTCTTTACTTATAAAAATATTTACAATTTTATTGGCACATGACCATTTGATGGATAATGGAACATCGGCAGATATTATCTTTGGTGATATATCATAAACCCGTATTTCCGACGGAGAAACGATCGATACATCTGCCGAATCAATTGTGTTGTTGCCCGATACCTGCCAGCGATATATTTTACCTGATTCATAAGAATATGATTTCCGCATTTGGTATTTGTAACCCAAAAGTGAATCGACCCCGAAAATTCTATTTCTGCGTTGTTGCATTGGTAATGTATCGCCGTTCAAAATTATAGCGCCAAGATTAAAAGATGGATATGCATTTACTCTTCCATTAGCCTGAATGGGATTTAGTCGATCCAAGAAAATAGCTTCGGCTTGCAATAAACTGTCGGATCTTAACGGCAAATCATACCTAATTCCGGTTACAATCATTCTTGCAAAATATTTACCGTTCCCATCACCCGTTATGCCGGAACTATCCACTCCCGAAGAAACAAAAAGCGAATCGGTTGATAAGCTTACCGCATTCATCTGTATAAGCTCAGAATCGGTTGAATCATCCACAATGGACACCGGCTGGATATCGCTGCAACCCCACATAAATAGTACGTTTAGAATAAAAAGCGGGCTTGTGATAGATTTAATTGTTTTCATGGCTTATTTAATTTAACAAATTTGTTTAATATTTTCAGTTTAAAAAAAGAAAGTCTGGCAGAACACAAAATTCTGCCAGACAATTGAAATTTTATTACTTTTTTACAATATATGGGAATCCGATTATCATATTCATGAACGGTTCTGTATCATCATTAAGAGAATCGTACGACATCATATCAACAACCGCGTTGTATCGGGCTATTAGAATTGTCGGCGGTAATTTTACTTGAAAACGTTTTTCATATTGACGTTCATATTTACCTGCATTATAGGTACTATCAATAACACCCATTCGCTCGCGGTATCGATATGCAAATCTATGATGAACACAGTGGCGAACCGAGACATACTCTGTTTTTTCGTTGTCGCTGAGTAATCTGACCCGAATTAAAATCGAGTCTCCTTCATTGAGCACTGGCACTGATCCGGCATTCACACCTAAACGGAACCATTTCGGCAATGTATCGGTCATTTCAATTGTGTCGGTCGGAGTGATAAGTTCTAATTTTGAGATTCCAAAATCTCGTAATTGTGTTTGACCAAGAATTGAAGTGATAGCAATGGGCCTCCAGTTTTTTAACCTGTCTTCGTTTCGAGCAACACGAATAAACCTTACTTGCCTGCGAAATTCTTTTGTATACATTTTTTGAACCGTGTCAAGCCGTAAAGAGGTGTCTGCCATCCGCGCCAAAATTATCAATCGTCCTGTAACCATTTTCCGTATTGTTGCCGTTGCCACAGAATCTCCATCTATAACGACGGTTACTGTCTTTTGAATGTTATCAATTTTTCTTCCCCACATTAATGGTGTGATTGGAGATGTTACTTTTTCCAAACCCAGACCTTGAGGTGATCCGTCGTTTATGGTCGCCTCGTCGGAAGCAATAAAATCACCAACCGAATCTATATCGGTCAATTGTGTTTGAATAGCTTCCTGATCTGTTAGGGAAATAGGTTGTGTGGTATTATCTTTTGAACACCCGAAGAAAAGCAATAAAACAATTATTATTGAATTTGAAATTATAATGAATCTCATAAATACTCCTATAACTGTTTTTAAAAAAATATCGTCCCGCAGCTTTTCCCTCAATGCCCGCATGTGATTTAGGTTTTTTTCGCTACGGGGCGACTCAATAAACAACTTCAAGATCCGTGCCACCCAGAGAAATTTGTGAAAAAGAGCTGTTTTCACAAAATTGCTATAAAAAAGTATGCGGGAACAACCATGCTTACTGCGGGAAATTTGAATCCCACGCAGAAAATAAATATCCCATCATTACTTCGGCTTAACCCAGAAACCGGTACGGTAAGATTCTATAACCTTGTCTAAATAAATGTGAAATTTTTGAGGAAGGTTTTTGTATTTCGCCTTTGAATTATGAATGTTTTCTTCTGTTCCGGTTTCAAACCTTACAACCTCCACTGCATTATTCAAATATTCAGCAATTTTCTTCCTCACTCTATTTTTTTGTGACTCATCCTCAACTCCTGAGATGATCGAAGCGCACTTTTCAATATCCCAATCGGCATGATGGAATTCCTTAAAACAAATACCTCTGAAATATTCCGCCACGGTTCCACGATTTATTCCTCCTAATTCTTGTGCAGTTTCAGAAATTGAATTCCTAGAAAATTTTTTTGCCCGCATCAAGATAAGGATTTGTTCCTCAAAATTAATTGCTGTTGAATTATTTTTAATTATTTCATCTGGAAAATCTTTTAATTGCAATAATTCGCGTTGATCGGATGTGGCAAAAATTATTGCTCTCTTTATAATGCTTTGAAGTTCACGCACATTTCCACGCCATTGATAAGAGACGAGCATATTCATAACACCTTGGCTGCATTTAACTTCTTCCGATTCCTGCTTAATAAACTCTTCTACAAGAAGAGGTATGTCGGTTTTTCTGTCTCTCAGGGACGGCATATAAATATTTAAAACATTCAGTCTGTAATAAAGATCCTCGCGGAATTTTTTATCCTCTACATTTTTTTTCAAATCTTTATTTGTTGCAGCTATTACCCTGACATCAACTTTTCTAATTGTGTTTCCGCCAACTCGTTCAAACGTTCCATCTTGTAATACTCTTAACAATTTTACTTGAAACGCTTCTGTTGTATCTCCGATTTCGTCCAGGAATATTGTCCCGCCGTCTGCTAATTCAAATCTTCCCGACCTTTCTTTTGCTGCGCCGGTAAACGAACCTTTTTCGTGACCGAATAATTCACTTTCAAGCAAAGTTTCAGTTAAGGCGCCGCAATTTACAGGAATGAAAATTTTATCACGCCTGCTGGAACGTGCATGGATTGCACGAGCGGCCAACTCCTTGCCAGTCCCGCTTTCACCGAGAATTAAAACCGTAGCGTTACTTCCTGAAATTTTTTCAACCGTCGAAACCACATCTTTCATCGGGCTTTTTGAATTGAATACGATACCTTCAAAGATTTTTTTAACACCCGGGTGGTCGGATTGATCTGTCGATGCCGGCTGGAAATCCATAGCTGCGGTTCTTAACTTATTTATTTCATCTTCATACTTCTGGATTTTGGATATTAATTCCTCTTGAATCGAAGATGATTGCGGTTTTATGTTCCTGAGTAATTCTGCCTGAAGATTTTCAACCGCGTTCTGTTTTTCTTTCAATTCGTTAATGATTTGATCTTTTTCTTCGGAAAGAGTATGAATTTTATTTTTAATATGCTGGTGCTTATAAAAAATACCAGCAACAACAGAAAATACTGAACCCATAATGGGAAGCATAGTAGAAATAACAATGTTATAATTTGAAAAAAGAAAATAACTGCTTCCCATATAGAATATTATTGATATAATGACAAATAATAATCCAATAAAATCTCGTCTTATTGAAACCATTAAGCCGGTAAGAGAACAAAATATTAAAACGCTTATTATGGCATAAACCTGTCCGGTATATTTTAAGAAATTTCCCTTTATGGCATTATCCAAAAAAGTAGCGTGCACACCAAGGGTTGGAAATCGGTCTGAATAGGGGGTTGTTATAAATTTGCTCCATCCTTCGGAAACTATACCAATTAAAACAATTTTCCCCTTCACCGAAATTAAGGATTTAGTCGAGCTCAAATCGGTGGCGGAATATTCAAGCGATTTTAAGAACTCAACAACTGAGGTTAAATGAAGTGAATTAATCCCTCCGGCAAAATTTAAATTTACATTACCATCATTATCAATAGGAAATGAAAATATTTCTTTATTGCTCTTTAATATTATATTATCATCGGAAAAATACATCTTGCCCCCACGGGGTTTAGAATAAACATTCAGCAATTCAAATGCTAACGATGAAATTAATTTATCATCGGTTTTAATGAAAAGGGGAATACTGTTCTGCTCATTCAAATGTGAATGCCCCAATCCTGCTGTGGAGTTAAGCAGAAACTCATAGGGCAGCTCAAATGATTCAGCCAGTATCCAATTACTTTTGTTACTATCTAGGTATAAAAATTTTTCGGGAATATTCGTCTCCCCATTTTGCATTGAGTGGCTACTTATATGATGGAAATAACCGCTTAAAACAACATTCCCGGCCCTTTCAACAATTGAAGCGAATAATTGATCATGATCTTTATGTTCAATGTTGGATTCACTGAAAGCAATATCGAAACCAACCACTCCGGCTCCATTTTCATATAAGGCATTCACAAGCAAAGCATAATAACTCCTTTTGAGAGGTATTCCGCCAAGAGCTTTTATATCTTCACCGTCTAAATACATTACAACAATATTCGTATCCAGATCCGACGATCCCCTCAATCGATAAGCAATATTTAGCCATCCGTTTTCTGCGGTCTCTATTGCTGATGGGAAAATATAGTTTAATAATAACAGAATTATTGCGGCTATTAGACTTATAAATATATAATAATGTGCTGCCGAAAAATATTTTTTCATCGCCGCGAAACCCCTCCCTGCTTAAGCCATAATTCAGGATCCAATTTGTCTCTTTCCTTATAAATTTCGAAATGTACAATAGATCCGGTAATTGACTCGCCACTCACTCCTATTCGACTTCCTTCTTTTACAACATCACCTTCGTTTACCGTTATCTCAGAAAGGTGTGCATAAACAGTTCTGAAACCATCACGATGATTTAGTATTAAAAGATTTCCATATGAAGGTAGCCAATGAATCTTTGAAACATCCCCCTCGGCAACCGCATACACATCGGTGCCGGCATTTACGGAGATGTCTATACCTGTGTTTTGCGTAACCGTGTGAAGAGTTGGGTGCTGCTGCGAACCAAACCGAGTAGTTACCCTTCCCTGGTTAACAGGCCATCTTAATTTACCGCGGCGGGATAGGAATCCTGTTCCCGCCGGCACATCAACATTCTTTTCATTTTTTGTTCTGTTGATGCGATCTTCTTCAATCAACTTCGTGATGATTTGCTCAAGTTCTTTTACGTCTTGTTTTCTTCGATCGATTTCTTTTTTGTAATTTCTCTTGTCCCGCCTAATTTCCACAAGCAGAGTTTTTCTTTTTTTTGTTTTGGCTGTTAACCGGGTTTCTTCTTTTTGCTTCTCGGCAAGAATATTTTTTTGCTCAACAAGTTGTTTTCCTAAAATTTCATGCTGAGTCTCCATCAAAGTTTTTTTATTGTCAATTCTCACAATATCTTTTTGCCTCTGATCCGAGAACCTTCTTAAGTATTCCGAACGAATTAAAAGTTGATTGAACGATTTAGAGGAGAGCAGCAGTTCCAGATCGTACGTTTTACCAAATTTATAAACGGTAGAAACATATCCGGCATAATGTTGTTTCAGCGAAGAAAGCTGTCCGCCAAGCTCCTCTATTGTTTTTTTTGTCAGGGTAATCTCTCCTTGAAGGTCTTTTTCTCTTTCTTTTAATTTTAAAATCAGTTTTTTTAAGAGAATACTTTGTCTATCGAAGTTAGATAATAATTCAATAGACGATTTTTCTTTTTTTGAACTTTCTTTTATTTTCTCTTCGAATTTATCTATTTCTTTCCTCAGTTTCTCTATCTGTGTTTGTTTCTTTTGGATATCCTGATCGTTCATGTTTTTACCAAAAACACCCGTAAAGCAGAAAACCGCGAAGATGAATATATTAAAATATTGCTTAATCATTGATCTACTATCTTTGCCGATTTAGGAATTACAAACGAGCATGTTATCGGTTCATTAATTTTTATATCATCGTAATCAATTGAAATATTATTTTCATTTCTATCAGACATATCGATATGAAGTGGAAAATATAATCCTTCAACTTCGATGTTGTCGGAGGAGTGAATTGATAACTCGGGGATAGTGTCTTTTTCAAAAGAGCGAAACGAGATTCCTAAATGCGTATATCTATCGATACAAATATTTTTTTCTCCTTCGTCCGACTTAAAATAGAAGATGTAATTATCAGACGACATTTTAAACTCTTCCAACACATACGAATTCAAAATTGATGGCGTTCCGGAAGTTATAGTGGAAATTAATTCATTAAATTGTAACGGAATAAAATTATTAAAGGCGTTCCCGTTATTTTTTGACGAAAACACCCTGTTTTCCATCCAATCGTAATAAATTTCTTGGTTTTCAGTAACAAGGATTGTGGCTACCCGAATTCCTAGAGGACCCCTGATATCAAGTTTAACTGAATCAGGAAGCCTCATCGAGAGACGGAAAGAACCGCTGTTTGAAATTTCTTTATTATCGATTGAAATTGTTCCTTCGGCATAAAATGTTTTGATAAGTTCATTTCTTTTTCTAATCAATTGAATCAGTTCGTCCGGCGTCAGCGTCGATTTATCGGTTACTTTTTTAGATACGGTGCATCCTGTGATCAGCAACGATGCTGAAAGCAAAAAACATATCAGAGTTATTTTCACAAATTTCCCCGTTGAATTTTATTTTTCAACGATTCATTTGTTGGATCGATCTCAAGTGCTTTTTGCCACCATTCCGATGCCTTCTCTTTATCTGAAAGTTTGAAATAAATATCTCCTAGATGATCGTATATTACACTGCTTTTACTGCCAAGTTCTACTGCCCGCTTGATCCATTTTTCAGCCTCTTCATAATTTCCCAACCTGAAAAATATCCATCCATATGTATCAAGGTACGATTGGTTTTCAGGTTGTTGGTTTACAGCTTCTTTCGACATTTTTAGCGCACGTTCGAGTTCGATTTCTCTTTCAGCTAAACTATAACCGTAATTATTTAATAGAAGGTGATTTTTGGGGTCAAGCCGGAGCGCCCGCTCATATATCGAATCGGAATTTTCGAATCGCTTTAATTCATCATAAACCAAACCAAGAGCACTTAATGCTTCAACACTTTTATCATCAAGTTGAACCGCTTTTTCAAGAGCGGTTGCGGCTTCAATTGCACGGTGAATACGCTGGTTTGAAATTCCGAGCAAAAAATAAATTCTAAATTCATCTGCCAGATATTTTTTGGCTTCTGTCAGTAATGCAATTGCATCTTCGAACTTATTATTGTCATAATAAATCGATGCGGCTCCAATCCAGCCGTCGGGTGTTCCTTTTGATTTTTGAATAACCAGATGAAAATATTCCAGCGCCAAACTATCTCTTTTCTGAATGTTGTTTATTGCACCAAGAAACCAGTAGATACGCCAGTCATCGGGATAATATGTTTTCATTTCTTCGAATAACCTCTGTGCATAGGGAGCAACGGCAGAATCTTTTTCGATAAACGAAACGAATACCTGTCCGAATTTAATCTGTTCATCCGCCGATAAAGTATCTTTTTTCATCACGATATTAAATTGTGCCGAAGCCTGGTTATAATTCTGTTGAAGAAGATATGCGTGGGCCATTGCCGCTCTTAATAGAACATCGTCGGGTTTTCTTTCAGCAAGATCATTGAAAATTTTTAACGCTTTTTCAACGCTGTCTTGTCTTAAATAAAGATCACCAAGTGCTTTCGAGATTTCGTAATTTCCCTGATCAATATTTAACACTTTTTTCAACGCTTCGGAGGCTTCATTATATTTTCCGGTTGCACCATAAATTTGTGCCATTTGCAAATAAACATCTGCATTGGGATCAAAGCGTTGTATGATTTCATTATACGTTTCAATTGCTTTTTCCGGACCACGAAGTTGTTGAAGACGTGCAAGTGATAACCATGCGTCCTGAAACGAAGGCTCTATTTTTGTGATTTGTTCATATTCTTTCAGTGCATCTTCAAAAGCAAAAGCATTCAAATAGATTTCAGCAAGTGTTTGCCTGTAGGTTCGATTCTCCGGTTTAAGTTTAACCGCTTCTTGCCCCGATTGCATCGCCAATTGATGTTTACCAAGCATTGAATAATCTTTTGCGATCGCGATGTAAATTGCAGGATCTTTTACTAATTGCAATGCGTCTTGATATTCCAGAATTGCTTTTGCAAAATCACCTTTTTGGTCTAATGCGCTGCCAGCAATAAAATGCTCAAGCGATAAATTCCTTTGTGCGTCGGTTATTTGAGGCGCCGTCTGTTGAGTGCTTGAACATCCCGACATGAGTAGAATGATTGTAAGTATTGAAAATAATCCAAATATAAGCTTAAATACCATTTTGTAATCTTTCTTTTAGATAAAAAAATATAGCAATTTACAATACGATTCTCAAACTTTTGTTTTTCTGGAACATTTTATATAAATTAGCCGCAGTTCCTTTCTTGAAAAAGCCACCATAAGGATTAAAGATGAAATCTATAACGTATTTAAATATTTTTTCCGGAATTATCTTAGCTGCAATAATAGCTTTATCTTTTGGATGCGGTGAGAGTGAATCGGTTGTTAAGGAACCCGAAGCACCCCTCCAGCCAACCCCTACAGAACTGATGCAGCAAGAAGTTGGAAGCCTACGCTCGCAAAATGAGACTCTTCAACAACAAGTTGCTAAGTGCGAAGTTGAGAAAAGAACTATAACTGCCCGTGTGGCTGAACTCGAAACCGAACTTGCCGAATGGAAAGAAAAAGCTACCCCCCCAGCACCTCCAATTATTACCGACCGTTCCGGCGTATCGAATCCGCGTGAAAGTTACGCCAACGCCCTCCGCCTTTTTAATGAACGAAATTACAGCGATGCTGCAGAGCTTATTCAAAAAGTTCAAAGAAGCGATATTCCATCAAGCCTTTTAGATAACTGCGACTACTGGCTGGGCGAATGTGCATACGGAGATCACAAATATTCTGAAGCCATTGCACACTTTAAAAAAGTTTTTTCGTATGCTGTTTCGGAGAAAAAGGATGATGCACAAATTATGATCGGTAATTGCTATAAAGCAATGGGGAATAAGACAAAAGCTAAAGAAACATACGAAGAACTGCTTAAAAAATATCCCGCCAGTCCATTTGTAAAAAGAACAAAAGAAAAAATCGAGAAATTATAATCGACCGATTTTTTATTGTTACCTCTTATCTGTTACAAAACATTTATTTTGTTTTATCAGAAGTTGTTAGCTTATTCCGGGCTTTTTTAAATCCGGGTTTGATCACATCATAAATAATTCCGATGCGTTTTTTATACGGAGCGAATGAGCTTTTCATTGCATTTATTGTGATCTTCTCTAAATCATTAAGCGATAATTTAAAAACATCCTGAGCAAGTTTATATTCTTTAGTCATAGATGTATTGCTCATTAATCGATTATCGGTATTTAGTGTTACACGAAATTTATAACGGAAGTAAATTCCAAAAGGATGTTCCTCAACGCTTTTTGCTGCACCTGTATCAACGTTGCTTGTAAGACACATTTCGAGCGGTATTCTTTTATCAAGAATGTATTGTGCAAGATAACCCATGCTTGATACTTCCGTTGGGTCGTCGTCTGATAGTTTCATATCCTCTATAAGCCTTGTTGCGTGACCTATACGATGAGCACCACACCATTGAATAGCCTGCCAAATTGATTCTTTTCCGAAACCTTCCCCCGCGTGAATAGTAATATTAAAATTTTCGCGCTGGATATAATGAAATGCATCGACATGTTTTTTCGGCGGAAAACCGCCTTCTTCACCTGCAAGATCGAAGCCGACGACACCGCGTTCCCGGAAATCTACGGCGAGTTCTGCTGCTTCCTGTGATAATTTCATATTGCGCATTGCACAAATTATTAATCCGTATTCGACTCCGAAATCTTTTTTTCCTCTTTCAAGACCCCTGAGAACGGCTGCAACAACTTCATCCTGGTGAAGACCTTTGTTGGTTGAAAATATCGGAGCGAATCTGGTTTCAACATAAACCACTCCATCTGCCTTCATATCTTCAATCATTTCATACGAGACTCTTTCTAGCGCTTCTGCGGTTTGCATAACGGCAGTTGTATGAGCAAACCCTTCGAGATATAAAGGCAAACTTCCTCGTTGAGCTCCGCGGTGGAACCATTCTCTTAATTCACCGGGATCATTCGTGGGTAACTTTTTATATTTCATCTCTTTGGCTAACTCTATTATTGTCTTTGGCCTCAGTCCACCGTCAAGATGATCGTGAAGAAGAACTTTGGGAATTGGGCGTAAAAATTTTTCTGTAAGTTTCATATGCTATTTTTTCTTAAAAATGTGTTTATTTTCAAATATTCTCAAAAAATGTTGGAGATAATGTACAAAGGAAGATGCTCAAATGCAATGTATCACTATATTGTTGACTTTGAAGATGTTTTTATCTAATATAATGCCTGAATGAAAATTAGGAAGAAAGCATGAAGACACCGCCAAAAATACTAATTGTTGATGACGAAGATGCATTTCGAATGCTCTTAGCGGCAACACTTGAAGACGAAGGATTTGAGATAACAACAGCACCTGACGGAGAACGCGCTATTGAATTTATAAACGATCACACTTTTGACATTGCATTATTGGATGTTCGTATGCCCGGTATCGATGGGATGGAAGTATTACAAAAAATCAGACAGCTTTCACCTACAACAGACTGCATAATGCTTACCGGATTTCAAGATATCGATCTGGCTGTTAATGCTATTAAGAAGGGCGCAAAAGATTTTCTCGGAAAAACGCTGAGCGTGGATGAATTACTTTTAAGGATAAACAATGTTTTACGGGCTCATCAAGCAGAAGCACACATAACCGAAGTTCAACAAGATTATACTTCCAAATTGATGCACGATTTAATGTCGCCTCTTCATTCACTTCAATCGGCGATAGATTTTTTGGAGCAGGGGCTTGGCGGTCCGGTTACAGATCTTCAGAAAAAAGTTTTACTTGAAATAAACTCGATGCTCGGAAGTATGGATGCATTGTTGAACGATATGATAGATTTATCTTTGTTTGAATCGGGCAGAATCGACATCCAAAAAATTCCTTCAAACATAGATGAATTAATTCCCTCGGTTTGTGCGAGATTTAAACCGCAGATTTCAGTTAAGAACATCAAACTAAATATAAATATTGAAAATAATATACCGACCATAACAATTGATCCGGCAAGAATTGAACAAGTAACCAATAACTTGCTTGATAATGCCGTAAAATATACTCGTGAAAATGGCGAGATCACTGTCTCCGTTTCAACAGTAATTGAAGAAGTTAATAATAAACCGACCGAGTTTGTAGAGGTTTCTGTTTCCGATACGGGGCAAGGTATTGGACATGCGGAACTGCCGTTCGTTTTTGACAAATTTAAAGAAGTGCTTACCGGAAAATCATCGGAGAAAAAAACAACCGGACTCGGACTTGCAATCTGCAGAAGCATAATCGAAGCACATCACGGAAGCATGTCGGCAACATCGGAGCTTGGCAAGGGAAGCACATTCCGATTCCGCCTTCCTGCTGAAGCAACATAGCCATATAGAAATCTACAACACTCAGACGGTTTTAAATTCCCGCTTAAAACCGTTATATTCTTTCATGCTGCCATCTCTACCAATCGATACTATTTTACCCAAACTTCGTAATGCGTTTCAGCGCCGAAGAAATATTGTTCTTTCTGCTGAACCGGGTGCCGGAAAAACCACCCGCGTCCCGCTTGCATTGCTAAATGAACCCTGGCTTAATGGTAAAAAAATAATTATGCTTGAACCGCGGCGATTAGCGGCAACCCGCTCTGCGGCGTTCATGGCAGAACAGATCCATGAAAAAGTCGGCGATACCATCGGATACAGAATACGAGGAGATAACCGCACCTGTAAATCTACAAAGATAGAGGTTGTTACAGAAGGAATACTTACACGCTTTTTACAAAACGACCCTTTGTTGCCCGACGTCGGTTTAATAATTTTTGATGAATTTCACGAACGTAGTATACATGCCGATCTCGGGTTAGCTTTATCTATCGATGTTCAGGAAAATCTTCGAAACGATTTAAGATTGCTTGTTATGTCGGCAACACTCGATGGCTCAGCAATAGCATCAATGCTGAACGATGCTGAAATTATAAAAAGCGAGGGGAGATCATACCCGGTAACCACCCGGTATGCCACAGGCAATCTAAACGAAAATATTGAACAGTCGGCGGCATCTACTATTATGCAGGCACTTCGTCAAACTGAAGGAGATATATTGGTGTTTCTTCCGGGTCAAAGTGAAATAAGAAGAACTGATTCGATATTGAGCGAAACACACCTTCCTGAAAATGTTTCTATTCACAAACTTTTTGGCGAAGCTCCGGTAGCGCTTCAGCAAAATGCTCTCACGCCCGCCCCACATGGTAAGAGAAAGGTGATCCTTTCTACAAGCATAGCAGAAACAAGTTTAACTATTGATGGTGTTAGGGTTGTGATAGATTCTGGTTTGGCTCGCGTACCACGATTTGATACGAGGCGTGGAATGTCGGGTTTGGTTACCATCCCTGTATCACAATCAAATGCCGACCAGAGGCGAGGTAGAGCAGGCAGACAGGCTCCAGGTGTTTGTTACCGGCTTTGGACAGAACAAAAAAATTCGGAACTTAAACAATTTCCAAATCCGGAAATCACTGCAACTGATCTTGCTCCACTCGTTTTAGAATTTGCAAAATGGGGCACTCCGAACGGAAGTGGACTTAAATTTTTAAACGAACCCCCCGAACAGCATTTGAATCAGGCAATAGATTTGTTAAAAAATCTTGGCGCATTAGATTTAAACGGAAAGCTGACAAATCACGGCGCAGCCATGTTAGATCTCGGCGTACACCCAAGGTTAGCCCATATGTTGATTCGAAGTATGGAATTCGATCTCGGGAGTCTCGCTTGTGATATTGCCGCGTTGCTTGAAGAACGCGATTTTCTTGGCAATGAAAGCGACATTGATTTATACTCACGTTGGTCAGCCCTTTCGAACAATAAGTTTAGAGATTCTTACTCAGTACAACGTACACTAAATCAATCAAAAAAATTGAAGGAGCTTCTAAATTTAAAAGAGACCCAAAATAACCCCGATAAGATCGGATTCTTGCTTGCACTTGCATACCCTGAACGGATTGCGAAACGCAGAGAACCTGAAAGCAATCGATATCAACTAAGAAGCGGTATTGGTGCCGTTTTACCCAAAAAAAGTAATTTATCTAAAGAAGAATATCTTGCAGTTGCCGATGTTGATGGGAGCGGAAATGAAGTGAAAATATTTTTAGCCGAACCGGTTTCAGAAAATGAAATAAATAATATCTTCTCAAATCAAATTGAAACGGAAGATGAAATAAAATGGGATGGAAGAAGAGAAATGGTTGTTTCCCGCCGAATTAAAAAACTCGGCGCAATAATACTCTCTGAAACAAAGATCGATACAGATTCTGAAACTGTAAGGTCGGCAATGATCGAAGGAATTCGGGAGATGGGACTTGATTCATTACCATGGACTCCTCACACAAATTCTTTGAGATTAAGAAGCGTCTGGTTACGCAAACAAAATATAGAAATTTGGGATTTACCAAATCTTGAAGATGATTATCTACTTAAAACTCTCGACTCCTGGCTGATGCCGCACCTTGGTGGCATTACACGAAAACAATCTTTGTCTCAAATTGATCTGGAGAGTATAATCGAAGGATTATTTACATACAAGCAACAAAGAGAGTTGGATAGACTGGCTCCAACATATTTAATTTTAAAAAATAAAAAAAGAATATCGCTAGATTATCAAATCAATGCACCTCCTGTGTTTGCTGTCCGGCTTCAGGATATGCTTGGTGAAAAGACAACTCCTACTGTTTGTAGCGGTAAACTTAAAGTTATCATCCATCTACTCTCCCCCGCACGTCGTCCGATTGCTATAACTCAGGATTTACCGAGTTTCTGGAAAAATGCCTATCCTGAAGTCCGAAAACAAATGCGCGGCAGGTATCCAAAACATCGCTGGCCCGAAGATCCAACACAACAATCATAATTGCATCGGTAAAATATTCAATAATTTGTTTCGTTTCCCCAAAAATCGCTTACCATTTCTCAAAATGAATTCTTGTTTGATCGAATCTATTGATACTTTCGGGTTGCTCATCCGGATAACCGAACGGTATTATACAAAAAGGTATTATGTTGTTGGGCAACATAAACAGATTTGAAATGTGTTTCACTCTTTCTTCACGCGGATAAACGCCAACCCACACTGCTCCAAGCCCCAACTCTGTTGCTTCAATCAAAATATTTTCTGCGGCAGCAGAACTATCTTGAACCCACATTCCCTTTTTTATTTCCAGATTCAAATCGGCACATATAATAATGGCAGCCTGAGCCAAGGCAACCATTGAAGCATGAAAGTGAGTTTTAGAAAGTTGTTGCAGTGTAGAATGATCTTTAATAACTAAAAAATGCCATGGGCGTTCATTGCCGGCAGACGGAGCGGACATTGCAGCCCTTAATAATAAGTTAATATATTCATCGGAAACCTGTTTGTTGGTATAACGACGTATGCTTCTGCGTGTAAAGATCGAATTCATTTTATGTTCCTCGTTGTTATATTTTTTCAATATATCAAGAATTTATTTTAAAAACAGGCATTTCGATTCGTTTACAATTAATATCTTTTTTAATATTGTCGATAATAGATTAAGGTGCTTTATGAAAATCGGCGATATGTTTTATAATACAAATAGTGCATTTCAAATTACATTGCGTGAGATTGAAAGCACCGAAATCAATTCGAGGAAAGATATTGCCGAACAAATGCCGGCAGAGAAATCATCTTAAATTCTGGTTAACGAAGCTGACCATGCTGGTATTAATTTTTGAGGTTTTATGGTTTCAAAGAAACTATTTCTGATATAATTAACTCGAAAGCCATCTTTGAAATATTCTTTTATCTCTTCTTGAGTAACTCTTCTTGGTCCCCATCCAGGTGGTTCATTCTCACTAAAACATAATAATAAATATTTTCCATTCACCCTGAGGGCAGAGCGGATGCTCTGTACAAATTTTACTCTGGCAGTATCAGAGAAAACATGAAATAAACCTGAATCAATTATAGTGTCAAATTTTAATCCGATAGTTTCGAGATTTAACGCGTCATGAATCATGAATAATCCGCTTGATCTATGCGCCCACGATTTTTTTCTGGCTTTTAAAATTGCGGCAGATGCAACGTCGACTCCGATTACGACTAATCCTCTGTCGGATAAATATATCGTATTCTCGCCGGTACCACATCCAACATCTAAAACTCTTCCGTTGATTTCACCTGCCGCCATCCACTTAATTATTTCCTTCTGGGGTTTGTTGATTTCCCACGCCGGAGTTCCGTTATACGCCGACTCAAATGAGTTTACTATTTCTTCTTTTGAAATGCTCATTCACATCCCGGCAAAACAAACAAATCAACAAATTATTTCAAAGTTATTTTTTCTCTTTGGTCATTTCAACATTAATAATAATACCAACATCTTCTCCCAGCATTACGCCGCCGGTTTCCAAAACTTTATTGTAAACAATTCCAAAATCTTTTCTGTTAATTGTTCCTTCGGCTTTGAATCCTGCCCTCGTGTTTCCCCATGGGTCTACCATTGTTCCGTTGAATTTTGTGCTCATCACAACAGATTTTGTTACGCCGTGCATAGTCAGATCACCAGTAATTTTATAACTATCTTTGCCGGTTTTTTCAAAAGACATACTTTTAAACGTAATCTCGGGATATTTTTCGGCATCAAAAAAATCTGTAGAACGCAAATGTTTATCTCTGCCTTCGTTATCTGTATTTATACTTTTTGTTTTGATGGTTGCAGTTATTTTGCTTTCCGCAAAATCATCTTTTGTTTGAGTAAGATTTATATCAAAGTCGGTAAACCGCCCTGTGACTTCAGATATAACCATATGACTGATGTTGAACGATACTTTCGAGTGTGCAGCATCGAGCTTCCAGTTGGTTTGTGCATTCATTGCTATCGAAAAAACAACGAAGATGATGGAGAATAATATGTTTTTTTTCATTTTGATTTTCCTTATAGTTTATTGATTTCTGTTTTTGATTTTTTCACTAAACTTGTTAGTTGTAAAGAGTTATTAATTAACTTGCGCATAATTGCCACAGATTTTTGATCTTTCAAAGAATCATTCTCATCAAATACCTCGTCTGCATTGCCGATAAAGAGTTGAGGTTGAGGTAATATTGTAACATTTAAAGCTGTCAGAATTTGTCTTAGATGAGATTGAGCGCGCATTGTACCGTACTTACCCGTTGAAGCTCCGAAAATCACCGCCGATTTACCGTCTATAACATTTTTAACTGTCGATAACCAATCGATCGCATTTTTTAAAACTCCGGAGATCGAGTGGTTATACTCGGGCGTAGCGATAATAAGCATATCAACCGCAGCAACTTTATTTCTTATTAACTCTACTGAATGTGGAAACCCCGATTTTTCGAGATCGCTGTCGTATAAAGGTAAATTTAATTCTTTCAAATCCAACTCTTCAACATCAATTCCAAGTTCAACTGCAATTGACTTTGCAATCTTAAGTGCCTTCCGATTATAAGATTCTTTTCTTAAGCTTCCGGATATCGCAATTGCTTTTATGGTTGCGTTATCTTTATGCACCTTGATTTATTCTTTCAGGAAATTGTGCCTGCAAAGATAAGCCGAGTTTTTTTAACAATGTCGCAAGCTGACTTTGCTCCGTTTCTGTAAGAACGGATGTCATGTTGGCAATATATTGGGCGTGTAATTTAAATTTATCTTTGAAGAGCTTACTGCCTTTCGTGGTCAGCTGCACGGTGGTAATCCTTCTGTCTTTTTTGCTGCGAATCCGCTTTACCAAATTCTCTTTCTCCAAATTATCGATCACACATGTTATGTTTCCGCCTGTCACAAGCATTTTTTTTGTTAATTCGCCTAGAGTTAAGGGTCCTAAATGTCCAATACACTCTATCACTCCAAATTGCGGATCGGTTAGACCGAACGATCTGATGTTTTCAGTGCTGAGCTTTGCAAATGTCGCATTAGCACGCGCCAATTTTACCCACAGACTTAATGCAAGATTTATTTTTTTACTGTAATTCATATTGTTTTTATTCATAATATTTAAATTTAAATTGTTTGGATTTAATATAAAAAACGTATGGGAGAAATTAAAAGTTCCCTTTAATTCCGGAACTTTATCTTTTTAAAAATCATTCTTATATTAAACCCTATCATAAAAATATATTGGAGAAATTGCATGAAACAGTTAATTTTTGCGGCTATAGCCGGAGGTATTCTTCTATTTGTCTGGGGATGGCTCGCATGGACGATAGTGCCGGTTCACGATGGAACACTTCATAGCATAGAAAACGAAGAAGCCGTGGTAACAGCTATGAATGTTAACATGGATAAAAAAGGTGTTTATGTATTTCCGGCAATGCCGGCATCTCACGATCCGGTTGCTGTTGAAGAGTATAATCAGAAATATCAGGCAGGACCTGTTGGTATGATTATCTATGATCCGCATGGTGGAGATCCCATGTCCGCAACTCAGATGATTATCGGAATAATCATCAGCATTTTATCTGCATTCCTTGCTGCTTGGTTTTTATCTAGAAGTACTGCCGCAGCATCGAATTATTTTGGAAGAGTTATATATATCGGAATGCTTGGTATTTTTATTACGCTTTTTTCTCACATCGTAAATTGGAACTGGATGAATTACCCGCTCGATTACACAACCGGATGGTCGTTGGATACAATCATTGGATGGATTTTTGCCGGATTGGGAATTGCGGCGATAATAAAAACACGCAAAATTTCAGAAGCATAATATTTTATTTTTGTAGGTCGATGAATCTCGTCGACCTACAAACCTATTAAAAATTATGACCGTAAAACAAATTCTATCCCGACTTGAATCGCTCGGCAATCCTGCTAACGTTGCCGGCATGGCACGCTATGGAATTGTTGCAAAAAAAGCTTTTGGTGTATCCGCTCCGGCTCTTCGTCTGATTGCAAAAGAAATTGGGCGCAGCCATGAGTTAGCACAAAAATTATGGTCGACAGAAATTCTTGATGCCCGGATTCTGGCAGCATTCATTGACGATCCGATGCTCATTACCGAAAAACAGATGGAAGCATGGGTGATAGATTTCGACAATTGGGCTATTTGTGACGGCGTGTGCCTGCATCTATTTCGTAAAACTCGATTCGCGTGGAAAAAAACCAAGCAATGGACAAAAAGGAGAGAAGAATTTGTAAAACGTGCGGGCTTTACATTGATGGCAACGCTGGCAGTACACGACAAAGAAGCCGACGATAAGAAATTCCTTCAGCTTCTTCTATCCGTTAAGCGCGAATCGAAGAATGACCGAAATGGAGTTAAGAAAGCTGTCAACTGGGCACTGCGGCAGATTGGAAAAAGAAATCTTGCCTTGAATAAATATGCAATTCAAACCGCGAAAGAGATTAAAAAAACCGATTCACCTGCGGCGCGATGGATTGCAAGCGATGCGTTGAGAGAATTAATGAGTGATGCTGTTAGAAAAAGATTACAAAAAAATGTTAGCCAAAAGTGAGAAATCAATCGCCGATTCCCTGGAAGTAAACAAAAGGTTACTTCCTCACATACCATTTCTTTTGCAGGACCTTTGGGCGTTGGGTAGCTCAGAAAATCAAATAATCGATGCTGTTGCTTCTGCTAATAGCTTATCTCCTATAAAGAATATACTCGATATTGGTTGCGGCAAGGGAGCAGTTTTGATTAAGCTTGTCGCAAAACACGGATTTCAGGCGGTCGGAATTGACGCCATGACTCTCTTTCTTAAAGATGCTGAGAAAAAAGCGAGTGAGCATAATGTATCACATTTATGCCGGTTTATTAATCAGGATATACATGAATATGTATCGAGTGATCACGATTATGATTTAGTTATACTTGCCGCGTTGGGTGGGATATTCGGCTCGTTTAAGAATACTACCGCTAAGCTGCGAACTCAAATACACACAGGCGGTTTTATAATAATTGATGATGGTTATCTTAAGAAAGATAATCATCTCGACAGAAAAGGTTATGGGCATTACAAAAATTATGATAATACAATTCAGGAATTAACTTTTTTCGGAGATCGGATAATAAATCAAATCGACACATCGGAAGTAAGTAAAAATATAAACAGAGAATATCTTGATTTGATTAAAAGGCGGGGTGAAGAACTCATATTAAAACACGGTGAGTTAAAAAAAGAGATCGACGATTACATTCAACTTCAATCTGAAGAGTGTGATGTTTTAGAAAATGATATCAAGGGTGAGTTGTGGGTGATTCAAAAAAGATAAACGTACTGGTGTTGGACAACTGTTAACTGGGTGCTGCGACAAACAGGGAAACGAAATCATGTCCGAACAAAGAGGCGATTCATAATCCTACCCTTTTCAAAATATTTAAGAACTAACCGCTTAGTTTATTTGAGCGGTTTTTTTATTCGAAGAAAATTAGTTGTTAACGCCCTTTGATTTTATTCAACAATATCTCTATCTCTCCTCGATTTTAAATTCCAAATCTTTCGGACGTATTTCATCATACAAATTTCTTAAAGCATCATATGCAATATTGCTCCCCCTTCGGTTTGCTATACGATACAACCTCACTGCCTCAGGGAGATTTTCAACAACATCTTTTCCATTTCTATAGCAATATCCAAGCAACATATCGGCAAGAATAGATCCATTATCAGCCAACTCCTGAATGCTTTTAAATCTGCTGCTGTCCGCCGAAATCTGTTTTTCTGTCATCAATTCTATCATATAAAGCCGAATTTTCGCTTCATGGTTTCCAAATTGTTTTGCCAAAGTTAGAAGCTCAATAGCTTTTTTCTGATCTTTTAAAACTTTATTGCCGTTATAAAGATACATAGCAAGCTCTACTATTGCCTCCGGATAATCATTCGTAGCAGACTGTTTCAGGAAGTCAATCGATTGGCTCTCCGTTAGTTGATGATCAAAACCATTCATATCAAGTTCTGCCCATGTGAATAATGCCGTGGGTTCATTTGCATCAACATGTTTTTTCAGCACAGGGAAATAATCTTCCTTGCGTGTCAAATCCCAAAGAAGCATCGGCGCCCACGGTGAGCCAAATCGAACAGCGCGAATATAATATAGCGACGCAAGAAATATATCTTTATCCACGCCTATTCCCCGTTCGTACAAACGACCAATTAAAGTAAGGGCTTCAGGGCTGCCATACTCGGCAGATTTGTAGATTGATTGCAATGTTTTATTATCTAAAATTGTGTCTCCTAAGATGGACGAGGATGGACTTTCGGAGCTGTCTAATTTAATATTTCTTTCGATAAGCGCATCCCGAATTAAAGTTTTCGTATCGGGTACCGAAGAAGGCGTTGAACTGAAATCAATAAAAACCGGTTGTGCAGCGGGCAATGCTGTTGAAGCGATCACCGCAGAATTTGTTGAATCAATTTTTTTGTGTGTGCCTGTCGATGAAATCTTTTCTGAATCGGGTGTGATTTTAATTCCTCTAACTTTAAATTCAGCCAACACTTCTTTAGCCGGTTCATATCCTGAGTCGGCTGCCATTGAAAGCCAGCGATATGCTTCTTGGTAATTTCTTGATACAATCAGATTGTCGGTTAACAACATTCCATAAACATATTCTGCCTCGGGCATTCCGCGCAAAGCGGCATATTGGAAATTTCGGTAAGCATCGAAAGGATTCCAGTCGATTCCCCATCCATTGTTCAGCAATATTCCATAGTTGTATTTTGCCGGTATAAGATTTTGCTTTGCGGCTTTGCCAATCCAAAGCGCGGCTCGTTGTGTATCTGCTGAAAAATCTTTTCCGATTAGATAACGTAATCCAAGTTCATGCTCTGCTACAGGATCGCCTGAGTTTGCTTTTTTCATCACCATAAAAGCATCCCACATTTCATCTAATGAATTATCTCTTTTCAGATAAAAGAAGTCTCTCTCCGTAAACCGTTCTTTCAACACAACACTTTTTAGACTGTCGGATGCAACGGCTCTTTGCCCAATCAGGACAAATAAAAAAATAATAAATAAACATTTTAAAACCGTTGAGCTAATAGTCTGAATCATTTCTTATTACATTTTTGATTAAAAAATTTCTGTGCTATGGTTTTTATGCTTTTAATGAGAAGTTGAATCCTGAATTGCTAATTTCACCTTTGCCCAAAGTTTGAGAGGTTCTTTCATTCCTTCTGTTCCCGACCGTGGTTCATTTCCACGCCCTTCTCCTCGTCGTCCACCCATACCTCCTCCGCCAGGACCGCCACCCATCATCGGTCTTTCACCGCGTCCTTCGGGCATATCTCTCTTATTTGTTTCAATTCCTACTCCAATAACAGATCCTGCTGCAGCACCAATAACGTACGGCTTGGGACCTTTATCCTGTAATGGAATTTTCATTTCATAAACTAAAAGGCCGCTCTGAAATCTAAGAGCAACTTCAATCCCACCCGTTTCGAATATTCGCATTAGTTGATGCTCGTTTTCCATTGGTCCAAATATTTCAATATCATCAGAGAATTTTTCCGGAAATTGAGGCATATTATCGAGATTGTGTTCTTCATTCTGTCCGAATTTTCTTCTTTCCATTTGCATCTCACGCATTTCCATTCCAACCGGATAGCGGACGCCGAACTGTTTTTCTTCTCCTCCGTTCCTATCGAACCAAACTGTCAATCCCATCATTGCGATCTGGCGTTGTAATGCTCTGTCGCTGATTGTAAGCGAGAGGTAAAGATAATTTTCATCGTTCATAAAACCGAATGCCATATTCGGATAATCATCAACCACCCACGTTTTACCATTCCATTCGCCGGAATCACCGTCTATTTTTATTTCGCGGTCCCGCCAATAACTTGATATCTCTATTGATTTACATCCGAAAAGGAACGTTAGCAAAAAAATAATAAAATAAAATATTTTCTTTTTCATAATGAGAGTTTTAATTATAGAATAGTTTGCTCATATTTGACTTGTCGGGCGATAAATGGTTTAATAAGTTTTTTTGAATTTGTTCAATAATATATCTATTTTCTACCAAATTATTCTTCAACAATACTAAAGGTGTATATGTCTAATCATGTTTGTCCATGGTGGATTGGATACCTGCTTGCAAGTCCGCTTAGAAGGCTATTCCAGAAACCCGAAGATATATTGTCTCCCTACGTGAAAGAAGGAATGACCATCCTCGAAGTGGGTCCCGGCATGGGATTCTTCACGCTTCCGATGGCAAGATTGGTTGGTCCACAAGGTAAAATTGTTTGCATCGATATTCAAGAACGAATGATTAAGAGTTTGATGCGGCGTGCAACACGTGCCGGACTTTCAGAAAGAATTATTACACGAATTACGTCGGGCGATTCATTACAGGTCAACGATTTTTCTGACAGCGTTGACTTTGCACTTTTGTTTGCAGTTGTTCACGAGGTTTCCGATCAAGAAAAACTTTTCCGTGAAGTGCATGCAACATTGAAAGATAATTCGCTTGTGTTGGTCTCAGAGCCTGCGGGACATGTAAACAGAGATGAGTTCAATCAAACTCTGGCAACGGCAAAGCTTGTTGGGTTTGAAGTAATCGCATCTCCTGAAATTAAGAGAAATCTTAGCGTTGTGTTGAGGAAATCGAATCAGGTAACTCTGCATTAAAAATATAACCGCTAAGAATACCAAGAAATTTAGGATGATGGTGATTCTTCGTGGTAACATATTCCTTTTTTAGACCCTTATTTGTTATTCATCCCGAGTCAACCAGATTATTTTCTTTAACTGTCCTTTAACGCGATCGAAATCTTTATCGCTTGTAACAAGTATCGCGCGATGTTGTATTGCAAGTGCTGCACAGAATGCGTCACTCAAGGGAAGTCCGTACGAGCTTTTTAACTGTGCCGCTTTTTCTGCAAGCTCTTTATCGGCATCTACAACTCTGAGGGGTGATTCCATCTCAAACTGCTTGGCGAAAGCAACGCCCGCGTTTCCTTGTATGTGTTGAACCCGGTAAATAACTTCAGCCCAATTTACTGCGCTGATAAGCACTTCTTTTTTTTCATCGGCAGCTTCAGCAAGTATGCTCTCTACCTTTGATGCTGCCGGCTCATCAAACAAAAGAACAAGCACCGCAGAACTATCGAGCACCGTGTTTGGCAAGTTTCTCCTCCTCTCTGCGGCTTTCCTCCATCCGGTCATCCAGTAATTGTTCTGATGCTAGTTTTCCTTCGGGTTTCAATTTTAAAATACCTCGAAATTTACGGATAGATTCCCGGGTAATAGGTTTTAATATTATATAGTTTGTTTGCTCATTAAGCTCAACCTTTATCCGTGTTCCATCCAAAATGCCTAATTTTCGCCTAATTGACGATGGAATGACCATTTGTCCCTTTTGAGTTACCGTAGTTTCCACTTATTTATTCCTTTCTAACATTACACATAAAGATATACAATTTATAAATGTAAGTCAAGTAAAATATTTCCTACATGTATTAATTTGTGGAATGCGTGCTAACGGGGGAGATGGAAATAGGAATGTTAACTGCGGCAATTTTGTGTCACGAAATGGTTCGTGACACCCGGGAAAACATTATTAACGCTTCACACCCATTGCTCGTTTTAATCGCGCAAGAAAACTGTTGTAATCATACAGCGCCTGTATTTTCGTGATGCGTGCGTTGGAAAGTGTAAGCTGTGCGTCTGTAACTTCTATTGTTGTACTGATACCTGCGGCGTACTGCTTCTCGGCAAGCGTTAAACTTTGTTCAGCTTGCTCAACCAATTTAGATGCAGCCGCGATACGTTCTTCCGCTTCCTTCATGCTGAGATAATATTGCTCCACTTCCAGCAAGATAGATTCTTTGAACTGTTTGAGGTTTGCCTCTGCCGCATCGGCGGTTGCCCGCGCCTGTTCGACCTGCGCTGAAATTCCCATTCCTTGAAAAATCGGCAAACTGAGTGTGATGCCCGCATTCCAACGGCTGTATAGCGGAAACGTAAAATTAGTCCATGTGTAATTTCCCGAAGCGGAAAGCGTTGGCAAATGTTGATCCCACACAGCGGTGGCTAGCGACCGGTTCGCTTCAACTCGTGCCTGCGCAGCAACCAACTCCGATCTTTGATTCAACGTGATTGATTTAATACTATCTAACGAAAACCGGAACGGCTCAACCTCAAATACTTCACTTATACTATACACAGATTGGCTGTGAATTCCCATTGCGTTTTCAAGCTGCAGCTTTGCTAATCGTAACTGGTTGCGTGAACGAATAGCGTTGACATTTGCATTGGCAAGATCAACTTCTGCGCGGGTAACATCGAACTGTGCACGCTTGCCCACACTGTAAAATGCTTTTGCCTGTGTCAGGTGCTGTGATGCGCGCTCGATCGCTTCCTCGTTTACCTTCGCAACCTGTACTGCCTGAATTACTCCATAATATGAAAGCTGTACATTAGTAATTACTGTTCCACGTGCCGATTGGAAGTCGGCTTCAGAAGCATCTTCAAATCGGTTGTTCGCCGAAACGCGGTTGATTGTTCTTCCGAAATCGAAAATCATTTGACTTGCTTGAATTCCAGCCGTGTAATTATCGTACGATTGTTTCCTTGGAGCGAACGCCGGATTGAACACAAACCAACCGTCGGTACGTGTTGCTGATGCGGTAGCGTTTATGGATGGAAAATATGCCGACAATGCCTGCGATGCACCCGCAGAAGCAGAGCGAAGATTCGCATCTGCCGCCAATAACGACGGATGATTTTCAAGCGCAAGTGTTATTGCTTGGTCAAGCGTAAGCGAATCAATCGAGATCGTTTGAGTTTGAACGGTAAGTGGTATCGTCAAAGTACATATCATAAAAATTATATTATAGCATTGAGAGAAACGCATTATAATTTTTCCTCCGCAGGTTTTTCATTTACCAGATCCATTTCAGATTTCATTTCGCGTTTGAACCGTTCCTCAAAAACAATATACAGGGTCGGTATTAAAAAGAGAGTCAAAACGGTAGACACCGTTAGACCGCCGACAACTGCAATTGCCAGCGGCGCTTGTGTTTGCTCTCCGCCGACACCGAACGCCATAGGAATTAAACCAAGAACGGTAGCAAGCGATGTCATTAAAATTGGCTTCAATCTTGTAACCCCCGCTTTGATTACAGCATCGTGAAGCGGAACGTCTCTCATACGAAGGTGGTTTGTATAATCAACAAGTAAGATTCCGTTACTTACAACGATACCAACCATCACAATTATTCCCTGGAACGATGTTACCGATAATGTTGTGCCGGTGAGGAACAACGTCCAAAACACACCAATGATACCGAGGGGAACTGTAAACATAATAATGAAAGGATCAAGAAGCGACTGAAATTGCGACGCCATCACGACATACACAAGAAGAATCGCAAGTCCGAACGCAAGCAGGAGATCTCGGAATGTTTTCTGCTGCTGTTCAACGTTTCCGCCTAATTTAACTTCGAAACCTGTTGGAATTGAAAGTTTATCAACCTGCGCTCTTATATCGCTTGCAACACTTCCAAGATCGCGCCCGCTTACATTTGCTGTTACATCGACTATTCGCTGCTGATATTTGCGGTCAATCTGCACTGACACGTTTGCTTTCTCGATCGTTGCAAGATTGCCAAGCAGAACCTGTTGTCCGCCGGCAGTCGTGAGAACAATATTTTTCAGGTCATCTATATTGGAACGGTAATCCTCACTTAGCCGGACAAGGATGTTGTACTGATTTCCGGTCACCGGATCGGTAAACGTCGATGCCACGGATCCATTGATGCAAGTATTTATCGTGTTGGAAATTTGCGCAACATTAATTCCAAGTATGCCGGCTTTATCACGATCAATTTTCACACGAAGTTCTGGAAAATTTTCATCGCGCGAAACCTGAACATCGGTTGCGCCGGGCGTAGAACGAACAATGCTTGCAATATCGTTTGCTAACTTTGAACCTGTAGGCAAATCGTAACCGCGTATTTCTACATCTATCGGTGCGCTGGACCCGAAATTCAAAAGAAATCTCAAGATTCCACCCGGATTGATGAAAATTGTTGCCCCTGGAAGCTGCATAAATTGGGGTCGGATATCTTTAATGATATCGGAAACGGACCGCTTTCGTTCCTGGTGCGATTTCAAAGAAACACGAATATTTGCAGCATGACTGCCTGCATTCCTGCCGAATGAAATTCCTCCGCCCCGCGACGGTGGAACGCCAACATCCGTTATCATTGTCTGCATTTCAGGAACATTTTCCTGCAACAATTTTTCAACTTGTTTTATAAACTGATCTGTCACTTCTGAACGAGTACCGACAGGTAATTTAATCTGCATCTGGAATTGTCCCTCGTCCTGATCGGGAAAGAATTCCGTTCCAATAAATTTCACCAGTCCGAGCGATAGTACCGCAAGAGCAACAATACTAATGATAATTGTTTTGCGGTGATTCAAAGTCCACTCGAGACGTTTTGCATACCATGTATCCAATGATGCAATGAAGTCGTGAGATTTGACTCGAATTTTATCTGAAAGTTTCGTGGAACTCCGGTCTAATAATTTTTCAGGGGGAAGATATTTTAAACACATCAACGGTGTAACGGTTCGGGAAACAAAAAATGACCCGAACAAAGCAACTGCAATTGTCATCGTAAGAGGAACAAAGAGCAGCTTGGCAATTCCAGATAGAAAAACAATCGGAAGAAATACAATGACCGTTGTGAGAGTTGAAACGAAAATCGGTGATGCCACTTCTTTTGCGGCTTCAAGCGTTGCCTGTAATTTCGTTTGACCTTCTTTACGATGATTATAATGACGCGATATCGCCTCAAGCTCAACTATAGAATCATCCACCAACCTGCCGACGGCAAGCGCCAAACCTCCAAACGTCATAATGTTAAGGGTAGAATTACCAAACCGAAACCAGATAAATGCCAGAAGTATCGAGAGTGGTATTGCAACAAGAATAATCAACGTTCCTCTCATATTCCGCAAGAAAAATAAAATCACGAGAATGGCAAACAAAGCGCCGAGCATTGCTTCCTGCTGTAACCCGGAAATTGTTTGTCTGATGTACATCGATTGATCGAACGAGAGCGACGTTTGAATATTTTGCGGTAGACCGGTTAACTTAGGTAGCGTGCGCAAAACATTGTCCACAACTTCTACTGTGTTCGCACTCGCAAGTTTTTGCACGCTTAATGTCAGTCCAGGTTTGCCGTTAATGCGAATAATTTCCGACTGTTCCTGATAACTATCTTCAACATTCGCGACGTCTTTAATACGGATGGGAACACCGTTGATTGTTTTTATTACCACATCTTCCATTGGCTTGATTACATTGAAGCGGCTTTCAGTCTTTAATGAATAATCAAATCTTCCGGTTTTCAGGTCGCCGGATGGAATGATGAGGTTTGAATTGGCAACGGCAGTTAAAACAGATTGTACTGGAAGTTGAAGGGCTTGCAGTCGGTTACGATCAAGAGTAACATGAATTTCTCTGATACGCCCACCGAGAACCTGAGCAGAGGCAACGCCCGAAATATGCTCGATTTGCGGTTCAATGGTATTCAGGGCGAGATCGTAGAGATCGCGTTCATCAATATCTCCTGAGACGGCAATATTGCAGACGGGTAAACTCGTGATGTCAAAACGGAGAACCATCGGCTGAGAGATGCCGTCCGGCAGTTGATTCAAAACCCTGTTTACTCTTTGAACAATATCTACCAAACTAACATCGAGATTTGCGTCCCAGTTAAAATTAATTCTAACCTGAGAAAGCCCTTCGCGAGTTGTAGATTGAACATAATCGACATTGTTGACCGAGCTAACCGCGCGCTCCATAATCACGGTAACCGATTGCTCCATATCAAGAGGACCAGCGCCGGAGTAATATGTTACCGTACTGCAAACGGGAATGGAGATATTGGGAAGTAAATCAACCGGAAGCTGCTGAAACGAAACAAATCCCAGCACCATTATTGTAATGGCAAAAAGGAATGTCGATATCGGATATCTAAGTGCGAGGCGAGTTAACCACATATAGTTTTAATATTATTGTTGTATGATTACCGGACCGCCGTCTTTTACAAACTGTTGACCTGTTGTGATTACGTTTTCACTTCCATCAAGTCCCGATAAAATTTCGGTGCGGGTATTTTGTTCTACTCCCGGATTAATACCTATTCGTTTTGCTATTTTATCGTTGACGACGAACAGAAAAAATCCTTTGGAATCTCTCATGATTGCCTGCGTTGGTACCGTGATGGCTTTATTCCGCTCTCCTACAATTATGGTTACATTGGCAAACATACCGGGTTTCAACATGTGTTCTGGGTTTGGAATATCAACTTCTACTGCCATTGTTCGCGTTGAAAGATCAACAGCTTCGCTTATTCGGGTGATGCTTCCATGAAATTCTTTTCCGGGAAAAGCATCAACGGTTACTAAAGCTTTTTTGCCAATCCTGGCAAGAGGAATATCTTTTTCAAGCACGTTGACAATAATTTTCATTGCATTCAGATCCATCAACGTAAATAACGTAGCGTTATTGGATGTAACAAGTGCACCTGGATCGAGAAAACGTTTAGTTATAAAGCCGGAGAATGGCGCAGTGATTCTAGCATAATCGAGGCGGATTCTCGCAGCTTCAAAATTTGCACCGGCAACTTTCATGGCAGCATCTGCATTATCGAGATCCTGTTTGGCAATAAGATTTTGTTCCGACAAATCTTTATTGCGCTGATATGTAAGTTTTGCATTTTGATAAGTTGCCGACATTTGTTGAAACTGCTGATAAATTTCCGTTGTATCTATCTGAGCCAGCAATTGTCCCCGTTGAACATAAGTCCCCATGTCCGCATAAATTTTTTCAAGATTACCGCTCACTTTGGAAAAAATACTTGCCTGTTGAATTGGTGTAACGTCTCCGGTAAATTTCAATGCATTAATGATCGTTTCACGATGTGGAGTTTCAACCTTGACAAGCGGGTTGGGTTGTTTGCGTTGTTCTGCAGACCCCGAGGCGTTTATTATCTTTAGAACAACAATTGCAACAATGGCTAATATTACAATTGCAAGAATTACTTTGTTTTTATTCTTCATTGGAATCATATTTAATATTACACAGTAAGAACTATTTATTCAACCGGGTGAGATCAAATATAATGAAATTCTTTTACTTCTTGAAAAGATGTAGAATTCAAATGGCGAGATTTTAGAGTTTTTTACTGGATTTCAAGATTAATATTATAGCGAAGGAAATAAATTGAAAGAGAGCCGGATTAAGTATTTTTACCCAAACGCATTTTTTTTAGCACGGCTCTCTTCCTTAAGAACAGATTATGTTACTTTGTCTTGTTATACAGATAAGCAAATGTTTTCGCGAACTCCTCGATGCTTGTGGGGGTCGTGTTTTGCGGTGTTCTTTTTGCCTCTGCCAGCACTTTTCCTTCATTCATCGATTTGATAAACGTGTTCATATTTTCTGCCATGCTCGGCGAGGCGCCCATGCCGACCATCGCTTTTGTAAACTCATCAAAAGAAAACTCAATATATTTTAAATCCTGTTTCCCTATTTCGTTGCCGAAAATTCTTGCAACATCCGAATAAGTCAGATCGCGCTGCCCGAGTAAATACTGAATACTCTTTCCGGAAAAATCCAGAGAAGACAATCTTTTTGCTGCATATTCAGCTATATCTTTCGCAGCGATCATATTCATTCTGAGGTCTGACTTAATTGGCGAACCCATTATCCCCATCTTTTTAATTATTTCAATCATAGAAAAAGAGTTTTCCATGAAATAAGTGGGTCGCAGATGAAGCACGTTCAAACCGGGAATTGAATTGAACTTTTGCTCCATATAACGTAATCCAAAAACAACACCCGATTCCTTCTCGAGGTGCGTTCCTACGCTGCTCAGCGAAACGACATATTTAACTCCTTCTTGTTTTACAGCTTCTGCCATAGCATCTGCATGTTTTGTTTGATGTTTATAAAAATCCGGCGCAGTAAAGTCCGGAGGTATCATTGCATATACAGCGTCGGCTCCGCGAAATGCTTCCGTCAACAATTTTATATCCGAAGTTTCACCCACAAACAGTTCGGCACCTTTTGAAACCAGATCTTTAGCTTTTTCCTGATTGCGGCTTATAATTCTAACTCTCTTTCCGGTGTTTAACAAAGCTGTCGCAATCGGTCTTCCGGTATTTCCTGTGGCTCCTGTTATTACATACATAATTATATCTCCAAAAAATATTTTGTAATCATTTATTTATAAAGAGAATATTGTTCTCAATATATATAACAAATCTCACGGTGAACTTCGTTCATCTAAAATGAAGCCGGGAAATAAAAAACCCCGAATATTATCGGGGTAATTAATTAATTTATTTTAAATATATATATTTATCTGAATCTACTCTCACGATCACAGCCTCTGTGAGCCCGCCCCCTCATCGGTCTGCCCCAATCTTCCTTCATTCCTTTTCCATTACCTTTTCCGGCTCCGAATTTCATCGGATGGTCTTTCCATAATTTTTGCTGTTCGGGGGTCAATATTTTATTCACCGAAAACCAGAAGTCAAGATGATTCAATTTCATTTCGTTTTGCAATTTAGAAATCTCACCCATTTTAGATTCGATTTTTGATTTGTTCGGTGTATCTTCATTCGTCAGATCCTGCAAATCAATTCTCATAGTTTGAACTTTCGACCGTAAATCTATTTGCTTTTTCTGCAAATCAGATTTAAACGATTTAAATTGTTTTTCCTGATCAGGTTTTAAATCTAATTTCTCGATCATCAAACCATGTCCCATTCCCGTACCCGGGTAATCATCATCCATCAATCTGGGTTGGGCAACCACAAAAGAAGCTGCCAGCATTAATAAAATCATTAATTGTTTCATATTACTCTCCTTAAATCTTTAATAAGTTCTATTTGCAATGTTAGATTAGTGAATTTGTAAAAGGTTTAATTCTAATTTTGAATCTATTTTTTAAAACCAAAAAATATTCGTATCTTTGATATGCAAAACGCAGCCTCAAGCGTAAATCACTTGAGGCATTTTTATTCTTGAGCCGTTACATTAGAAAGCGGTTCAAAATATAGTTATTCCTTATAAAATCAGAAAATAATATCATACGGCATTTAATGAAATTAAGAAACGAAATCAGAAATATAGCGATTATTGCACACGTTGATCATGGAAAAACCACTCTTGTCGACCACATGTTGAGGCAAACTGGTACCTTCCGCGCAAATCAAGAAGTTGTTAAGCGGGTGATGGATTCAAACGAATTAGAGCGGGAAAAGGGAATTACAATTCTTGCAAAAAATACGGCGGTTTTTTATAACTATGTCGATTTACCGGGTGAAGAAAAAACGGTAAAAATTAATATCGTTGATACTCCCGGACACACAGACTTTGCCGGTGAAGTTGAGAGAACTTTAAAAATGGTAGAAGGTGTTCTTTTGCTTGTTGATGCGGCAGAGGGACCTTTGCCCGGAACGAAATTCGTTTTGAAAAAATCACTCGATCTGCATTTACAGCCAATTGTAGTAATAAATAAAATAGACAGAAAAGATGCTCGCGCTCACGAAGTTTTGGATGAAGTGTTCGAATTATTTCTCTCGCTCGGCGCCAATAATCAACAACTTGATTTTCCAATAATCTATGCAATCGCAAAACAAGGAATAGCAAAAAACGAACTTAACGAAGAGGGGTCAAGTCTGGCTCCATTATTCGATGCTATCGTAAATAAAATTCCACCGCCTGCCGGAAATCTCGATACATCTTTCAAAATGTTGGTTACCACAATCGATTATAATGATTACTTGGGTCGTCTCGGCATAGGAAGAATTGAACAGGGTACAATTCGCCTCGGTGGTCCAATGAAAATAGTAAGAAGAGATGGAGTTATCGAGGATGCGCGTGTTACAAAAATTTATACGTTTGCCGGATTGAAGCGGGTAGAAGTTGAAGAAGCGCATGCGGGCGATATCATAGCAATTGCCGGAATGGAAGACGTTGATATTGGAGAAACAATCGCAGATGCCGCCGATCCTTCACCGTTACCTTTTGTAGCAATTGAAGAGCCAACCCTTTCAATGAATTTTGTTGTCAACAATTCTCCGTTGGCAGGTCAGGAAGGAAAATATGTCACCACACGAAATTTGGGTGAACGGCTTGCGCGTGAACTCCGTTCCAATGTAAGCTTGCGTGTTGAACTTACCGATAATCCCGATACATTTAAAGTTAGCGGACGCGGAGAACTTCATCTTGCTATTCTTATAGAAACTATGCGCCGCGAAGGATTTGAATTCCAGGTTTCTGCCCCGGAAGTAATCTACAAACGAATTGACGATGTATTGTGCGAACCAATGGAGCATGTTATTATAGATGTGCCCGATGGATTTGTCGGCATTATAATTGAAAACCTCGGCTCGCGAAAAGGTGTGATGAAAAACCTTTTGCAAATGCAGGGAAATTCACGTGTTGAATTTCTGGTGCCAGCTCGCGGTTTATTAGGTTTCCGCTCTGAATTCATGACCGACACAAAGGGAACGGGCATTCTTCACCACAACTTTCACGGTTACGAACCGTTCAAAGGTGAAATCTCCACACGCCATAAAGGAGCGATAGTTCAGCTCGAAGACGGCATGGCAACAGGTTACGCTATGTGGAAACTTCAGGAAAGAATCAGATTTTTTATCGAGCCCGGAGTTCGTGTTTATAAAGGAATGATTGTCGGCGAAAACGCCCGCGAAGAAGATGTAATTGTGAATGTTTGTAAAACTAAGCAGCTCACAAATATGCGCGCAAGCGGCGCCGACGAAGCAATACGCCTTGAGCCACCACATATTCATACACTGGAACAGGCTATTGAGTGGATTTCTAATGATGAATATATTGAAGTAACTCCAAAGTCTCTTCGTCTGAGAAAAAAATATCTCGATCATAACGAGCGGCTGCGTATGTCGAAGAAAAAAGCTGAATTAATTGATCTGGAGTAAAATCAATTAAAGAATAACAATGCGAAATTAAAACATCAATCCAACACTCCATTGATCCATCTTGCATGACCTTCTCTGAGCGAACCAACTGGCACCGGCAACAAAATAAACTCACCGAGCTTCTTGGTTCACTGCGTAATAGCGGAAGAGATATTTTAGATCTAACCGTTTCCAATCCAACCGAATGTGGTTTCGTCTATCCTGAAAAAGAGATTTTATCTTCTTTTGAAAACCACTTATCGATGGCATACGATCCTAACCCCCGGGGACTTCTTAGTGCCCGCCAATCCGTTTCCGAATATTATAAGCAAAAAAATATTACTGTTGATCCTTCGAATATATTTCTAACAGCAAGCACAAGTGAGGCATATTCAATTCTATTCAAATTATTGTGCAACGCGGGCGATTCAGTTCTTGTTCCAAAACCTTCTTATCCTCTCTTCGAATATCTTGCTCAAATAAACGACGTTGGACTTCAACATTACGATCTTCTATACGACGGCGAATGGCGTGTTGATATTGAATCATTTGCGCCAAAGGCGCATCAGTCTCCGGCTGAAAATAATTCTAAGATTGGAAAGATCAAAGCTATTGTGATTGTCAATCCTCATAATCCGACAGGAATGTTTCTGAAGAATGATGAGTACAGTGCGATAAAAGAATTTGCTCGACAGCATAATCTGGCAATAATTGTGGATGAAGTTTTTGTCGATTATGCTTTTGAAGATGATGAAAACAGAATCTCATCAACAGCAAGTGAAGCTGATGTGTTGACGTTTACTTTAAACGGCATTTCTAAGATGATCGGATTGCCGCAGATGAAGTTGGGTTGGTTAGTTGTCAGTGGTCAGTTGTCATTTGTCAATGAAGCAATCGAGAGATTACAGATCATTTGCGATACGTTCCTTTCTGTGAATACTCCGGTTCAGGTTGCGCTACCCAAATTGTTGACCGTTGGAAAAAATATTCAGAGCCAAATCCTTAAACGTGTTAAATCAAACTACAACACACTACTCACCACTCACAACTCACTACTCAATACTCCCTGCTCTCCGCTCTTAGCTAACGGCGGCTGGTACGGCATCATCCGCGTTCCCCGCATAAAATCAAATGAAGAGTGGGCTTTGCAACTGCTTGAAAAGAAATGTGTTTACGTCTATCCCGGATATTTCTTCGACTTCGTAGATGAGGGATATCTTGTTGTTAGCTTGTTGGTGGAAAATTCTATTTTTCAGAAGGCGGTAAGTGGGATTGTGGAGTACGTCTCCACCGCCTAACCAATCAACACTCCATCGCTCCATTAATCCACTATTCCAATTTCACCCCACTAACCCAGGTTGTTCCACATATTGCACCGTACGGACATTTCGAGCATTCATCTTCCAAAAATTCTGTCGGCGAAAACGGCTGATTGATATTTAATATTTCATCCACAAGTTTGAAAATAACCTGTCGGATCGAATCAAATATTTCTACGGATGAGATTTCATCGCCGCCAATCGAAACCTCAATTTCTTCATTAAGCTGATTCCGTCCAAGAAAAAGATAGGCCGGCATAATATTTTCAAGCGACGTTCCAGTCTGCTGACTATATAAAAGCATATACATCGGCAGTTGAAATGAACCTATCGCTTCACGGTATGTTTCTCTATTATCGATGTCCAATTTATCGAGTCGAATTTTTATTCTTTGATCATCTTTACTTGTTTTATAATCGATGATATAAACCGCGTTGCCGCGGAGTTCTATTCTATCGATCTTTCCTGTAAAGGTAATTCCTTTCGTTTCAACTGTGCACTTCTTTTCCAGATCTTTGATAATTATTTCTGATTTTTGTAACGCAGGAATTTGATATTCTTCGATAAACTGCCAGAGATGATTTACAATTTGTGTCTGCATCATGAAAGTCGGTCCAAGCCAATCTGTACCGTAATTTTCTTTCATCTTCTGCGCAATAACTTCTTCCAATCGACTGCGTGTTATTTCTTCTTTTTCAATTTTCTTTCCCAAAAATGGTTTGAAATATTCTTCCAATACTGTGTGAATAAGAATGCCGACATCCAATGAATCTATCTCATCGCTGACTTCTGTTTTCTCTCGAAGCTGAAGTACGTTTTGATAATAAAATTTCAACTGACACGCAAGATATGTATCAAGCTGCGACGCGCTGTATCTTATTGTTCGAAGATGCTCTACAATTTCTTTTGTTTTATTGATTGCTTTGGGCTTGGGATTTTCTAGTTTTACTCCATATCGTATTGTCTTTTCAAATGGAGTCAGTTTATCTGTCATGGATTCCTGCTGCTTTTGCCACAACAGTTTTTGTACAAACCTGCTTTTTTCCTTTTTCCCGTCTTTCTGATTCTCAGAATAAAACAGGTGAACATCTTTAGCACTGCTAACCACCAAATCAAAATAATATTCAATTAATTTTTCGCGATCATGGTAAGTTTCAAGTCCTAACATTTTTCGTATGTGCTGTGGAAGAAGCATGTCTTCGCCCGGTTTGCCCGGAACAATATCATCGTTCGCATCTATAAAATAAAGAGTGTCGAATGCCAGGTTGCGGGTTTCTAAAAGTCCAAGCACCTGTAATCCGCGAAGCGGTGTTCCATGAAATGGAACGGTTTCACTTTCAAGATAATGCTGCAAAAATATTATATATCCGGCGGGTTCAGCAAATTTTTCAGCCTTCACTAAGGAATGAGCAACCTGATCGAGCGCCTCCATTAACTTCTGAACATACGGTTTGAAATACGGATGCAGGTTCGCAGTGCTTTCGTTGAATATATAATTGAGAACCTCGATCGCTTTCTGAGCAAAATCACCAATCGATTTTATATCAACAAATTTTCGGATTGTATTATCATGAATCGACTTTAAATGAGATTTTAACTGCTCAATATCGATTCCTTCAACGATTCCCGCTAATGCTTTCGTGCAACTATCGAAAAACTGTTCGTCACTTTCAATTAACTCAAGCGATAATAACGCCTTTGATTTTTCTTCGGCAAGATATTTTTCAAGTTGATGAAACATAATCCGCGTAACATCTGAACGCTGCTCATGTCGAATGTTCTTCACGTACGGATGAAGAACCACACGAAGATATGATGATGCGGAAAATTTATTGTTGAACGCAGTTGCAGCCAGCTCCAACAAATTGTTCAGAAAACCGTAAGCCGGCGTGCGTTTAATCGGGTAACCGAGCGCGATGTTATAAGTTTCCTTTTTTAATAACGACAATGGAAAATGAATTGCAGGAAATAAAGCTTCGGATGACGGCAACACAACCGCGGTGTGGTGATCGATCTCGTTTCCATTTTCAGTTCGTTTTTTAATCTCCGCCGCAAGCGCATAAACCTGACCGTGCGTATCAGATGCTTTGTAAAAATGGAAATCCGGTTCATTGTTTCTTACCGAATAATTTTCTTCCGACTTGACATCAAAACCAAGCAGCTTCAACCGTTCAATCAATCCGATTCCATATTGAAAAATAAATTTTACATTGCTCTTCTTTTGCAATCCTTCAATTATTTTCTTTTCAACATTCGTAAATGCGTAAAAGCCGGCGAGAATAATTTTTTCATGAGACGAGAAATCAATCTTTTCTATTTCATTCGTAACGGCACGATATATCATTGAGCGCGTAACATAACCGCGGCGGTCAACTTCTTCATAAAAATTTTTGAAATACTCGGCAAGCGAATGAAACTTGGCAAACTCAATGTTTTGTAAAACTTCTTTAACTCTTCTTGCTGTTTGATTCGCCATCATTACTTCTTCTAATTCTCCCAACAACTTCAATGCAACCGGGAAGAAATTATCGAACGAGTCGTAATGTGAACGACCAAGCCGCTGTTCTGTTTTTTTGTGAACCTCGAACAAAATTGCGACCGCATCTATTGACTCCAATGTTTGTTGATGATAACCGAGAATATCTCTAAACAGGTACTCGTTAAACTCATCCATTGAAAATATTTTGGGCGGGAAAAAGCTTGTGTTTTCGCGCTCTGCAAGCATTTTTCTTAGAAAATGGGAAGGTCGTTTTCCGGGGAAAACTATCACCTGACGTGAATAATCTTTATCGTCAGCGGTCATCTCTGCCGCTAAAACATCGATAAGGTTTTCCTGAGCTGATATAATTTTTATACTGCTCATTTTACCTCCCGCACTTTCCTCAAATCAACATACGCAAGCACTCCACGAATATTTTTGCCGTGATATTTTTCCGCGAGAATTTTCATGTACTCTTTCACCTGATTCGAGTGCTCGCTATTCTCAGAACCTGTTTTAAAATCAATCACGGTTACAATATCTGAATCAACATTTATTCTATCGATACGAAACAATGCGCCTGTTGAACTTACAATCTCTTGTTCTGTCAAAACAATTCTGTTTGGACGAGCGGTAAAATATTCTTTTACATCATCGGCATTTATAAATTTATGAATGAGATTATGAGTTTCATCCGCATTAAATTCCTGATGATACTTAAACTTAATATTTTCAATTGCGGCTTTTATTTGTTCTTCAAGAGAATTGCCGATGAAACTAATCTGCGCCAGTATGGCGTGTATAAAATCGCCGCGTCTTGTTTCTTCCAAACCGATCTTTGTAAAACTTTTCGTCTGCGAGATACCTCGTGTTTTGGGGAAGATGATTCGCACTTCTTTTTCTTCTTCTTCTTTCGCCTTGTCGGCGTTTGTCCGCTTGCCGATTGTGAATCCATTTTCAGGTAAAAATTTCGACGGCTCTTCTGATTTTTTTTGTACCGATATAACATACATTTCTTTTTCCGCACGCGTTAGAGCCACGTATAATTTATTCAGATCATCGAGCCTGCGAAGTGTTTCTTTCTCCTTATACTTATCCGAAAGTTCATCGTTAAACTCTGACTCTTTCTTGGTAACGTGCATCAGTTGAATTCCATTTTCATCTTCATTGATAACCATCGGATCTGTGCGCGGCTTCGTGTCATAAAACAAAGTTATCACAATTGGAAAGCCGAGCCCCTTTGCTTTATGAATCGTCATAACCGTTACAGCATTTTCACTTGGCGGAACCGAAATGTTCCACATTTCTTCTTCTGTATCATCATCTGAAAAAGAGAGAAAATCTTTCAAGCTCAAGCTGCCGCGTCCCTCATAAGCGTTTATTATCTCCAACAATTTTACAAGCGTTGCAGCTTCATCCGGGAAATTTTCAAACAAATTAAATTTTTTATAAACTTCCGCTATCAAATCATAAAGCGGAAGATAACCTACCATGTTGAAAAGATGCTCGAAGTTTTTCTCCCACAATTGCAAATATTGATCGCGAAAATATGTGTAAAGCACCTGATGCGATTTGCCATTTCTACCGCATTCAAAAAGAAATGCGCGGAAATCGAACGAATCTCCCGTTCTTTTCAATTCTTCATTTAAAACATCGCTCAATAAAAATGAAGCGAATGAAAGATCGTCGATCGGTGAATCGAGAAATTTTAAAAGTGATAGAATCTCTCCGACAATCTTTCGTTTGCGTATATCGAGACTGCTGTGCGAAAGGAATTTTATTTCTTCTGCGTTAAGCCAGCCGCTAACCACAATCACATATTTATTCTGCGGTGTGAGGATTGCTATATCTCCAAGTTTGTAGCCGCGGCTTTCGCAATCGCGAACAATTTCAATAATCGCCTGCCGCTCCGGCGGAGTATCTGTTTCTTCTTCCGGTTCATCAAACTTCTTTACTTCAACATAACCTTTCCCGCGAAAATCGTCCCTGACTTCCTGTTTGTACGAAACAAGTCCGCTGAGATCTGAAATTTCTTTTTCAATTTGCTGCGGAACAATTTCATGAAATACTTTTTTCGCAAACTCCACAACCGCTTCCGAGCTGCGATAGTTTGTGTCCAATTCCTTTCTGTTGCATAGAGCCGACGGAAATTCTTCTTTTTCCCTCATTCGCGCCATTATTTGCCAATCGCCGCCGCGGAATGAAAATATCGCCTGCTTCGTGTCTCCAACAAGAAACAGCGTCCCTCCCTTTCCTAAAGATTCTTCAACAAGCGGTCTGAGGGCTGTCCATTGAATCGGCGATGTATCTTGAAATTCGTCTATCAGAAAATGATAAATCTGTTCGCCTAAAGAAAAATAAATTTCTGGAAGATTCATTTCAGATATTTTCGATGCGAGCATTTTCGTGGCTTCGCTCAGCGCCACCTCGCCGCGTTCTCTCCGCACTTTCTCTATTATTCCGAGAAGATATTGATTCACTTCAACGAACGGCTGATAATATTGCAGCGACATTGTGAGATAATATTCTCCAACAATCTTCAACAATTCGTTTTGCATCTCCTCAATTTTTTCCTTGAACGCGGGGAAATTCTTTTCTTTGGAAGTTAGCAAAGCTTTCTGATCCAATGTTCTTCCAATGAGTGAATCAAAATCCTTGCTTCGTGCAAAGTCAATAATGTTTTGAAAATTCTTTGCCGTATTAAAATTGCTCCTCGCTATCGCATCGCCTATTGAGATCAGTTCATTTAATATTTTATCACGGAGTTTTTTAATAAGCCCGTCTTGCGCTTTAGAGATTGATTGTCCCGCGTGAGAACTGAGTTTTTTGTAAATATCTTTCACTTCTTTTGAAAGTTTCTTATTCGGATTCCAGAGAAACTTTTTATCGAAGCTTTGATTGCGGTTGATAATTTCGATTATTTGCTGAAAGATTTTTCGCTTATCGAGATCGTATCCTAATTCTTGAGCAAGATGTTCAAACGCTTCATCAAGAATTATATCGGAGTTAAGTATGACATCGAAAGAAGGCGGCAAACCAAACTCTAAAGCCGAGACTTTCATAATCCGCGACAAGAAGCTATCGATGGTTTGCACCTGAAAATCGGAATAGTTATCGAGTATCCGGTCAACCTCCTCCCGCGAACGTTCTATGAGTGTTTCCGCGTCCAACCCGACAACTTCTTCCATTTGCTTTAACGTTTGTTGATTGCCAAGAGATGCTTTTTTTAGAGATTCTAAAACACGTTGTTTCATCTCGAGCGCGGCATTATTTGTAAAAGTAATGGCGAGTATATTTCTTAAGCGGTTGTTTGGAATATTATTCGAGAGCAGAAGTTTAACAAACCGCATTGTAAGCGCGGTTGTTTTTCCTGAGCCCGCCGAGGCAGAGACGAGTGTGAAGTTTGAATCTATGTTTTGTGATTTTTTACTCATGCAATGTGAAATGTAAGAAAATTTTGAGTGATATAGAATTCCTAAGTTCGGTGAGTTTGACATGTTCTAAGATTTTCAGTATACTATGCGAAGTTAGAAAAAGGTAATCATTGATTGGGATAATAATTACCTGAAAACGAAGGGCTAATATAAAATCGTTGTTACAAAATGGAAATTCCTTAAAACAGAAAATAAATGGTAAATCTAAAAAATAAAAAGGGTTATCCCGTCTCGATAATTTTCGGGATGGGACAATATTGCGTTATTGCGGATGATGCTGCCAGCACGTGAAAGACATCATACTATGAATTACTTGAAAGAAGGACAGGACAAATTTATTGCTGGAGATTCCCATGGCGCAATTATTGACCTTACCAAAGCAATTGAAATAGACCCGAAGAACGGTGAGGCTTATAATGACAGAGGCGTTGCAAAATTTTCTATAACTCAATATGAAGATGCAATCACCGACTACAACAACGCCATCAACTTGGGTTGGCGTAACTCTATTGTATATCTTAATCGTGGACAAGCAAATTATAAGCTTCAGAATTACACCCAAGCACTTAGTGATTTGACCAAAGCTATATCACTAGATCCGTCGAACCACATGGCTTATGGTTACAGGGCGGGTACACACTATTCGCTACAACATTTTGATGAAGCACTCTCAGATATAGACAGAGCGTTATCAGTTAAACCTGATTTTGCTGATGCTTTCTATTATCGAGGCATTTTCCATTCCAATCTGGAACAGTTTGACGAAGCGGTATTTGATTTCACTCGCTCGTTACACAACAGATGCAAGCTTCCAAAGATATTTTTTTACCGGGCGCAGGCAAAATCATTTATGGGCGATTACGAGGGGGCAATCAAGGACTTTGACAAAGCAGCGCTGGAAGAACCTTCTCATGTAGACATCTACTTAGAACGAGGTTGGGCAAAAATCGAACTGGAAGATTATTCTGGTGCTATTGAAGATTTCTCCAAGACGATCGAGCTCGACCCCGCGAGGGATCGAGCTTTTATAAGGCGTGCAATCGCAAGAAAACGGCTCGGGAACATCACGGAAGCTGAGAAAGATTTTGAGTCGGCAAACAAATTGCAACCAGCTATTGAAGAAAACGATCAAGACAATGTTTCGACACAGACAAAACGGCCAACAATTCCTGAGAAGGTTCGCATTGCGGTCTGGCGGAGAGACCAAGGAACCTGTGTCCGATGTGGCAGCAGAGAAAACTTGGAATACGATCACATTATTCCTTTTTCTCAAGGTGGTAGCAATACAATCAGAAACATCGAATTGCTCTGCGAAAAATGTAACAGATCGAAAAGTGATAACATTCAGTAATGCCCCAATGTGGAAATTGATTGAAATAAATTTCAGGGACGATAATCAACTGCTGACTGAGGTGTTCGGTACGGTCCTTAGAGTAGAGCACGTGGTCAAGCCTGCTCAAATTTACTTCGCTCATTATGGCGGTAATTCTCTTCTCCGCATCTCACTAGACACGGAACTCGACAATAAGATAATTCACGAACTCCTAAAAAATAATTTACGAGTTGTGATGAACGTTTCAGTCAAAAACGGAGACGGCCCTGGTAGTTTCATTCATGCGCTTGGTTATCAGATTTGCAAACAATTGAACACACATGCTCATGACTCTGAGCGAGAGAAATTGGGTGACCTCTTCCACTGGATGCAGAATATGTTGGGCTTTGATGATGCTGAAGAGGAAGCCAATTATTTACTGTGGGCTGAAAACGCCAAGAGAAATCGTCAAGATAGATCATAGCACGTGCCAGCAGCTAACATTAACTACGATATACCTTAAGAAACAAAAGATCATATCATGGAAATTATTGCTTTACTAATCGGAGTTGTGTTGGGTGGAATTACGGTTTGGTTCATTGCAAAACTGAAATTCCAGCAATCAAAAGTCTCCTCAAGCGAGGTTGAGAAACTAAGTACTGATGTGAATACATTTAGCTCTGCTCTCAAGGTAGAGAATGAAAAAGTGTCTTCTCTCCGAGAAAATCTCTCAAGCGTAGAAAAAACATTGGATCTAAAAAGTGACGAAATAAACCAACTGACAGCCAAGCTCTCCTCTAAGGCCACGACTTGTGAAGTGCTTGAAAAGCAAATGGGCGAAATGAAACTGGAGGCAGAGACCCTAAAGCAGTCCGTTGAAAACAAGAGAGATGAGATAGAGAATCTTGTTAAGAAATCCTCTGCCACTGAGGCTCGACTTGATTCTGCAAATCAGACTCTGAAATCCTCCGAAGAAATTATTTCTACTTCTTCTAAGGAGATTAAGGCTAAAACAGATGAAATTACATTATTGAATAAGCAGGTAGCGGAACTTTCTGCCAAAAAAAATTTTCTTGAAGATAAACTTGCAACCCAGCAATCCGAAATTGAAAGCATTCGGAAACAGTTCGAAGCCGAGTTCAAGAATCTTGCAAACCAGATTCTTGAAGACAAATCCCAGAAGTTTACAGAACTAAACAAAACTAATCTTGACAACATTCTTAAACCTCTAGGTGAGAAGATTGAAATTTTTAAGAAGAAGGTTGAAGAAGTATACGAAAATGAATCTAAAGAGAGATTTTCACTCGGCAAAGAAGTCGAAAAGCTGGTACAGTTAAATCAGAAGATCAGCGAGGAGGCAAATAACCTTACCCGGGCGCTTGAAGGAAGCAGTAAAACTCAAGGAGACTGGGGAGAAATGATTCTTGAGAGTATTCTCGAAAGATCGGGTTTAGTCAAAGACAGAGAGTATCTCGTTCAACAATATCTCAGGGATGCAGATGGTAATATTCTCAAGAACGAAGATGGAATAAAAATGCAACCCGACATTGTAATTCTATACCCAGACAACAGAAAGGTTATCGTTGATTCGAAAGTATCGTTGGTTGCTTACAAACGATTTGCAGCAGCAAATGACCAGCAAGAACAAAGCATTGCTCTCGCAAAGCACATTGAATCTATTAGGAAGCACGTGGATGACTTGAGTAAGAAAAATTATCAGGACTTCACCGCTAGTCTCGATTTTGTGATGATGTTTGTTCCTATTGAACCTGCTTACCTGATCGCCATTCACCAGGATCAGGAATTATGGAGTTATGCTTATAACAAGCGCGTACTACTTATCAGCCCAACTAATCTCATAGCAGCGCTTAAGCTTATTGCTGATCTATGGAAAAGAGAATTTCAAAACCGCAATGCCATAGAAATAGCTGAAAGAGGAGGACAACTTTACGATAAATTTGTCGGCTTTGTTGAGAGTCTCTCCGATGTGGGCGAGAACATTGGCAGAGCTCAAAAGAGTTACGACAAAGCATTCGGACAACTTAAAGATGGCGGTGGTAATCTCATCACACAGGCTCATAAATTGAAAGAACTTGGTGCGAAGGCGAAGAAGGCTTTACCCTCGACTCTCGTCACCGACGCGAATGCAATAGATGAAAAATCAAGTGGCTTGACGCGACAATTTACCAGCGGCGACGTTTCGCAAGAGGAATAAACTTAAATAACTCTTAAATGAACCCAATCTTTTTTTCATCCCAATCAAAATTTAGAAAGTGGTTAAACAAAAACCACAAGAATGAAACCGAGTTATTGGTCGGTTATTACAAAGTGGGCAGCGGCAAACCGAGCATGACGTGGTCCCAATCGGTTGACGAAGCGCTTTGTTTTGGCTGGATAGACGGAATCCGCAGATCAATCGACAAAGAGAGTTACTGCATCCGCTTCACGCCAAGAAAATTATCGAGCAATTGGAGCGTGGTAAATATTAATAAAGTTAAAACGCTTATCAAACAACGATTAATGCGGCAGGCAGGGCTTGAGGTATTTAACAATCGTAAGAAAGATAAATCAAAAACCTACAGTTTCGAAAACGCCGCCAAAAAATTTACAGAAAATTTTGAAACCAAATTTAAGTCAAACAAACAGGCGTGGGATTTCTTCATAGCACAGCCGCCATCATACAAAAAAATGGTTATTCATTGGATTATGTCTGCCAAGCAGGAATCAGCTCAGCTCTCCCGTCTCGAAAAAACTATAACCGAAAGTAAAAGACAAAAACGGCTTTACTAATAACTTATATTACACACAGAAAGTAATTATTAAGAGACTTCTGAAAAATCTCCCCAACTGTCACCCTGAACGAAGTGAAGGGTCTCAAATCCTTTAGGATCGAGATGTTTCGCTGCGCTCAACATGACAAAAAGAATAATTCAGAAGTCTCTATTATCTTTATTGTTCTCTGCAGTCTTTACGTCTTTGCGGTTTTTCTTTTTTAAAAAAGTTTTCATTCAACACAGAGTCGCTGAGTACGCGTTGCTTCGCGGCTTAACGGAAAGTTTATCAAATCTTACCAAGCGCCTCGTTTATAAATCTTACGAAAGGATATAAATCTTTGTAAACATCCATAACTTTCTTAAGAAATTTTTGATCTAAACATTCATCAACTTTCCACTCAACGCCGGTATAAAACTGTTTATACTTCAGCCAATCGCCCATGAAATGATCGCGCGGATAGCCGAGAGGAATCCGCTGTAACTTTTCACCCTGCATAGCGCCAAACCGTTTAACAAACTTACCGTTCTCGATAATACCAAGAAATTCTTTGGATTGCTCGGCTATCGCATCCCTTATTTTCTTTAACTGATCTTTGTCGGGCATGTAGAATCCTCCGCCGACATAAATACCATCCGGAGAAATTTCTAAATAAAATCCCGCGCTCTCCTGCCAATGTCCTTTTATATGAAACACTGCGGCAACATGTGTCTTGTACGGAGTTTTATCTTTGCTGAAGCGTGTGTCTTTATAAATGCGAAACATGCCGCGTTTTGGATTAACATCGATTTCCGGCGCCAGCTTAGACATCGGCGCTTTCAGCGAGGCAATCAAACATTGCATGGGATATTTTGCAAAGTTTTCGTATTCAGATTTGTGGTTTGCAAACCAATCTCGGTTGTTGTTCTTTTTTAATCGCTTTAAAAACTTTATCCCTTCTGAAGGAAAACCTTCGAAGGGCGGATAGACTTCATCGTCCAAGTTAAAATCTTTAATCATTATTATTCCTCAATTGCTGTTCTTACAAATCCGTTTGTGTTTTTCAACAGTATGCGAGCTTGGGTTGCTGTAACATTGCGTTTTATCATTACAATCGCGGTTTTCACGTGTCCCCCTGCTTTTGCTAAGTAATGAGTGGCTGTTTCATAATCCACATTTGTAACCGTCATAACAACGCGCTTTGCTCTTTCCTCGAGTTTTTTGCTGTTCATTTTTAAATCAACCATCATGTTCTCGTACACTTTTCCAAGTCGGATCATGGCAGTAGTTGTAATCATATTCAACACCATTTTTTGCGCCGTGCCTGATTTCATTCGGGTTGAACCGGCAAGAACTTCTGGACCAACATCTACACAAATTGAAACATCTAAATTATTTTTAAGATTCCGCATTTCGGGTCTACTCAGCAAACGGCGGGGATTAGTTGTCACAAGAATTGTTTTCGCGTGCAATTTTTTTGCTTCAATAATTGCTGCCATCACGTATGGAGTTCGCATACTTGCTGCTATACCGCAAATTACATCGTTGCTTGTCGGATGAACCTTTTGTAAATCTCTGATCGCCGCCTTAATATCATCCTCTGCACCCTCTTGCGATCTAAGCACTGCAGATTTACCGCCGGCAATAATACCTTGAACTGTTCGGGGGTTAGTACCGAAAGTCGGCGGACATTCGGTTGCGTCAAGAATCCCGAGGCGGCCGCTTGTCCCGGCGCCAACGTATATCAATCTTCCGTTATTTTTAAAAGATTCAACAACCAATTTTACTGCTTCTTCAATCTGGGGTAATTCTTTGCTCACAGCGAAGACAACTTTTTTGTCTTCATTGTTGATTGTTGACAAAATATCCTTTACCGACGATATATCTATTTTCATTGATTTCTTGTTGCGCTTCTCGGTTGAGAGTGAATTTAATTGATGAAATATCTTGTTCGACTTATTCATTTAACTTTTACAAATTAATTAAGATAATTTTTTTATCGGAATTTATGTCATTTGAAAAATATTCTGTTTGAAGAGGAAAAATCGAAATGTTTTTTGGTTGAAACTTGTTTTTTGCGTCTTCAATTTCGTTGGTTAAATCTCCCCCCTTCCAGAGCACAATTGATTTTGGGGTAACAATTTTATCTTCTGATAAAGGGGATTTGAAATCAACTCCGTTTTTTAAAAGCGGAATCGACCACTCTATCAGCTTTACTGTTGGGGCAACGGCTCTTGCCAGCACATAATCGAATGATTTTGAATAAGCTTTATCTTGGGCTAAATCTTCAGCACGCTTGTTGACAACCGAAATATTTTTAATTCCAAGTTTTGTATATATATCTTCAACCACCGAACATTTTTTTCTGATAGAATCTAAAAGTGTAATTTTAATGTTGGGCTCAAGGATGGCGATCGGCAATCCCGGCAAACCCCCACCTGTACCTATATCGATTGCATGAGAATTTATTTTAAATTTAAATAAAAACAGAGGTGAGATTGAATGAAGTATATGGCGAGTCCAAATATTTATAAGATCGTTTCTTGAGATCAGATTAATTTTACTATTCCATTCTATTAACAGCTCAACATATTTCTCTAACAAACTAAGCTGATTTGTTGTGCAGTTTGATAAGTTGGTTTTTATTATATCAGAAATTTCTTTGGGAATTTTCATTTTTGTCTATTTGATGTAAATTATTGTTTTTAAACGATCTATGCTTGCGCGTTTCACATGAAACGTTTTTATCTTTTCATATAGATCAACAAAATCGCAACGTCTGCAGACGTTACGCCGCTTATTCGTGCGGCTTGTCCGATTGATCTCGGTTTCACCTTGCTTAATTTTTCTTGTCCTTCTTTTGATAATGATCTAATTTTTTTATAATCGAAGTCTTCCGGTATGTTCAAAGATTCTTGCTGTTCAAATTTTTCTATTTCCAAACTTTGCCGCTTGTTGTATCCTTCATATTTAATTTCGATTTCAACCTGATTTAATATGTCCGTTTTAAATTTATTATTTTGGTGACTATTAAAATTTCTTATTACATCTGATTCGTTTATAAAGTCTTGATCGAGAAGTTCTTTAATTTTGATTTCTGGACGTTGGAGAATTTGATCAAGCTTTGTTCCCTGGTCTACCCGCGGTGTGTTTTTTGAATCCAAAAAAGAGTTGATTTTCTGAGGAGAAATTGCCGTCTTCCTAAAATACTCTAATAATTTATTGATCTCATCTTCCTTCTGTAAATAATTATTAAAATATTTTTCTTCGATTAGCCCAAACCGATGTCCGTAACGCATCAATCTGGCATCTGCGTTATCTTGCCTTAGCAATAACCGGTATTCCGCTCTTGAGGTAAAAATTCTATATGGTTCCTCAACGCCTTTATTGATTAAATCATCGATTAAAACTCCGATGTATGCCTCTGATCTTTTTAAAATAAAAGGATGGTCACCACGAACTTTTAGTGCCGCATTAATGCCCGCAATTATTCCCTGTGCCGCCGCTTCTTCGTATCCCGACGTGCCATTAATTTGACCTGCAAAAAATAAACCGTCGACAAGTTTTGTTTCTAAAGTTAATTTTAATTGATGGGGTAGAAAGTAATCATATTCGACCGCATATCCCGGTCTAATCATTTTGGCATTTTGTAGTCCCTCGATGGTTTTTAAGCCGTTTAGTTGCACGTCTTCAGGAAGGCTGGTTGAAAATCCATTAACGTAAACAGTTTCAGAATTATAGCCTTCTTGTTCTAAAAATATTTGGTGTCGATCCCTTTCTTGGAATCTAACAATTTTATCTTCAATTGAAGGACAATATCTAGGTCCAACACCTTTGATCCTCCCCGTAAACAACGGCGAGTCTTTAAATCCCTTTTCTAATTCTTTATGCGTTCTTTGGTTAGAGTAAGTTACATACATCGGGATTTGTGAATTTAGAATTTTTTCATTTTGGAATGAAAACGGTTCAGGGTTATTATCGCCATATTGTATTTGAACTTCATTCAAGTTAATGCTTGACAATGTGATTCTCGGTGGTGTTCCTGTTTTTAATCTTCCGTGAATAAAACCCTTTTCGTCTAGTGAGCTAGTTAAGAAATTTGCAGGTTGTTCACCAATCCTGCCGCCTGCTTCGCTGAAAATTCCAGTGTGAAGTAATCCCCCTAAAAATGTACCTGTACATAAGATCAAGGCGCTACATTTTATTATTAATCCTTTGGAGGTAACAATTTTTGATACTTGGAGTTTACCGTTGATTTTCTCATCAACTATTTCTTCAACACGGTCGGAAATTATTGTTAAGTTTGAGATTTCTTGAAGCGTCTTAATTGAAGCTTCGGTGTACCAATTTCTATCGCTTTGAGTGCGAGGCGACCACACGGCAGGACCCTTTGACTTATTTAACATTCTGAAATGTATTCCAGTTCTATCCGCAAGTTTTCCAATTTCACCACCCAGGGCATCAACCTCTCTTACCAATTGACCCTTTGCTGATCCACCAATTGCTGGATTGCAAGACATTCTACCAATTGAATTGATGTTCATTGTTATCAGCAATGTTTTACATCCCATTCTCGATGATGCCGAGGCAGCCTCTATTCCAGCATGTCCTCCACCGACCACAATTACATCAAATTCTTTATAAACCAAATTAATATTTTCCTGTTTCACGTGAAACGAACATTATTTTCCTATGCAAAAATTGCTAAAAATATCTTTTAAAATATCTTCTGTTGTTATTTCTCCGATTATTTCTGCTAAAGAATTTGCAGCTTTTCTTAAATCAACTGCGATAAATTCATTAGTCCTCTGGAGTCTAATACTTTCTTTTGCTAAGGATATTGATTTTCTTGCATTTTCTAAGCAAGTTTTTTGTCTTTCATTAATTAAAAAATGAGACTGTGTTAAATCAATATTGTTTTTTGTTAATATCATCCTTTTTATTTCTGTTTTTAATAGCTCAATATTTTCGCCGGTTAATGCAGATATATTAATTTGAATTGCAATATCCTGATATTTACTTAGATCTGTATAACCGTAGTGTAAATCGATTTTATTGCGTACAATTATGCTTCTATTGTCTTTTAGAATATCAATTAGAGTTTCTGATAATTTTTGAAACTCAACGGTTTGGTCAACAATGAATAGTATGACATCAGCACTACTGATTTCTTGATATGTTTTTTTGAACCCTTCTATTTCAACTATATCTGTTGATTCTCTAAGTCCAGCAGTATCTACAAGCTTGAGTAAAATTCCATCCAAGATTAGATTTTCTTCGATTTTATCTCTAGTTGTTCCTGGAATATCCGTTACAATTGCCCGATCATGGCCAAGTAAAACATTGAGAATACTTGACTTACCTACATTCGGCGGACCAACTAAGACTACTTTTATTCCTTCTCGAATAATTTTACCTGCTGAATATGTTGAGATCAATTCAGAAATTGAATTGTCAATTTCGTTTATTTGGGCTTTAAGTTTTTCTTGAGAGGTAAAGGCGATGTCCTCTTCAGAAAAATCAAGCTCAAGCTCGATCAATCCACAATAATGGGTTAACAAATTCTTAATCTTTTTAATTCGATCAGATAATGAACCTTGAAGAGTTTGAATTGAGACTTTGTTTGCATATTCCGACCGAGCGCTGATAAGATCTGAAACCGCTTCGGCTTGAGATAAATCAATTCTTCCATTAAGAAATGCCCGAAATGTGAATTCGCCCGGCTCGGCAAATCGGCACCCATTAGCTATTAATTCGGATAGAATTTTATTTGTTACATAGACTCCGCCGTGACAACTAATTTCAACAACATTTTCACCAGTATATGAATTTGGTTCAACAAAAATTGTAGTAATAACTTCATCTATTATTTCCGATTTCGAATCTTTAAATATTCCAAAATGAGCAGTGTGGGATTTTGCCTTCGCAAGTTGAATTCTTCCATTAAATCCTTTGTCGACAATATTTAAGGCTTCTTTTCCACTAACGCGGATAACCGATATTCCTCCTTCACCGATTGGTGTTGCAATTGCAGCAATAGTATCGTTCTTTGAGTACATAAGATTTTCCAATTCAAATTTAGAAAACTTAGATCGGAAAAACAATAATAAAAAAACCCCGTTCAAGATGAGCGGGGTTTTTTTATTAAATAATTTTGTTGTTACTTCTGCTTCCTGGGCAAATCTTTAGCGATTTTGCTAATCCATCCGGATGACTTTTTTTGTTCGACTTTTCTTAGTGGTTCATTCTTATGTTTTTTATTTATCCACCCTTGTTGTGCAATCGACAATAAATTAAATACAAAGTAATAAAGATTTAGGCCGGCAGGAAAACTATTAAACATTAATGTCATTAAAATCGGCATCATCCATATCATCATTTTTTGTCTCGGATCTTTTACCGACATTTTTTGTTGAATGAACATAGTTATGCCCATCAAAAGTGCTAAGCCGCTGATTTCATTCATGTTAAAAATTGGAATTCTAAAAGGTAACCTTGCAATCACGTCCGGTATCGATAAATCTGTAATCCACCAGAAAAAGGAAGCCTGTCGCAACTCAACCGCAGAGCTAAAGACTGCCCACAATGCATAAAGTATCGGCAATTGCAGTAGCATCGGCAAGCAACCTCCGGCAGGGTTAACTCCGTATTCTTTATATAAACGCATCACCTGTTGATTCATTTTTTGTGGATCATCTTTATATTTTTCCCGAATTTCCTCCATCAACGGCTGTAAAGATTGCATTCGTTGCATTGACTTCATGCTGCTTTTTGTAAGGGGGTGGAGGACCACCTTAATTATGATTGAAAAGATTATCAGTATTATTCCAAAATTCGGAATAAACATTTTCAAAAATTTAAAAAGAGGCATTATCGCATACTCGGAGATGGGACGTATTAACCATGCCGCCCCTAAACTCATAATTTTATCTAAATCGATATTATATTTTTTTAATTCCTCAAAGTTCAAAGGACCAGCATAAATTGTATATCTATCTGTCTCTGTTGAGTTTCCATTAAATGGCATTTCGAGTGCCATCGAATAATTTTCTTTTGCACCTTCATTCGGAAGATGAACTCTGGTTCCCTCCAAATAAGCACGCTTACTCTCCTTGAGATCCGGGATTATTGCAACAGTAAAATATTTATTTCTGATTGCTATCCAATTAACTCTTCCGGAAATATTGCTGTCTCTTACTGTTTCATTAAAATTGCTTGCATCAAGCTCTGCAAGCTCTCCGCCGGCATATGCATAAGTTTTTGCAAAATTTGATTCGTCTATACTGTTATGTTCTGCGTATTTCAACCCCGTTTCCCACACAACATTATATGCAAAATTGGCGATTATTGACTCCATTCCAACAAATTTAAATCCCACGCTAATATCGTACTTGTCGCCATAGATTGTTATTGTTTTTATAATTTTATTCGAAACACCAACGGGTAAAACCATTTCAAAATTAACTGAATCATTTCCGTTGATCTTAATGTTTTTATCTGTTGTTAATTCAAAATATAGATTTTTTGTGTTTATGATTTTCCCGTCACTGGTGGAAAATAAAAGATGAAAGTCTCCCGTTGAATTTTGTGTCAGCAGTTCAACCGGATATTTGTCCCAAGTAAAATAATCTTTTAATATCCAAGATGTAATTGTGCCGCCACGCGAAGAAAATTCTAATCTATATTTATCTGTTTCAACAATATACTTTCTGTTTTCTTTGCTGGCTAAATGAGCAAAATATTTGCCGAGTGTATCTTCTTTGGCTACTCTTACAATTTTTTCTTTATCGTAATTTAATTTTTTTTGATCAGTTGATTCTTTGCTTGATTGTTTACTGGAATCAGTAATAACACTCGTATTAATTTGTTGCGTTTGAGGTTGTGGCGCTGTCATCCAAAGCCAAACCATCAGTACCAAACCAATTAAGATAAATCCAATTATTGCATTTCGATCCATTTGAAACTCCGCTACGTTTTAATAAATGATTTTATGGAACCGGATCATAACCGCCGGGATGAAAAGGTTGACATTTTAAAATTCGTTTAATAGCCATCCATGTTCCTTTAAATTTGCCGTGTTTAGTAATTGTGCCGATGGCATAATCGGAACAAGTTGGATAAAAGCGACAAGTGTTGGGTGGAAAAAGGGGAGAGATAATCGCTTGATACAAACGAATAAAAAATAATATCATTTTTTTATTTCAGGTGTTATAATTCTTAATTTTTAATAGCAATTCAACCACGTCTTCATATATAGAATTAAGAAGTTGTGTTGTTAACTTTAAATTTTGAGGTGGAAAATAGAATAAAATAGATTGAATAGAAGATTTGCGTGATCCGTCAATTGAAATTATTTTCTTATTTAATCTGAAGGCTTCCCGCACAATCCGCTTAATCCGGTTTCTATCAACTGAACGTTTTATTGTTCGTGAAACTTTTACGCCGAACAGAGTATTATTCTCTACTTTATTACCGATTTTATTAAGGGTTACAAAACACCGAAGAATATTTCCTTCGTATCTTTTTCCCCTGTTAAATAGATATCCAAACGACTTTGAACCACGTAAAATCTCGTTTCGGGGAAGTCCGTGGTTTTTCATGGGTTTGTTTTTAGTTATCTTTCGTCGCTAACAGTTAGTTTTTTTCTTCCTGTTGCTCTTCTACGTTTTAAAACTTTTCTACCATCTTTTGACTTCATTCTTTCACGAAACCCATGTTTGTTCTTACGTTTTCGGTTGCTGGGTTGAAATGTCCTTTTCATAATTTCCTCGGTTATTTTAAGATGTGCTAATGAAAAAAAGAGGATTGTAAGAACAATCCTCAAACATGTAACTGAATATTTGAATAAATTTGTTTTTAATATATCAAAATTGACTGATTATTACAAACTGATTTTTCGCTTATAAAATAATACTTGTTTCAATCATGAATTCTGTTTATTTTCAATGTGGAAATGAGATGTTTATTAATGTTTAAAAAATGTTAATAACTATTGAGACATTTTAATTTTTAGCATAAACTCTAAAAAACCATAGTTTTTTATGGTTTTTTTTAATCTAAACGTGCATATATTTGTTGATATTCTGTGAATATGTTGTTTAATTCCTCCATTATTTTAATCAAAATATTAATCTTGTGAAGAATCGTTTTAATGATCAATAAAGAGATGGCAATTCAAATATGGGCTCAGGCGTTGACATTGATAAAAAATCGGGTCAATTCACAAAGCTTTAAGTCTTGGTTCGAACCTATTATACCGGTTGATTTGAGTTCAAATAAATTAACATTACAGGTTCCCAGCCAGTTTTTTGTTGATTGGCTGGAAGAGCATTACTATTCGCTTATTAATGAGGTATTAACTCAAGTTGTGGGGAAAGAGCAATATGTGATCTATTCAATCGCACCAGAAGGATCATCCGATGATGCGGGATCCAACGATCAAGATTTTCAAACAAAACATTTTATCGATACTAAGATAGTTCCAAATCAACCAACATCTTCTAACATAACTATAAAAAATAAACAGTTCATTAATCCATCCTTAAATGCTCGGTATACATTTGACAAATATATAAAAGGTGAGAGTAATCAATTTGCTCGAGCTGCTGCTCTCGCCGTAGCAAACAACCCCGGTGGGACATCTTTCAATCCGTTGGTGATTTATGGAGGAGTGGGTTTAGGAAAAACACATCTAGTGCATGCAATTGGTAATCACGTGCTTTTGTCAGGAAAAACTTCACGAGTGTTATATGTTTCAAGTGAAAAATTTACGGTTGATTTTGTCGAAGCAATTCAAAAAGATAATATATCTGAATTTTCAAATTTTTACCGTAATATTGATTTATTAATTGTTGACGATATTCAATTTTTTGCCGGAAAAGAAAAAACACAAGATATATTTTTCCATACTTTTAATGCATTACATCAACTGGGAAAACAAATTGTTCTTTCGTCAGATCGTCCCCCGAAGGATTTACAGGGATTGAACGATAGGTTAACTTCAAGATTTCAGTGGGGTCTAACAGCAGATATTCAACCTCCGGATTTAGAAACTCGCATCGCCATTTTACAAAAAAAGAGTTCTGATGATGGAATTGAACTTGGGCATGAGGTTGTTGAATTTATTGCTTCCAATATTACTTCTAATATACGTGAATTAGAAGGTTGTTTAATTAGTCTTCTTGCCAGGGCTTCTTTAGAAAATCGTAAGATCGATTTAGAGCTGGCTTACAATGTTGTTCGTTCATTGGTGGGAGAGGTCAGATCACAAATAACTATTGAAGAAATCCAACGCGTTGTTGCAAAATATTTTGGAATACCGGACGACTTGCTCAGGGCTAAAACCCGAAAGCAAGAAGTTGTTATCGCTCGTCAGATTGCAATGTATCTCTCAAAAGAATTGACCAATTCTTCTTTAAAAACTATCGGACTACATTTTGGCGGAAGAGATCACAGCACGGTAATTCATGCTTATCAAACTGTTGAAGACAGTATTCATTTAGATCAAAAACAAAAAGATGCAGTTCAACAATTAAAAAATACACTTCAACACGGTGTTCGTAGATAACTATGTTGATAAGATTATTTCTTTTGTGAATTTAAGTATTATTAATGTTAATAAGTCCCAAAATTTTATATCTATTTCTTTTTTGTTCATAAATAATTTTTTATGAAATAGAAGATCACAAAATATCAACACAAGAAAAAATGAATTTTAATAAATAAAAGTATAAATCTATGGTTATAAACATATCAACACCTTTATTATAATTCTTTTTTATTTTTTCTTTCTAACTTATTGTATTAGAATAGAGTTACGGAGAAAAATATCTTTGATAATTACCTATTTTTTTGTACATTGAATCTCAGCAATTTTAAATCACACAGTACCCTTTAAGGAATGTTTCTATGAAATTTTCTTGTTCAAGCACCGATCTTCAACGCGTCTTAGGAAATGTGGGTGGTGTTATCCCTTCAAAATCAACATTACCTATTCTTGAAAATTTTTTATTTCAACTTTCTAAGAATCAATTGAAAATAACATCAACCGATTTAGATACATCGATGACAGTTTCATTGAATGTCACCGGAAAAGAAGATGGAGAAATTGCAATTCCCGCGAAAAGACTTTTTGAAACAGTACGAGCATTGCCAAATCTTGAAATTGAATTTTCTGCTAACACAGATACAAATAAAATAATAATGAAAACATCCGGGGGTGAATATAAACTAACCGGGGAATCTAGCGAAAATTTTCCAAGCATTCCTGTATTTAAAGGTAAAGAAGAAGTTGAAGTTGAAAACGATGCTTTAAGAAGACTGATTACAAAAACTATATTTGCAGTAAGCAACGATGAACTCAGACCGGCAATGACAGGAATTTTATTACAGGTTAGAAAGAGTGAAATCCGTGCTGTTGCAACAGATGGACATAGATTGGTGCGTTTAATCAATTCAAATTTCTCAACAGCAGATTTCGAAAGAGAAATTATTATTCCAGTTAAAGCATTGAACCTGATTTCAAAAACTGCAAATAACCCAAAGTGTACAATTGCTCTAAATGAAAATCATGTAATGTTTTCATTTCCAGATACGGTATTGATATCCAGATTGATTGAAGAAAAATATCCTAGTTACGAGAGTGTTATTCCTCTTGATAATGAAAAACTATTGGTAGTAAATAAAACTCAACTACTCAATTCTATCAGAAGAATTTCATTATATGCAAGCTCAACAACTCATCAAATCAGATTCTCAGTAAAACGAAGCAACATATCTGTATCAGCAGAAGATATCGATGTAGGCAGCGAGGCGAATGAATCTTTTACTTGCGATTATGGTGCCGAGCCGCTTGAAATTGGTTTCAATTCAGCATATGTTATAGATATTCTTTCTCATATAGATACAGATGAGGTTATATTTAAAATGAGTTCACCGACAAGAGCATGTATTATTCAACCGTTTACTCAGAAGGATAGTGAAAATCTGCTCATGTTGGTTATGCCAGTTCGGCTGAATGCCTGAAGTATATTTTGAATGCAACTTAAAAATATCAGAGTTCAAAACTTCCGGAATCATACCGATTCAATATTCGAATTCGGAGAGCGGGCAAACATACTTCTCGGCGACAACGGTCAGGGAAAAACAAATATCCTCGAAGCAATTTCCTATCTCTGCCTAACAAAAAGCTTTTATTCTCACGGCGACTATTATGCCATAAAGATTGGAAAAGATATTTTCGAGGTCGAAGGTATTTTTGAAACTCAAAGAACAGGGGAACAAAAAGTTAGAGTTGCTTATTCAGAAGAGAAGAAAGAAAAATTATACACGATAAACAAACATTACATTGAACCACTTTCTTCCGTTATAGGAAAATTTCCTGTGGTTGTCTGTTCACCAGAACATTCTCCAATTACAAATCAAGGTCCGATAGAAAGAAGACGCTTTATTGATTTGGTTATCTCACAATCGAGCCAGGTTTATTTTCAAAAGTTGATTGAATATAGAAAAATATTAAGAAATAGAAATAAAATATTGCACGATTCGAAAATATTTAAAACCGATCCGAAAAACTTACTCGAACCATGGAACGAGCAGTTAATAAACGCCGGCTCATACATTATAATACGGCGTAAAAAATTTGTTCAAGAGTTCAGAGATATAATTGAATCGACGTATCAAAAACTTGTTCTCGACGGTGAAATTCCAATGATTGAATATAAACCCGCAATAAAGATCGAGAACGACTTTATTGAGAAAAATGTTTCAGAAGCAATAGAAATTGAATTAAACCGACGCGCAGAACGTGAAAAATTAATAGGAACATCGTTGACCGGACCGCATCGAGACGAACTTTTATTCACGATCAACGGACTCGATTTGAGAAAATATGCTTCTCAGGGTCAGCATAAAACTTTTTTAGTCGCGTTGAAAATTGCAGAATTTTTATATCTCCGAGATCAATGCAACGAAACCCCAATTTTACTTCTGGATGATATATTCAGTGAACTTGATTCTACTCGCGCCTCCAAATTGTTGGATTTCGTAGGAACAATAAGCCAAACGTTTATTACTTCTACAAATAATAATTTATTCAACCAGAGCAATACATATGCAGGACAACAAAAAATATTTATGATAGACGATGGGGCTGTTGTAAATTATGAATCGGCAGACAAGTAATTAATATGGCAAGGCAAATCGGAACAGCAATAGAATCGGTTCTCAAACATCTCGGTCTCGGCAGGAGACTACAAGAATTTGAAGTTCTGGATATGTGGCCCAGAATAGTCGGAGAAAGGATCTCAAAAGTAACGCGTGCCGAACAAATTCGGGAAGGTAAATTGTATATCCACGTTACGCACGCAACGTGGCGGAATGAACTTGTATATCTGAAAAAAGATATAATTGAAAAAATAAACAAAACCATAAAAAAAGAAATTATTAAAGATATTATTTTCCATTAAAGAAACACCATGGCAAAGAGCAAAGATAAAAAAGAAAAACAATTAACCATTCCGCTTGACGGAACCGAAAAACCTGAAAAGAAAAACCAGAAATCCGGAAATGATTATACCGCACAGGACATTACGGTTCTAAAAGGATTGGATCCGGTACGGCAAAGACCCGCGATGTACATAGGCGATGTTTCAACAAGAGGACTACATCATCTTGTTTATGAGGTTGTTGACAATTCCATAGACGAAGCGTTAGCTGGTTATGCCCATTACATCTCGGTAAGTATAAATAAAAACGGATCGGTAACAGTAACCGATGACGGACGCGGAATTCCAACGGGAATACATAAGGAAGAAAAACGTTCAGCGCTGGAAGTGGTTATGACCGTTTTACACGCAGGTGGAAAATTCGATAAAAATACTTATAAAGTATCAGGTGGTTTACACGGTGTTGGAGTATCTGTTGTAAATGCGCTCTCTGAGTATTTAGAAGTTGAAGTTTCGCGAGAAGGAAAAATTTGGTATCAAAAATATGTTCGCGGCAAGCCGCAAGCAGATGTAAAAATAATCGGAAAGGGAGATCCAAAAAAGACCGGAACTAAAGTTACCTTCTTGCCGGACAATCAGATTTTTAAAAATCGAATTTATAAATTTGAAACACTTGCAGAAAGATTAAGAGAACTTGCTTTTCTGAATCCCGACGTAGAACTACGTATTGTGGATTTAAGAAGCGGTCAGGAGCAGGAAGAAAAATTTCACTTCAAAGGTGGATTAATCGAGTTTGTAAAATATATCGACGCAACCAGACCATCTATTATGCGCAAACCAGTTTATGCCAAGGGAGAAGCAAAAGATGAATCAAATAAAATTGTTGAGGCAGAAGTAGCATTTCAATACAACGATCAATTTAACGAAAACGTTTTCACATATGTGAACAATATTAACACGTTGGAAGGCGGAACCCACCTTATTGGCTTCAGAAGCGCTGTAACAAGATCCCTGAATAGTTATGCATCTAAAAATAATCTTGTTAAAGAAAACAGCGTACAGCTTTCGGGAGATGATTTTAAAGAAGGATTGACCGCAGTATTGAGTGTAAAAGTGCAGGAGCCGCAATTCGAAGGACAGACCAAAACAAAATTAGGTAATAGCGAAGTAAAGGGAATTGTAGAAGGAATTGTTGGAGATCAACTTACAATCTGGCTTGATGAAAATCCCGGCGATGCTAAAAGAATAATCGAAAAATGTTTACGGGCTGCCGAGGCAAGAGAAGCGGCAAGAAAAGCGCGGGAGCTTGCGAGAAGAAAAAGTGCTCTCGAAAGCTCAAGCTTACCTGGTAAGCTTGCAGACTGTTCGATAAACGATCCGGAACATTGTGAACTATATATCGTGGAAGGAGATTCTGCCGGTGGAAGCGCAAAACAAGGCAGAGACAGGCGCTTTCAGGCGATACTTCCGATAAAAGGAAAAATCTTAAATGTTGAAAAGGCACGGCTTCATAAAATTTTGGAAAATGATGAAATAAGAGCAATATTTACGGCAATCGGAACCGGAGTAGGAGAAGATTTCGACCCTGCAAAGATTAGATACGGTAAAATAATAATTATGTGCGATGCCGACGTGGACGGATCTCATATCAGAACTCTTCTGCTTACACTTTTCTTCAGATACATGAAAGAAATAATTGAACTCGGTCATATTTATATCGCTCAACCGCCGCTGTTCAAACTGAAAAAAGGGAAGCAAGAATTTTATGCTTACGACGATGAAGAGCGGGGCGAAGTAATTAAACGATTGAAGAGCGAAAAGAAAGCAACAAAAGAGACGGTTGAAGAAGTAACAACCGACAATGAAAGTGTTACTGTTACGGCTGACGGAATAACTATTTCGCGATTCAAAGGTTTGGGTGAAATGAACCCTGAACAACTTTGGGGAACAACCATGAACCCGGAAACCCGCACAGTGTTGCAGGTATCGATAGAAAATGCAGCAGATGCAGACAGAACATTTTCAATTCTCATGGGTGACGAAGTAGAGCCACGACGTGAGTTTATCGAAAAAAATGCTAAGTATGTCCGAAACCTGGATGTATAATTTTAAGACGAAAAAAGTATGGAGTTTAAATGGCTGGTATAAATGAAAAAATAGTACCTGTAGATATTGAAGATGAGATGAAGGGATCGTATATCGATTATGCAATGAGCGTAATCGTTTCGCGTGCCTTGCCCGATGTTCGAGACGGGTTAAAACCGGTTCATCGCAGGATATTATACGGAATGCACGATCTTGGATTGGCAGCTAATAGAGCGTATAAAAAAAGTGCGCGTATTGTTGGTGAAGTGTTAGGTAAATATCATCCTCATGGAGATAACGCAGTCTATGATACAATGGTAAGAATGGCGCAAGATTTTTCGCTACGATATCCGCTCGTTGATGGTCAGGGAAACTTTGGTTCCGTTGACGGCGATTCTCCGGCAGCAATGCGTTATACGGAAGTTCGGTTGTCAAGAATTGCCGAGGAAATGCTTCGTGATCTTGAAAAAAGTACAGTCGATTTTGTTCCAAACTTCGACGACACTCTGAAAGAACCAACAGTTTTACCGGCACTTATTCCTAATCTATTGGTAAACGGAACTTCCGGTATAGCGGTTGGAATGACAACAAATATTCCACCACATAATTTATCGGAAGTGATCGATGGATGCATCGCGGTTATCGATACGCCATCTCTTGGTGAAGATAAATTATTAAAGATCATCAAAGCTCCAGATTTTCCCACGGGCGGAATTATTTACGGATACGATGGTGTGCGGGAAGCATACCGGGCCGGTAGGGGAAGAATTTTAGTAAGGGCAAAAGCAACAATTGAAACTGGCAGAGCAGAAAGACAAGCAATAGTTGTTACTGAAATACCATATCAGGTTAATAAATCATCATTAATTGAAAAAATTGCCGATCTCGTACGGGACAAAAAAATAGAAGATATTGCCGACATCAGGGATGAATCGGACAGAGACGGACTACGAGTTGTAATCGAATTAAAACGCGATGCCAACGCACCGGTTGTGCTTAATAATTTATACAAACACACCCAAATGCAAACAACATTTGGAATGATAATGCTTGCGCTTGTCGAGGGAAAACCGCAAGTCCTCACATTAAGACAAATGCTCGATCACTTTATAAAACACCGGAACGATGTTGTTGTTAGAAGAGCAAAACACGAGCTGGATGAAGCGGAACGAAGAGCCCATATTCTTGAAGGATATATAATTGCTCTTGATAATATCGATGAGATTATAAAGCTAATTAAGAAATCGAAAGATGTTCCTTCTGCACAAGAAGGATTGATGAAACGATTTAAACTTTCCGAAATCCAGGCAAAAGCAATTCTTGATATGCGTCTGCAGAGACTAACCGGATTGGAAAGGAAGAAAATTGAAGAAGAATATAAAGAAACTATTAAACTCATCGAAAAATTGAAGTCAATTCTATCGAGCAAAAAACTCCAGATGCAAATAATCAAAGAAGAATTGATCGCAATGAAACAAAAATATGGGGATGAACGACGGACCGAAGTCATATACAAGGCGGAAGAGTTCAGCATTGAAGATATGATTGCCGAGGAAGATGTCGTTATAACCATAAGCCACAGCGGATTCATAAAACGATTTCCGGTTTCAGGCTACAGAAGACAAGCAAGAGGCGGAAAGGGGGTAACCGGCGCCACGACAAAAGAAGACGATTTCATCGAACACATGTTCATTGCATCTACTCACGACTACATAATGTTCTTCACAGATAAAGGAAGATGTTACTGGTTAAAAGTGCATGAAATTCCAGAAGCCGGTAGAATGGCGCGCGGGAAATCTATTGTTAACTTGATTGAAAAACAAAACGATGAAAATGTTGCTTCGTATGTTCCGGTAAAACAATTTGATGAAGACCATTTTGTTGCAATGATAACCGAAAAAGGATTGGTAAAGAAAACATCTCTGGCTGAATACAGCAACGTTCGCCGCAACGGAATTGCCGCAATTACACTTCAAAAGAATGATAGTGTAATTGATGTGAAACTGACAGACGGAAAACAAGACATTGTAATCGGAACTTACAATGGAATGGCAATCCGATTCAATGAACAGGAAGTGAGACCTGTTGGAAGAATTTCAATGGGCGTCCGGGGTATTAATCTCAACAAGAACGATAAGGTGATCGGTGGAGTTGCGGTAAAACGCCAAAGTACATCTATACTTGTTGTGGCTGAAAACGGTTTTGGCAAAAGAAGCGAACTTGATGAATATCGCGTAAGCCACCGCGGCGGTAAAGGTGTTATCACAATCCGGGTTACCGAAAAAACAGGCCGCATGGTTGCAATTAAAGAAGTTTTAGAAAACGATGATATTGTTGTTGTTACCTCACAGGGTGTGGTTATCAGACAGCCAGCTCAAACAATTCGTTTAGCAGGGCGGAACACACAGGGCGTTCGCCTGATTAGACTTGATGATGGAGATAAGATCGCAGATACCGCCGTAGTTCCGGCAGAAGACGAAGGCGGTGAGAACGGTATCGAGCAAAAAGAAAATAAAGATACGAAGCCGGAAAAGGAAACCAAGAAAGGTAAAACCAAGAAGAAATAGTATCTGTTTTTCTAAAATCTTTTTAAAGAATATTCAAATTGATAGGTAATAATAAAAAACGCCCGTTATTAAGTGGGCGTTTTTTTATGAAACAATAACGGGGAAGGTAAATTATTTTTGAAGAAACATTGTTGTTATTAAATTTTCCGGATTTAATCCAACAATAGAACTTCTAAAAAAACTTCCCGAAGGATTCCTGAATTAAGCTCGATCCTTCGGGAAGTTCGAATACGTAAAAGCAAAACTCCGAGTTGTGGCTTGTTCATCAGAAGTACAACCCGGAGTTTTAACTTATAGATTTCGAATGTTGAACAGGCAAATTATGCATGCAAGTAAACCTCCGGTTTCTTATAAAGCAAATCAAAGTCAGAAAACGGAGGTTTTATTTATCTGCTATCCATCTCCCCATTTTTAAGGGGGAGATTATAAAGGGGGTCAAATAAAACAAGCAATAAAAATCTCCGACATTTTCAACCGACCTCTTGAACCTCCCGAAGGTTGACTAAGATAAGCAAAGTAACCTTCGGGAGGTTGCAACGGCTATTTCGCCAATACAATCTTCTTCACATCGTTAAATGAACCAGCGTTCATTCTAACAAAATAAATTCCGCTCGGTAAATTCGATCCATCAAATGTTACAGACTTGTACCCTGCATCCTTCATCTCATCAACAAGTGTGGCAATCTCCTCGCCGAGTATGTTGTATGCTTTAATTGTTACCCAATTGTCAATTGGAAGCTGATAATTGATGATTGTTGTAGGGTTAAATGGATTTGGTGTATTCTGCTCAAGTTTAAATTCTTCAGGTAAGCGTGAAACTTGTTCTTCTGTGTTACCTCTAAAACCTGATTTTGATTCAAGATCACCGCATGGATCTATAGCCTGTGCTATTATGATTATATCTCCATCTTTGGTACTGCCTAAGCCTATTGATCCATTGCCGCTTATAGGTTGTTTGTCCTTATCATTACCAGTCCTGCTTATCCAGTAACTCACACCGTTATTTTCTTTTATCTTCCATTCTACAGTTATCGGATATTGAGCATTCTTTACTTTGATAGGTATTTTCAATAAACCTTTACCGGGTGGAATATTTTCTATAAATTTATCTGTCTTGAACTTCGCATGGAATATTCCTCCTACCGGTTCAGGCGGCATATCGAAGTTAGTAAAACCAACATCTAGCTTATTTTTTCCATTTTTGGCATATAGAGTTTGTTTGTTTCCGTTTCCATTAACTATCGTAAACTCATCTAGAGCAGTAATCGAACTTGAGGTTATGCATGGATCAGGGTCTGGATCAGGCAGAGGTGCACTCTTTGTTGTAAACCACCTGATAGACGACCAGTTACTTTCACCAAACTCATTTACTGCTTTAACTCTCCAATAGTATGTTGTACTGTAAGATAATCCGCCTGCAAAACTGCATGTTGATGTTAATCCATTTGCCTGATATACAACGGTTGTAAATGCAGATGATGTTGCTACCTGAAGATTATAGCTTGTTGCTGTTTCAGATTCATTCCAGCAAAGTGTTGGCGGATTTGCAACTCCGGTTGCTCCGTTTACCGGTGATAATAATACCGGTGTGAGCGGTGCACCGGGTGGTGGAGGGGGCTGGGCTATAAAAAGTGGTGGAAGTTCTGGATCGTATGTATTTCTGTTATAAATTACACTTCCATCCTGTTCAACCTTTATCCAATATCCATTTCCAGGAAGGATTGTAGAATTTGGAATATAGTCTCCACCTTCATAACTCAAAAAGCTAGAAACAATATTATCAGTGGGTATCGAATATATTCTATCAAATGGAATTGAAATAGATCCCACCATATTCCAACCAGCTTTTACTGGGACACTATCAGAATAAATTGTAGTTCCTGTTAACATTACACTCTCTGAATCTGAATAAGATACCCAATAGCCTATCCCCTTCTTTAAAGTATCTTTTACTACATAGCGACCTAAATTTTGATCATATGTAAATGCTTCGGATGAGGATGATGGCAATAAATTATCCTTAAGAACTGTTTGAGATTGAACTGGTAATGAAATCAAGTTCCATCCGGAATTCATCTTTTTGGTTAAACTTGCGCGAGTAGCCTTGTAAAGCAATCTGATGAATGCTGTTGGCTCTCTAAATATTACAACCCATTGATAGTAATTCGTGTCTGATGAAAAGGGGACTCTGGTATCTTGTACAAGTTCTGCTCCCTCCACAGTAAATTTTTCGAACGTTGAAGTAAAATTGCCAATCACTTGGGTGCGGGGAACGCGGAGGGAATAAAAAACTGGTGACAATTCTGGATCCTGATTCAAGAACATACCTTTATAAGTTGGAGATGTCACAGGCGAAAATGGGCATTGTACAGTTCTGAAAACAGCATTGCTGCCACGATTTATTCTCCCCAATTGGTTTAGAGAGTCTATCAACCATGGGTCTGAAAATTCTATATATCCACCCTCGACACCGGGGAAATCTATTATTCCTGTTGTAATAACAATACTAGAATCTACTTGCTGGAATCTTGATGAAATAGATTTCTGGGCTTGAGTAACTATTAAACTTTGTTGAACAACATAGTTATCAATTTCACCCCAATTATAGAATTTCTCTGAACCGGGCCAACCCATATAAGATGTATCTGCCAAAAATACTTGATTGGAATTCAACGATAATATTATTGAATCGGGATTTCCCAATTTGTCGTTATAGTTAGCCAAATAACCGTTCCATAGTCCGGAAAAATATTCTCCATTCCATTTTCTTATTGACGAGAAATTAAAATTATTAGACATTAATTGCTTTACGCCGAATATAATTTTTTCTTCATTTGCCATATATAATAATTTATAACCATCTCTCGTATCACACCAAATAGGATAAACCCTGTCTGTCAACGCAGCAATTCCCATTGAACGACCTAAAGACTTAAAAGTACCCAATGAGAAGGTCGTGTCGGTAATATTTGAGTGGGTAAAAGTCATGCCATCTGTACATGATGATGCTACCCGAACGCTGACAGTTGAATCACCACTATTTATGTGATAATAACTTACATAAATATTTTTTCGATCCGGGCTTAATGTAATTCTGGGATTCCAATTTAACCCAATTTCATTACTAACTTTTATTTTATGGGTAGGATATAACGGAGAAACTGCAATTGCTCCATTGTTATATGAAACTTTTTTAAAATATATAGTAGTACCGTTCTCTGACCAAACTACATATATCGTTTTCATCGAAGCATCTACTGCAATTGATGGACTACTTTTTACTTCTATCTTTTTGTTATAAAATATATATGCCGTATCAATAATGTTAACATTAGAGGCAATCTGTATTTCGTTACTTAGTGTACTTGTGCCATTAAGACTTAAATCAAAAATAATTTCTCTTTTACTGTTCAGCCAGACCATAAATAAAGTATCACCCGCCGATCCTATTGAAGGTGCGAAAGAATTTACCGAATTGTCAAAGCTAACTTGAGTGATATCTTGGAAATTGCCTGTTGTTGATGCATCAGAAGTGCGGGCTATAAATATTTTACTTTTTGTAGTATCGCTGAATCTTTTTGTCCAGATGACATAAACCTGCGGGGACAATCCCCCTGTTACTGTAATATCCGGATCATCTTCGAAGATTGATCCATTTTCCACTTTATTCTCGACGACAGTCTTTGTAACGGGCCAGTAAGATCCTTTTGCACTGGTTCTAGCTGCATAAATACCGTTATTGTTAAATTTATCCGAATTCAGATATGACGAATACACTATCCAGCCATTTCCTGATTTTGAAAACGCTATCCTTGGTTCCTCACTATTCCACCCCGGATTGTTTATTTCCAATCTATTCATTCCCCAAGACTGAGTTGCATCGGTTGAGTAATAGTAATGTACCCGATTCACATCTGATAATTTTCCTACCATTGATATTATAAAATTATTAGTATCGGTTGGATTTATTACTAACGAAGGATCCCACAATGGTCCAGTTTCTCCATAATCAGTTATCCGGACATTAAGCGGTTGCGAAATTAATAATATTGGATTAAATCCAAACATTGCAAATATCAATAAAAACATGCAATACTTATACATATTATAATCTTGCCCCGTATTTTCGGACAGAAAGAAAAGACAGTATATTAAAGAAAAGGAGAAGTCCGAAATGGAACCAGACCAAGTCAGAAGAAGAAGATTTGATAAGCAATTTAAGATGGATGCAGTCCGTTTAGTAACCGCAGGAGGACGTAGAGCCACAGAGGTAGCCAGAGATTTAGGAATATCTGTCAACTCGATTTACCATTGGAAATGTCAGTTGTCAAAAGATGGAGAGAGTGCCTTTCCCGGGAAAGGTCATTTAAAACCGGAA
>JACRFD010000051.1 GCA_016218025.1 Ignavibacteriales bacterium
GATGAATCAAATAAAAAAGTTTATTTCCATAGCCCGATGAAAAACAGTACGGATAGATATTTGTGTGTTGTCGGTTTGGATGGAAAAGGATTAAAACAAATCACAACTTTTCCCGGGACACATAACGGTTCCGTTTCACCGAAAGGAAAATATTATATTGATACTTACAGCAATATAACCACTCCATCCAAATCAGAGCTTTATGAAATAGGAGGAAAATTAATTAGAACATTATCTGAACCGCGAAGCACTCAATATGATGAATACACTCTTGCAAAGGCCGAGCTGTTCACAATTCCTTCGGGTGATGGTTTCAATTTACCGGCAATATGGTATTTACCTTCTGACTTCGATGCGAATAAAAAATATGCTGTTATATTCAATGAATACGGCGGACCAAATTCTGCATCAGTAAGAAATTCATTTCCGTTTGGGTTGGCTCAAAGTTATTTTGCACAACAAGGAATAATTTCTATTTCAGTTGATCACAGGGGTTCGGGACATTTTGGAAAGAAAGGTGTTGCATTGATGCATCGAAATCTCGGTAAATGGGAAATGCATGATTATGCTGCTGCAGTAAAATGGTTGAAGACGAAATCGTTTATTGATTCTACCCGAATAGGAATTACCGGCGGAAGTTATGGCGGTTATGTTACTGCACTTGCTTTAACAAAAGATGCAGATTATTTCACTCATGGAATTGCTGAGTACGGTGTAATGGATTGGAAACTTTATGACAATGTTTACACCGAACGTTATATGGACACCCCTGCTGAAAATCCAGAAGGCTACAAAGCCGGCTCTGTTTTGAGTTACGTTGATAAATTCAAAGGCAAGATGCTTATAACACATGGCACAATGGATGATAATGTTCATATGCAAAACTCAATTCAATTTATTACTGAACTACAAAAACAAAACAAAGATTTTGAAATGATGCTTTATCCAAACTTTCGTCATGGAGTTCGAATGCCTCATGCTACACGAGAACGCGTAAAGTTCTGGTTTAAATATTTACTTGGTAGAGAATTAGATACGAATAAAGATTAGTTCTTAAACCCCGAGTGAAGCGAAGGGTCTCAATTATTCTATTATGAGATTCTTCGTTTCGCTCTGCTTCACTCAGAATTAAATATGAACTACAACGAGAATCCCAAAGAATATCATCCGCGGATGCACAGCGCAGAACATCTTCTTAACGGAACGA
>JACRFD010000052.1 GCA_016218025.1 Ignavibacteriales bacterium
AACATACTTATCATCAGACAATATAATGCCGGGAAAGGCATACTGGGTTAAGACAAATCAAGCAGGCAAATTGATTCTCTCAAATTCAGGTTTTGCTTTGCGTGCGAATAAGATACAAATAATACACACAGATGAGTTACCGCCGCCTGCGCCTGATAGAGGCATAGTGATGGAACTTGCAATTCCCAAAGAGTACGGGCTTGAGCAGGCATATCCAAATCCTTTCAATCCGTCAACCACTATCAAGTATGAATTGCCGAACGATAGCAGAGTCAGCTTAAAAGTGTACGATCTGCTCGGACAGGTGGTAGCAATTCTCAGAGATGGGGCAGAGCAGGCAGGTTACAAATCCGTCGATTGGAACGCAGACTTTGTTAGTTCGGGCATTTATTTCTATAAGCTCGAGGTGGTTTCTGTAACAGACCCTGGTAAATCGTTTGTGCAGGTAAAGAAAATGATCCTAATGAAATAATCGTTCAGCATCTTAGATGACATAATGATTGAGTTTATCTGAAAATGAATCAATAGTATAGGGAATGGTCAGCCCCGTCAGAATATCTGGCGAGGCTTTTTTAAATCATCCAAACGGAAATTTAAAAATATCCTATATAATTCGATGGGTAAATGACGAAAAATGCCGAAAAAGCTTTAATTTAGTCAATATTCCCCAATTGAAAATTATTAAGTTAGAGTCAGCGATTTACCCGTTTAGGTTTGATATTACTATACGGTTTTCGTATATTTTCAAGAGTTACTTTGTGTTAAAATCAGAGCTAACTCGGTGCCTGTACGGGAGATGCTACACATCAAATATTAATTATCAAGAAAAAATTCTTCAAAAATAGTTCTATCAATAAGATTAATTATTCAATTCGGGATTTTAATTTTACTTATTAAAAAGAGGGGAATAAAATGAAAACACATTTACTGTTTTTTTTGTTGTTGGTACTTTGTCTTTCCAACGGATTTATATTTGCCCAATCGACTATTGAAGTGGGCGGATATACAGGACTTACGAACAATTCGAATTGGGACCGTAATCCGTCGATCACTTTCTTCAACGGTGAGTACTGGCTGTTTTACACTAAAGCTGATAACGATGGTGTTCGCGGAGTAAGCGGCTACAATCCGGATAACGAGACTTATGTTGTATGGTACAAACATGCCACAAGTATATCTGGACTTACTGCAGCAACTGAAACGAAATTAAATTTGTCTGAAACAGCAAGACCAACGGGCTTCGATCAACGCCTTGCCTCTGCCGTTGCTTTCAACGGGTCGTTGTATGCTTTCGTATCGTGTGGATATAGTCAAGCAATTCATCCAGTCTACTATTACAAATGGGATGGCAGCAATTGGACTGGTCCAACATCATTGGCAACCGGCGGCGCAGCACATGTTAATGTTACTGCAGATGGAGATCGTGTGTATATTGCAGTCAACTCAAATCCTGACAACGCCGATGTTTATACGTGGAACGGAGCAACACTCAATGGTCCATATAACGCAGGAACAGGCAACATCGTGCCAAAGATTACTTTGAAAGGCGGCATATTATACGTTATTAGTATTGCTGAACCAGCTTGGACGAGTGTGGAGGTTTGGTCTGGTACGGCAAGTGCGACACCAACGTTATCCTATCTATCTACTCCTTATACTGCAACAGGCGGCGCGATGGTATGGGATCCGACAATCTTTAACGATAATTCCAATTTATATGTAGTAGTTGCTCCTCAAACGGGCGATGCCCCACAATGGCTTGCTCAAACATATTCATCAGACAATGGAAGCACGTGGACCACACCCAAAAATGTCAGTTATGGAGGTTATGGTTCAACGTATTGGTGGGATTTCTGGCCCAACGGTTATTTCGATGGTACTGATAAATATTTATTTTTCGGTACCGAAGGAAACGGAACTACTTATGGCGATGCTGAAATTGCATACACGAAAATGGATTGGAATCTTTCTAACGATCATTATTACTTTATCCAAAATGGAATTGATAAAGCTAATTCTGGTGATGTAATTAATATTGCCGAAGGAACCTACGAAGGTTTTTCTGTCCCCAGTAAAACCAACTTAACAATCAGAGGTGCAGGCAATACTACTCTTATTCATCCAACAACACTTATAAGCACCGGTGTTGGACATAAATATGACGCGAACATGTCGGTTTCTGTCTTCGTAAATAATTCTACAAACGTCACGATCCAAAATATGAAGATTGAAGACAACGGTGTAACGCCATGCGGAGCCGGAACACCTAATGCGATTGTTTTTTGGAATGCATCAACAGGGACAATAAATAATTGTACAATTCATGGAACGTACACAATAGGTGGTTGTCAGACCGGACAAGGTTTAGCGGTAGATGCCGGTTCGGGACAGACAACAATTTTAGATGTTGTAAATACAAATATCGACGGTTATCAGAAGAATGCGATTGATGCTGTTGATGGGAATTCGTTAACCGGTAATCCTGGGAATATAACTGTCAATGTAACAGGTGGAACAATCTCAGGAGCCGGTTCGACCTCAGCTATTGCACAAAACGGTATTTTGTTTTGGAACCGCAGCGGCGGACATGTGGGCGGCTCGGTTAATGGAACGACAATTTCAAATCTTACATATGCAGGAGCGGGTACAACTGCCTCCGGAATAATTTCAAGCGGCGATGCAGTGACAATTTCGAATACAAACTTTACAGGAGTTCAAAGATATCTTGCTTCTATGGGTACTGGAGTTGTTACAGCAACTGATAATAATATATTTGATGGGATAAATCCGTCGAGTGCGACACTGGAACAATTAGCAACACTTGAAGATAAAATAGATCATCAAATGGATGATAACGCAACCGGATTTATAGCATTCAAATCAGGTTCCATAATTGTGACTCCAAATAATCTGGGAATTCAGCAAGGTTATAATCTTGCATCGGCGGGTAATACGGTTTTGATTGCATCGGGAACATATACACCAACCAGTACAATCTTATTGAACAAATCAAACATTACACTGCAAGGTGCAGGCACTTCTTCTACAATAATCAAAACATCTCAGCCGGTCGGGAATCTTTTTAGTATAACCGGAAGCGGAACAATAATTGAAAATTTACAAATTGAAAAAACAGATAAAGCTGGTGAGCAAAATATTATTTTTGTGAACGCAAGCAATGTAACAATAAGAAATAATCTTATCTGGGGAAAATATGTAATGGGTGATGGAGATGTAAGCCGGGCAATGGTAGTGGCAGGCGGACTGTCCGGTTTAACGATTGAAGGAAACACAATTCATTCTCTTCGTCAACCAGCGTATTTGAATACTTCAACAGGAAATATCACTAACAACTTTGTGTACAGTACACGTGGCTGGGTTATTGAAAACGGAAATTACAATTTTACGGGGAACACATGGGGGATTGGTGCAACGGCTAATTATGTTGACATCGCAATTTTTGCAACGGTGAATCCTGCGTATTATACAGATATTATAGCAATGAGCAATGCAAATAATCAGGCGGTGATCGAAGATCAGCGGCCAACTGTTCGCGTTCTTACAATTGTTTACGTCGATTCAAGCGCGATTGCAGGAGGTGATGGCACGCCAACAAAACCATATCAAACAATCACACCCGCTGTTCCGCGTGTTGTTACAGGTGGAATAATACTTGTTGCTAAAGGTACTTATAATGAAGATGTTGTTATCACAAAAGGATTAAATTTATTCTCAACACATGGAAGAATAAATACTATCGTTAACGGACAAACTGAAGGATGGGGCGGTGGTGCGTTGCGAATTAATTCATCGAACGTAACTGTTGGCGGAGCCGGCAAAGGATTCACATTTAACAGCAAAACCAGCACAAGCGGAGTTATGCTTGCGGCATGTTACATCAGCGGCGCGAGGGATAATCTTAGAATTGAAGAAAATAAATTTGTAGCCGCTCCAAGAAATCCGGGTAATAACGAAAGTCATGCACTTCTAACGGATGGTGGTCAAACTAATCAGACCTTTGTGAACAATATTTTCGATGGTATGTCGGCGCCGCGATTTTTGGTTTATGTGAATGGTTTCGCTGATGTAAACGTTCACTCGACAAATATAGATTTCATCGGGAATACTTTTGTCTCCACAGTTGGCGGTTTATCGCTTAGTTCAAAAGACGGTGAGATATCGGGGAATTATTTTCAGGGTGCGGCTGGTCTTGGGTTGAGTCAGTTGGCAAATAACACAATTACCGGAAATTATTTTCAAGGAATAGTAAACAATCTTTCGTTTAATACTCTATCTGGTGTCGATGTCGACGCTGTAATTGCCTCGAATACATTGGCTAAGAAAGTAGTAGTCAGAAACGCAGGTAGTTATCGGATTGAATCGTTCCCGTGGGGAGATTTTATTGTGGTTCGCGCTAATATTCAGGGTGCAGTAGATGCAGCACAAACCGGCGATAGCGTCCTTGTCTCAAATGAAACTTATGAAGAGCAAGTCGAAATTGCAAAAGATATAATTCTTCATGGAGAATCTGCTGCTGGGACAATAATAAAATCTCCTGTTTCATTAACAAAATATTTCACCACCTCGGTGAATAATTACCCGATTGTTTATATACACGATGCCTCTTCACCCGAGGTAAGTAATTTTACTGTCGATGGTGCAGGTCGCGGTAATGGAAATTATCGTTTCCAGGGAATCGGTTTCAGAAATGCCGGAGGCAAAGTCGATAGATGCACAATCAAGGATGTCCGCGAAACACCGATCAATGGAAATCAACACGGTGTTGGGATTTATGTATATAACGATAACGGAATCAATCGCACTTTGGGTGTAACAAACAATACTATTTTCGGTTTCCAGAAAAACGGAACTGCGTTCAACGGGCCGAATTTAATTGTGAATGCAGATAACAATACTGTAACTGGCGCCAGTGCGGTTAATTTTATTGCACAGAATTGCCTGCAAATAGGTTTCGGAGCTACAGGATCGTTAATTAATAATAACATAAGTAGTGTTTCTTACACTCCAAGTACCGATGTTTCCTGCGGTTTATTGCTGTATCAATCGGGCGGAACAATTCAAACCAGAAATAATATTATTTCGAATACACAGGTTGGTATCAATTATATAAACGTAGGCGGAGAAATAAAACACAATAACATAACTGCCTCTGCTGCTGGTGTTGGAACAACTTCTTTCTGGGGAATTATTGCCGATCCCGGGGAGACACAGCGTGCATCCGTTCAACCGTTCGATTTGCCAACAACATCGGCGCCTAAACTTGACAGAGCAACTTCCTCGGTCTCTGCCCTTACGACTACAGTTGACAGTAATACCGTTACAGGTGATGGAGTTAATGGTGTTGGAATCGAGGCAGATGCCTTAGGAACGGAGACGCTGAATTTCAGCGCTAATGAAAATTCTGTTTCAAGCTGGGGAACCGGGTTTGTGCTGTATAAAGAATCAGGTGCTACACTTAATTCGATCCTGAGAAGAAATTCAATAATTGGAAACAAATATGGAGTTCTTGATCAGACAGGTGTTTTGCAGGATGCAAAAGAAAATTGGTGGGGATCGTCGTCAGGTCCCGCAGATCCAAAAACATTGCCAAGCACACCAAATTACAACAACATCTCCGGTGCCGGCGATAGTGTCTCAGCTTTTATCGATTACAATCCGTGGTATATTGATGCGGGAAAAACAACTCTCTCTATTTATACTCTTACAATAAATTCATCCAATGGCTCGGTTGATAGATTACCTGATCAACCGACATATAATCACGGTACTTCGGTCTTGTTAACGCCGGTTGCGAATACTGGTTACCACTTTACGTCGTGGAGCGGAGATATTCCTGCCGGTCATGAATCAGATAACCCGTTAATAATAATAATGGATGGTAATAAAAATATAACTGCCGGATTCGCAATCAATACATATACTTTAACAGTAAACGCAGTTAATGGCAGCGTTGATCTGAATCCACCATCAGGACCTTATAATCATGGTACAATGGTGACGTTGACACCGGTCGCATCTACCGGATATCATTTTACAAGTTGGAGTGGCGATCTACCCGCAGGTCATGAATCGGATAATCCTCTGACTGTAACGATGGATCAGAACCGAACAATTACTGCCGGTTTTGCAATCAATATGTACACTTTAAATGTGAGCAGTACAAACGGAAACGTGGATGTCAATCCGCCCAGTGGACCTTACTCTCACGGAATACCGGTTTCATTGACTGCAACTCCAAACAGCGGATATAATTTTATCGGTTGGAGTGGTGATGTCCCATCGGGTCATGAATCAGATAACCCGTTGAACCTGATAATGGATGCGAACAAGAATATAACAGCTAATTTCGGGATCAACCAGATTCAGGTTATAGTCCAATCGAATCCACCAGGACTTTCTTTCGATGTCGATGGAACTACGTATTCTGCCACACAAACATTTATCTGGACTCACGGATCAAATCATACGTTAGGTACAACTTCTCCTCAGACAAGTCCGGGGACCAGATATTCATTTTCAAACTGGAGCGATGGCGGAGCCCAATCGCATTCCATTGCACCGACTTCTAATGTAACTTATACCGTAAATTTCCAGACTTCGTATCTGCTTTCTCTGATAGCGAATCCGAACGGAAATGTTTCAGCGATACCATCAAGTCCAGACGGTTATTATGCGGGCGGGACATTGGTTCAGGTTAATGCAACTCCGAATACCGGTTATCAATTCAGTACATGGGTCGGTTCAGGATCCGGGTCTTATACCGGCACGAACAATCCTGCTACAATCAATATGAATGCTCCGATTACACAAACAGCTTCATTCAGTATCAAAACATATTCGCTTATAATCAATGCTGTTCACGGTTCAGTAACTAAAATTCCAGATCAATCATCATACGATCATGGAACAAATGTCTCGCTGACACCGGTTGCTGATGCAGGATTCCATTTTGTGAACTGGAGCGGAGATGTGCCGGCAGGACATGAATTGGACGTTCCTCTTTCTGTTGTAATGGATCAGAACAGAACGATCACGGCTAATATTATCATCAATCCTACACCTCCAACACATATTATAACAGCAACAGCAGGTGCAGGTGGATCGATATCTCCATCCGGAATATTAACTTTTGATGAGGGCGAAAATCAAACATTCATAATCACGCCGGGGCCACATTATCATATAGACACAATTTTTGTTGACGGCGTTTCTGCTGGAGCCGTTTCAAATTACACATTCACTAACATCGTTGCCGATCACACAATACATGCTGTGTTCGGAATCGATTTATTTAATGTTACAGTGAACTCGGTCGGGAACGGAAGTGTAACAAAAGTACCTGATTATTCCTGGTATGGTTACGGAAGCATTGTTCAATTACAGGCATATGCAGGATTGGGTTGGAAGTTCTCTCATTGGGGCGGCGATGGTTCCGGAACTGCTAATCCATATTCAGTGATAATTGATGGGAATAAAAATATTACAGCAATATTTGCCGAAGATTCTCTCTCTCAGATTACATACCGAAGTTTCACTCCCGAGAGTCTCGCTCTTGATAAAGACAATAAAGAAAAGATCAATAAGTATGTTCTGAAAAAACCTGTAAGAGTATATTTTGAGTGCACTATTCAAAATAATACCGGTAAAAAGAAATCGGAATTTCATATTCATTTCGATCCGATACTTATTGGCGGGAATCTGAATTATCCGCTTACAATAACCCCCGAACCATTAAGTATGACGTTCGCAAGACCAAATGCAATACTGAACCTTGCCTGGGGCGATAGTATTTCACCGGGAGAAACAATAAAAATTACCGGATGGGGAAATAAAGGAAAAGGAATGAAGGTTTCATATGCGTGGAATTTTTACGGCGGTGGAAAACATTTCGACGAAAATACGAATCCGGTTAACCAGCTATATTTACCGATGCCGAACCGAGTCAATGCACTTTACGAAGCGTTTAGACAGGGAGGATATAATCTGACCAGCGGATTGGTTGTCGGATTGAACAAGAAAAACGGTGTTGACAGTTCACGCTATTATGCTTGGCTGCAAAGCAAGAGTTACAAAAACGTGTTACAGTCGCTTGCAGCAAGAAAAGGAAGTTTACTGCATTCTGCTTTGCCGCGAGGATTAGATCAGTATGCCAACGGCAATACCATGAAGGGCGCACACAAAACGATATCTCCGGAAAAACATAACAATGCACTCCTTGCGGACATGATTGCGTTGAAGGTGAATATTACGGCAAGCCAGCTTGGAATTACACCGCGCGGTTTCGGTGAATTGATTTATGACGATGGAACATCGAATCCTCTGAATGGAATGATGTTAAAAGAAATCAGCGATTATGGAGATTTACTGATGCTGGGTAATTATAATGGAGAATTAAAGCGGAGAAAATATGCCGATGTTTCCCTCTTCCTGAATCTTGCAAAAACACTCGACAGTGTAAACAATGCTTTTGAAGGAAAACTCGATACTATATCGTTTTCCGGCACGCTTGCCTTTAAGGGAATAAGAAAACTAATCGATATTCCATTTCTGCGAGCAAATCCGCTTGCGATTCCATCGATCTTGATTCCATCGGATTCGTATGAACCTGAAATACCGGCTGCATACTCGTTGCATCAAAATTATCCAAATCCATTCAATCCAACAACGAACATCCGGTTCGATATTCCCTTTGATGGAATGGTAACCATGACAGTGTACAATACGCTTGGTCAGGAGGCTGCAAAACTTCTCGATAGACAGATTATAGATGCCGGAAGCGAGGAGATTGAATTCAATGCCGGCAGTTTGGCTTCGGGTGTTTATTTTTATCGCCTGATTGTTGAACCGGTTGGTGATGATAATGAAAACAAAAACCAGTTTGTTGATGTAAAGAAGATGATTCTTATTCGTTAGATATATCGCTGGGATTATATGCGGCTCATATTCGGATGAGATTTTGAATGTGAGTCGCAATTTATTTTTTATACTCTGAAGAATTGAAATACTTAAATAATATTAAATATAATTTGATAAGAACAGGAGTATTTTAGTAGATTGTAATTAGTGTAATTTTTTTTGGAGAATGGTGAAATTGCTAAGCAATAAACAATCTAAATATAAACGTAAAAGAATGATTCTGACGGTGATTTTTTTCTCGTTATTTTTTTGCGGTTGTTTTTATGTCGGCAAAGATCGCTATGAAGATGTTCTTCAAAAGCCTTCCATCGATTGGTCATCGCGAGATGCTCTTACTGTAATTATATCACCTATTGCAAATAATTTGTTTGATCAGCAAAGTCCAAACATAAAAGTATTTGCCACGCCATACTACCCATCGGTAATACTTGGTATCCAACGCGCCGCTCAGCAAAGAGAACATTGGTCCGAGGAGCAGTTTTGTTTTAATACCGACCAGTTATTGAAAGACGGGGCAGGTTTATATATGGACTGGGAGTCGTATAGATTTGTTGATGCGAGAGGAAATTATTTTCATGACAAAACGCAAATTGATTCTATGCTTTTTCTTATCACAATCGAGAACAGAAGCTGGCCCTGCAATATTCCGATTATGACCGCTTTAGTTTCAAATGGCGGAAGAGTTGCGTATCAAAATGTACCGCTCGCTTCACCTTCGGATTGGCCCTGCTACATGCCCGAAATAACAGATATTAAAGACCGAATATTTTTAATAAACAGTCAAAATAAATATATTAAACCGAAATATATTTGGGGAGTAAGGCATAATATATTATCGAATCCCGAAACAATATTTGCCATGTTCCATTTCAGAAACGGAGATTATCACTTTCTGAAAAAATCGAATAAAATGTTTTTAGTAATCGAAGGATTTGAAAACGAAATAAAGCTTTCATTTCCGCTTTCGATGATGAGGTAACTTGTGCAAATCTCCGACATTTGACTTGGATTGACTGATGAAAATGTCGGAGATTTTACTTGTCTGTTTTTAACTGACCCCCTCTATAATCTCCCCCTCAATTGATGGGGAGATAGAGAACCGGCTCATCAAACCTCCGGTTTCTGACTTTGATTTGCTTTAGAAGAAACCGGAGGTTTATTTAAGCCACCATACCTCTTCATTCATAATTCAACTGTTCGATATACAATATTCACGTATGATGAATTCTAAATGTCGATTATAAAATTTTGAATTATGATGGATTGAAAGTTATAATAGAAACCGGGAGTTTGCTGAAAATAAAAAATCCCGTCCTCTTATCGAGAACGGGATTCGATTTAATTTCTAACCTTGAATTAGATCCTGTTTATATTGTAAGCGCGCTTTCCTTTTTGCTCTTCTTTAATTTCAAACTGGACTTTATCTCCCTGGTTAAGCACATCGCGGAATCCGGTATTCTTTACATTGCTTTTATGGAAAAAAATATCTTCTCCACTATCACTTTTAATGAAACCGAATCCTTTTGTTGTGTTAAAAAATTTTATCGTTCCTTCTGCCATATTGATCCTTCCGAAACGTTTTTATTTTCGTTCGAACCCCCGTGGATGTTTAAGCCGGCGGGGTTTCTGTTAATTAGACTTTCTGAACGTTCGTTGCTTGCAAGCCCTTTGGACCTTGCTCGGTTTCGAACTCAACCTTATCGCCTTCGTTCAGCGTCTTGTATCCATCGCCGACTATAGCTTTGAAATGTACGAATACATCTTCTCCGCCTTGTCGTGATATGAAGCCGTAACCTTTTGCTCCGTTAAACCATTTAACCGTTCCTTTTTCCATGGAACTTTTCCTTTCTTTTCCGCTTATTGCGGATTAGTTATTTTTGTCCCGATGCTCTGAGACGTGAGGTACGCCTGACCTGTTTGCTCTTAAAATGAAAAATCGCATTCGATAGCATTCACAACCACCATCTAATGCGACTCAAACAACCGGCGACCTACTTGTATTGGTTCTAACGGTGTACAGATTCATCTTATCGCGAAGCGATCCCCAAAGGGAAAAGCAACACAACGGTGTACTGTTGATTGCGATTTCAATATAGATATTATTATTCCTAATTCCAAATAAAGTACCTTGTTTATCCATTTCAAATTGACTATTTTAAATGAAAAACCTATGAAATTAGCGATTATCCAAACAAAACCTCTGTTCGGGGAAATAAAATTAAATATATCCGAAGCAATAAATATGATGGAATCTGTGTCCGCAGATCTTTTTATTCTTCCGGAACTTTTTAACACAGGATATAACTTTATCGATTCATCTGAAGCCGCATCACTTGCTGAAGCAATAGATGGTGTCACTTATAAAAATATTCATCAATTGGCATTTAAAAAAAAATGTTATATAGTTTATGGATTTGCTGAAAAGTCGGATAAATTATATAACTCTTGCGCGCTCGTTGGGCCGGATGGATTGATCGGTGTATATAGAAAAATTCATCTGTTCAACAGCGAGAAATTATTTTTTGCACCGGGTAATCTCGGATTTCCGGTTTTTGAATTACCGTTCGGCAAAGTTGGTTTGATGATATGTTTCGATTGGATTTATCCTGAAGCCGCGAGAACTCTCACCCTTAAGGGTGCTCAATTGATTGCACATCCATCCAATTTAGTTCTGCCTTATTGTCCCGATGCCATGATCACAAGATGTTTGGAGAACAAAATTTTTACGGCAACAGTTGATAGGGTTGGCGAGGAAAATCGCGGCAGTGTTAATTTAAAATTCATCGGACAAAGCGAAATCGTTTCACCAAAAGGGGAGGTGCTTTTTCGGTTGAGTAAAGATAATCCTGAAGTCAGAGTTGCCGACATTGATTTAAAACTTGCCGATAATAAATACAGCACCGAGCGGAATCATTTATTGCACGACAGGCAGCCGGAATTCTATTTGTAAAAAATTAGCGGTATTTTGAAGAAATAAACAAAGTATCGAATAAAAACCAAAGATATAAAAAAGATAACTGCGGATGATTTGATTTCAACTAAAATCTTTCGTAACATCTTGCGTAACTATTTTCACATTAACCATTTCTAAAACATTGTTGGAGTCTTTTATGAACAAAAAATTATGGATTGCTTTCCCGGTAATTTTTATAGTGTGGAATGTTTTAAATTTTGTGGTTCACACCCTTCTTCTTGGAGGAGATTATCAATCCGAGGAAATGATGAAACTTTGGCGTCCCGATATGATGCAGAAAATGTGGATTTTTTATTTAAACACATTTATCCAATCGTTCTTCTTTGTGTTGATTTTTTCAAAATGGTATAAAGGAAAAGGAATAACAGAGGGAATTCAGTACGGAGTTTATGCTGGATTTCTTATGACAATCGGGATGGCTTATAGCACTTATGCTATGTTCCCGATCCCGTACATGATAGCGGAGAAATGGTTCATATTCGGGATGTTACATTTTATCATACTTGGTATTGTTACGGCGTTGGTTTTTGGGAAGAAGCAGTCCGAGGTATCATAAGATGTGCTGAATACAATTCTTCACAAAAAGAACATGCTGTTGTGTTGCCCTATTATTCTTATCATGAAGTGGGAATATATGTTTTGTTATTTTTTTGAGAAATAAATATTATGATTCAAGACTCAAATCTTCAGGAAGAAAATGTTAGGCTTAAGAAAGCTGTGGAGGAGCTTTCGTTGTTGAACGAGTTGTCGCGAGTTATTAATTCTACAACAGGTCTGGATGTGATAATTGAGAATATTATCAAACGATCTGTAAAGGCTGTGCATGCTAATCAGGGTATGATAACACTGATAGATGAAGTCAATCCGAATTCCATGTTCACGTTTATCCGGACTCTCGATTCCGGGACAAATCACAAACAATGCCATTTGAATCAGAATATTTTGGGATGGATGATGATCCATAAAGCTCCGCTCGTTGTGAACAATTTTTCTGCTGATCTGCGCTTTAGCGGAATTAAAGTTGAGGAGAAAATTGAATCTCTTCTTTGTTCTCCGCTGTTGGTTAAAAACCGACTAATAGGAATTTTAGCTGTTTTTAACAAGAAAGATAATGGTGAATTTACCGGCGATGATACTCGCTTGTTAAGTATAATAGCTTCACAATCTGCGCAGGTGCTGGAAAATGCCCGGTTATACGAGCAGGAGCAAAAGAAACATGCTTTTGAAAAAGAATTTGTTGCTGCTCGTGAAGTACAAATGAGTTTATTGCCGAAACGACTACCTGAGATAGAAAATTTTCAGTTAGCTGCAATTACTATCCCCGCAAAAGAAGTTGGGGGTGATTTTTATGATATTATAAAGATCAACGATTCATTATTTGAAATAATTCTTGCTGATGTAGCAGGAAAGGGACTGCCGGCAGCGCTTCTTGCAACACTGGGAAAAGGGATTCTCTGTTCGCAAGTAATGCAGCATCAATCTGCGTTAACCCAAATCGAACAAAGTAATATAATTCTGAGGAGTAGCGTAGCACGGAAATCATTTATTACACTACTCATTGCAATAATTCAACCTACGGAGCGCTCCGTTTCGATTGTGAATGTTGGACATTGCTTCCCATTATTGTATCACCATGAAGAAAACAAAGTAGAAGTTTTAGACGTAAAAGGTATGGCTTTAAATTTAGCAGATGAAATTCGATGTGAAGAGCGAACACTGAAAATGAAACCGAATGATTGCATGGTAATTTATAGCGACGGTGTAAGTGAGGCTCAAAATATTGCACAGGAATTTTTTGGCGACAATCGTATTTCCGAAATTCTTAAACAGAACGCAAATAATCATCCGGAAATCATACTAAGAAAAATCAACGACGCGGTGAAACTATTTAGCAAAGGTGTTTCACAAACCGACGATATAACAATGGTTGTTCTAAAAGCAGTTCAATAGGTATTCGATTTTTATGATAGGCCAAACAATATCGCACTATCGTATAATTGAGAAGTTAGGCGAAGGTGGCCCGACTACGCTCCAGAAGTTGGAGCTTCGTCGGACGGGGCATGTCCGCCGAAGCTTATCTTTCAATGGAGGAAGATCATGATAGGAACTACTATTTCTCATTATAAGATAATCCAAAAGCTTGGCGAGGGCGGGATGGGTGTTGTGTATAAAGCCCATGATACAAAGCTCGACCGTGACGTTGCACTGAAGTTCTTACCGCGCGATATCTCTCAGTCAACTGAAGAACGCAATCGCTTTACACATGAAGCCAAAGCTGTCTCTGCTCTCGATCATCCAAATATTTGCACCATTTATGAAGTAGACGAAACACCTGACGGTCAAATGTTCATTGCGATGGGGTATTACGAAGGGACATCGTTGAGTGGGAAGATTGAAAAAGGTCGTCTTGATGTAGCCGAAGCAGTGTGGATTGCTATTCAAATAGCAGAAGGATTACAGGCGGCGCATGAGAAAGGTATTGTGCATCGGGACATAAAGAGCAGTAACATAATTGTA
>JACRFD010000053.1 GCA_016218025.1 Ignavibacteriales bacterium
GAGAAATCAACCCTCAGCACTCTGTTCCATCTAGGTCAATTCTTATCAATGCCATCTGGTCAGTCGTATTAATTATTTGGGGGACTTTTAATAAGCTTTTGTTTTTTACCGGAATTGTAGTATGGTTGTTTTTCGCCTTGGCTGTGGCAGGAATTTTTATCCTGCGTTATAAATTCCCCCACTTAGAAAGACCTTTTGAGGTTTGGGGTTACCCGGTTGTGCCAGCTGTCTTTGTTCTTATTTGCACAGCCCTTGTGATTAATACCTTGTTTTTTTACCCTATAGAATCTTTATTTGGTTTATGCCTTTTGATAAGTGGTGTTCCAGTATTTATCTTTTCGCAAAGAAGACAAAATTGGAGAAAAGAGGTAAAGCGAATTGATTAAAATAGGCTAAAGGTTCTTTCGCAAGATGAATGGAAATAGGCGAAAGAACCGAAAGGGGTGTGGGGAAAGATTTTCCCCACGTTTTCGGGGTAACAGTCCTGCCAGAGGCAGGACGCCATAGGGACAGAGAGGCTGTGCGCCAATCTCATTTAAACTTTAACCCCCTAAGGTAAAAATTGCTCTTTGACAATTAAACTTACAAAATTAGGCCTAAAGCGATGCTTTTTTATTGCCTCTATGCGCTATATCGTAGCTAAACTCTCAATCGCCTTAATTATCAACCAGTGTTTTATCACTAAAATATTAAATCCTATACAGAGAAGGCAAGTTTCTACATCAGCTTTTGCTTTACCTCTCAAGTAAAACTGCGTAAACTTAAGGTTTTTCTTAAAATGACCAAAGACCCGTTCAATAAAAGCACCTCGTTCTTTGTATCTCTGTTGGTATTGTTCTTTTTTGAATTTCTCTTGGACAAGAAGTAGGGTTTTATGTTCTGGGTCAATAGCCAATGTTCGATGTTTTGCTTTAGGATTAGTTAAACATTTTATTGCATCAGGGCAATCTCGGCAATTTTCTATACAGGAATACTTTTTAACCATTTTATTTCCGAGTTTATATTCTCCTTGATAAGTTAACTTCTTTGCTTGGGGGCAGATATAAGTGTTCTCCTCTGGGTGATATTGAAATTTATCTTGAGTATATCTTGCGTTTGATTCATCGCTCTTTATATCTTCACCTTTATGTAAACAAGAAGCAGTATTAGAATCAGGAATACAGGTATCTATTTGTTCTTTCTCTAAGGCACCTACAGAAGCATTAGAGTAATAGCCACTGTCGGCATCTACTTTTTCTGGCTTTATACCGGTGTTTTCTTCTGCTTGTTTTACCATTGACTCTAAATGTTCATTATCAGTAGGAGTATCGGTTGTCTTGTAGGCAACAATTAGACCCGAATCTGCATCCAAGACTGTCTGGATATTATAAGAAGGTTTTATTTTGCCGGTAGAGGTATCTTTAAGCAGTTTTGCCTCAGGGTCAGTAGTGTTTATGTATTTGAGGTTTTGGCTTTTTGCCTCTTGGATGAGTTCTTTTAATCTTCGGATTCTCTTGGTCTTGGAACGTAGTTCTGGTGGCAATTCTTGACCAGTTAGTTCTTTACCATAGGCATTGTCTTCTTCAAGGTCTTGGGCGTGAGCGTTTTCAAGATAATTATCTATAGACTTTATGACTTCTTCATATTTATCAGCTCGGATGACTTTATCGGCGGAGGCGTTGGCTTTGATTTTGGTGCCATCTAAGATGAGCCGACCTAATTTTGTGATGTTTAGCCTTTGGGCTATTTGAATCATCTGAGGAAAAA
>JACRFD010000056.1 GCA_016218025.1 Ignavibacteriales bacterium
ACAAGAAGCAGGATCATACCAGATGGAATGGAATGCCATAGATGCACACAATCAGGTGGTGCCTACAGGTATCTACTTCATTCGTATGAATGCCGACAACTTCTCTGCCGTTCAAAAAATTGTTCTAATGAAGTAAACTATTACTCTTTTATTTGCCTGTGCTTCTCAACAGCACAGGCTTTTTTTTGATACAACCTAAACATTGATTATTTTTGATCAGATGTCCAAATCATTATTTAAAATAAAACAAGCAGTTGCATTAGCTCCAATGGAGAATGTAACAGATATTTCATTCCGTTTGCTTTGTAAAAAATTCGGAGCTGATATTGTTTACACCGAGTTCGTTAATTCTGAAGGTTTAATAAGAAACGTTGTCAAAACAAAAAACAAAATGGAATTCCTGCCTGAGGAACGCCCAATTGGAATTCAAATATACGGATCCTTAGACTCTTCCATGGAGCAAGCAGCAAGGATGGCAGAAGAGTTACAACCGGATCTAATCGATATAAACGCCGGCTGTTGGGTTCGAAAAGTATCCACTCGCGGTGCAGGAGCTGGTTTGCTGAAAGACACTGAAAATCTATACAAAATAGTAAACACAGTTGTAAAATCTGTCAACTTACCTGTTACAGTGAAAACTCGTCTCGGTTGGGATGAAAATTCTATTGAAATAATAGATGTATCAAAAATGATTGAAGATGCCGGAGCCCAGGCGATTACAATCCATTGCCGTACTCGTTCACAGGGCCATAGTGGAAATCCGGATTATGACTGGATATCAAAAGTAAAAGACGTGATAAAAATCCCAATTATTGTGAATGGTGGAATTACAACACCTCAAATTGCCAAATCGGTCTTCGATTCAACACAATGTGATGGTGTAATGATCGCCCGCGGAGCAATTAATAATCCATTCATATTCCGGGAGATCAAACATTTTATTAAAACAGGGAATCTATTACCACCACCCTCCCTATCTGACCGAGTGAACCTTCTGATTGAGCATTTAAATTTTTCCGTAAAATTCAAGGGTGAGCGGAAAGCTTGCCTTGAAATCAGAAAGCATTATAGCGGCTACTTAAGAGATGCACCAAACATATCAAAACTCAGAATGAGATTGATGACATTTACAGAACAAGCACCAATTATCGAAACACTTCTTCATTATCTTAACAAATATTCAGCAGTATCAGATGATAGTTTTGATTTAACAATTCCGGATATTTAAGAATTATTTTTGTTGAAACATTATATTTTTCTTGACGTAACTAATCACTAAAAATAAATATAAACGGATATTCAATATGAAAAATCTATTTGGCGGATTAATACTAATTACATTTGGAGTTTTATTCCTTCTCGACAATCTTGGTTATGCTGATTTTGGTGAAGTTATTAGCAACTATTGGCCTCTGATTTTGATATTCTGGGGAATCAGTATATTGATACGTCCAAAAAATCAGAAAATTCCGGATACCAAACCGAGCATCGAATTTTCAACACAATCATCATCAGATATGATTCATCAATCGAATGTGTTCGGTGATATTTTCACCAAGGCAGATTCAAAAAGTTTCAAAGGTGGTTCCGTTTCAACTGTATTTGGTGATTCAACTTTAGATCTTACGGACGCGATCTGGGCAGAAGGTGACCATGAGTTGAAAATTCATGGAGTCTTTGGTGACACTTTAGTAATTCTTCCAAAAAATTCTGCCGTTAGCATTTCCGCAAGTAGTACTTTCGGTTCATTGATGATTCTAGGTCAATCCAAGAATGGATTTTCTTCAGATCTTCAGACAACGGCTGGCAGCTTTGAATCAACATCTAACCGTTTGAAATTAAATATTACAAAAGTTTTCGGGGATGTTAGAGTCCAGTAGATGTATAATTCTAAAGAGCCATTAATTGATAAAAACAGGCGTGCTGCAACGATTCTTAATACCTTAAAAAAAGAATATTCAATCAACAACGCATTCTTGAATCATAGAAACGTATTAGATCTTCTTGTAGCAACTATTCTCTCAGCACAGTGCACAGACGAAAGAGTTAATAAAGTAACCGGCCAACTTTTCAAAATCTACAGTACCGCCGAAGATTATGCAAAAGCAGATCCAAGCGAGTTACAAAATCATATCAAATCTACCGGATATTATAAGACCAAGGCAAGGAATATAATCCGTTGCTGTCAAAAGCTGATCGGTGAGTTTGATGGAAAAGTTCCAAAGTCAATTGATCAACTAACTCAACTTCCAGGCGTTGGAAGAAAAACCGCAAATGTAATCCTCGGGAATTATTTCAAAATTACTTCGGGGATAGTAGTAGATACACATGTAAAACGAATCTCGAATAGATTAAATCTTTCCTCTCATTCTAATCCTGTAAAAGTTGAAACTGATTTAACGAAAATATATCCGGAAAAATTTTGGTTTGCGGTTGGGAATCTTTTTGTGCAACACGGCAGGAACGTTTGTAAATCGAGAAAACCTGCTTGTATTGTTTGTGGCATCCGGAATTATTGTCCGTCGTCCCTTGTAAATAATTAAAAAGGCAGGATTAACGGATCCTGCCTTCTCTTCTTTTTGTGTTTACTTTATTTTTATTTTAATTTTACTTCAATTTCTTTTGGTTTAGCTTCTTCTAATTTCGGAATTGTCAATGTTAAAATTCCGTTGTCGTACGAAGCATCGATTTTCTCGTTTGCAACAGATGATGGTAGAGTGAAAGATCTCTGGAAAGTACCATATGATCTTTCTGTTCTATAATAATTTTCACCTTTTTTTTCTTCTTCCTGTTTCTTTTCACCACGAATTGTCAAAACATCATTTTGAATTGTGATCTTTACATCTTTTTTATCGACACCAGGAATTTCTACTTTTATGCTAAATTCATTTTCACGCTCAACAATGTCAACTACCGGCATTAAGGTTTTTGATACATCTTCATTTTGAACATCACTCCGGAATTGCTCGAAAATTTTGTCTAATTCTCTGTGCATATTTCCAAAATTAACAACCGGGTTCCATCTTACTAATGTCATAATTAATCTCCTTATACTTTATAATTTGTCTTTGAAGTTTTCGAATTGAATTCTGTTCCTAGTTATTTCAATCAGTATGCCAAAAATAAATATGAAGAATTAAGTCGAATTTAGAAGTATGAGAAAGGATCTTATTGACTTTATTGACAATTTGTCAGAATCATGAAGGTGGCTTCATGAAAAATAAGACAAGTTGTCAATTTTCTGACGGATAGTTTGTCATAAAACGGCAGTGTAGAAATTTACTCTACCGTTTTATTAAATCATTCAATGGCTGGCTTCTAAAAATCTTTCAGCATCAATCGCAGCAGCGCAACCTGAACCAGCAGCTGTGATTGCCTGTCTGTAAACCGGGTCAGCAACATCGCCTGCTGCAAAAACTCCGGGTACACTTGTTAGGGTAGTTCCGGGTTTTGTAATAATATAACCATTAGGATTTAATTCGAGTTGGCTTTCAAATATTTTTGTATTAGGTTGGTGACCGATTCCAACAAAGTAACCGCTAGTTGGAAATATTGTGGTCTCTCCGGATTTTACATTTTTAATTCTAACGCCCGTAACAGTTTTTTTCCCTCCCTCATTTTTACCAACTATTTCAGTTACCTCGGTATTCCACAAAAACGAAATCTTTGAATTATTTTTTGCTCTATCTTGCATAATTTTAGATGCGCGTAATTGATCTCTGCGATGAATAATCGTGACTTTTGATGCAAATTTTGTTAAAAATGAAGCCTCTTCAATTGCTGTATCGCCGCCGCCAACAACGACTATCTCCAGCCCCTTGAAGAAAAATCCGTCACACGTTGCGCAACCCGATACACCATGCCCCATAAATTCTTTTTCTGATGGCAATCCCAACCACTTCGCAGATGCACCGGTCGAGATGATAATTGAATCGGCAAAATATTCTTTATCGTTAGAATACACTTTGAAAGGTCTTTTGCTTAAATCAACTTTTGAAACTTCCTGGAATAAAGTTTTTGCGTTAAACTTTTCAGCTTGCTTGCGGAATAAATCCATTAATTCAGGTCCCATTACTCCATCTGGAAATCCCGGAAAATTCTCTACTTCAGTTGTTATAGTTAATTGCCCTCCAGGTTGTATTCCCTCAAAAACAAGCGGTTTTAGATTTGCCCGAGCAGTATATATTGCAGCCGTCAAGCCGGCAGGTCCCGAGCCAATTATAATTACTTTATAATGATTTTCCATACTAACTCCTTATTGTTTTTTATAAATCCTCTGAACATTCTCAACTAAACCTTTCAACCCCCTCCGTCTGATCGGATTGTTACTAAAAATATTTTTAAATTCATCTTCCGACATCGCCAGCACTTTGTCGAATTCCAAACCTGACGAAAATTCTTTAGGTTTGAATTCAGCCACACCCGTTGGAGTATTCTTATTCCACGGGCAAACACTTTGACAAACATCGCACCCAAAAATCCAATTCCCCATTTTATTAACAACATCTTTGGAAACATCATCTGAATGTTCTATTGTAAAATATGAGATGCATTTACTGGCATTAAGCTGATATGGAGCAATGATTGCATTGGTTGGGCATGAATCTATGCAAAGAGTGCAATTACCACAATAATCTTCGGCAGGCATGTCACAATCGAACTTGATGTCAGTTATGATGGATCCCAAAAATATCCATGAACCAACATCCTTATCCAGGATTAATGTATGCTTGCCTTGCCAACCGATACCAGCGCGTTTAGCCCATAATTTTTCCATAACCGGTCCTGAATCAACATTGATTATTCCTTTAGAATCAGGTTTGGCTGTCAGAATAAATTCCCATAATTTTACTAATTTTTCTTTTACAACAACATGGTAATCGTTACCCCACGCATATCTCGAAACCCTGCCAACCGAATCTTTTATCGATTTTTGCGGATGAAAATAATTAATTGCTACAACAATGATTGATTTTGCACCAGGCAATAAAGCTGCTGGATTAATTCTTTTTGAATAACTATTTGCCAGCCATGACATCGAACCATGATATCCTTCATCAAGCCAGTTCTTAAAATATCCTGACTCAAACTCTAAAGGAACAATTTCAGCGAAACCGGTTTTTTGGAAACCTAACCGGTCAGCTTCAGCTTTAATTTCTTCCTTAAATGAATATGATGCGGCAACTTTCAAAGCGATTCAACTTTAATCAATATTAACAGGTTTATCAAAGATAAATCCTTTTTCAGTTCGTTTAACAGTTCCTGCAATTATCTCCGGATCATGTTCAAAAAATATTATCCAGTTTTCTTCAACCGCTAAATTCAAGCATCTCTTTTTATCGTTCAATGTTATTAATGGCTGCAGATCGAATCCCATAATGTAGGGTAACGGTATGTGAGACGTGAACGGCATTAAATCTGCTGCGTAAAATATTGTCTTGCCGCCATCGGTAATTTTTAACATTTGTAATCCTGGTGTATGTCCGTTTGAAATCATGATATGAATTCCAGGGAACAATTCCTTTTCTCCCTCAATCAGCGAGAGCATTTTGAATTCATCCAGAGCCATATAATCATTTGCTGAATAACTTGCCCGATCCCTTTCTGTCGGATGAAGTGCATTATCCCACTGAACTTTTTGGATGTGATAGTTTGCCTTTGGAAATGCAGGTATTATTTTTCCATTTTCCCTGATCGTTGATCCACCTGCATGATCAAAATGAAGATGAGACAAAATAACATCGGTTATCTCGTCAGGTTTAACGCCATATTTTGCAAGTGAATCATACAAATTACCAGAGTCCGATTCATATGAATATAAATCTATAAATTTCTCAGTAATCTTCTCGCCATTTCCTGTATCCATCAAAATAATTTTCCCATTTCCAATTAACAGGAGACAACGAGCTGCTAGTTTAACACGATTTCTTTCATCTGACTTATTTGTTTTTTCCCATAAAACTTTTGGAATTATTCCAAACATTGCACCGCCATCAAGCCAGAATGTTCCAGTTTCAATAGCGTGAACATCATAAGATCCGATTTTCATTTGCAAAACCTTTTATCAGTTTATAGAACGGAACAGCACATAATTAAAAAGGTCGGCTAAGAATAACCGACCTAATAAAATATTTGGGGACTAAAATTACTTTCTGAATCGTGAGTTTTCTGCACTCAAAGGAGCAAACTGCTTATCAGGATGAATACTCTTTGCTTTAGCCAAAAGAGCATCTTCAGTTTCTGTACGATTCGGATCTGGCACACAACAATCAACAGGGCATACTGCTGCACATTGTTCCTGGTTGAAGTGACCGACACATTCTGTGCATTTTTCAGGAACGATGTAGTAGAAATCGTTTGATAATGCATCAAACATTTGACCATTCAATTCATATTGAGCTCCACCCGCATAGATAGCCGTGTTTGGACATTCGGGTTCGCATGCTCCGCAGTTTATACATTCTTCAGTGATCATTGTTGCCATACTAAAATCTCCTAAAATAAGATTCTTTGTTAATATTACTTGAATAAATCCGGTGTGAACAGTGCTTCTGCCCGCCTGAATTTGCTGATTTTAATGAATTAAGTATAAGAAAAAGTTGGATGAAAATCAATCGTTATAATTCAACAATTCCGATCGTTTGTCAGATTGTAACAAACTCCGGAATAACGGATGTTACAAACGCGATTGAGTAGATTGCAAATCCATTTGATCTTGTAGAAAATTTTAATTTATGCTGACCGAACTGCCGATTTACTACGATGTTATAAAGTCTTGCATCATCAACAATAAAATAACTCCTCCCGGTCTCATCATACCTGATGTCTGCTCCTTTATCGCCTCTTGATAGCGGTTCGTCATCCTGAGTTACAAATAATTGAAACCCCTTCTCTCCTTCAGGTTTTATTACCGCACTAACTTCTTTTGCTTGATACAAAAACGTCAAGTATCCGCCGTTAGGATTATCTGTTTCCAATTTCAGATAATTTCTGTCGTTAAACCAATCTCCACTGGCATAAATTCTTCCTTCAACATAATAATTTGGATCTTCATAATGCACAACAGATTCAGGTCCGAATCCTTCAACATTTCCAATTGTTCCACGCTGCCAACCTGCTAATATCTCATGGGTTTCCTTGTAACATATTGCTCCGGGTCTGTCAGTTTCACGAATCGGATCCATAACAAAAGGTATCCCAGTCTGATAACCGGCATTTAGCAACAATGACTGCAATGCCTGTTCAAAATTCTGATAAAGTCCTTCACCTGCATGAAAGTATCTGATAAATCCATACTTATCAATTAATACTTTTGTAGGCCATCCGGTGCAACGGAAAGCATTCCAGATTAGATAGTCATTATCCATAACTATTGGATATTTTATATTTAAATTATCAACCGCTTTCCGAATGTTAACCGGATCCCGGGCAAAAGGAAATTGTGGAGTATGAACTCCTATTAACAATAAACCCTGAGCTGAATATCTCCTATACCATTCTCTTACATACGGTAAAGATCTGATACAGCGGTTGCAACAATAATCCCAGAATTCTATCATAACTACAATCCCAGTTACTCCACTGATCTGAATCGGATCGCTGTTCAGCCAATAATCTCCGTAAATTTCAGGAACTCTAAATTGCTGAGGTAATAATTCCATATTTTTCCGATGATGTGATAATGATACTTATGAATAGAGAAATGTAACTAATTGAATTTAAAATTATTTTGATGATACTTCCCTTCAATTACAATCACAAATTCACCCTTTGTTTTATTCTGTGCGAAATATTTATATAGCATTTCAGCTTCACCTCGATATATCTTCTCATCAGGCATTGTTAAATTAAAAGAGATACATAACTTCCTATTTTTGCCCATAACATCTGCAATGTCTTTCAACAATGGAACAATCCGATAAGGCGCTTCCATCAGGATGATAGTTCTTTCTTCGTTTTCTATTTTTAACAGATCTTTCCTACGGAGTTCTGTCTTTGGTGAAACGAAACCATAAAACAAAAATTTATTCATTGGAAATCCGGATACAACCAAAGCAGGAATTATTGACGAAGGTCCGGGAACAGGAATGATCTGAATATTATTTTCAATTGCCATTTCCACAAGCATTCTCCCCGGATCAGAAATAACCGGCGTGCCTGTATCTGAAATCAACGCTACATCACGTCCCTGTTTTAAATAATTCATTATTCTTAAACTTGATTCTTCCTCATTGTGTTCATTCAAAGTTTCAGTTATTTGTTTTGAGATATGAAACCGAGATAACAATCTGGATCCTTCCCGATCTTCCTCACAAATAATAATATCAACTTGCTCTAAAATTTTTTTAGCTCGAAAAGTAATATCATCATCATTACCAATCGGAATTGCCACTAAAAATAATTTACCTGCTATATAGTTTCTACTCTCAATCACGTTCGGTTATCTTCTTATGTGGCAATGTCTTAACCGACATAATTAATATTGCAGTTGTTGGCACTGCAATCAGTAAACCTATAAAACCGAATATGTATCCAAAAATGAAAAGAGAAATCATCAACAGTATCGGATGCAACCCAATTTTATCACCGATAATTTTGGGAGCCAGTACAGTGTTCTCGATTATTTTTTGAGCAAGATACATAACAATCACACCGATTAATTTGACAGTTACCGGTTCACCACTGAACATAGCAACAACCAAAGAAACAACCATGCTGATCAGCAATCCAACATACGGAATAAAATCCAGCAACATCGTCATGATACCAAGTACAAATGCATATTTAACACCAAGTATCGATAGTACAATTGTTGATACTATTCCCTGAATGAGCGCCACAATTAATGCTCCCCTGAAATAATCACTCAATACTTCATCAACATTTGTAAAATATTTAAATACCTTTTCTTTATATTTTTCAGGAACAAAAGAACCCACAGTCGCTACAATTTCGGGAAAATCTTTTAAGAAATAAAAAGTTATGAAAGGAATCAGGATTATATTAATAAGCTGAGTAATTAAATTGGTCAGATTCGTTACAAGACCAAATGCACCTTCAAATAATGTTTTCAGAAACAGGTCCATTTTTTTAGGAAGTTCTTGTTCAATTATCGCACGGAGATTTTCAACAGGTATCCCGGTTTTTCCTAATGTTTCGATAAAAGTACCCTGTCGTAATGACGTGATAATACTTGTTCCAAATTCAGTAATATTTTCAAAAATACCCTGGAACTGAGTCAAAATAATCGGTAAGATAAGCATTATGCTTAATGAAATCATTCCGATAAATATTCCCATAATGATTATTGAAGATGTCCAACGAGGGATTTTCTTCCTTTCCAAAATATTCACCAAAGGATTTAACAGATAAGCTATTAACAAAGAGATTACGAAAGGAGATATGATATTTATAAGCGAAGAAAAAGCCCACACAAAAAATAAAATACCGGATACCAATATCAAGCGGGAAATAAACACATAATGCCGGAATGGATATAAAATTATTAAAAGTGCAATGAATGTAAAAAATGGTGATAGCCCCGGTAATAGCTGATATAATAAAACAAAAAATAAAATTATGCCTCCAATAGATGGAATTATCAATGAGGATTTATTACCGGCATCCGAGTTATTTTGTTCGTTAGACATATTATTGTCCGGTATGACCGAATCCACCCGCACCACGCTTGGTTTCAGTAAGCGAACTTACCTCATCCCATTCAGCTTGAGCAACGGGAACAATAACCATTTGTGCAATTCGATCACCACGATGAATTATGAAATCTTCTTTACCAAAGTTTGTGAGTATTACTTTCACTTCGCCGCGGTAGTCAGAATCGATTGTTCCCGGAGTATTCAAAACAGAGATACCATATTTGATTGCCAAACCACTTCGTGGCCTGATCTGTGCTTCAAAGCCCGAAGGGACTTCGATATAAAAACCGGTAGGGATCAATAATGTTTCCCCCTTCTTCAATTGAATCTCTGAATCAACCGCAGCATATACGTCCATTCCCGATGCTCCGAGAGTTGCGTACGATGGTAATGGAATATCGTTATTAGTCGGTTGTAGTCGAGTTATACGTATTTTGATGTTCATTAAGTATTCTGAAATAATGTGTGAAAGATTGAATAAATATACTGAATTTTCGCCATAAAAGCACAGTTGATCTTCATGCCAGACATAGATATATTCAATCCAGCTTGGCAGCATTGTAATAATGTTGAATCGTACAATATCTGCCATTTTCTAAAATCATTCATCATCTACTTACTGAATATATTTACTCTGCATGAAGGAAATATATTGCTTTTGCAATTTATGTTGTAATATCACAGTGTATCAGTATTGGGTATTTGTAGAAGTACATAACTCTACAGTCTGAAGATAGTACAATTATAATTCTAACTCCTGAACAGTGGATACTTGAGCTTTATAGAACAATCATAGGAACATTGCAAAATGTCACACCAGGCAATAAAATAATCTGTACGAACTGATCAGACTATTTTAATATTGATTGTAGAATAACCTTACCATTTCCTTTTGCTTTCAACCAGAATCCTCTGCCGGGCTTCATGGAATCGGTTATGTAATACCCGTTTTCATATCCGAATATGTCCGGATAAATCAGATCATCGGGTATTGTGAGAATAGAATTAACAGAAATACTTTCCGACAAGGAGCCAATCATATTCCATCCAGCATAAACATCAATTGTATCCGAAAAAACAATATCACCCGCGATCTGAACAATTTGGTCATAACCAAATTTCAGCCAAAATCCATCTCCGGGTTTAAGCGAATCATTGTAATCAATATAGTTTAAACCTTCACGATAAATAAATGCTTTTGAGATTGCCGTTGGGAAGATTTGATTAAAGCTCAATGAATCAGATCTCAAAGGCAGTGACATCATATTCCATCCTTTTAGAACATAAATCTGATAGCCACCCTCAGCGGCAATTGTAACTTTCCAGATGTCTGACCACTCGCTTGAAGATATTTGATTTCGTGCTTTAACGTGCCAGTAATATGTTTGATTATTATTTAATATTCCAATTCGACTTGAAGTATCAGTTAATAACGAATCATTATATTCAATCATTGAGAATAATGAATCCAATGATAACTGAAGATGATAATATGTTGCACCGGATTTTTTCTCCCAAATGAATTGTATAGAATCCGGAAGATTCACTGATTTATCGGGAGGATAGAATAGTGCAGGCGGAGCGATAACAGTTTCCGGTTCATAGCTTATCGCTGAATTAAATATTTCTTGAACAAATAAAGGTGCGACAAGTTCAGTTGCAGCACTATTGGGATGACTGTCTGATGAACTTGCTGCATAAGCGGCAGGCAGTTTCCCTGATAAATCGGCAAGTTTGTGAAAATAATCGAAGACAAAGACATTGGGCGGGAATGTGCCGAATAGTAAATCGTTTCCAGTTGCAAGTGTATCTTTTGCCCACCGGCAGAATTTATCTGAAAGCGATGCTTCTGAATCGTTTGTTGCATTAGCTACTAAAGGTGCATTCGTCCAAATGGCAAAATAATTATTTGGATGATCACGCATGACCGATATTATATGACGCCAGTGCCATTTGTAATTATAAACCGATTTACTTGTTGGATTTAAAGTATCCGATGCACTCCCCCACTCACTCATACTCGATGAAGGAAAACATGATTTAATTACTATGATTGGATTTGGGCTATAAAAAGGTCTAATATCAGCTTCAATTGTATCCTCATCTTCAAAAATCCGATGCCACCTTTCCCATTCATTATTCCATGGATTGACGGGCCAACCCAATTCTTGCATTGATACAGCATTGCTATCGGTATATCCATGCGATAAATTGAACGACGCAATTTCCTGTGGAATGCTTGTCGAGCTTCCGTTTGGTCCCCATATGCAACCGCCTGTAGAATGATGAAGAAATATGCCGCTTCTAAATCGTGTTCGTTGCTGTGCAGTAACAGTTGCGGATAAATAAAGTAAAAATAATGTCAGAATTAGTAGTCGAGATTTATTCATAAAGATTTCCCTTATATCTCATGAAATAAAAAAGCCGACCATCGGTCGGCTTAGAATAGACTCAATTTGTTACCTTACTTGTTTTCAACTGAAGTGATGGAACGTATCGCTTGGCAAATTCATACAACCCGAACATTGCACTTACATAAAATAAATCGCCGGCAATTGTATTGCGGAAAAATGGAATTGCGGCTGCATAGCACTCTACCAAACCTGAAAATGTTTGAGGATACATCATGTAAGGAGAAACCCAAGCTCCGAAATTTGTAACAATAAAAAAGATAACTGACCCTCCCAGCGTTGCCGTAATTGTCTTTCCAAGAGATTGATGGTTGCGCAGCCATAATCCCAAGAATCCGATTATTATAAAACTTGCATATACCCAGATCATTTCAGAATGAAATCCAATGAAATAATCGCTGATAAGCATTGCTGCAATGGGAACGACAAAGGTATGTTTCTTATCAAGATAAACCGCACCAAATAATGCAATAGCTGTTATAGGAGCCATATTAGGTAGATGTGGCAGTAATCTTGAGAGTGCCGCTAAAAGGATAATTGTAAATGTGAAAATATATTTTGCCATTGTGTTTCCTTCCAAATTAATAATTTAATATTGAATAATAGTCAATTCTTATTTTCTTTGCAAATAACATTCTAATTAAATGGAATATCTTATATTCAAAAAAAGACCTCTGCCTCGTGTCGAAAATCCTTTTATCTCCTCATATTTTGTGTTAAAGATATTTTCCAACTTCATGCCGAGCTTAATTTGATCGTTGAAGCTGATTTTCGAAGACAGATCAACTAAAGTATATCCCGCAACAGGCGTGGTTCCTAAACCGCCATATGGTCCCAGGTTTGAGTCATAATAAACGTCACCTCTTGGTCCGACATACTTGATATCTGCTCTAAGTGTAACCTGCTTATCTGGAGAATAAACAAAACCAAGATTTGCAGTGCTTGGGCGCCTGGTTAGACCAAGGAACTCAGCTTCTTTATTCATGAATACACCGTTACTAAATATCTGAACATGATTACCGTGAGTTGTCGAAGTATCAACTGCTTCAGGGCTATATTTTAATTTGCCATTAACAAGGCAAACATTTCCTGTAATTTTCAGATCATTTCTGATTTCTGACGAAAAGCTAAACTCAATTCCCTGACTAAATTGATTTCCTAAGTTCAAATATGTATCACCACGATAATCATTTCTCCTCCAATCGTTCCCCAATGTATCAATACCGATATTCTTATCCCATAAATAAACATACTCGATTAAATTATTAGTGCGTGTTTCAAAGTAATCTACCTTGACATCAAATGATTTCGTTATCGATTGCTTAAAACCAATTTCAAAAGAAGTTGAATACTCCGGTTTCAAATGGACATTACCGCGAGTAATACCAGATACAAAATCTTTATTCGGTGAATAGAGCTGATATAACGACGGCGAATTGAATCCGGTTGCATAGGAAGCGTAGAGTAATGCTGATTCATTAATTTTATATGATGGATTAAAATCGTAAACTAATTTTGATCCAAACGAAGAATGATTCAATAAACGAAATCCAGAAGCAACATTAAAATCTCCCGCATGATCGTAAAACAGCTTGCCATTTATGTCAGAATGAAAATATATTCCTTTTGTCGAAGAATTTAAATCCAAAGTATCAAGATCGAGCGTCGTTTCATAGACGCCCCACATAGATCTTGAATATAAATAAGATTTTGAAGTCATTGTTTCGTTATAGAAGCTCCCTCCAAGCAGGAACTCTAAATAAGGTAATTTATAATTTAATTGGAGGTCGTTCGTAGAATTACTTCCACCATATTTTTCGTCGTTATAAGTATGATCGTTTTCTCCGGAATGACTAATCACTGATGAATCATCTTTTGCCTCCCTTTGAATTGCAGAATAGCCACCGATGAATTTTATATTAAGCTCCTCGTATGGTTTGAATGTTAGCCCATAGGTTATCAGATCTCTTGAGAATATCAATTTATAATTATCATCATCAACATAAGCTCTTTTATCAAGATCTTTTTTTTGATCAGTTCTTTTGTAAGAAGCATAGACATCTAATTGATTATCGATAAAACCAATCTTACCGATAAAATCTTGATGTATAAAACCATCTCGATCGCGATTTTTATACACACCACTTGTAACAACAGTATCTATCGTTGCATCTATTCCTTTAACATTTTCATTGTTAATCTCAGCATTCAAATAAATACCGGTCGGGTCTGAATAATTTAAAAATAGATTTTGCCTGAACAACGAAGTTGTTCTACCAAAAGAACCAGCATCAATGTTTATTTCAGCATTCAGGCCATCTTTTTGTTTCTTCCGGCTTAATATATTTATAACACCTCCCACCGATGAAGAACCGTATAAGACACTGTTTGTGCCTCTCACAATCTCGATCCGGTCGATATTTGATAAAGATAATTCGGAAACATCCGGCGAGTTATTGACAACTGAGGGATCGGTTATGCTAATATCATCTATCATCACTGAAGTTTGGTTACTATTGGAACCACGTAAGAATATTGCTTGGTTCATCCCGAAATTTTGTCCGGATCCGACTACAAATATTCCTTCAGTAGCGGATAATAATTCAGATATATTGTTGAAATACGAATCAGATATTTGTTCATGTGGAATGAGTGTTATACTCTTGCCAACATCCAATGGATTTTTCTCGCTTCGTGTTGCGGTGATAACTACTTCTGCTAATGGATATATTTTCCCGGAATCCGGGAGAACGCTCTGGCATTTTACCACAATAGGCAAAATTAATAATGCACTAAGCAGTATCGAATATCGCATAAAATACTCCTTTCAATGAGTAATAATTTGAAATAATAAACCCCAACCTTCATTATAAAAGTTGGGGTGGTTATCAAATTACAAATCGATACTGCCACAACCTTCCCTCGAAGGTACTTTGAGGTTACAATACTGATCGGTCTCCTGGCTTATCCGATTTTTAACTTGTCTTCCCATCCGCGTTTGGCGGGACAGTGACGTTCAGTGTCAAAAATACAATCTTACGATATGTAAGATCGGAATTACAGTTGCGGGGCAGCTTCCGATTCTAGCGGAATTCCCTGTTCCGTTTTAATTATTAATTTAAACGGAACATCAGCATTTTTATTTTAAAGAACTAAGTTGAACTAATATAAAATAATATTGTACCGAAATCAAGTAAATATTATTCTTTGATTTATTTTTTACCTTCATTAAAAAGATAATCTCATCCCGGCACCGACTTGATGAGACTGAAAACTACCTGCATCATTTGTTTCGGAAAGGTTTGTTCTGTTTCTGGCATAATAATAAGATAAGTACAAATCTATTTTTTTTGCAATAAGATACGATAATTCGGTCGATATTTTATAATATTTATCTATTCTGCCGAAGTGATATTTATCTCCATAACTCAAAGGGTTGCCGAGTCGATCAAGAGTGTCAATCGGATTTTTTTGTGATAAATATTTTTGATATTCATAAGTGAAATTAGTTCTGAGCGTAAATGGAAGATTTACAAGAGATCGAAATCTTATATTTAGTCCTACAGATATTTCATTAGACCTGTATGAGATATCAGAGATCGTGCTATCAATATTTTTTCTTCCTCTTGCAATAGACAATGAATGCCGATAGCCAGAATTTATTGAAAATAAACGACTAAGTCTTAGGTCTATATCACCATTAATCATTTGAATACTGTTATTTCTCTCGGAGAACTCACGATTGTAATTTGTATAACCATATCCATAACCGATTTCAGCACGTAATTTCTTGGTTATCTTACCGCCAAGCCCAAAAGATATCACCTGCTTATCCAAAAATGCCTCGACATATCTAGAAAAGAGATGATAAGGATTTCTTTCCGGAACTTGATGATACCAGAAATTTCTCAGATAATAATGCGGAAGGTTATAATAGTTAAAATCGAAATAATATTTCGTTAAGAAGTACTGTTTAAGTTCATATTGAAAAGAATAATAATCTCTGATGTTATCTTTTCCATAAAGATAATTATTCATTCGCATATTTATTGATGTAGGATTTCTTTTGAAGATTTTAAAATTTGCACCAACTTTAAACTTAATACTCGATATGTTATCGCCAATTTGACCGATAGAATATTTTTTTAGATTTGTTGAATTATATTTAGGCAAATTGAATTTGATCATGTCTTGCGGGGAATAATCAAGAATGTTATCGTTATAGTTTTCTGATATATCAACCCTGCCATGAAGTGTTAACTTAAATTTCTTCTGTGCTGTTTGGCTTTGATTTGTTGCAACTGCAATCAAAGTTAAGAGTAAAACAAAAATAATTCGGCTGTAAAGATACGTTTTCATCTTACTCCTCATTGTTCAGATCTTTTTTCGGTATTGAAAACTTGAATGCAATTGAATGAGCGGCAGTTTCTTCTAATTTGAATTTGTATATATGCTCGCCTGCCGGGATATCTAAATTAATTTTATCCGGTTTCCCAGGTACAACATCCATCATATCTTGATATGTAATGCCAAGTGATTTTGTTGTCGTTAGCGGTTTCATAACTATTCTACTATCATTCTCCCAGACTGATACCGAATACTTCTGCTTACCCTTCATAGCACTATCAAAATTCAACCGTCCAATAATTTGTAATTTCGTTGGACCTACCACCCTTATTTGAACATTTTTTTGATTGGAACTTGTGTAATATGTAATTAATTTTTCTTTAATGACTGCAGTCACTACTTTATCATAAATCAGTGGCTGCAAATCGACTTCTGAGGATCTATTTTTTTTGTTTTTGGAATTGACGCCAAATTTTAAAGCAGCCATACTGAAATCTTTGGCATCTAAAGAAAACTCATACATATGTATTCCGGTTGGTACATCTATTGAGAACTTTCTGCTTTTCCCGGGTATAAAATTTATACTCTTAAATGATGCGTCGGATTTTGAAGTAGTGGTTGAATAAAGCTTCACAATTTTATTCTCCTCAGTCACCTTAATCGAATATATTCCTTCCGCAGAATTATCTCTTTTCATCACCAACCGGGTTATCATCTCCAGTTTTGCAGGTCCCTCCAATTTTATCTTAATAGGATTGTCCTTTGACAGCATGTAATAAGTTTTTTCTTTCCCACTTATGATTAATTGGGTGTCTTTTCCATTGATCGGTGATAGTGGTACAGTTTTCCCAGCAAAGCATAAAAATGGTACGGCAAGGGATAGTATTAATGCAACGAAAATTGTTTTCATAAGAAATTTATTCATGATATTCCATAATATGATAATCACTAAATAGAATTGGTTATTTGAATTTCTTGCTTCTTCTTTTTGAATAGATAATGTTTGACATCAATTCTAATCATAACAAAAACAATTAGCCCTAATAATATTGTCAGCATGATTGTGTTTGATACCGAATATCTATCTTTGAAGAATAAAGTTCCTTCCCCTAATTTTGGAGCTGTCTCAGCAACCTCAACGGGGAAATCATATTTTAACGCAATCTTTTCAACTTCCAGCAAATTAATGACAGGCATACCTTGTTCGGCCATTTGATTAATTACAGCCCGAACAGGAAAGTTTTTTACTGCGAGATGCTGTGTTAAACCGGGTGGTATAAGACGCGAGTTTTGAGACCCTCCGACTGATGCAACTCCGCCGCCAATATTTATGTAACAAGCGATTGCCTTACCTTTACTTTCCGACTTATAAAGCTCCATCCTGGTATTGATATTATTTTCAAGAGCAGGTTCGCTAATCAAACGTACATTATTCCTCTGGATAGCATCTTTAATTAAATTTCTTCCTTCCGGTGAGAGTCCACGCCCATTATCGGATCCGCCGCCTATTGACGCGGCAACTGATTTGAACTGGAAGATTCCTTTTTGTCTTAATATTTCTTCCATGTCAAGCCAGGTCATATTCGGAACATTTGCGCCCCAATCAGACGCACCGACCGAGGAAATTATAATTGGTTGAAGTTCCATTACTTTACAAGCTGCTAAGAATGAAATATTCCATGCCGGGAATGACCCTGTCATGCCAACCGCCACGGTACTATGCTTCTTTATTTTTGCTTTTATCAGCATGTCAACAAAAACTGCGGCATAATTTGGATTAGTGGATAAAATCTTAGAAGTTACCACTCCACGATCTGAAGTAATTAATGTATTTTCTTGTCCAATAATTCCTGTAGAATACGGATCGTTTTGCTTGTCGATTTTAAGTCCCAAATTTTCACTATGGTTTTTGATTGTTTGAAGTGCTACAAGCGAAAGCTGAGATGCTTCAAGTTTTTTGTCAAAATTAGGCTGTCTTTCGGGCTGAGCTGTTTGTTCAGCAACAAAAAATATTGCAATCGATAATAACGTAAGCGCAATCAGCAATGTGTTCGATGGTTTTCCGTCAGTCCATTTCATATGATCCAATCCTCTCGTAGAAATACCTCACCTCCCGTTATAATCATTAAAATAAGTCTAATCATGATGGCGGCAATAATCATTGTGCTGATAGTTTTGACGACACCTTGTCTTTCCATCCAGTTTGCAATTAAACCGGGAATAATTAAACCTATCGTTTGAAGTTCTACTGTTAGGTAACTCGTTTGTATAATCAATATTTCGCGTGATAACCAGCCGAATAAAAATCCAATCAAAATCACCATAACAGTTCGCCTTCTCCCGTATATGAACATGTAATTAGAAAGAAATTTTATCGAACCGAAAGTCAACAAACTAACCAATATCGTCCCGACAATCCTTAACGGATGATGAAGCATAAGCGCGACATATCCTGGAACAACCATACCTCCAGCGGCTAATCCAAGTGTTTCAGTAAAAATCAGACTTAGAATTAATCCAATACCGACCGATTGGATAATTATATCTTTTGCGGCTTCAGTATACAAGTTCTTTTCCTTTATTTGTGAAGTGAAGTAATAGTTCTTCTCCAAAACCAACAATATTGCCGACCCCTAACACAGTGGTTGATGAATTTGTTAGCGCAACCACATGTTGAAATACTTCCTCCGGCGGCTGTGAAGAAAAGTCCGATATTGATTTTGCAGATAAGCCAAGCGAGATTGCTTTATTGTATAGAGCGGAAGTAAACTCTCCGACTAAAATAAAATGATCCGCAGGTAATTTCTTAGCAATTAATTCCGCCAGACTCTCAGTTCTTTGGATTCGATCTTTTCGACAATTTACAATTACTACAATTTTTTCTTCTTCAGAGATATAACTTTTTAAGAGATCCCAGATGATCAGATATGAATCAGGATCGTTTGCGGCAAACGCGTTGACAAATTTAATTTCTTTTTCGAAATAATGGATTTTATAAATCCTCAGGACACCGGGATCGGGTAAAGATTCGTGCATCCCCTTCAATGCTTTTGCGCTCGACACTCCGGCATGTTCACACACGGCTAATGCCAATGCTACATTATCTTTATGTTCAAGGTAGGAAAATCCACTCATCATTTCATCCGTTACTCGATCAGAATTAACAAATTGTATTTGTGAATTTCTTTTTTTACCTATCTCTTCAAAAACAGGTAAATACTGTTTTTCGGATGTAAACAAAACAGCATTATTTGGAACCGTATTTGATAAAGATTGTGCAACATCTTTTACTGTTGGTCCCATTTCATCAAGATGATCTGCTCGAACATTTGTGATTACTCCGATTGTTGAATGAATCATATGATGTTCTGCAAGAAGCTGATTCGGAGGAAGCACAGCCATACATTCAATTACAAGTGCGTCAACCTTGGATTCCAATGCTTTTCTAATTATTTTTAATTGTTCAATTATATTTGCTTTGCCGACCCTTGTAATTGGAACTTCTGAACCATCTGGATGAATCATGCGCGCTTTTGTTCCGGTTGTTTTTGCAAAAGTTTTAACACTGCCGCCGCGCATTCCTCCTGCAATTAAACGAGTAACAGATGATTTACCACGCGTTCCATTAACATGGATCCTTATCGGTATCTGTGAAACTTTTTGTTGATGAGTTCGGTATTCCCATACTCCTAAACCAATTAACAATATCAAAAGAACGACTGCAAAGATCATTTCATTTCCATGTTATTTTATTAAAATCATTTTATTTGAAGAACGAGTTAACATCTGGTTAGTTTGCGGATCAAACGCTTTAAAAATGATGAAATAAACTCCGCTCGGTTGGTTTTGTCCGTCCCATTGCACTGTTCTGTATCCTTGATCCTGCATCCCATCAACTAATGTGGAAACAACTTGTCCCGCAACGTTTATTATGTTCAATTGCACCCGCACAGTCATGGGAATTGAGTAACCGATAGTTGTTGTTGGATTGAATGGATTAGGATAATTCTGCTCTAAAATAAATTTATTTGGAATCTGAACGTCATTTGTTTCATGTGCCGAAAGAGAAATTCGTGAGATGTTAGATAAATCAATAATCGAAGTCCCCTTGCCTGAAATTTTATACTCATGAAGTCGATTATCGCCGTCAATAACTTCGATTTTGTATTGGACGTTTATATCTTTAACATCCCACGATATGTTCAGTACACTCTCATCAGAAACAATATTAATGGGAGCAGTATAAATATCCTTTGTGAAGATTTCTGCAAATCGTTGAGTCGAATATCTCACGTCAAAACACCCTTCTGGTGGAGCCGGCGGAAGCGAATATTTTTCCAAATCCCGATTATTATTTCCGAAAGAAAAGAATAAAGTTCTTTCACCCCGAGAAGTTCCAAAATTAATCTGATTCATATTTAAGAAGCTGTTTCCAGTAATTTCAATATCAGACGAATTCGGCATCACTTCCTTTGCTAATAATCCTGAAGTTGATAAAACAATTTTTCCGTTTTGATTTACCTTCACCCAATATCCTTTTCCCGGATTGATTGTATCAGACTTTGCATACCCGGAACCACTAGTGTATCCAAAATATTGTGTAAGGATCGTGACTGGTAATATAGGAATAATGTTTATAGTCGATATCGGTTTATATAATGATCCAATCATGTTCCAACCTGCCAAAACATCAATTGTATCATTTGAAACTCTTAATCCGCCAATAGCAACATTCTCAGCGGCAGGGAACTTTAACCAATATCCACTTCCAACCTTCAGAGTATCATTTAGATTGTAACTATTCGAATACGAAAAAGCAGGCGAATTAGCTGCGGAGAACAATGCCTCTTTACGAAAATCAGCGACGTTCAGTGGAACAGAGATAAGATTCCATCCACCTTCAACAGGCAGATTTAATAATGCTGAAGTAGTTGTGTCCAAAACATAGATCGAAACTTTTTGACTATCGAGCAAAGTCCCGTCCGAAGCATAAATGGTAAGATTATACGAACCAATTTGCGCTGGCAGTGGATTCCAATTGAATGAACCATGCCCATTAGTACTATCAAAAAAAATCGCACCTACAGGAAGATTGTTCGCACTCAAGGTTGGGATTGAACCGTCAGGATCAGATGAAATAATTGCAAAACTTAGTAATGACCCCGGCACGATGACCTTACTTCCTATTGCGTCCAATTTGGGTGGATGATTTACCAATTGGTATGTTGTATGAAAAATACCGTGACTACCTGTGCCGACATAAAGATTTAAGGGATCGGCATTATCGGTCTCAATTGAATAAATCTCTAAATCATTCAATCCGGTATTGAACGTAGTCCAGTTGACTCCGTTATCTATACTCATAAATATTCCGTCTCCAAAAGTCCCGACGAAAAATACATTCCTGTTTAATGGATGCTGCAAGATTGCTCTTACGGAATGAGTAATTGGAAGTTGAACATATAAATTCCAGTCAGCACCCGAATTTGTGCTCTTGTAAATTCTGCCGCTATCAGAACCAGAATATAAAATGTTACTGAATTGATGATCAATTGTAATGGTTCTAATAAAACGATCTTGGCTTAAGAAGCCATTTAAATTAGTTACTTGCGTCCAACTGCTTCCTCCGTTAATCGATCGAAAGAGGTAGCTGGAATCTGATCCGGCATAAATTAAATTCGGATTAGAAGGATCTATTTCCAATGCACGTATTGAAGTTCCGGAAGGTATACCTGTACTTGAAGACGTCCAACTTGTTCCTCCATTTATTGATTTATAAACACCGTTACCAGTCCCAACATATACTAAATTTGAATTCGACGGGTGAACTGCTAAACTTCGAATGAATTTATTAATAGTCGACGAATCGGTTATCGACCAAACATGACCTCCGTCTATACTTTTATAAACACCTGTACCATAATCTCCGGCGTAAACCAAATTACTGTTGTTAGTAATACCGATAGCAGTAATAGAATTCGATGTTTTAAGTGTATCGGCACTTATCCAGCTTGCCGTTTGATCCGACGAAAGCCAGATGCCATCGCCAAAATCGGTGCCAAGAATAATGTTTCCATTTCCATTAATTTTCAAAATTCTACCGGCAGTACCAAGCATTCCGTTATTGCTAGCTTGCCATGTAAAGCCCGAATCAATGCTGTGAAATACTCCTTTTCCTTCTGTTGCAGAGAAGATAATATTTTTTGTCAATGAATTGACGTCAATATCATTTATTGAGGCAATACTCCCGGGCAATCCTGTTGCAGCTAACCACCCGTTATTTATATCTCCTAAAGGTCTGTAATAAAATTTCCCTAAAGAATCTGTTCCGGCATATCTGTATTTTTCTGTGAACGCTACAGAATTAATTTTTTCATCAAGAATTGGATTCAGAGTTGTGCCGGCATTTATATCAGACCAATTTGTACCGGCGTTAGTAGATTTATAAACTCCCTTCGCGGCTGTGCCTATAATTAGACTTGAATCAGGCTTGTTAGAACTTATCGCTATCGATTTCACACTACTACGAATTCCTGTAGGCCATTGCAACTGCAGCCAATTTGTTCCTCCGTTTCGTGTTCTGAATAATGCGCCGCCTTGAACTATATCTAAGATCGATCCGCCGACATAAAGCGAATCCCGTCCGTAAACTGCTACAGACCATAATCTCGACATTGTTTCACCTGTCGTTGGATCGGTTACTATAACAGTAGTCCAAGAAGTCCCAAGGTTGGTGCTTTTAAACATACCCGACCCGTAAGAAGCGGCATAGATGAATCCTGTATATTTATCGTATGCCAGAGATCGAATTGAATTAGTCGTTGATACAGATAATGTCCAGGTATTGCCTCCATTTGTTGTCTTATAAACTCCATCGTTTGTACCTGCAAATACAACTGTATCTGAGAGTACTAGAATTGACCTCACGTGTGTATTGGTTAATCCGGTTTTATAATTTAACCAGGTAATTCCGCCATCTATACTTTTGAACACTCCCCACCCGAATGCGCCGGCATATAAAATATTTTGATTGCTGGGAGAATGTGCAATTGCTTTAATATTTTTAGAAAAAGGTCCATTGCCAATCCAAGTCTGACCATTTAAACCCGAGAATATCAAAGTAAAATTTAATGTCAGAATAATATATGCACGATAGTATTTTAACCTTTGAAAGAACATTATAAACTCCTTGATGGTAGAGTTATTAAATAGTAAAAGTCTGTTTTATGATTTATAAATTTGAAGAATTCGATCTAAGAGGGTGGTCGGTGTTGGCAAGAATATTGGAGCAAGATTTTGGTCGGAATAAAAATAACTGAGCGGGCTATTATTTCCATATATTCCTTAGTATTTTGTGAGCAAATTCGTTTTAATCTAAAACGATGAACTTTAAAGTAAAGTTCCGAAATATTATTATAATTTTTTCATTATCAATTGATAATTATTTAAATCCAATATATATAATATCGATAATTATGTCAAGTATATATGGCTATTTTGTGTTTTTTGGCACATATTAATATCCCTTTGCTGATCCTCCCTCCCTGAAATCAGGATTTGCATAAATCATATTCTTTTCAGGATCAATCAGTATCGCCTGAACAGCGCCATAATAATTTTCTTTTTCACATGGATTTTGACCTTTGCTTTTCAAATTCTGATTAACATCAATCGGTAAACAGAATTTCTCATAAAATAATGTATCAGGCATCCATTGGTGATGAAAACGAGAAGCATTAACAGCACTTGAGATATCCATCTTAAAATCAATCACATTGATTATTGTCTGAAGTACTGAAGTGATAATCGCAGACCCACCTCTCCCGCCTAAAATCAAAATCGGTTTCCCGTCTTTTGTAACTATAGTCGGAGTCATTGAACTAAGTGGACGTTTCCGAGACTCGATAGCATTAGCATACCCGCCAATCAATCCATAACTATTCGGAATGCCCGGCTTTGAACTGAAATCGTCCATCTCATCATTTAAAAAAAATCCGGCACCATCGACTATCACCTGACTGCCAAATATATCGTTGATCGTGTAAGTTACAGATACACAATTTCCAAAAGAATCAATCACAGAATAATGAGTGGTATTTGGATGGTCTTTCACATTAACAATTCCGGGCTTAATATTTCCCGATAAAGTCGATTTCATCGTGTCAATATCTGACGATCTTTCCCGTGCATATCTTTTTGATATGAGAACACCAGTTGGCACTTTTATAAACTCAGGATCACCTAAATATTCAGATCTATCTGAATATACCCGCTTCATCGCTTCGCTTATGACATGAACCGATTTCGATGAATGAAAACCCATAGCACCAATATCATATCTTTCGAGTATATTCAACAATTCAATTAGGCATATCCCGCCTGAACTCGGAGGAGGAACAGAGAGAATTTCATAGTTCCGATAAGTTCCCTTTATGGGTTCTCTGATTATCGGTTTGTAATTTTTTAAATCCTCTTTTGTTATTAAACCACCACCCCGCTTCATTTCGTCAACAATTAAATTCGCAGTCACACCGGAATAAAAATCGTCAGCGCCATAATCTCTGATACGAATTAATGTCTTAGCTAAATCATTTTGCCGAAGGGTGTCGCCTTCAACATATCGATTTCCATTTTTAAAGAAGGTTTTAACTGTGGATGGATAAGAACGCAGATCTGCTTCATATTCAATAATTTTCTGCTCAAGCCGGCTGTTCACAATAAATCCATTCCGGGCTAACTCGATTGCGGGAGTGATAACCTCCTTCAGTTTCATAGTCCCATAAAATTCAAGTGCTTTGATCAAACCAGCCACCGTGCCCGGAACTCCCGACGACATTGCACCACGAAGTGAATAATTGTTCAGTATTGATGTGCTATCAATATACATATCGCGCCAAGCTGCTGCCGGCGCAGTTTCCCGAAAATCGATAACAACAGACTTCCCTGCTTTGTCCCGGATAAGCATAAATCCTCCGCCGCCAATATTTCCTGCCTCAGGAAAAACAACTGATAGAGCAAACCCCACAGCAACGGCAGCATCGATTGCATTTCCTCCATTTTTTAAAATATTTACTCCTACTTCTGTTGCAACGGCATCGGAAGAAATAACCATCGCCTTTTTGGCTATTTCGGTCTGCGCATTACCAGCAGTAAAAAATATGATTATTAAAAATAAATATGCCGGCAGAAAACATCTAACCGATCCTGATATCATGACATTTGATATTAAAACGGCAGATCATCCTTTTCAGGTGCTGAAGGTTCTTCTCTCGCAGGAGTCTCCATATCTCCACTATTGCCGGATCCTTTTGAGTCAAGCATTATCAAATTATCGGCAATTATTTCGGTGGTATATCGTTTTACGCCTGAATTTTTATCGTCCCACGATCTGGTTTGCAATCTTCCTTCTAAATAAACCTTACTTCCCTTTTTCAGATATTGACCGCATATTTCGGCAAGTTTACGCCACGCAACAATATTATGCCACTCTGTGCGTTCCTGAGTATTTCCATCCTGATCTTTCCAGCTTTCGTTTGTTGCAACAGAAAATTTCCCCACAGCAACTCCCGATGCTGTGTAACTTAATTCGGGATCTTTTCCCAAGTGACCGATCAGCAAAACTTTATTTAAACTTTTTCCAGCCATGATATTTTACTCCTTTGTTATATTTAGATTGTTTTTCACGATTATTAGAATAATATATGAATATTTATTCGAATAATTCTGAATCTTTGATTGTAAATAAATACTTCTCTGTTAAAATAAACAGTCGGTTATTCTGATAATTCACATCTTGAATTGTTTGAAAATTAAACCTGTCATCAAATGATTTTATATCTGCTGTTGCCTGCATAACACCCCGATTGTTAATTTTAGATATTCCCAAACTATCGACCGTAATCAAATTATTGCCCGCAAGACAGAATGTTTTTAGTTTCTTGAATAATCCATCGTATATTTTTCTGATATAATTTCCAAAAAGATCATAGACAATAATATTATTCCCATCCTGAACAAATATCTCACTGGAATCACTTATCCGGATTTTCTTCGGATCTGTAAGTCTTCCTTTACCTGCATCAAAACCACCAAAACTTTTTTCAAGTTTTTGTGAGCGGTTGATTTTTACTATTTTTTTATTGTCGTCATCTATAACATAAAGTTTACCGAAATTATCTAAGGAGATGCTTTTGGGATGACGAAATAATTTCCCGGCGTAAGGTTCTGATGAATTTAATTGCCATTCAACTTCGACAGAAAGATTACGGTCATATTGAATAATCCTGCTATTAGAATAATCGGCTAAATAAAGTGAGAGATCATCAGGCGAGTATAGATCGCTCGGTTCTTCGAAACTATTTTTATTCCATCCAAAACCGCCGATAGATAAAAGTGAATCTCCCGATGAGGATAATTTAATTAAGGATTGGCCTGATTTATCGTAGACATAAATTATTCCGCCCTTTGTAACATAAAATAATTTTGCCTGTTTGAACTGACGTAAAATATTGTAGGTGGAATTCTGGTTAAACAAATGATTGGGATTAAAGATAAAAAAAATAATCCCTGTGGCTATATATAATAACCTCCTCCTGATCATAATCCGTTTTAAATGTTTTTCATTTCAATTAATATGAAATGGTTCCGCAGTTGATACTACGGAACCATTTGATTATCAACGAAGAAGTAAAATTACAACGCTAACTTAATTGTGAACCACTGATTTGCATCAAAATACTTTGCATGACGGTAAGCATAATCGAGAATAATCGTTGAACCTTCAACCGGGATGTTGATTCCTGCTCCGAAAGTTGGTCCGTATATATTATCATCGTTTGTTTTACCGAACAGCATGTATCCGCCGCGGACGAAAAACATGTTATTGAAACCATATTCTACGCCCATGCGGTATTCATCGTTTCCAAAATTGGTATTCTGGAAATCTCCTGCAAATGTCAGCATATGCTGGTCTGCCACTTTGTAATCATAACCAAGCCCGATTTCGAGCGTTGAAGGAAGCTCGAATGATGCACCGGGTAAACGAAGTGCACGTTGACGAGACCCAGGTTCCTGCCCCGGAATGCTTACGAAGCTTTCCATATCGGGACCATCATATGTCATATTCGGTCCAAGGTTCTTCATCGCAACGCCCAATTTTAAACCGATATCTTTCGAAATGTATTGCACTCCGAAATCAAAGGCTACGCCGACGGCGCTGGTTCTAACAATATTTTCACTGATCATTTTTACAGTAAAACCGCCATGGATTCTATCGGTAAACGCCCGTGAATATGTTAACGAACCTGTAATAAAATTAGGTGAATAGGTACCGCCTGTTCCTTCAGGAAGTGCTGTAGTGGTAATAGGGATATCGCCAAATGATAGTGATCGAATGGCAAATCCGAATGTACCTGCATCGCCGAACGAGGAACTGATTGCGAAATAATTTAATTTAATATCAGCAATGTATGAGAGCGAAGAGAACATCGCTTCAACGCTTCCTTGATTCGATACTCCTGCCGGATTCCAATAAATCGCCTCAACTCCTGAAGCAAGCGCATTGATAGAACCACTGAGAGCAGAGCCCCGCGATCCGACCGGAATGATAATTTCCGATGCACCAGCTGTGCCTACACGTGTTTCTGATCCGCTATATGCAAGATCAACCGTCAGCATGAGAGGCACGAGGAGGAGGAGAACAACGGTAATATAATTTCGTTTTTTCATTTTAAACTCTCCTGTGTAATATTCATTCATATTCATAATCTTGATTTAGTTGATTAGAAATTATCCAATCGTTCTTCTGCCATAATCACTGCAACTTTGAGAATCTTCTCGCCGATGCCTGGCATTTCGATATGGATAATATACATGCCGCTTGCAACTGGTAAATTATTTTTATTTCTCAAATCCCAATCGAACGTTGTGAGATTGTCGTCTTTCGTTAATTCTCTCACCAAATCCGAAGCGAGATTGAAAATTCTTATAGTTGCTGTCTTTGGTAAATTTGTAAACCTGATAATTCTACCAAATTGATTCTGCTCATAAGCATTTGCACCGAAGTATGGATTCGGGACTGCCATGATGTTTTCAATATCTGCCTTTGAGTAATCCTCTGATCGCAACACTTTCGGCGCAGTAAAGGTGAAGGTATCTACCTGCGTGTTTATTCTGTTCATAATAATTAAAAACTCATCACCACCGGGCCATCCAGCATCCTGCCGACGTGCAGGTGTTCCGAACCACATAATTGGTAATTCAGTGTTCAAAATATCAACTGCTAATGTTGGATTCATGGTTTCGCTGTATGGAACATTGAAAACAAAAAACCATTCACGTGGACCAGTACTTGCAGTGTTATCACCACTACCATAAAATGGCGGCCAATATCTACCGTCAACCATTCCACCATAGGGATGAGTTTCATCGATTGCAGAAACATTGTTTTCCAAGAATCCCAGCATCAAACGTGTGGGAGGATTAGTTTCCATGTTATATGCCGAAATCGGCATATTTTTCTCAAAAATTTGGAATGCATATCCACCTGAAGAATTTAAAATGAATGGCGCAAATTCTGGTTTTGCCGGAGCAAGTGTAGCTCGACGTAAATAACGATATCCATATGAAGCAATTGTGTCCGAAGGACTGAATACGCCATTACTATCAGTTGCTGCAAATTTAATTAAAACATTTGCTAATTGAGTTGGTTGAATTGAAGAATAACCAAACGAATTAGTCCATTCACCTCCACCCCAACCAATTGCTCCGCTGAATCCTTCCATTGCCCATCCTCCAGCACCGCCAGCAAATGTCCAGCGTCTCGTACCTGCTGGAATACTATAATCTTTCATACCAGGTTTTGGACCTAATACTTTCACCATTAATCCATCTATTGTTGCATAAGATCCATCACCATCAACAGTTTGATGTTTTTGATTAGCTAGAACAATATTGTTCTTTGTTACATCAATTAAATCCCAAAAATATCCTCCATCAACTGTATCAGGTTTGAATACCACCATGTAATCATCTCCGGTAACTTTTGATGGATCAACAACTATAGCAAGTACACTTCCATCCCCTGCACCAATATGAGTAGCAACTACAGTATCCCCATAGGATACCGTAAATCGTTCTCCAGGTGATTTTGTTGGTCGAATTGTTAATATATTTTTAGAACTTTCTAAAGTTTTTGGGATACTACCTGGGTTATAGGAATATGAAGTAACCAGGAAATAATAATCCTTATTGTTTGCAAATTTACCTCCGCTGAACTTATCCTGTATTAATCGTATAGATCTAACAACGCCTCTGTCAGAACCAAATTTAACTGTTTTAGTAATCAACCCATAACCTGGATCAAAAACTTCATCATTTATTTCTTTTATCCCGTTTATAACATCGAAAGTCATAATTAATCTTGGATCATCGCCTGAGGCGTTTGCAACTTGATAAACTACGTATCCCTCGAAATAGTAGATAGAATCCGCTATTCCAGCTGTAGCTGCAAGAGGATCAACAGCACTAAAATTTTCAATTTCGTCTGCGAGTTTTCCATTTTCAGCCCAATCAAGAACGATAGAATTATCTAAAGCAATTCCATTAACTTCAGGAGCAGGAGGTGGAGGTGCGAGATTGAAATCAAGATTATATGCCAGTTGAACAACTTCATCTGCTTTTTTTAATGCTGTTACACTATTATGATAATCAGATCCTTGAGCTATAAGATTACCTGCAACTATTTCCTGAGTATCTCCAGGTGCCATATTAAAGGGTCCCGCACTCATCATGAACCTGCGGTCTCCTCCACCCTCACTTTCAATCCAGTTCGTTGCTGAAGTATCGAAATTAGGATCGCCTGGAAACATAAATGGTGTTGCAATACCTCGATTGTTAAAAATTGGTTGAGCAGTACGGGTTAATCCTCTCATGTAGTTATAAACTTCTTGACCAGTACTTGGATTTCCTAAATCGCTGTTATCATTATTGTATTTCAAATATGAAGTCATCTTTAAAAATTTATATCCCGGCACAATTCTTCCGCTTGGGAATTTTGCTGTATCAGTCGGCGCGCCCGGTACTAATGGACCCTGCAAAAAATCGAATCCGGTTGCAGGTGGAGCGTCACCATAAACACCATCATGTGCATCAGAGTTGTAAGTGAAACCAATACCAAGTGTTGTATCGCATCCGTCATAGTCATCACCGGAATCACCTAAATCAGGATCAGCCCAAACTGTAACATAGGCATCCCTGATATCACGTCCACCTTTGTTTATTAATTTCCACTTGTAATAAATTGTATTTCCTAAAGCATCGGATCTATTAAATGCAAATGCTGTCAATTGAACTTCGATACCTAATGGTTCAGTATTCATATTCACATGAACAAGCGGATTATTGTCGTTAAAGACAGCAAATATAGTCATGTCACCAATAACCTTTGGGACCTTATTTCCATCACCATCATAAGAAAATGGTGCACCATCCTCAATGGGCCAATTGGCATAGTCAGAATTTGTTGAGGCATTATCACCTCGTTTAATTTTATATACCTTCCAACGAGAATCATCAGGATTCACACCAGTCGCTATCGGACCAGCATCGAATTCATATGAATATTCAGCGACTGCGACCCGTGGTAACTCATTAACCAAACCACCGAGCCATATGCCAGATGCATAAATCGCTGTATTTCCTGTACCTTTTGGCCATTCAAATCCAGAATTTCCTGTACCGGGATCTCTGTTAAATGAACCATTATTTCTTATGTATGTTGAGATGTTGTTCGCATCAAAAATAACATAATCCCCCTTCGTAGTTATTTCAGATGGTTTATACAATTGTTTCTTATCCTTGCTATTGATACGCTCACCTGCCGGGAGTAGCAGAGTAGTTAGCAACGTCAGCGCAATCAAAAGCATGATTGAAGCATAACATATTTTTTTCATGGTTTTCCTTCTCCTAAAATTTTCTGAAGAATTTCTTATTAGCATTTTTATTTTTATCGCTAAATCAGATATATCTTAATATTCAATTCTTAAACCAAGACGGATCTGGCGTGGTATGCCATAGTTTGCCGGGTCATTTTCCCTTGCTTTATACAAACTTACGGCTTCGGGCCCATTTATTCCAGCCCATGCCTGACCTTCTTGAGTTGATAACCAGCCGGAGTTATCTGCCTGTCCGGTTCCACGGTAAATTGTTCCGGCTATGCCTGAGGCAGTATATCCGTTACCAAAAACATTCTTCGCATTGAGAGCATTCAAAATATAAAGCGAAAATGTCATGTTTAACGGACCTGCTGTGAATCCTCTATCCAAGCGGAGATCCAACCTTGAAGTCCAAGGTGTATATGCTTGATTAATTCCACCGGTCGGTGGAACTTCAGTCACTCCACCAAAGAACGGATTGACTATTACGCTTTGTGTATATGGCACACCGCTCGTGAACGAGAATAATAAATTTATTCCGGTGCGTTCGAAAATGAATACGTCACCAAGTTTAGGACCTTCATTAGCTGGTAACCTATAATCCAAATTTACAGAACCAACATGTCTTCTGTCAAAATCAAGAGGAGAGACAAGTTTCGGATTCTGTGTCTGTATCCAAGAAATGCGGGATTGAGCCTGTGGATCTGAACCGGTTCCATTGGCAAATCCAAGAGTATAATTAAATGTTGCAGCAATATTTTTAGTTCTACGTAAATCGAATATGATATCGAATCCCTTCACAGTACCGAAGTCAACGTTTTCATACGTTTCATAATTATTCGGATATGAAGGGGCAGTCTTTGTACCCATATTTCTGGCTTGAATGAGATCTTTTATCTCTTTATAAAAACCAGTTACGGTTAGCGCAGAATTATCACTGATCATCTGGCGGTAGCCAATTTCGTATGAGATAGTTCTTTCAGGCTTTAAATTTGGATTCGGAATCTGAGCTGAGAACGGTGAATCACCCATCATTCTATCTTCCCATGTCTTACTGATTAGCACATATTGCAATGGAGGCATCTGTAAAAATGTTCCATATTGTGCATGGAAGTTTGCACGGTCTGTAACGGGAAACGAAAATCCAAATCGCGGACTCACAGTTGTAAATCCTTTTGAATCCTGTAAATCTTCTGGACCGAAAACTCCGCCATTCACAGCATCTCTTTTGCCAAACGGATTCAGCGGATCTTTTACTACTTTTTCATTAGCATTGAAGTAATCTAATCTCAATCCTAAATTTAAAACCAAGTCGGATAATTCAATTTTGTCTTGCAAGTATCCGGCGAAATATGTAGGTACTTTTGGACCTTCCTTACGATTATTGAAGAAATCGTTTACATCATTCACATCGCCGTCATACTCAGACTTACCATCAAGTGTATAACCGTAATATTGGAAGTTATTATTCCTGTATCCAGTCCATCCGGCATCCGAACCTGTATTGGGAATTGCTAAGCCCATGGGGTTACCGGTAAATCGGCGAATCTTATGAGCACGATATTCCAAACCTGCTTTTATTAAATGATCGCCTTCCTGACGGCTTATGTCACCTTTGTAAGTAAAAATTTCAGATTTTGATTTTAAGTATAGATCAAACACAGCTCCTGTTGCATCTACCACGCTAAATACTCTTCCAGGATTTGTTCCAACACTTGCTAATGCGGGATTCTTTGCTGTTGAGCCGTACGATAATAAATCATTAAACCAAACACCATCACCCTGTTCAATATTTTCATTAAAGTAACCGAATTGTAACTCATAAAATGTATTCGGATCAATATTATGAGTTAAACGGGCGAAAGCAGACATTGTTGAATTATCAAATTTTTGTTGATGATCGGGATTGAGGTGCCTTCTCAAGTTGTCCCAGTTACTTCCGGAACGGTCATAAAGCATACCGCCTACTTTAATGTCTAAAGTTGATAATGGACGGAAAACTAATTTAGCATTCCAGTTCCAACTTTTTGTAGTGGTATTCAGTTTGAATCCGCCAACTGCACGCGGATCATTATCGGTCAGATATTGTCTCTCACCGGTCAAGTAAAAAGTTATCATGTTATTGTCCGGTATAACCGGTCCACCCAATGCAAAGGTATAAATACTTTGCCCAAAGGTCGTTGTATTTCCAACTTTTGTTTTTTGATAATGATCGGTGATCACTTCTGCTGCGGCAGTATATTTTGAAGAACCTTGTTTCGTATTTAAGTTGATAACACCTGACATTGCAGAACCATATTCTGCATTAAATCCACCTGTTTGTATCTGCAATTCTTCAATTGCATTTTGATTGATATTGTTGAATGCTGCACTTGCATTTCCCGAAAGTGGATTATTTACAGAGACACCATCAACCAAATAACTTACTTCTTCAGATCTTCCACCGCGAATGTATAAAAGATTCGATCCTTCGTTCTTTACTACAGATGCTTGAAGACCTACAACATTTGCCGTACCACGCACAGGTAATGTATTTATTTCATCGGCACTGGTGATACGAAGAGTGTTAGTTTGGTCTCTCTTAACTAATGGACGATCAGCAATAATTTCAACCTGCGGAACTTGAACTGCCTCAGGTGGTAATTCGAAGTTTATATCTGTTGTCAATCCAGTATTAACCTGAACATTTCTAAATGTAATGGTTTGATAACCGACATAACTCGATTTTACAACGTAAGTCCCCGGCGGGATACTCAGTATTATAAAATGACCTTCAATATCGGATACCGCTCCAAGTGTAGTCCCGTCTATAGAGACGTTTGCACTGACTAACGGTTCCTTTGTTTCTCTATCTACAATTTTACCGGCTATCTTTCCGGTCTGTGCAAAGAGCAACATCGGTACCAGCAGTACAAGCAGAATATATATTAACTTCTTCAGCATAAGCATGGATCCTTTCTGTTATTGATTTTAACATTTACCACGAATGTTGATTTATCTTTCATTCTCTTAATTTTCGTTATGATATAGCATTAAAAATCTTTGTTTGATTTTTCCATTTTTGGTAAGTACCATTCAAACCACCCTTAAGCGACACAATATTTTAATTTATGATAGTTATATTAGGTTAATTTTCAAGGAAATATACTAAATCATTTTGGGGTTGTCAAGTATTTTCCTCTAAAAAAAAGGTTTTTCTTAATTTTCTTATTTAATTTGACAAAAAGTGTGCAATTTACGCGAATTTTTGCAATTCATTGAATTTATCTTTTTTTATAATAAAACCTCTTATTTCCTCCAATTTCTGCGAATACCCCATTTAGATTAATACTTTTTCCAATCCATGCATAGCAATTTGAAATTCGTTTTTTTCATGAAAACCGATATGTGCTATTCGAAATATCTTCTCCATATATTGGCTCTGACCCTTTGCAAAATAAATTCCATAATCATCTCTTAATATCTGATGAAATTTTTTTGATTCGACTCCTTGTGGAAATTCAACCGTCGTTACTGCATCCGAAGGAAAACTTGAGAACAATTTCAATCCTAATAATTTAACTTGAGAACGGACAAATTCTGCATTTTCATTGTGAGTCTTCCACCTCGATTCAATTCCTTCTTCTTTTATCATCTCAAGTGCCGCATCTAAACCCTGCACGAGTGATATCGCAGGAGTCCATGGTGTATCGTTTGTTTTATAGACATCTAATGATTTTCCTAAATCAAAATAATATTTTGGAAGTTTTGAATCTTTCATCCTCTCAATCGCTCTTTCACTCATTGTCACGAATGCAAGACCGGGTGGAATCATCAATCCTTTTTGAGATGAAGTTACACAGACATCAAGTTTCCATTCATCGAACCGCAACTCCATACCTCCTACCGAACAAACACCATCCACACAAACTAATGCATCAGATTCACGATGGATTACTTCGGCAATAGATTTAATATCGGTATATGTTCCCGATGATGTTTCGCAATGTACAAGGTAAACTGCACGAACATCAGGTTTCTGTTTTAAAGCAGTTTGTATATCACCGATAGATGGTGCATCGCCCCAATTATATTTTAATTCAACAACATTCAATCCAAACTCTTGAGGCATTTTAACCCATCGCTCACCGAACTTTCCATTATTCACTGCAATTATTTTTTCTCCCGGTGAAAACAGATTCACAAAAGTCGATTCCATTGCACCTGTTCCGGAACTTGAAAGTGTTAACACAGGTTGTTTTGTTTGAAATAGATATTGAAGATTTGAATTAACACGTCCCATTATCTCTCTGAACTCATCGCTTCTGTGATGAATTATGGGTTGATTCATTCTTTCCAGAACTTGCGGAGGAATCGGTGTCGGTCCCGGCGTGAATAAATATATTTTTCTGTTTTTAACTTGTTCTTTCATATTCATTTTTTATAAACAACCCTTCCGGCAGTGATTGTCATTTCAACTTGAGCCTGATATATTTCATTTACCGGGCATTTCATTATATCTCTGTCTAATATTGTTAAATCGGCCCACTTGCCTGCTTCGATACTCCCTTTGTTACTTTCCTGAAATGCACCGAATGAAGCCGATTGTGTGAACGATTTTATTGCTTCTTCACGTGTCATTCTTTGAGCAGGATACCAGCCGGAATCGGGTTTTCCATTTTGATCTTGACGGGTGATTGCAGAATAAATTCCGAATAACGGATTTACATATTCGACTGGAAAATCTGACCCGCTGATTATTATTGAACCCGTATTTAAAATCGATTTCCACGCATAACCTCCTTTTATTCGTTCGCCGCCAACACGTTTTTCAGCCCAATCCATATCGGACGTTGCATGTGTGGGCTGCATACTTGGCAGTATTCCCAGATTTTTAAATCTCGGTATATCATCCATCGATAAAATCTGTGCATGTTCTACCCGCCATCTTTTCCCGTTCAAATTTTTATCAGCTTGTAGAACTTTTTCATAAACATCCAATGTAATTGAATTAGCACGGTCTCCAATTGCATGAGTACAAACTTGAAATCCCTTTTCCAAGGCATCTTTGCATACCTTTTCCATCTCTGCTTCACTAATTAAAGTTAATCCTCTGTTCCCTGGATCATCTGAATATGATTCAAAAAATGCCGCCCCTCTTGAACCAAGCGCTCCATCCATATAAAGCTTTACAGCCCGAACCGTCAGTATTCCATTATTGTAATCTATCAGCGGTCCGGTTTTCAAAAAATTACTCCATGCCTCACTCGGATAATCTATTGCCGCATAAATTCTGATCGAACATTTTCCCTCATCAATTATTTTTTTGTAAATTTTTATTGTCTGTTCGTCCACGCCCATATCGTGCACTTCGGTCAATCCTAATCTTGCACACTCATTCATTGCAAGTAATAATCTTCGTTCAATATCCTCATCTGTCAGCGGGGGAATTATTTTATTGACTAAATCGATTGCATTGTCAATTAATACACCGGTAGGTGATCCGTTATTATCTTTTATTATCTTCCCTCCTTCCGGGTTATTTGAGAGAGATGATATTTTTGCAAGTTCCAACGCCTTACTGTTTACCCAAACTGCGTGTCCATCCACTCTTCGCAACAGAACCGGATTATTTTTTGAGACAGCATCTAATTGTGTTTTGTTCGGGAATTCTTTTTTCTCCCATGAATTTTGATCCCATCCCCGTCCCAGAATCCAATCACCGCTTTTAGAGATTTTTATTCTATCTGCAACTTTGGCGATTATCTCATCCTGAGATTTCGTCCCCATTAAATCTATGTTTTCAATTTTTCCTCCTTCGCCCAATATATGTGCATGCCCGTCAACAAATCCCGGAAAAACGGATTTACCCTGCAAATCGATAATATTTTTTGGTGTGAATATTTCCTCAAGCTGAGCATTCGATCCGACTGCAATAATATTTGATCCCTGGATTGCGATTGCTTCGTAGATTGAATTCTGCGAATCAAACGAATAAACTTTTCCATTGATCAGTATAGTATCTATTTCACGATGTGTCCTGTTCATAAGAAAATATAAAATGATAATTAATACAACTGCAAATATGGATATGATAATTTTCTTCATGATTATAATCCAAAAGAGTTATTGATATCTGCAAGAATATATAATAATTGTATCCGTTTTCAAAATTGCTTTTAATACTGTTTTTAGGTATGTTTTTTAAACTAATTTGGGAATATAGATGGCCGAAAAAGAATTTAAAAATTTTGTAGAGATAACTAAACGATTAAGAAGAGAATGCCCTTGGGATAAAGAACAAACACATAATTCCATCCGGCACAGTCTGATTGAAGAAACATATGAAGTTGTTGAAGCGCTTGATTCAAACAATATGAACGAATTGAAGCGAGAGCTTGGCGATTTATTATTGCATGTAGTGTTTCATGCGAATATAGCTGAAGAAAATAATGAGTTCACGCTTAAAGAAGTAATCGAGTTAATCAGCACCAAACTTGTATTCCGGCATCCTCATATTTTTGGCGATGCAAAAGTAACCGGCACCGAAAATATAATTCAAAATTGGGAGAAATTGAAAATGAAAGAGGGCCGCGAGTCTTTGATGGACGGAGTGCCGAAGGAACTTCCTGCCCTGCTCAGAGCCCACCGATTGACCGACAAAGCATCAAGAGTCGGTTTTGACTGGGAAAAGAAAGAAGACGCGTGGAAAAAAGTTGATGAGGAAATGCATGAGCTTCATCAGGCAATAGAATCAGGAAAACAAGAAAAAGTAGAAGAAGAATTCGGCGATTTACTTTTCGCAATGGTTAATTACTCACGATTCATAAAAGTCAACCCTGAAAACGCGCTCAGGCAAACAGTTGATAAATTTATATCCCGATTTAAATATATTGAGAAGCGGTTGAAAGAGGTGGGCAAAGATATTCACTCTTCATCATTGGAGGAGATGGATAAGCTTTGGAATGAGGCGAAAAAACAGAAATAATATTCTTTAAATTATATATCCTCTAATGATTATTTAAATCTTTCATCCCATTTGTATGATATTTATCGTACGCATCTATGATATCTTTGACAAGCTTATGCCTGACAACATCGTTACGATCAAAATAACAAAATTTTACGCCATCAATTTCATGAAGTATTTCCTGAATCTGTACTAAGCCAGATGTTGTTTTCGTCGGCAAATCGATTTGGGTGATATCGCCCGTGATAATTGCTTTAGAATTTGCACCAAGCCGTGTAAGGAACATTTTCATTTGCATACTTGTCGCATTCTGAGCTTCATCCAAAATTACAAAAGCATTATTAAGAGTGCGGCCGCGCATATAAGCAAGCGGTACAACTTCAATTACTCTTCGTTCGATATAAGTTTTTAACTTATCCGGAGGAATCATATCATCCAGAGCATCATAAAGCGGACGAAGATATGGATCGACTTTCTCTTTTAAATCTCCCGGTAAAAATCCTAAACTCTCTCCTGCTTCCACCGCAGGACGTGCAAGAATTATTTTGGTGATCTCTCTATCTTTCAGTGCGGCAACCGCCATTGCAACCGCAAGATACGTTTTGCCTGTTCCTGCAGGTCCAATCGAAAATACAATATCATTCTTTTTTATCTGGCGGATATACTCCCGCTGTCCGGCTGTTTTTGCTTTTATAATACCGTTCCTCGTGAACAGCACAACATTTTCCATTTCCTCAGATCCCATCTGTGATTCAAGATTCTTCGGAACTGCCGGTTCTCCGTTTACCTTTACAAGATCAATAACAGTTTCAACATCATTTGCTGAAAGGTTGCCGTTCTTGTTGAGGATATATATTAATTCCTTAAATATTTTTTCAAGCTGATCCACCTGTTGTTGATCTCCGCGCAGCGAAATTTGTTCCCCGCGGGCGGTAATGGTGGCATCGAATGCATTTTCCAATATCCTGAGATTAGCATCGTTTAATCCGAGCAATCTCAACATATCTATTCCTTCTGCTTTTATCTTTTTTTCCGACAACTTATACCTTAACTCCTACATGATTTTATTTTTAAAAAAAACCCTCCGCTCACATAAGTGAGGAAGGGTTTCTGATATAACTTGTATTTATCAAAGTTAAATTTGATACAAGCCTGAATTATTATGGCTTCTTTTCTTCAACCGGTTTTGGTTCAGCCGGTGCTGCTGCTACTTTTTGCCGGTAATATCTGTTCGCTGCAGATTTTTCCTCTTTGCTCAATTCTTTGCCATCGGGAATCTTCAACACCCATTTAGGCTTTATGACATCGGGATCTTTAATCATATCACGATTGCCCTGCCAGATTTTGGGCCACATCCATGCGTTGGCATAGATATCTTTTTTCTTTGCAATGTTCCAGAGGCAATCTCTATCTCTTCCCCAGGTGCCAACTGTGTATGTTTTTTCTTTTTGAATGCTGTTGAGCAAACCTGTAATTTTATCCTGCAAAGCTTTTACTCTATCGCCGTAACGTGGAATAAGACTGATTTTGCTTGCTGCCATCTCTTTAATCCTGGCATCTAACTTTGCTAATTCATCTTTATAATTTACAAGCTCGGCATCCGACATTCTTTGTAATTCAGCTACCCGATTTTCCATTTGAGTTAATTCTTTATCGAAAGCTTCCACATCTGCACGTGTAACACCGAGTAATGCGTATAAAGCATCTTCGCAAGCAAGAACATCGGCATCCAATTTTGTGGATTGAGTTTTCATTCCATCGATTTCACCATTCAGCTTTGTAAGATCAGCTTGCAACGCCGTTTGTTTCTCCTTGAGAGATTTCATTTGTTCCTGCCACTGCTCTTTTGTCATTTCATCCTGAGCAATAAGCGGAGCAACGGTAACGAATAATGCAAATACAACTAACGAAAGTAATAGGACCTTTTTCATATTATTGACCCAATCCTTTCTTTACTGCTTCCTGATCGGATTGGCATTGCTGAAGCCTGCCATTCTTTTCGGCTATCTGTTTTTCAAGTGCAGCTTTTTCAGATTTCTTTTCAGCTATCTGTTTCTCTAAATCTGCTACCTGTTGTTTTAAATTCTTCAACTGCATCATTTCTTCTTCGGATGGTGTGCTGGAGCAGCTTGCCAGCATCAACGATCCCGCCAGAATGAATACAGCGAGTGTGATATTAATGATTTTTTTCATGAAGCTCTCCTATATAAGTTCCTGTAATCCTGTATCAAATGTATATGAAAATAAGAAATAAATCGAATTTTGTCAAGGATTAATTAAAATATTCTTATTTCGTGTGATATTTCACAATAACCCTTTTTCTGCAAAACTGGCGTATTTTTCACGTGCAAGGATAATATGATCGTGTAATGGTATCCCCAATATCTTACCCGCTTCGGATATTTGTCTGGTTATTTGGATATCGTCAGAGCTTGGTTCAGGGTTTCCGCTCGGATGGTTATGAAGAATTATGATACTCGCAGCAGACTCAATAATTGCATATTTATAAACCTCACGCGGATGAACTAATGAACTGTTAAGAATTCCGGTAGTTATTAATCTATCTCCTAAAAGATGATTTGCACTATCTAAGAACAATACCTTAAAAATTTCTTGCTGAGCATCTCTTAAACCAGGTAGGTAGATTGAAACTACATCCTCGGGTGTCGAGATAGTTTTTCTTTCCTTTTTTTGTTCAACAGCAGCTCTTCTTCCCAATTCAAAAGCAGCACACAAAGAAATTGCTTTTGCAGGTCCAACCCCTTTGAAGCTTTGTAATTCTGAATAAGATTTCTTGGCAAGTCGGTCTAATGATATAAATTCTTTGATCAGCAATTTCCCAATATCAACTGCCGTAATCTTCCCGGCACCGGTTCTCAGCAAAATCGCTATCAACTCAGCTTCTGTGAGTGTATCAGCTCCATATTTAATTAATTTTTCGCGGGGCCTATCACCAAGGGGCCAATCTGAAATTTTTTGGTGATATGCAGATGGCTCACTGACTTTTTGTTTGATTTTTAACATCTCATCCTCCTTAGAATTTTATTAATCATCCAATGATATTTCCGTTACCTTCTTGATTTCTCCGTTCTCAAAATTCAGAATATTCATTTCAGAGTTCACCCGTGCCGCCCCAAACGAAATCAACCGCTGCATCCCTTTATATTTTTTCAAGATCTGAAGCGACTTTGCAATCTGTTCTCGGGTTGTATTTCCGCTGGCAATTTGTTCCAGCAAGATATTACAGAGATCATAACCGATGACAGAATAACGCAACGGCGTTTTTTTCATTTCGAATATAAATTTTCTTTCAAAATCTTTATACTCACTGTCGTTAACATCTATGTAAGAATCTGTCAGAAAAGTAATTCCATTTATATATCGCTTATTTGCTTCGAGTTGCCCCGGTACATACCATTCGTTGCTGCCGAGCAAACGTGTTCTGATATTAAAATAATTTATTTGGGATGCCAGTACACCAATTTCTTCCGGATCCGAGATTGCCAATAACAATCCATCTATTGATGTAACCGGAATGTCAAGATTCTCCTCATTTACTTTTTTCCCGGAAAGGTTGAGTCCGCTTTTGCGCAAATTATAAAATTGTTCACTCAGGTCTGTTGAACCTTTGGTGTAATATTGAATATCTATTACCTTTCCGCCCAATCTCTCTGCTTCTTTCTTAAAATATTCCGAAATATTTTTCCCGACAATATCATTCGATGAAATTATTCCGAATGTTGTTAATTTCATACTTCCAACAGCATAACGGGCAAGCAATTTCCCGCGAACCGTAAAATCGGGATTGGCTTGAAATATATATTTACCTTTTTCAGCAATTCCAACTGCGGTTGCAGTCGGTGCAATCAAAGGTATTTTCCTACGCACTGCTTCATCTGCCATTAGCCCCGTTTCGTCGCTTGTGAGTGAGCCGATAATTGCAACGACGTCATCATCAGATGCGGCATCTCTTACAAGTTTGATAGCATTTGATATTTTTCTCTCTGTATCCATAATCTCGAGCATCACAGGACGACTGCTTATCTTACTATCCCGATATCTTTTAACTGCATAATTCATTCCTTCGATCATTTCGGTTGAAATTAATTCCGAAGAACTGCCTGCATTCATTTGCTGAGATAGTGGTAGAAGAACTGCTATCTTGATATTCCTGCCGGACTGCAGTTGAGATTTTAAACTTATAAAACTTGTTTCATAATCACTTTTCTGCTGGCGATTTAATATCGGATCAATAATTTTTAAAGTACTATTCGGATCACCTGAATAATAATATTTCTGAGCTGATTTCAATTTCAGGAAATCTTTTACATGCACCGATTTCGAATCGGGTAACAAACGCTCGATGTCGTTCTGTGTCAGATATTTAGCTGAAATTTCATCCAATAATCTTTCAGCGTTCAACGATGAGGCACTATCACCGTTTTCTATGCAATCGCGTAAGACAAATGCCGATTCAATATTTCTCTGGATGAATAAATAATTTATTCCGATATTCAAGAGAGCATCTCCCCTGTAAGTCGTAGCAGGATAATTTTTCAATAATTCATTCAACAATATTATCGCCGCTTTATATTTTTTCATTTTATAGAGCGATTTTGCTGCCATCAGGTAAGATGCGGTAGTCCGTTGATTTACCGGCTTCTTGATCATCAGTGAATCGAAAACAGAAAATGAATTTTGATAATCACTATTTTCATAATATTTTATGCCGGATAAAAAATACTTCTCAACACCAGCATCATACTTAAAAATTTCTTGTGCCGGAATAAATGAATGTAATAAAAGAAAAAGAACCGCTATTATTATTGATCTGGTGATTTTCATAATGTAAAGAACTTACAAAAAAAGAAAGAAAAATAAAATTAGTAATCCCGCTTCATTGACCGTATTCCGATCATCAAGAATATTGAACCGATTGTGAATGAAAATAATGTGAATATACCGACCGCAATATATAACATCTCATTTTTAAACGATAAATTTTTCAGGATATACCCGAAAAAACCATTGAACGGAATAAATGTTGTGGAGACAAGAATTGTCAGATACACGATGCAGGCAAAAAATATCAACGTTGCACTTTGAGATGAAGCAGCTCTGATCGGGTTATTTTCTCTATAGTTGACGAAATACGATCCCATACCGAGATTCATGCCGACACCCACAAATGCTACCGAAGCCATTAACAATGAAGCAGAGAGTAAAATGTTTGGGTATTGAATTAACGATCTGTGAGAAAAGATAACTAACATTTCACTTAAGATGATAATCGGAATAAACCAGATTAAATATTTCAACCAAAATATTTTACTCCGTTTTAACGGCGAACTGAACACACTCCAGAAATTTTTTCCTTCTATGCTCAAACTGGGAAATACAAACCTGAGTGCAATTGAAATTATTAAAAAAGCATTAAACATCAATACAACCATGTATGACACCGTTTGAAGAAACGGCATATTCTGTTTCAGATTGATGTGAGATATGCTTGTCAAAAAAAGAATAACTAGTAATGATATTATTCCAAAATGTACCCACTGACTCGGTTCGCGTATGAATTGATAATATTCTTTTTTTAACATCACACTTAGTTGAATATTAAATACAGGTTTTCTCTCGAACGATAGAAATAACGATCGCTTCTGGTTCTTCAGTTCGTTTCGTCCAAATTCCAGTGAGGAAAGCCAGCTTTCATAGAATAATTTTCTCCCTGTATAAATCATTAAACCGAAAATCAATATTGTCGCTCCAATCAATAACAACTTATACGATAAGGCGTAAGATACTTCTCCTCTCATTGTCCAATAGAGCGACTCAGCGATCCAATAATTGGGTAAATATTTTGTAACCGGTGGATCGAGATATCCGAAGTATTGATCGAGATTAGGATAGTGTTGTAATATCCGGGCAACAAGTTTTAAAGGACTTGTTACAGAAAAATATCCTGTAAGAAACGTGAGATATAAGATTGTGAGCAGTAAGATTAATTTTTTTATTCCGATTCTGGCGGCATACCGGACGAGAAATAAAACAATAATAACTGCCAAACATCCTGATATCAGCATGAATGGTATAAGCATAAAGAAAAGGGTTTCAAAATAAAAGATCCACCCCATTCCAAAATGTGATCCGTAACCTAAAAGAACTGCAAATGCGATAAGAAAGAATGCCGATGAGCTGTAGAAGAAATTATCGATGAACTTCAATAAAAACAATTGTGTGTGCGATACCGGCTTTGTGAGATAGTATTGCATTTCGGGCGAACGGTAAAAAGTTGCATACGAGACAATGATATTTCCCACATTAATCGAAACGAAATAAACGAAAAGCAGCATCGATAGAAAGCGATGCAGAAGAAAAGAACCAAGTTTTGCCGTATCAAGCAGATAATCTGTACCCAATCGTGTGGCATAATATGCACCGATGGCAAAGCCACCGAATATGACCAACGAGGCAAGGTTTTTTAGAATAATGCTGAACTTCCAATCGAAAGATATTTTCAGCAACGACCTTAATTTAAAATAGCCGATATGATAAAACAGATTCATTTAGTTAGCTCTAAAAATACAGACTCAAATTTTCCGTCTTTTCCTTTTTCTGCATTCAAAATATCCGACGTTGGACCATCGAATATTAGTCTTCCATCTTTCACAATTCCTATCCGGTTGCACAATTCTTCGGCAACCGGCAAACTGTGAGTCGACATAAAAACTGTAACCCCTTCTTCCGATCTTGTTTTGAAAATATTTTTAATGATATGTGCACTTCTCGGGTCAAGTCCTACCATCGGTTCATCTATTATTAAAACTTTCGGATTATGCAGCAGAGCTGCTGCTATTGCAATTCTTTGCCGCATGCCTTGTGAATAATTTTCTGTCCGTTGATCGATCCATGCTCCAATTTCAAAAATGTAAAGCATTTCTTCAATTCTTCTTGTCGTAAGATCATGGTCCACCTTATAAAGTCCGGCGCTGAAGAACAAAAATTCTCTTCCCGTCAATTTTTCATATAAGAAAGGCTGGTCGGGGATGTAACCCACTGTTGATTTTGCCTCGAGTGGATTTCGGCTGATATCATAACCGCATATTTTTATTGAGCCAGAAGTGGGCGAGAACAAACCTGTCATCATTTTTATGGTTGTAGTTTTACCCGCACCATTTGGTCCAAGAAAACCATAAAACTCACCTGCACCGATATTGATGTTTAAATCGGATACTGCTGTAAAATTACCAAATCGCTTGGATAAACTTTTAATTTCTATCATAATTTCTAATTTTTTCTTAATATCTCTTTTTAATGTTTTAAATATTTCAATAAAATGCAAGCCTCTTACTTTCTTACTTCCAATTTATCACATCTATCTTTTCACCATCAGATTCAACGATTACGGCATTTTCATTATCGGTTCTTTTAATAATGATTTTCTTCTTTTCCAGTCTTTTTAAAACCTCTTCCGATGGATGAGAAAATTTGTTATTAATTCCGACCGATATAATTGCCATAGTTGGCGAAACAGCATCAATTAACTGCTCTGTTGTACCTGTAATGCTGCCGTGATGTGATACTTTCAGTAATCCACTTTTCAGCCAACCGGAATATCGTTTCGTGATTTTATCATCGATCTCCCTCTCCGCATCTCCCATCAACAATAATTCAGTTATCCCATATTGAATTTTCATTACAATTGAAGAATTGTTCACGTTCATATTTTTTAATTCAGTCTCGGAAGGAGATAATATATAAATTTTTACAGAGTTATAATCAAACAATTCTCCGGATGATATAATTTTCTTTTTTATATGAAGTGAATCCACCACACTTAGATATTCTTTAGAAAGTTTAGATTCACCTTTAAATCCGGTTTGCCAAACCTCATTCACTGGAATCTGCCGTAGGACTGAAGGCACTCCTCCAAGATGATCTGCATCCGGATGAGTTATAACGAGACGATCGAGATGATTGATATTGCAATAATTCAGATACGGCAGAACAAATCTAGTACCTGCATCGGTTTGGAAGGTTCTTGGTCCTGCATCAATTAAAATATTTGATTGATCTGGTAATTCAATCAATATGGCATCTCCCTGTCCCACGTCTAACATCGTCAATCGTACTGTTTGCTTCGAGTGGGAAAAAATAAAATAATAGTAGAGAATAAAATTAATTAAAATAAGTGCAGCAATTACTGATATTACTCTTCTTTCTTTCCGAAAAACATTTATTACTATTCCAACAGCGATATAGAATAAAATTGCTTCAATAATCGTTAAACGGATATTAATTGACGCAAATCCTATGCTGCCGAACCACTCAACAAGTTTGAGCATTATTGAAGTAAGCAATATTGTTGTTTCAGCATAAAAGGATGCTATCGACATCGAAATGAATGAAACAGCAACAGAGAGCATTCCCAGTGCAAGAATAATATTCGAGAGCGGGACAACAACAATATTCGCAACAAATCCTATTACCGAAAATTTCCCGAAATAAATTGAGGTAAAAGGCAACGTCCCCACTCCTGCGGCAATTGAAACTGCAAATGCAGAAAATATTAAATCAACTAAACGGTTTGTGATAAATTTATCTGGAAATAACTTTTTCAATTTTATTATTTGGGGATACAAATAAACAATCGATATTACAGCTGAATACGACAATTGAAAACCAGGTTGATATAACTGCTTTGCATCTATCAGTAACAAAATAAGTGCAGATACTGCAATTGTGTTATACATATCGGTTTTGTATTCCAGCATTTTGCCGGTTAAGAAGACAATTGCCATTATTACCGATCGGCTTACCGAAGGAGAACTTCCTGTTAGAAAGTTATAGTAAATCAATAACAGAATGGTTAATATTATTACAAATTTTTCGTTGATGCGAAGACTTTTTAAAAATGCGACCAAGATCAGAACAACGATAGCTACATGTAAACCAGAAACTGCAAGAATATGCATAACACCGGAATTTATGAATGATGTTTTAACCTCCGTCGATATCTCGCTCCGCTCTCCAACCACCAAGCCCTTGAGGAATTTTCCCTCCTCACCCCCAATTAAATTATCGATTATTTCTGTTGTCTTTTCACGTGCAGGGTAAACAAATATCGTCATGTATTTATTTCTATCTACCCCAATAAAAGAAGAAGAATCAATTTTATCAGGAAGTAATCTCGAATGAATATTCAGCAAGCTTAAATAATATCTCATATCGAATTCTCCCGGATTTCTTGCAGTACGGATTTCAGATAATTTTCCTCTCAAATTCAATCTTACACCATATTTAAGACGCTGAATGATGGAATCGGAAATGTTTGCCGTACCGATTGAAACATACAGATCACCTTCGATATTTTTTAAAACACCATTTATCAGAATAGAATCTGATCTTAAAATAAACCTAACCGATTGGGAGCTCTTTTTAGGCAGTTCAACAATTATTCCTTTTACCGAAACGCTTTTACCGATGGAAAGATAATTTGTAATATCGTCTTTTGATAGATGTTCCGAGTCGTATTTCATCTTGATAATACCAAAATCGACAAGAAGTAACATAAGTAAGATAATTCTTAAAGCGTTCAGGTATTTGAAGCAATACGCTAGTGTTAAAAGTAATAACAGTAAACCAGTTATTAAGAAAAGTATTTCAAAGGAGACAGAAAGGTATGACGACAGGGTGATGCCGGCAGCAAACGGCAGCAATACTTTAACAACCGGTCTGTAACTAAGCATTCCCTCCTATCCTCCTTGTTATTACATAAACATTTCTAAAATTGCAGGTGTTATATCGGTTATTAATTTAACTTTTTTTATAATCAATTCGTGTTTATTACCGAATGCAATGAAAGGTATCTTATTCCTCGTGTGACTTTTTATGGAAAGGTCTTCTATATTACCATGATCACTGGTAATAATAAGCAGCATCTTTTTATCATCCATTAATTGAATTATATTTCCAATGAATGAATCGATTTTTTCTAAAATATCAACAGCTTGAGTCATTGATTGACTATGACCAGCATGATCGGTGTAAAAATATTCAAACAGAACAAAATTACATTTTTCTGCAATCCTCACGATGCGTTTTGCAGCTTGTTCGACTGATATCTGTGGAATATCAGGATATCCGAGTGATGGCCATCTATCATTCGTAATGTCAGCCGATAATGCGGTACCATTTAATAATGCCTCGGCGTTTTTTAATTGTTCTCCTGTTGATCGCCATGCGTATGATATTGCTGCATCTCTCTTATGCTTAGTTATATATTCGAAATATTGCTGTGGAAATGCATTAACATAACAACTTTTATAACCGCGTAATTTCAATCTTGTAAAAATATTATTCTCTTCCACCACCGGCTTTAAGGAGGAGAACAAATAAGGACCGAAATGTTTCCCTACCAGCTTAGCACAATTTACACCCGTTAACAGTGCCGATTGACCAGTGCCGCTTTGAGGCAATCCGCCAATTCCCATATTGGCATTAATTGATATGAATGCAGAATTTACTCCATGGTATTCATTCTTTTTTTTCGATGGTATTATCCCGTTACAACATTTTTTAAAATTTGGAAGTTGCGCTTTGAAAAACGGGTTTACTTCTGGATTTTTATTTCCAACTCCAACTCCATCTAAAAAAATAAGTATTACATGTGGTGGCAGCATTTAAATTATTCCGGATTTTTTAAATCCCTGATCCAGCTTCTTTCTATATCATCCATACTCTCATTGAAAATAGCAGGAACTACTTTCTCGAACAATTTACCTTCACGCAGATTCTTTACCACAACATCTACTTTATTTTCTCCATATTTGTTGATGAAGTGTTCAATTGTACTTCCCAATTTGGCATACAGATCTTTCAATCCCCGTTTGTCGGAAGACCGGGCATAATCCTCACCTAAATCGGCAAGTGAAGAAATATTTAGCTGAACCGGCTTCCCGAATTTTTCTATTGCATCTCCTGCATATAATGAATAAGCTTCGGCAAACCATGGGGGACATGTTGGAAGTTGATCGAGTAATGCGCGTGAAATCACTCTGCTTAAAACATTCTTCAGATTTTCATTCTGATCTTTATTCAACCGCAGAACAATATAAAGGTTATCGTTTTTAAAATCACCATCGTCGAATATCTTCGAGCCCGACTCGTATCTGAATCTTCCGGAGGTTGCAAGAATAATCAGATTTTTCTTTCCGTAAAATCCATAACCGAATTTTGTCCTGTATCGTTCATATATTTTGTCGGCATCCAACGTCAGACTTCTTACCTCCTCGCTGGGAAGTGTTTTTTCATATTGAATTCTGAAATAATTGCTCGACATAGATTGAAGCGATTTGAGTTGCGAAAACCCAGTAGATTGAATCAGAAAAAGGAACATCAACATTTTTGAAATCATTTTCCTTCCTTTCATTTTCAGATTATTTGCTCTCAAGCATAATTGTTACCGGTCCGTCGTTGATAAGACTCACTTCCATCATCGCGCGGAATACACCGGTTTGAACTTTATCCCTGCCAATCTCATGACGAAGCGATTCGACGAATTCGTTATACAACAATTCAGCTTTTTCCGGTTGTGCTGCATCGGTAAAGCTCGGTCGGTTGCCTCGCCGGGTATCGGCATAAAGTGTGAACTGTGATATCACCAAAACCGCACCGGCAATATCTTTCACGGATAAATTAATTTTTTCCTGCGCATCTTCGAATATTCTTAGATCTGCCACTTTTTTTGCTAAATATCCGGCTGATTCATTTGTATCGGCATGAGTAACACCTAACAATATCAACATTCCTTTTTCGATTTTCCCTTTGGTAGCTCCTCCAATTGTTACGCTCGATTCTTTAACCCGCTGTATTAGTGCACGCATTGTTTATTCCTTTTCTGCAATAACAACCCGGCCGATGCCATTGTAATCGTTGATCAATTTAATATTACGGTAACCATCACTTTGAAAAATATTTTTTACCGTTTGACCTTGGTTATAACCGACCTCAACAAAAATTAATCCGCCGTTGATTAACATATTTTTTCCGTTCAGGGAGATCGCTTTGTAAAATGTCAAGCCGTCGGAGTGATCGGTGTATGCATTTTCGGGCTCGAAATTTTTTACTTCAGCTTCCAGTGAATCTATTTCATCCTGATGAATATATGGCGGATTCGAAACAATTACATCATACAACCCGCCAGGCGAATCATAATTTTGAGACAGAAAATCGCTTTCTATAAATTTTATTTTATTATTTACATTTGAATCGGATGCATTTTGCTTCGCAACTTCAAGTGCTGATGTACTTTTATCTATGGCAGTTATGGAAATATCAGGGAGATACTTAGCCAAACTTACAGCGATACAGCCCGATCCTGTTCCGATCTCAAATATTTTATTGTTTGATTTTTTAGAAGATTTAAGTTTTTTTATTATTGCTTCAACTAATATCTCAGTTTCAGGACGGGGAATCAAAACAGCCGGAGTAACATTGATGCGTATACCCATAAATTCTGTATATCCCAGGATATATTGAAGCGGTTCTTTAGTCAACCTTTTTTTAAATAGATTTTTAAAATGTGATAATTCAGTCTCGGAAAGAATCATGTCGTAATGCAGATATAACTCAATCCTCTTAAGGTTGAGAACATGACCGAGCATCAGTTCTGTATTCAGACGAGCCTCATCGATACCTTTTTGGATAAGATAATTTGTACTCCACTCGATCAATTTCAATATCGACCATTGAGATTCAACTTTTTGTTCATTGTTAATTTTAATTTCCATCTGGAATGAAGATAATAAGGAGTATGAAATAAAACAAAACTTCCCTAAAAACAATTTTGAAAAAGACCCAAATCGATTCAAGTATCCTCAAACCGATATTCCGGATCTATAAACTCCGCCCCATGGCATTAGTGATTGTTTTTAATTCATCCATTAATTGTTTGAACAAACCCGGTGTTAACGATTGCTCGCCATCGGAAAATGCCTTCGCAGGATCGGGATGAACTTCTATAAGCAATCCATCGGCTCCTGATGCAATTGCAGCACGGCTCATCGGTATAACAAAATCGTATCTGCCGGTACCATGACTTGGATCTACAATTATCGGCAGATGTGAAAGCTGCTTCACCGCCGGAATGATATTAAGATCGAGCGTGTTTCGTGTGTATTCTACAAAAGTCCGAATACCCCTCTCGCACAAAACAACCTGATCGTTCCCTCCAGAGAGGAGATATTCTGCACTCATCAAAAACTCACCAAGGTTTGCAGAAAAATTCCTCTTCAAGAGAACAGGTTTCTTAACTTGCGCCAGCCGTTTCAATAATTTTGTGTTCTGCATATTACGTGCTCCCACCTGAATCATATCGGCATAATCTGCCATTAAATCCACATCAGAAACATCCATAACCTCAGTTACAATCCCAAGTCCGGTTTTCTCACGTGTCTTTGCCAACAACTTCAAACCATCTTCACCCATACCCTGGAAAGTGTACGGACTTGTTCGCGGTTTGTAGGCACCGCCACGCAACAATTTAGCTCCGCTCTTTTTCACTGCCTCTGCTGTTTGAAGAATTTGATCTTCGCTCTCAACCGAGCATGGTCCTGCAATAATTACAACAGAAGGACCTCCTATTTTTATACCTGCTACATCAACTATTGTGTTCGATTGTTTAAAATCCCTGCTTGCAAGTTTGTATGGTTTCAGAATAGGTATAACATTTTCGACGTGCGGCAACAGCGATAACTGTTCACGTTTAATCTGTCGTTCATCTCCTATCACGCCAATGATAGTTCGCTCCGACCCTTTCGAGATATGAGGTTGAAATCCGAGTTCTTCAATTAATAGAACAACTTTTTTTACATCTGCCTCGGTAGCAGATTTATCCATTACAAGTATCATAATCTAACCATATTGATTTATTTTCAATGATATGCTTTTTTAAGATAACAAAATTTATGGAAAATGTATAGTTTGAACGAATATTTTAATTGATAAGAATATTTAGAGGCAGGAGCTTATTTTATTATTTTTTTCTCTCGGCGAGTTTAGCATATTTGACAAATACATATGAAGCCGAGAGGAGCGAAAGAATAAATCCGTGCATTCCATCGAGAAACCCTTTACGGATAAAATACATTTTAAAAAATAAAAACGTCGGGCGCACAATTATATCATAGATGGAAAATATTTTCCGTGAACGTGTCAAGTCTTCCACAGCAAGTGATGTATATCTGTTAAATTTATGCAGGTAATGATAGAGATTATCATCGGTGAAGTGAAGCAAGTCGTTTTTTAATCTGGAAATTTCACCATTGATGATAATTTTTTCATGTACTGCGGAGTCATCAAATTTTACATTCTCCTTCTTAAATAATCGCGTAACATAACCCGGGTACCATCCGCAATGTTTTATCCACTTACCTAAGAAATAAGCCCGACGGGCAACTTCATATCCGGAATAATTATTATTCTGAATATTTATAATTTCCTTTATTTCTTCAGCCAGTTCAGGAGTTATCCTCTCGTCAGCATCAAGCCACAAAACCCAATCGTATTTGCATTGCTGCAATGCAAAATTTTTCGCCGCAGAATAGCCGAGCCACTCTTTAATAAAAATATTCTTTGTATAATTTTGGGCAAGACTGACTGTTTTATCAGTACTCTGTGAATCAACGATTATAATTTCATCAATCCAATTTATCGATTTCAAACATTCTTCAATGTTTGATTCCTCATTATGTGTAATTATTATTACAGATATTTTAGAGGACAAATTTGACATCTCAACCGGAGTATCTTTTTTTAATAATCAAAATTTCTTCTTCCGAAACGGGAGGAAGCTTTGAACCCGGAGATTTTCCTCTCATCTGATATTCCCACACTTTCATTTTCGTAACCATTTCTTTAATTGCAGCAAGCCGGGATAATATCAGTCCATCCACACCTTTTAAAATCTGCAATTTATAAATATAATGATATGCGAAAGTTCTGAAGAAAATAAATATGATTGAAATCCAGCTTATATTTTTGGTATGATTATTAATAATAAAATTACCTGCCTCCAAAGATGTTTCATCATTCATCCGGTCTAGAATTTCTTGAATAGTCATAACCTGATTTTTTGAATCAGAATATTCCATTTACTTCACCACAATACTGACCAACTTATTTTTAACAACCACAATTTTTATGATCTCTTTCCCCTCGATGTTACGAACTACATTCTCATCCTGCAAAGCAATTATTTTAAGTTGCTCCTCGTCTAAGTCTTTACCTACTTGTATCTTAGCCCTTAATTTTCCGTTTACCTGAACAACAAGTTCTATAGTTTTTACCTCAGTTTTTGAATCATCATACCGGGGCCATTTTTCATACGCGAGAGATGAGGTATGTCCCAATTTTTGCCATAGTTCTTCAGCAATATGCGGCGCAAATGGTGAAAGAAGTAAAACAAACGTTTCCATCATACATTTTGGCTTCACATCACGGTTTAAAAACTCATTAACGAATATCATCATCTGTGAAATCGCGGTGTTGAAATTCATTCCTTCCAAATCAAGCGTAACTTTCTTGATTGTTTGATGAATAAATCTCTCATCATCACCTGAAATTGAAATGTCTTTGATTGTCGG
>JACRFD010000054.1 GCA_016218025.1 Ignavibacteriales bacterium
CTCGATAAGAATAATTATGAAAAGCTGACACTTCAAATCATAAAAGATAGGATTGAAAAACATCCTTACGTTCAACAAGCAGAAGTACGTTATGACGGCAACAGCAAAGTTTCTGTAAAAATTATAGAAAAAACATTTGACTCAATATTATTAGACAGTACTAATCAATACATCATAACAGAAAATCTTCAAATACTTCCTGTATTTCCTCAGACAAAGAAGATTGATTACCCGATAATTTCCAATCCGGTTCTTGGCGATAGAATGAAAATTTTATCTTCTCTAAGAAATATTAACGACATCGTATTAGCATCGAAAATAATAACTACGGTAAAATTGTTAAATCCGGAGCTGTATGACAGCTTATCATCAATTGATATGCAGAATGGGAACGATGTCGTTCTCTATTTCTCGAGTTTGAATTATCCGGTAATTATTGGCAGAGGAAGTGAAATTAGAAAAGTAATCTACTTCAATAATTTCTGGACGTATTTGAAAGGAAAGGAAATAAATAATTACATGGAGTATGTGGATTTGCGCTACGGCGGACACGTATATCTCGGTATTACAGAACAGAATAGCGAGGAGGGCCAAAAGAAATCATGAAAAAAAATGTAATAGCAGGACTTGATCTTGGAACAACAAAAGTTTGTGCGGTAATTGCCGAACAGGTAGACAATAATCTGAATATACTAGGATTTGGCGTCGCTCCTTCGGAAGGATTGAATAGAGGATTAGTTGCAAATATATCCAAGACTGCTGACGCAATTGCAGAAGCAATGCAGATTGCTTCGAATAGAGCAGGACTAACCGTGAAAGAATTAAATGTTGGAGTTGCCGGTGAGCATATAACGAGTTTACGCCATAGAAATTATGTAACAATTAATAATCCGGAACGAGAAATAACAGAACATGATTTAGATCGCTTACGCGCTGATGTTCAAACTATTCGCATTCCTTCCGATCGCCAAATACTTCACATAATTCCTGAAGAATTTTCAGTTGATCATCAGGGCGGAATTGATGATCCGATCGGTATGTGCGGTTCACGTTTGGAAGCTGTAAATCATGTTGTTCTCGCTTCAATACCTGCTATTCAAAACATAAAAAAATCCGTTGAACGTGCAGGGTTTACTGTAAAAGATTATGTACTTCAGCCGATTGCATCAAGTTTTGCTGTGCTTGATGAAAACGAAAAAGATTTAGGTGTGCTGTTGATTGATATCGGCGGAGGCACTACTGATATAGCAGTTTTTCATCGTAAAGCAATTAAACACACAAAAGTTATTGGCGTTGCCGGTAATCAGGTTACGAATGATGTGCGCGAGACTTTAGGTATTGTAACTGCAGATGCCGAGAAACTTAAAAAAGAATATGGCTATGCAACCGAACATGCAATCATTAAAGATGAAGATATTTTTATTAAAGGTGTTGGCGGAAGAGGAAACGTAAAAATTCCTTTATCACTACTTACTCAAATAATCAGTGTCCGCATGAAAGAATTATTCGCTTTAATTGATAATGAAATCCGTCAAGCCGGATTCAAAAATAAAATTAAAGCGGGTGTTGTACTTACCGGCGGCGGATCTTTACTAAAAGGATGCACGGAATTAGCCGAAGAAGTTTTTGGTATGCCTGCTCGAATCGGTGTTCCTCTTGATCTTGGTTCAGGATTATCGAATGAAGTTGAAAGTCCTGAATTTGCAACTGTTGCAGGATTAATTAGAGGTATACCGGGAAGACCATTTTCAGAGCAGTTTACTACAGTAAAAGCAAGTGGCTCAGAACATAAATTAAATGTGATCAAACTATTCAAAAGATTACAAGAATTTTTTGATAAACTATAAATAAAATACCACAACAAGGAGGAGTTATGTCCACAATGGAAAAGAGACCCCGATTCTTCACTCTTGAAACACAAAGACCAATGTCTGCACAATTAAAAGTAGTTGGTGTAGGCGGAGGCGGTTGCAACGCAATTGACAGCATGATCGAACGCGGCTTAATCGGCGTTGAATTCATTGCTGTAAATACAGACGCTCAAGTTCTTGAAGAGAGTTTGGCTACTCATAAAATTCAAATCGGAACAAATGTAACGCGCGGACTTGGAGCAGGCGCAGATCCTAATGTAGGAAGAAAAGCAGCTGAAGAAGATCGGGATAAGATCACCCGCATGCTTGAAGGAAGCGACATGGTTTTTGTTACTTCGGGAATGGGCGGCGGAACTGGAACAGGGGCAGCTCCTATTGTTGCATCTATTGCTAAAAGTCTTGGTGCACTTGTAATCGGTATTGTTACAAAACCTTTCACATGGGAAGGTAAACAACGAATGAAAAATGCAGATGAAGGAATTAATGAACTGCGTCAATTAGTAGATAGTTTGATTGTTGTACCTAACAGCAGAATATTAAGTATTATAGATACAGCTACGGCTGCAAAAGCTGCTTTCAACAAACCGAACGAAATTCTTTTTGAAGCTACACGCGGTATTGCAGATATCATTACAGTGAAAGGAATTATTAATGTTGATTTCGCTGATGTAAGAACGGTAATGAGAGACAGCGGACAAGCATTAATGGGATGCGGAATTTCAACTGGAGAAAATCGTTCGGTAGAAGCCGCACAAAAAGCAATTTCATCACCGCTGCTTGAAGGTATTTCTATTAAAGGTGCAAAGAATATTCTTCTAAACGTTACCGGACCAACTAATATGACAATGCAGGAAGTAGAAGCCGGAAATAATGTGATCTTTGAAGCTGCCGGAGAAGAAGCAAATGTAATCTTCGGAACTGTTATTAAAGATCAGATGAATGAATATGTTTCTTACACAGTTATTGCAACCGGATTTGAAGCAAAGGCAAGCGCAAATCCTATTAGCAATTTGAAAACAGAAAAAGCAGAAAGAAAACGTGAAGAGAAAAAAGTTGTAGGTTTGGGCGGTTTTCCAACCAGACGCGGCGCGATGGAATTAGAAAATAGTGATGATCTGAATGTTCCTACGATCCTTAGAGTAAAGAAATCAAGTATGGATCTGTTTGATCAAAGCGGATTGGAAACCGGATTTAAAGCAGAAAAAAATGATTATACAGAGAACGATTATTACAGTAATAAGAATAGAGATGAAGAAGACAGTTCTTCATTCTTAAGAAAGATTATGGATTAAAGTTTTTCCTTTATAGTAACAATAAAATAAAGGAGGAGTACTATGAACGGAATAATATTATTAGGTGCAATGCTACTTTTTATAGCGCTCTTTACAACAAAAGTTATCAGGATTATAAGATATCTAAAATCCGATAACGAATAATTCGGCAATATTAAAGGCCGTAATTGGTTTTCTCCTTGTTGTGGTGAACAGATACGAAAATCAGTGCGGCCTTTATTGTTTTTATGAAATAGGAGATCAATTTAAATCTTGATGCTTGATGCTTGATTCTTGATTCTTGATTCTTGATTCTTGATGCTTGTTGTAAAGTAATTTACATTTGATTATAAGCTGGGAGGAGTAAAGATATTTTGAAACAAAGATTATTTATTTACAAGAATGTGTCTGATGCAGTAATGATTCCTTAAAACCTTTAGGGGGAAAATGATACACTTTTTTGTTTTGTACTTTTTCGCTTATCCGGTTGACCTTAATTATTTTCTCCCCAATTATCAAAAGGATTTCTCTCTTGATATTTATTATGTTGGATTTACGTAGGACGATTAATTCACTCAGACAGATAATTAATTTGTTAGAAGTGTATAATATTGGAATTGGTTATCAAGTTTCTCCTGAACTTGCTTTTTCCTTTAAATATGCCGCGACTTGGATTGGATACGGTTATATTTTGCCATCAGCAGGAACAGGAGTTGGATTTAAGATTAGTTA
>JACRFD010000055.1 GCA_016218025.1 Ignavibacteriales bacterium
CCATTTACCGACGACATGTGCTAAATGCAAATTACTTTTTCTTCTGAGTGCTATGTAAGAGTACGTATCGCCATAGCAACTGAGCGTTCGAAGTTCTTCGGCAATTCTTTTTTGTTTTTTTTAACAAAGGTCCATATTTCATCTACTTCAATTGGTGTTAAGCTTAAATCTTTTAAGAAAAAATTGGTTGTTTCTCTGCAGTGTTGTGCCATATCTTCTGCTAAATTTCTTATTGTGTCAAGCTTATGATTAGTAACTCTCGAAACTGCTCTAAAACTTAGTTTTTCTGTAAACAATTCACAAATTCTTTTAATCTCTCTCTTCTTTAATTTTTTGCAGTATAATGGTGTTCCGTAAGTTTCTACAAATTGTTTATCGCAAGCAGTACACTTGTAATTTTGAACTTTTTTTCTGAATCCATTCTTTTTTATGTTTCTTTTAAACTTTTTTCCATACAACCTACATTTTTCATTTAGGCATGCTATATTTCGCTTCACTGGTTTTCTCATGTTTATTTTACCTCCTTTTTATTCGATAAAGGAGGCAAATAGGGTTTATAAAACCTCTGTTTTATGGGTCATTCCCATATCTATGGCTTTATCAACCTCTTTTTTAGAGAAAAAGCTGCTTAAATGTCTGTTCATTGCCTGATAATAAACAAATTTAGAATCAACAATTGTTCCGTCAAAGTCAAAAATCAGCAGATTTTCTTTTGGCATTTTACCTGTTTCTTTCTAAAAAGCCCTGAATGAATTTGCTATGCTTCTCCCTGTCCATTATTTCTTTTATCAGTGTTTCTATCTCCTCTTCTTTCATAGGCGTGTCGCGTATGCGGGCAAGTTTGACCTCGCCCGGCTTGCCTTTCTTGGCCATCGGTAAAACATCAACTTTCAGGTGGACCGAAGACGTGTTTTCATCGAAAAAGTCCTCAAGTTTTATGGGCGACGTAGAACGCGTCTGCTGTATGTAAAGCACAGAAACGCCCTCCGCCTCTGCGACCAGGGCCTGCACATAGTCCGCTGTGATCAGTGTCGCTGCGTTCTCGCGCGCGACATCGCGTATTAACG
>JACRFD010000057.1 GCA_016218025.1 Ignavibacteriales bacterium
CAGTTACAACCTCATCTAATCCAACAGCCGGCGGAACAGTAACACAATCCGGAACGGGTACATACAACACAGGCAGTAGTGTAACAGTAACAGCAACGCCAAACAGCGGATACAATTTTGTAAACTGGACAGAAGGCAGTAATGTAGTATCAACAAGTGCAAGTTATAATTTTACAATCAGCGCTAATAGAACTTTAGTTGCTAATTTTGTACAACAATACACGGTTACAACATCTTCAAATCCAACAGCCGGAGGAACAGTAACACAATCCGGAACGGGTACATACAACTCAGGCAGTAGTGTAACAGTAACAGCAACACCTGCAACCGGATACACATTTACCGGTTGGGGCGGAGATGCAACAGGTTCAACTAACCCGTTGATAGTTACGATGAACAGTAATAAAAACATCATAGCCAACTTTGCAATCAGCACGTACACATTAACAGTGAATGCAGCGAATGGAACAGTAACAAAAAATCCGGATCAAGCAAACTATAATCATGGAACGACAGTACAGCTTACAGCAACACCGGCAACCGGATACACATTTACCGGTTGGAGCGGAGATGCAACCGGTTCAACTAATCCTTTGACGGTTACGATGAACAGCAATAAAAACATCACAGCTAATTTTGCGATCAACACGTTTACGGTTACATTATCAGCTACACCGGCAGCAGGCGGAATAGTAACACAATCCGGAACTGGTACATACAGCCCGGGCAGTAGTGTAACTGTTACAGCAGCTGCAAACAGCGGTTATAATTTTGTTAGCTGGACAGAAAGCGGGACTGTTGTTTCTACCGGTTTAAGTTATTCTTTTATAATAAACTCAAACAGAAATTTAATTGCAAACTTTACAGCGGCAACATATACTGTTACTTTATCACCTAACCCGCCGGCAGGAGGAACATTAACCGGTTCAGGAATTTATAGTTTTGGTGAGATTGTTACTGTAAAAGCTACACCAAATTCAGGTTATCAATTTGTCAGCTGGACCGAAGGAGGCACTGTTGTTTCCACCGGTACTAATTATGCATTTATTATTAACTCAAGCAGGGTTCTGGTCGCAAATTTTGCACTGCTTTCTGTTTTATTGGTTACACCGGATTTTGTTAATGTAAATCATCCGGCAGGTACAACGTCATTCAGCATTGCAAATACCGGCAGCGGTACACTTAATTGGAGCGCTGTTTCTAATACAAGCTGGATAACAATTACCGGCGCAGGAAGCGGTACCAATAGCGGAACGATCAATGTAAGTTATAATGCAAACACAGGAAATGCGCGTACCGGAACTATTACGGTTACAGCTGCCGGTGCAAGCGGAAGTCCAAAAACTGTTGAAGTTAGACAAGCTATGTACACTGATGTAAGAGATCTAAATGACAGACCGGAAACATTTAACTTATATCAAAATTTTCCCAATCCATTCAATCCAACAACAAATATCAGATTTAATTTGTCGAAAGATTCTATGGTAAGTTTGAAAGTATTTAACATATTAGGTCAAGAAATAACTCAGCTTATAAATAAAGAAATGCCTGCCGGTTCATATCAATACGATTTTGATGCGTCACAGCTAACAAGTGGTTTATATATCTACAAAATTCAAACAGAGAACTTTGTACAAGCTAAGAAGATGTTGTTGATGAAATAAGAAAACAGCAGCCCCTCCTTTCCTCCCCAAAGGGGAGATAAAAAAAAAGGAGGGGAAGAATTTAAAATATCCCCCTCCTCAGTTTGAGGAGGGGGAATAAAAGGGGGTGGTCAAAAAGGGGATGGAAACTTTGCATCGTCTACAGTTAAAATTATAATCGAAAAAATTCCTCGACCGGCTTTTTCGAAAAGCTCTTCCCTCCCGCCAAAGGCGGGTAAATTGGGAAGTGTGGGGCTTGCCCGCCGCTTGTCCGGCAGTTTTTTGACGGATTATTTTGGCGGGATGGGCTTTTAATGCGAGAGGTCCAATCCGGCTATCTTCCCCGAGGTTTTCTTCTTTAGTCTCGACTTCAACCTTTTTAACTGCATCATCTGCTTTTGAAAAACCATATTAAAGTATGTATCTTTGTATGTGAATAGACAGTTATAATTAATGGCAAAAATTCTTTTTGAGTGGGATAGCAGGAAGAATAAGATTAATCAAAAGAAGCACAATGTTTTATTTGAAGAAGCACAATTAGCTTTTCTCGATACTAACAGAATAATTGCAAAGGATATCGAGCACAGCTCAACAGAAAATAGATATTATTGTTTCGGTAAAGTGAATGAAGGCATTATGACGGTTAGATTCACCTTCCGAAATAATAGGATCAGAATTATTGGCGCCGGATTTTGGCGGAAGGGAAAACAGATATATGAAAAAGAAAATAAAATACACGAATGAAAAGATCGGCAAAGTTGAAATCCTTAAGGATTTTTTACCAAAACCCGAAGAATTAGTTTTAAAGGAAGACACCACTAAGATTACGCTGAACCTAAGTAAGTCTAGCGTGGAATTTTTCAAATCAATTGCGAAAAAACACGGCAGCCAATATCAAAAAGTGATCAGGAATTTACTTGATACTTACTCCTCGCATTATTCTTTGTAGATACTGCATACATTAATCACATTTATTTCTTTTCCACATTTGCCGGAAAGGAAACAGCCCCTCCTAACTTCCCCAAAGGGGAGGGAATGTTTTAAAATTCTTCCCCTCCTTTTTTTAAGCTTGCCTACCGGCAGAGTGTGTTGTACAACGCAAATTCTTTCTTCGTGCAACTTCGATCCTTCTTCGTGTAACTTCGTGTAACAAAAAATCCTTTCACGAAGAACCACGAAGGTTTTTTCACGAACCTGCCTGCCGGCAGGGGGACACGAAGTAAATCGTAATTTTTTAGTTCTGCAACAGACTCGGCAGGCAGGCAAAAATTGAACATCTATCCGCCTCGGCGGATTCCGCTAACAA
>JACRFD010000058.1 GCA_016218025.1 Ignavibacteriales bacterium
TATCGTTCTTGTATCTCATGGAGGTACTCTTGCCTTGATCCGTTGCTCATCATAATCGGTCCTTTTCTTGGGTTACATAAATTATGAGGCAACGACTTCTTTTTCAATATCCTTCGGTTACCTTTTTTATAGGGCAACTCGATGTTACGGGAAAAGTTGACTTTTTCATTCAACTTTACGAAATTATCATGCAATTATAATTAATACCATATTCATCTTGAAAGAACAATTATGCGATCATTCTTATTTATTTTACTTTTTGCAATTTTATTAATACCCGCATGCCGCCCGCAAGATGTTGAGGTAACCATCAAATATGAAAAACGCCCGGTAAACGCCTTCCCTTACATTTACTACGGTGAAACTGCAACACTTTATTACACGGTATCAGGACAGCACTTCGAGAAAAAAGTAAATATGAACCAGACTATAAAAATTATTGTACCTGAGAAAATACAAATACGGGCAACATTCGATAAATTCGTGAGTGATGCAAACGGATCAAGAAACACTCTTGAGGATGCGTTCTATGTTGTCAAGAGCAGTAATCCTGAGTTCATAATAAAATAAGATTTTGACTTTTTAAGCTTCTTGCAAGTTCATAGAGTCCCAAACAAGTTTGATTTTGGCGGGAGCTTTTTGTAATATTTGCCTGAATAGATATTACGATTGCATTGTTATCGGGAATATCCTTTAGATTGAGGATTGCATCATACCAATAAATGTTATGAACAAAATCGTTTATCAGAAAGCAACTGAGGCGTGCAGAGAACTTCGTAAACGCTCAACACCAAGCGAGGAGAAACTTTGGACTGTGTTACGTAACCGGAAATTCTTTGGTAAGAAATTCCTTCGCCAGCACCCGCTATTTTTTGAATACGTTCATAATCCATCTTTCTTTATAACAGATTTCTATTGCAGTGAACACAAACTTGCTCTAGAAATTGACGGCAAGAGCCATGATTACCAAAAGGATTACGACGAACTTCATACGCACATAATTAATTCACTTGGGATAAATGTGATACGGTTTAGGAACGATGAAATTGATAATGATTTGACGGGTGTGTTGAAGAGGTTGGAAGATATTTTAACTTAGCGGACTCATCCCCCGGCCCCTTCTCTACAAGTAGAGAAGGGGAGTGAACCGTCCCTCTCTATTTTTAGAGAGGGACTATAGGGTGAGTCCCAAACAAGTTTGACTTTGGCATGTGCTTTTCGTAATATTGCGAGTGAATATTTATAATTAGCCATTTAAGGAATAATTAATGTGTGATTCGTTGTCGGTTTATATTGCCAACAAACCTTTGTTTAGTAATACAGGATCTTTCATAACAGCTTTTAGTGCGCTTATTGGCGTTATCATTGGTTCTTTATTTTCATATTTTATTGCTAGGTTACAGTTCCGAGCAACTGCTTTGTCAGCTAACCGTCAATCTTGGATAAATACGCTTCGTGATTCCATCTCCGAGATGCAACAGTTAGCGTCAATTACGTATGTTGAAAATAGCTTGGCAACAGACAACAAAACAAAAAATTCGGCAGATCCTGAAGCATTTTCAAATGCTCTCCGCAAGATGGATTTCCTTTATTACAAAATACAACTTCTTTTGAATCCAATAGAAGATGACCATAACAAGCTTATCGACTTAGTATTCAAACTTAAAGGGGAAGTACTTAAGTCTAACGACGAACAACTACAAAAATATTCTTCGTTACAAGATGATATCACAAAACTCTCACAATCCATCCTCAAGCGTGAATGGAAACGTGTAAAAAAAGGGAAATAGGCTGTTATCTAACTAATTGCACAAATTCAATATTTTATCTTACGATAGTTATCAATAAATACTTTTTCTATTCACATGAAATGTCATTTCTTATTTCCAGAATTAATATATCTTGATATAGTCAAGTAATAAGATATTTCTATTGGTTCTAAAATTTAATCACTATGAGCATTTTCGAAACAGTTAAGAAATTATTAGGTATTAAGCCAGTTGACATAGGAACGCTCAATAGGCAAGCAACCAGAGAATCCCTCAGCTATCAACAATATCAGCGTCCTAAAGATTCGCTTGAAGGTATACATATCACTGATGAGTATAAAGTAATACAAGCATTACTCGAAGCAGATTGCCCCGTAGTGTTCGTAACTGGAAATGCTGGCACTGGCAAGTCTACCTTAATCCAGTATCTACGAACTGTTCTTAAGAAGAAACTAGTAGTTTTAGCTCCTACTGGTGTAGCTGCACTAAATGTTGGAGGTGTTACAATTCATTCCTTTTTTCAGCTTCCTCCAAAGATCCATGAAAACAAAGATATCAGATTTGTATATGATAGAAAGCTTTATCAGAAACTCGACCTGCTTATCATTGATGAAGTCTCGATGGTTCGATGTGATCTGATGGATAGTGTTGACAAATTTCTAAGAATAAATAGAGAGAATGATAAACCCTTCGGTGGAGTTCAATTGTTACTTATCGGAGACTTGTTTCAATTACCTCCTGTTGTTCCACGACCAGAATTAAATATACTAAATGCGATGGGTTATAAAAGCCCGTATTTTTTTAGTTCATTTTCCTTACATAAAAGTTCATTGGTTCCCATTGAACTCCAAACTGTTTATCGACAAGAGGATTGTTCCTTTATATCTTTGTTAAACAATTTGCGGATTGGGGAAAATCTCGACTTAACTTTAAATAGTATTAATTCACAATGTTATCAGCGAAACGGGAATCCACCAAATATTACTCTTGTTTGTACAAATCATAAAGCTGACCAAATCAATATGAGTGAGTTGGGGAAAATATCTAACAAAGAATATTCTTTCATGGGTGAAATTAAAGGTCACTTTCATATAGAAGAAGAAAAACTACCTTCACCGATTAATCTTAGATTAAAGGTAGGAGCTCATGTTATGTTTACAAAGAACGATGAACTAAGAAGGTGGGTAAATGGAACACTTGGCATTGTGCGATATATTGACGAAAAATCAATTGGAGTTGAACTAGGTTCCAATCATAATACAATGACATGTGACGTTCTACCAGTGTCTTGGGAAACTTACAAGTATTCTTATAATCTTGAGAATGATCAAATATTTGCAGAAAAGGTTGGCGAATACAGACAGTATCCGCTTATGTTGGCATGGGCTGTCACCATACATAAGAGTCAAGGTAAAACCTTGGAGGATGTCCTGATTGATCTGGGATCCGGGGCATTTGCCTCCGGCCAAGTTTACGTAGCACTTAGTCGTTGTAGATCATTAGAAGATATCTATCTTGCACGTCCAATTAGGAAGTCAGATGTGAAATGCGATCCTTTAATAAAGAGGTTTTATTTAATAATAGACGAAATGAAGAATGCAAGAGATGACAAACAGCATAACCCATCTAGCTAAAATCTACTCTTTATAAATCTCCACCACCCTCCCATTCTCCTAAACACAAAAGCCCACCCTGATTATTCATCAGAATGGGCTTGAAAATAAACCGTTGCAATTACCTTAAATCATTCTTCGCTGCCGGCTTTACAAATATCGAATCAGGAATCTCTTCATTGAAAATTATCTTCTCAAACTTAATTTTTTGCGGCATGCCGCCCCCAACTTCTTGTGAAAATGGCATCATCAGCTTACCGACTTTTCTGTAATCACCGAGTGTGGTAACAACTTCCGTTTCCTTACCCATCATTTTCATCTTTTCCGATTCCTGAACGGACAGATATGTTTTCGCATCGAGGAAAATATGGTGTTCGGTTGTGTCTTGCCGGATTACCTTGATGTGAAATACCGACTTCTCGCCGATCTTTTCTTTTCCCACAAGCTCAAGTTTACAATTCTTTTCTTTCCAATCGATTAAAAATCCATCCAGGTCGGATTGTTCTTTTATGCTCTGCAATTCTTCCGCTTTCATATCAATTGGGTCTAATGTCCCAGCCATCGGAATAATTTGCCAACCGATTTTACCATCATACGCCTGAACAATGTTAGCTTTGCCCATCACCATATCCGAGCGAAAACCGCCTGAGCGTTTTTGGTAAATAGCTGTGGGATATTCTTTTCCCATCATTGTAATTTTGCCTGTTGTCTGAATTGTTTGAACAGCTTTGATGTTCTTTAATCCGCCGCGGGCTTCATAATGTTTCTTCAATATTACATCGAGTGTTTGGGCTTGAGTAAATACTGCGCAGATTGCAGTGATTAAAAATAATACGGTTATTTTCCTGAACATAGCTATCTCCTGTTATTAGAATAAAAATATTTAGACATGAAAATGTAAGAATATCTTCGGAAGTAAACAAAAAATCCGACTACCGAAAAAATTCGGCAGCCGGACTTCATTTTAGGAGAGTTGTCTTTTATTTCAGTAAAGACATTTTATGGATTTCTGTGAACGAACCGGCTTTTGTCCCATCGGCATTTTTTTCTTCGACTGTAAGTCGATAGAAATAAATTCCTGATGCTAATTTATCGGCTGTAAATTCTGTCTCATAAGAACCCGCGCTAAGTTCTTCATTATTAAAGAACGAGGCGACTTCCTGTCCAAGCATATTGAATACTTTCAATGTTACCAACGAGTTATTTCGAATAACAAACGAAATTGTTGTCGTCGGATTGAAAGGATTCGGATAGTTCTGTTTAAGTGAATTTTCTGATGGTCTGTTTTTAGAATCAATAACCCCTGTAATCAAAGAAAGTTTTGCAAAACCGGAAGTCATCCCCGCTAACGGATTAGTTGCTGTTACTGATACAGCTTCAACCGACGGGTCATTAATGGTAAATGCAAAGTGTCCGCTTGTGTCTGTTGAAGTTGAGCCCAGCCATTCATACGCAGATGCCGCGATCTCGAATCTATTTGCTTTATATACATCAATTATCATACCCGGCAACGCATGTATTCCTGAAAGCGTGTTTGAGTTGAAAGAAAGACCGGATGGTGGTTTCAACCCTAAATTAGAAAGTGAATCGACAAAAAGGTTTACCAAACCATTTTGGTAAATAATATTTTTTCTAAAAACTATTTCATTCGGGGAGTACCCAAAATATGATTTAACTTCCAACCCGGTTTCTTCATTTCCTACAATCGTGTTAGGTATGTAGTTATTTACTTCATCAGTACCGACAATAACATCCGCAACATTTCCATATAAAATTATTCCGGTACCATTTGGGTATTGAACATCATTTTTATTAACGCCAATTCTATTCCGGTGAATTAGATGTCCGCTTGTATAACTAATATCGTCATAAGCAAATATTCCAATTCCTGTGCTGGTATTGCCTGCAATTACATTATCATAAATTTTTGTATTTGTTACGCCGTTCGTTATGGATATCCCGTGATTATTAGGAATAACACTGTCTTGAAGAGCTGACAAACCGATTATATTATTTACTATTAGATTCTGATCGGCATATGTATCTGGAGGAGCGGCAGTGATAGCTATTCCAATCTGATTACCGGAGATGGTATTTGAAGAAAATGTTCCTGAACCACCGATTAAATTTTTATCTGAACTGATTGCTATTCCTATTGTATTACCAAGTCCCGATTGTCCTAAAATATTTGTACCGATATAATTTCCCTCGACAACATTTCCAGTTCCAAAACCGATTATTATTCCCGAATTACTGTTCCCGCATATAATATTGCTCGCACCTATTGCATCTTTACCAATTTCATTATTTCCTTCAGAGATAAGAATTCCAACTTGATTTGGCCGTAGATTATCATGAGCGGTTATTCCAATAAAATTGTTGTATATCTTATTTCCTGTACCACCAATCATAATAGCATTAGCGCAATTAACAATTTCATTATAGTTACCGCCAATTACACCGACATTATTATTATTGCCCTGAACGGTTATGCCAGCCATAGCTCCCGATATTTTAAGTCCCTGAATTGTGTTGCCATTCATTAAAGTTAAAGCAGCGAGACCTGTCAAAGTAATCTGATTATTACCGTTAATTGAGGAACCATCATAAGGAGCGATATCGCTCATCAAGTTGATCGTTCCGCTTACGCTGAACGTTAAATGAATAGGTTGATTTATATTATTAGCTTCTTCAACAGCTGCTCTGATTGTGCATCTTCCAAACTCATCGCTGCAAATTCCATCTGTTGATTCATCCAACGGAGTATCAGGATTATCGTATGGATACGAATGAATATCATCTGCCAAAGAGTTGACGACAGCCGCCATCTGGGCGTGAAGACTGGAAAAAGCTCCAATCGCTAATGAACAACAGATGAGTACTGAAAATACTTTTACTAATTTATAAGATTGTGAATACATAATTGTTCTTTCTAATATTATTTTATACTAAACTCAAATGATTACTGACTCTTCCGAATACAAAAAAGTCCGGCTACCAAAAAGATTCGGCAGCCGGACTTCATCTTAGGAGAGTTGTCTTTTATTTCAGTAAAGACATTTTATGGATTTCTGTGAACAAACCGGCTTTTGTACCATCGGCATTTTTTTCTTCAACTGTGAGTCGATAGAAATAAATTCCCGATGCTAATTTATCGGCTGTAAATTCTGTCTCATAAGAACCGGCATTAAGCTCTTCATTATTGAAGAATGAAGCGACTTCCTGTCCAAGCATATTGAATACTTTCAAAGTTACCGACGAGTTATTTCGAATAGCAAACGAAATTGTTGTTGTCGGGTTGAAAGGATTCGGATAGTTCTGGAATATCTTTGCCGCAACAGGCATGTCTGCTACATCAATCTGATCAAGCTCATCTGAAGCCGATTCATAATCAGAAGATGTTTCTGTAGTGGTTGGTCGTAGTTGTGTCAAAGCCACAGCGCCATCGGGGAATTTCAAGAATGGAACTGTAGCAAGATCAACAACTCCATTAACCGTTAACGATTTACCATTCCAAAACGATGCTGTATCGAGTGATCCTACAAATGCACGGTTTATTTTACTGATGGTCCTGGTTAAATCTTCGTAAAGAGGATTGACACCATGGTTGCCCACACTTATGAATACTGTATTCTCTCTTGAATAATATGTCATTGCGCTGTCTGCAATTTCTGAAATTTCTATGATCGATTTACCATCAAACATACTTGAATCGTCCGATAATTCCAGATCACCAAATCCGACAGGAGTTTTTCCGAGTTGGCTTGCAGCTATATTGAATTTTAGCGCGACAAGTTCCGCAAAAAGTTGATTGGGAGTTTTCTTAGGATCTAATCCCTTCAATTCGCCCTTCATAAATTTGCGCTTCAAACTTCCAGGTGTACCTGTCGAGTCCAATCCTCTGCCCAAACCGGTGTGCAAGAAAGTTTTATTGCGTAATGTTTTCTGAATTGTGCCCCAATTTTTACCCTGATTCTTTTTGGGATCCCAGCCACGAACAACTACCCAGGCACGTACTTTTGCTGAATCTTTATTCGGTTTCCATTTGCCCGGAGTTGCTTCGTAAATATGAGAAATACCTACTCTCAAACCTCCTGCAGCATCGCTTTCGGTTGCACCCGGTTGGAAACCACCTTGCACAACAACTTCTTCTAGAAGATTTGTCCAATTCGGGAACAACATCTTCTTATCACGTTTTACCGGTTTTAAAAATCCACCCCGTGAATCAGGTAAAGTTAATGAATCGGGTGGAAGAGATACAAACATATCTGGAGCAGCGAGAATCGTAACTGGAGATGCTAATCCAGCTGATCCATCCGCATTTGATATTGTTAAGAATTTATCGCCAAACTCCGGCGGTAAGACAACAGTAAGCTCAGAATCTGAAAGTGCACTGAAACTTGAAACCGGTCCGCATGGAGCGCAAACATCGACTGACGTTGTCGATTGGAAATTTCTTCCCAAACAAAACAGTGCTCCACCCACAACCGGTCGGGTTGTAGATACAGATTCGATGAAGGGCGGTCTCGCAACCGACGAAGAAGCTCCAGTAACTACTATATCCTGAAAACCATCGCCATCGAGATCACAAACTGCCACATTATTAACAGATACAGCATAATCAAGCATCGACAGCATTTTTCTTTCAAAACTTACAGTTGTATCAGGTGGATTTGTTCTGTTATAAAAAACAGTCCACTCAATTTTTTGGTATGTGAAATCTGAAATAGTCCTGACTGATTTAGCCGGTGCAAAGTGAACACCCGGCTCGTCGATTGCTATATCGGGATGACCATCACCATCAAGATCTTCGACGACAAGATGCATTCGCTTCCCTGTCGGAAGTCCGCTCTGGGGATCTCTGGGTGAAACGATTTTGAAACTTCCATCTCCACGATCTAAACAGACCGTTACAAGACTTGAATCATCATCCAAAATGACCGCATCCGTTAACCCGTCACCGTTCATATCACGGCAAGCGAGTGATCGTCTTGTTGGTGATTCACGCAAAGCGACGCTACTGACCAACGATAGTGATCCGCCTGCACCGCCGCCACTTCCATAACTATAAACATCTAGGGAAGAACTGCTAAGCAAGAAAATATCAAAAAACGGCAAGCATGGTGATGGACATTTAGATCTAGGAACAAGAACCAGATCGGATTTTGCCATATAATGATCGTATCCCTTTTTCGATAAGAAGAAACCTGTTTCTGATAACGGATTGGTAATAACCACAAGAGTATCCTCTGTTGTACCCTGAATCGCAAATACGATGTCAGCTTTACCGTCTCCATCTATATCTTTCATTTCAGATGCCAAAGAGCGCAAACGGAAATTGGCAGGCAACCATTGTTTCTGAATTTTTGTAGGACTCTCACGGAACATTCCCGGTCTGGTTGAATCACCGAATAAAAGAACGAAATTTGTAGTTACCTTACTCACTGAACTTAGAGCAACGCAAACGTCTAAACGCCCATCGCCATTAAGATCGCCAACGGATAAACCATCACAGTCTTCATCCTCACTATAGAAAAACGATGTAACTGTCGGTTTAGAAGCTACAGCTTTGCCATAGGTTGGAGTCCCATCATCATATGCCTTCATGATTATAACGTGCCCTCTGCAACATCCCTTCGTTCCCAGCATGACTATCTCGTCTTTACCATCGCCATCCACATCACCACTGCTAACAAACCTAACATCCAATTGGTCAACTTGTGGCGGCGCAGAAACGATTACCGGTGATACTGTAATTTGTTTGAGCACGGCACAAACACCGGATGGACAAGTGATTGTCATTCTCTCAAGAATGTGCGGCGCTGCAAATGTTCGCTCGGCAAGTGGAACGGTAACATGCAATAATGTTGGACTTTCACGAATGAAAGTCGCATCGAAATCTCCAATCTGAACCGAAGACACATCTTGCAAATTATCTCCTTCGATAGTTACAATAGAACCCACGGGACAATTATCAGGTGATGAACTTGATACAAACGGAGGGCTAAGTGTAGTTGAGCGACAGCTTGCGAATGCGAAATCACAATCATTGTCGACATCAAATTTACCGACTGCGAATAATTTATCTCTTCCATCGTCATCACAATCATCCATGTTCATTCGCGCAGAAATTATTGCTCCACCGGGCAACGCACCACCAACTAACAATAAGCTTACTGTTTGATTCGGTTCTCCGCTTGCACAAACGATATCAGGAGTTCCATCACCATTAACGTCGGCTAACCTAATCGGTTGATGTTGTCTTCTCCCTGTTGCCATGCCTGAAGCAGCATCTCGTGGGGCTTTAACAGATCCGGGTGCAAGTGGATCACCAAAACATACATTGACAATACCGGAATCACTTCTTAATGCAACAACATCTGCATGACCATCGCCATCAAGATCGCCAACAGCTACACCTGAATATGGATGTGTTTCATCTACAATCTGGGTGCGGACAAATTCAAAATCTGTCGAGTTATTCTGGAATATATAAATACCAGATCCAGTTGCGGCAACAATATCTAAATCGCCATCGCTATCCATATCATAAAAATCAAGATCATCACAATCGCCGCTTCCAAGCGGAATTGTTCTTCCAGTTGCAGCATAAGACGCTGTTGAAGCCCCTCCTCCAAGAATATTCTTTACAACCTCAAGTGATGCAGGCATTCCACCTCCGGCTCCATATGCACAAACAATATCCAGAGAATCATCACCGGTTAAATCGTGAAGAGCCGCTGAACTTAACACTCTACCTTGCTGAAGAAGTACTCTGCGATATATTTTCCCACGATGTGTCGCATCGTTTTCGAGTACCATCATAACCTTTTCACCGAAACTTGATTGCTGGGTTTGTCTTCCAACAACTCCCAAATAATCTACAACGCCATCATGGTTACAATCGGCAGAAAGCAATCCGGTAAAAGCAGTGTCCAAATCTAAGTCCGGAATAGAAATTACGGATGACACTCGTTGCGAACCATCACCACCTCGTTTGAGTAGTGTTACATGCCCTTTAAAATCTTTTTTCCCAAGTATCATCGTCTCGTCTAAACCATCACCATCAATATCACCGGTTTGAACATCCAATGCTTGGAGGTCTCCAATATTTGGAAGATATGACACAACGTTTGGCAATACCGTAAAAACCGAATCGGGAGGCAACGATGATAATCCGTTTACCGTTACCGATAACCCATTTGTCGATGCACCTTCCGGTATTACAATTCTTAATACTTCCGGTGCCGACCATTTGATTGGTAGAGTTTTATCTCCAAGCGTAACTAAATTTTCCGTCGGAATATTTGAGAACCCTGTACCCTCTATCGTAACAATTGTACCGACCGGTCCCGAACTCGGTGAAATGGATGTTATCACAGGTCTCGGTGAAGGTGTAGCTGTTGCTAATTCAAAATGAGTTGGAGCGGTTGAAGGCGACCACGTGGTTCCACCATCTAAACTGACTTCAGTAAAAATATCGAAAAAACTATCCACATGAAAAGTTCCATCGGCTTGCAATCTTACGGTAGTTCTTCCAGTAGATGCCTTTGTGGGACTTTCTCTAATCAGGATGCCACCACCAAAAGGTTGGAGATCCAAAGCGAGCATTTCGGTATCAAAAAAACCGTCAGTCCCGTCGCTGTGGTGTTTTGTGACAAAGAAAGATACGGGGGACACATTGCTTCGCGGGCTCCATACTAATCCATCCAATGATACTTCCGTGAAGACATCGAAGAATGAACTAACAGAACTTCGAACACCAAGCGGCGATTCGGGCATAGTCTGACCTATACCAAACCGGCGTAATTCCATATTTCTAATCATCACGCCGTTTTCAAATGTCGTTGTTCCATAACTCGAAGGTGTAAAATCCATTCCATCGGGTGGGAAATTATTTGAAGCAACCGAAACGCTCGGCGGTGAGCTACTGAAATCTAAACAGACCGCTTCGCTTGCCGATGTCCAGGTAGCTCCGCCATCTAAACTAACCTCTGTAAAAACATCAAAGAAACTGCTCATCATAAACCCGCTTGGCATCGTCCTCACCGAAGTGCGACCCAAAGATGCTTTAGATGGACTTTCACGAACCATAACGCCTCCGGGCAGTGTTCCGCCGGAGAGACTCATAGAAAGCATTTCTGTATCGAAGACGCGCGTATCCCCAACATCAGCAACATGGGAAAGATGAACTTGCATATCGCAGGTTGCTGAATAGTCATTTGTCGTAACTCCGCCGTCAAACGAAAAACTTATCTTTGTAAAATTCAAACTAAGAGTTTGCGTGGAAGCCGAACCGAGCGATGGTAACGATACCACTGATGGATTAGTTGCAACAAGTAAATTTCCTAATTGAGTTGTCTGACTGAAAGAAACGGGTGGACTACCTGCCGCAGATGAAAATTGTCCTTCCGGTGGAAAATTATCAGAGGCAAATATATGTGAAGGTGATTCGTTATGCAATTTTATGCGCGATGCAGTTGCCGAGCGTGTCCAAGTGGCTCCCCCATCTAAACTAACCTCTGTAAAAATATCAAAGAAACTGCCGATTCTAAAAGAAGCATCGGTTACTCTTTTTATTTTTGTAGTGCCTGTTGATTGAAGCGTCGGACTTTCTCTAAGCATTACGCCACCCAGCGATGAGCCACCGACTTCCATCGAAAGCATTTCCGTGCTGAATGTCCGTTCATCAGTTGTAGCAGATGAATATTGAGCGCTGAATGAAAGCGCACCGGGCACATCGTAAGTTGTCCATGTTGTACCATCATCAGTTGAGACAGACAACATATAACTCACTGCCGTGGAATACGTCGACGACATGCCGGGATCCGGCGGCGCCGCCTGCGTCAGCCCATAGTGAATTGCATGTACTCTCATCCTTGCCGTGGTTGGCGGATAGGTAATCTCACCTGTGCCGAGATATTGACCGTAACTCGGCAGGTTATCATTTGAGTAGGAAGCTCCCTGCGCTCCTGCTTGGTTGAAGTTTATGAGCATCAACAAAACTATAACACTCATAATCGAAAAATTAAAATATTTCATAATTAATCCTTTAGTGAATTGTTTGCTGTGATAGATAAATGTGAAGGTGTGAATGATATATTTTTGAAGTGATAATTCTCTGGCGTATGAAGATCGATTTGATATTCTCCCATCACCCAAAAAATCTTCTGAATATTTGAAACGAGAAAATCTGTATCCATTTCTTCAATCAATTATATCATCACTATTATTAGTAGATAAATATTTCGTATAATTTCCGTCTATTGAGAAGGAGTTCCAATGATAGATATCAATTTTGAAATTGATTTATATCAAGAAGAGTTATTGGGCAAATTGGAAGGGAGTTACTGTGATGTGATAATGTAAACCTCCGGTGCTTTCATATAATGTGCGACTCACCTGCAAAGAAGCATCGAAACTGGAGGTGAGTCGCACGTGAGAAACCGGAGGTTTAATATGCCAGCCAGCCATCTCCCCATCAATTGAGGGGGAGATTATAGAGGGGGTCAAATAAAACGTGCAGAAAAAATCTCCGACATTTTCATCAGACCGGCTAAGTCAAATGTCGGAGATTTGCTGTGCTATTTAAAAAAGCTAAAGGGTGGATTCGGTGAACAGATGATAATAAATCAATTGCTATCAATGGTGGGAAGCAGAGATCTCAATGCCGAGATATTTATTATCAGAATTTCCGATCGTGTAGTCTCGATCAAATTCTTTTCAACAAGACTGTGGAGTGTTCTTGAAAACGATTCCGGCGTTGTGCCGATCATCTGAGCCATCTCTCCTCTCGATAATGAATTTGGTATAACCAATCGATTACGGCGGCTTTCTTCATTCTCCTCGATAAGAAATAACAGCAGTCGGGCAACTCTTTGACGGACATTCTCATGAGTAATAGACATCGTCTGCTCTTCGGATGCACGCAGGTCATTACTCAATTTCGCCATAACACGAAGCGCAAATTCCGGTGATTCTTTAATCGCCTGAAGAAATATTTCTTTCTGAATTGCGCACAGGGTAGTTTCCTCCAGCGCCATAGCATCTGCGGTGTATGGTTCGCCGGCGAGTACCGCGCGGTGACCAAATATATCTCCCGGACCGCGAAGTCGGATTACTAATTTTTCACCATCCCAACCCGATTTTGATAACTTCACATAGCCGGAAAAAACATGGTAGATCATAAACGCAGGATTACCCTCAGTAAAAATTAGCTGACCCGGCTTATAGTTAAAAACATGTTTATCTCGTTCCATCTTTTCAAGAACCGCTGGAGGAACTGAACAAAACAAACTGCCTTTCCTATGACTGCACGTTGTACAAATTGAAGGATTTAATTTCATCAGGTTAATCTAATCAATCGATTAATTACAATTTTTTCAACTTTACAAAGGTAAGAATATCTAAGGAATCATACAATAACCTCAAAATATAATTGTATTGTAATTTCCCGCTTTCCTTCTTATCTTACATCAAGATGGAAACAGTAATTTTAAAGAAAAACGAAGATCACCGGATATCAAAAGGTCATCTGTGGGCTTTCAGCAACGAAATTAATGAGATCAAAGGTAATCCGGTTGCCGGGGATATTGTTCGATTGGTAAGTAATCAGGAACAAATTTTAGGAATCGGTTTCTTCAATCCCCATTCACTAATTGCTGTTCGATTATTATCACACAACGATGAGCCAATTGATTTTGAATTTTTTAAAAATAAGATCGAACGTGCCTATTCGATTAGAAAAAAAATCTACCCTAACGAAAACGCGTTCAGACTTATTCATGGCGAGGGAGATTTTCTTCCCGGACTGATTATCGATAAATTCGGTGATTACCTTTCAATTCAAACATTCTCGTACGGGATGGATAAATTACTTCCACTTATTTGTGATGTGCTTGAATCTCTTTTTCATCCGAAAGGTATCGTCGAAAGAAATGAAGCTCCAATTCGCGTTATAGAAGGACTTGAGCAAAAGAAAAATATTCTGAGAGGAGAAATTGAACCTGTTACAATATCAGAGTTTGGCATTCAGTACCAAATCGATTTGCTTGATGGACAAAAAACCGGATTCTTTCTTGATCAGAGAGAAAACCGAATTTCATTCAGACGTTACACTAAAGGAATGTCGGTCCTTGATTGCTTTTGCAACGAAGGGGGATTTGCTCTCCATGCAGGTTATGCCGGCGCTTCATCAGTAACCGGAATTGACATTTCGGAAAATGTCATCAAACGAGCCGTCCATAACTCTGAAATGAACACCCTTAATCAGGTTGTTTCATTTATTTCAGGCGATGCGTTTGATTTATTAAATCAATATGTAAAAGCGAATAAAATATTCGACGTTGTAAATCTTGATCCACCTTCATTTGCCAAAAGTAAAAAAACGGTAAGAAAAGCCAAAAGAGGTTACAAGGATATTCACACAAATGCAATGAAACTTCTAAAATCGGGCGGGATACTTGCTACCGCATCTTGTTCTTATAACATCACTGAAGAAACTTTTTTAGAGATCATCAACGACTCAGCCCGTGATTTAGGAAGAAATATCTCGATGCTCGAATGGCATGGCGCCGCACCCGACCATCCGGTTCTGCCTGCGATGCCGGAAACAAAATATCTTAAATTCGGAATATTTTTGTTGGAATAATTGTTATATTTAATAGAGTAGATTTAACAGAAATTCTAAATATGAAACTTAATATTTTATCTGCCATAAAATTTTTCATTTTGATCATTTCATCGATCATAATATCCTCTCAATCAATTTTTTCCCAAGATTCAACTTTTCCAAAAAATGCAATGGGAATCGACATATTGGTTTCAACCGGCGGAATTGGATTCGGGACATTTTATCGGCACGAATATTCAACCAATTTTTCGGCATTTGCCGACTTTTCGATTTCTGAGGCGAGCGATGAAAATGAAGTTGATTATATAGATTATTATACAGGAGGGACGTTCACTCCAGGAAAAACAAGCCGTTTCTTGCTGCTGCCTTTGTTTGTCGGTGCTCAATACAGGTTATTCGAAGATGAGATAATGGATAATTTCAGACCATATCTTAATGCCGCAGTTGGACCCACAATGATATATGTATTTCCATACAACAACGATTTCTTCAGTGATCTTCGCTTTGGTCATCCGAAATATACAGCCGGTGGTTATGTTGGTTTCGGTGCATATTTCGGAACCGAAAGATCGAACCTGCTTGGCTTAAACATCAGATATTATCTCATTCCGTACCGTCCCGGATTACAAAGTATGTGGAATAAACAGATGAAGGAATTCGGCGGATTATTTATCTCAGTAAGTTTTGGCAGTGCATGGTAAAAAGCAGATGTGGGATGTGAGATTTGTGATGTTCAGTATTCGATTTTCGATATTCGTCATTCGATTTTAGGAGTGAATAAGAAATGAATTAATCTTGATTTAGAAACTCTCTTTTTTATTTTCTAAATCTCATATCTAAAATCTCAACTCATTTCAGATACATCTTCAAAAATTTCCCAGTGTATGATTTTTCGTTTCGTGCAATTTCTTCCGGTGTTCCAACTGCAACAATTCTTCCTCCCTCATCACCCGCATCGGGACCGAGATCGATTATCCAATCGGCACATTTAATTATATCCATGTTATGCTCGATTATTAAAACCGAATTCCCGCTTTCAATTAACGCATCAAAACATTTAATGAGTTTTGCTATATCATCGAAATGCAATCCCGTTGTCGGCTCATCGAAAATGAAAAGTGTTTTCCTTCCGGTTTCCTGATTTACAAGATGAGATGCTAATTTTATTCTTTGAGCTTCTCCGCCGGAAAGTGTTGTTGCAGATTGACCCAGCCGAATATACCCTAACCCGACATCATACAAAACCTGAAGCCGTTTTGAGATCCTTTTCGCATTTGGATATGCACTAAAAAATTGAAGTGCTTCGGTGACCGTCATTTTCAAAACATCGTCTACGTTTTTTTCATGATACCGAACCTCGAGCAGTTCTTTTTTGAAGCGTCTTCCGCTACAAACCTCGCATGTCAATTCTAAATCTGCTAAAAATTGCATTTCTACAGTTTGAATTCCGCTTCCTTCACAAGTTTCGCATCTTCCACCGGGAACATTGAAAGAAAAATATCCCGGGCCATAACCATGAATTTTCGCTTCCTGCGTAGAAGCAAAAAGATCACGGATTAAATCAAATGCTTTGATATATGTAGATGGATTAGAACGTGGTGTTTTCCCTATTGGAGATTGATCTACCAACTCAACGGCATCGATTAATTCTGCACCTAAAATCAATTTGTGTGCCCCGGCCTTCTCAGAGAAATCTCCTTTCAGTCTCCTCAGACCGGCATATATTATCTCATGGATAAGCGTGCTTTTACCGGAACCGCTTACTCCGGTTACCGCAACACATACATTCAATGGTATAGTTACTTCCTCCAGACGCAGATTATGCTCAGTTGCTCCACGAACTACAATTTTCTTTCCAACAATTTTTCTACGCTTCGATGGAAGAGGTATCAATTTTTTACCCGAAAGATATTTGCCGGTAAGGGAACGTTCATCTTTCAACATATTCCTGAGATCACCTCGGAAAATCACTTCTCCGCCATATTCACCTGCCTGCGGTCCCAAATCCACTATAACATCTGCCGATTTGATCATATCTGAATCATGCTCTACCACTATTACAGTGTTACCAACATCCCGTAATGCCTGAAGAATATTTATTAATTTTTGGTTATCCCTGGGATGCAAACCAATACTTGGTTCGTCTAACACATATAACGAGCCGACAAGAGACGAACCGAGTGCCGTTGCGAGATTAATTCTTTGAGCCTCGCCGCCGGATAATGTATTTGATAACCGGTCGAGCGTCAGATATCCAATTCCAACATTGACTAAATATCCAATTCGTTTTATCAACTCACCTAAAATTCGTTTCCCGATCTCTATTTCATAATCGGATAATTTTAACTTTCTAAAAAATTCATACGCCTCAGCTATCGTCATACTTACTAGGTTGTGTATATTTTCTCCGCCGACTTTTATATACAAAGCTTCTTTTCTGAGTCGTGATCCGTTGCATGAATCACAGGTAGTATATCCGCGGTACCGGCTGAGTAAAACACGATAATAAATTTTATACGATTTGCTCTCCACAAATTTGAAAAACTTAATTATTCCTGTATAATCACCAAAACCGTTTACTACGTAATTAATTTCATCATGCGTCAAATCTTTGAAGGGTACATCGATACGGATTTTCGCATCATATGCCACACGTAAAAGAGTTCTCAGGTAACTATGCCATTTAGGTGTTGTCCATGGCTGGATTGCTCCATCTCTAATCGATAATTCTTTATTGGGGACAACCAAATCCATATCAATGCCTATTGCTCTACCAAAACCCTCACACTTTTTGCACGCACCATATGGATTATTGAACGAGAATAGCCGTGGATCAGGTTCTTCAAAACGAATATTGCATTTTGAGCATTCGAAGTGTTGATTAAATTTCAGTTCTTCATTGTCATCTAATATTCTAATCACCGCATAACCATCTCCATTATGAAAGGCAGTTTCTATCGAATCGGCAATGCGGTTATTGATTTCATTTTTTCGAAAAAGAATTCTATCAACTAAAACCAACACATCTTTAATTTTAGCTTTTGCTGGCATCGGTTTTTCGTTAAGATCGATGACTTCATCGTTGTAAAGAAATCTGAAAAAACCCTGCTTTTTTAAATTCTCAATCTCCTGCTTCAGAGTGGCATCGCGGTGATGATGCATTGGGAATAAAACATACAATTTCATTCCGTTTTTATTGATTGCTTGAGACTTTTTCCGGTCGATTGTTAATTCAAGTCGATCTATTATACTTTTTACGTTATCTTTTTCAATTCGCTGGCCACAACCGGGGCAATATGTCTTTCCGATGCGTGCAAAAAGTAATCTCAGATAATCGTAGATTTCGGTTGTTGTCCCCACTGTCGATCGCGGATTACGGATTGAAGTTTTTTGTTCGATTGCAATTGCCGGACTAATACCTTGAATAAAATCAACATCCGGTTTATCCATCCGTTCTAAAAACTGACGGGCATATGATGATAAAGATTCAACGAAGCGGCGTTGTCCCTCCGCATAAATCGTATCAAAAGCCAAACTCGATTTCCCCGAACCGCTTACACCGGTGAATACTATCAATTTGTTTCGTGGAATTTCCAGAGATATGTTTTTGAGGTTGTGAACCCGGACCCCGCGAATAATTATATCTTTAGCTTTATTCGTGGCGGGTTTTATAATGTTTGAAGATTTCAATTTAATGCCTAATTATTTTATCTAATTAAAATTTAACGAATTAAGATTGAAAAACAAGTTTTTGGGATTCTTTAATTCAGGCAGAAATGTAAATATTAATATTATTTTAATGCATGGTTATTGACCTTATCTAAAATTTTGTGTAAACTCATTCTATTAAGGATTTCGACAGAGTACGGGATTTATCAACAAATATATTTTTTGCTGAAAATAACCATCTTGAATAATTTTAACCAACACAAGATATGTTGTTTGATCTGAAATCATTTTATAAAAATAATTTTAAATTCATTTTAACCTGCACAATTTGTCTCCTTGCGATAATTGCATGGATGCATAGGTTCATTCAGGATGATGCATTTATTTCATTCCGTTATGCAGCGAATTTAGTCAACGGAAGCGGATTGGTATGGAATCCGAATGAACGTGTGGAGGGTTATACAAATTTTCTCTGGACAATTTTTATCAGTGGAGGAATCTTTATCGGAATTGAACCGATTCTTTTTTCGTTCATACTTGGCATCTTATTTTTTTGCTTATCGAATATTACTACGTATAAAATAGCAAAACATATCCTTCAATCAGATCATGCCGCATTTGTGATCATGCTTTTGCTCGGTTTGAATTACACCTTCATATCATTTGCTACCGGTGGGTTGGAAACTCAAATGCAAACCGCATTTCTTTTAATTGGAGCATATTATTCTTTCAGCATGATCGAATCAAATACATTTTTGCCCAAAAACTTATTTTGCATTTCCTTCACATTCTCTTTAGCACTTTTAACTCGACTTGATTCAGGAATTATTATCCTCCCCATAATTTCGGTGATTGCATTTAAGATATATTCTATCTCAATCGGGAACAAAATAAAATTAATCAGCTACCTTGTAATTCCTATGTTTGTAATAATTGGAGTTTGGTTTTCATGGAAACTTTCATACTATGGCGACATTTTACCGAATACTTTCTATCTAAAAGCATCATCATCCACTTCGCCACTTAAAGGATTAAAATTCGTTTCAACTTTTTTCTTTAGTTATCTTCTAATGCCGGTAGTGATATTTTTACTTTTCGGTGTTAAGAGAATTATCATGAATAGAAACACTATTTTAATTATAATATCAGTTGCAACCGGATTGTGGATTCTCTATCTCATCAAGATAGGAGGAGACTTTATGGAATTCAGGTTATTTGTTCCGGTGATGCCTTTTTTATTTCTGCTATTCGGATGGATGATTTTCGTTTACACGAAACCATATTTTTACAGATGGCTTATGGTATTTCTGATTTTTTTTGGTTCTGTTCACCATATGTTTACTTTTGATCTAGACCCGATTGAACGGATTGAACCGGTGCGAAATCTTCATAATCATCTTTACGCCAAAGACCAAAACTGGTCGGGGATTGGAAAATCTTTAAAATATTTTTTCTTGAACACGCCAAATGTCTCGATCGGAGTTACAGCTGCAGGAGCAATCCCTTATTATTCCGGGTTACCGTCGATAGATATGTATGGACTTAACGATCGATATCTGGCAAGGAAAGGAAATTTAATCGGAGATACTCCCGGACATCAAAAGATGTCATCATTCGATTACCTGATTGAACGGGGTGTTAATCTTGTGATTGCACACCCAATGGTGATGAAGATAGATGAGGAAGTGAAGCACTTTCCGGTTTTACCCAAAAACCCCAACGATATAATGATGCCAACAAAAGTAATTGAAATCCCGCTGGATAAAAATTATAAATTTCTTGCTCTCTACCTTACACCCAATGTTACAGTCGACAGCATAATTAAACAAAATAATTGGAAAATTCATCTTATGGCAAATAAATAAAAAAGGACAAGTAAATACCTGTCCTTTCAAATTCGCAATGAGAATTTTTATTTATTTTTTCTGATAGATATATAATTCCTGTCCCGGTTTAACCGCTATCGATTTTAATAAATTCCACTTAATAATTTTTTCCGGGGTTACATTATATTTTTTTGCTATTGTTGTCATAGATTCACCCTTGGCAACTGTATGGACAATTAATTCGCCGTCATCATCTGTCGCTGAAGGAGTCTGTTGAGTTTGCTCTTGAACTTTCTTTTCAGTTTGTTTGGGTTGCTGGGGTGTTTGCTGAACTTTTGCCGGCTCCGGCTGCAATTTAGGTTTTACTTCAGGTTTCTTTTGTTCTGCAGAAGGCTGGGCAACATCTTTTCCTTTGTCTTCAGATTTTGCAGCTTCAGTTCTAGATTTTGACGGAACGTTAGATGGTTCTGTATTTTGTTTAACAACCGGAGCTTGAATCTGTTTTGGAGTTTCTTTCTTTACTGTTGAGATTTCTTTTTGAATAATTTTTTGTTGCTCAACCGGTTTTGCTTCTACGCCTGCCTGATTTGGTTCGGTAGATTTTGAACTCGCAACTGATGCACCGGTTGGCTGAATAAGTTGTTGAACTGTCCATTTACTCACCACAAATAATTGCGTTGATTTGGTCGACCTTACAAAATATTTTGCTGAGTCGGGTAAAGATGGATAGAGCGATAAGGAAAAATTTTCAACTCCTTTTACATCAACTGTGATCGGCTTAGAATTTATTTCCATGACGGTATCAACAAAATCATCGGCACGTAAATTTGAGAGTGTATTGAGTAACGGATTCAGGGTATTGCTTTCCACCACATTTCCACCACTCCGCCAACTATCTGATTCACGTTTAAATGAATATTCTTTCATTCCAATTCCGATAGTTATATCACTTATTGTTTCCGATAAAATTTTAAGTATTGATTTATCCCGCCAGTCACGAACACTTTTATTGACATTCCAGGTATCCACTCCTTCACCTAAATAAACATCTTTTGATTCCGGTAAACGGAAATATAGTTCAGAGAACGAAGGTCCCATCTTGCCGATAATCAAACTGGTAACTTTTCCGTTTCGATCGGTAAGCGTCAATCGTGTACCGGATGAATCTACTTGAAACAATTTTTGTTTGTCCGGATTTGAAGATATTAGACTGCCCACTTTAAATTGTGAAAAACCATTTAATAATTGAGCTACCGCAACCGGATCAGCTTGAGCACGCAAAGGTGAAGTAACTTCCCATTTGCCCCCGATATTTTCAAGAACGACATTAATCTTGGGCTGGATAATTTCTATTTTAACTACTGCGGCGGAATCTACCTTCACCTCAGCAATTGGGAGTTGGTAACTTATTTCCCGATCGCTTGATGATGGCAGCAGTAGAATAACGATCACAACAAGAATTACAAATATTGCTACCAGAAGTTTAGTTGTTTTATTCATTGATTATTCCCAAAATAATTACAAACCTCGAGCTTCTAATTTTTTTCTTTTTGAAATCCGCATTCGCCATCTTATTATACCGATCAAAATTATGATGAACGGAGGAATGACGAGATTAATTCCTTTAAGCCATGACTTTGTTCCCTCACTTACCTCATCTAACGGTTTCATCCCGCTTTCCCTTGACCGGATAGCAGCCAAACCTATATCATCCGCCAGCCAATCGATCATATTACTTGCAAGTAAAAAGTTATCTTTGTTTCCGCCGGAAAATTGATCCTGCACAAACTCACCATCCCCGGCCACAATGATTTTAGTAACTTTACTTGTTACGAGCCGTTTTGTTGTATCCAATATGCCGTGGAATGTGGAATCAACACCGATTGGTTTATTTCCGAAAACACTTGCGAAAGATCCTTCTACTGAGACTACGAGAGGAATACCTTTTTCAGCAAACATTTCTTTTGTTACCTGCATGGTCGGACTAATGATAAAAACATTTTCTTGTCTGCCGCTTTTGTTTGAAGTGCGAACAAGTACTTGCGGAGTCAATCCTTTTTGACGTACCAAACTGGTATCAACAGAACTGGCAAAAAAGAATACCACCGAGCTTAAATCTTTTACAATCGGACTTGACTTCTCAAATTCAGAAGCACGGGGCAAGTAATAAAATGGAACTTGATTTTGAATAACCATATAACCGGCTTGTTGTTGAACGGTTACATACGCACAACTGATATCACGCACCAAATCGGAATTAATTCGAACTCCATATGATTCTAGCATATCATCCAGTCCTACATTCAACGGTTGTCCATATTGAGTTTGAAGATTCGCATTCACTTTGTTCACAAAAAATGCAATCTTCCCTCCTTTCATTAAATACTGATCAATCAGAAATTTTTCCCAACTCTTAAATGGCTGCGATGGGGCTATAATAAGGAGAACTGCAATATCTTCAGGGACGGCTTTAGTATTACTAAGATCTATGGGTAGAACTTCATATTGCTTGGATAAAATTTCTTGTAACCTGCTCATTTTAGGTAAGTCTGGTTCACCCTGACCGGAGATAAAACCAATTTTTTTCAATTCCTTTGAGGTCATCTTTTTAACAGCCGATGAAATTTCATATTCCATATTCAAAGTGGATTGAATAACCGGCACTCTTTCCTGTTTATCTCCATACAGAAAAACCATACCCATATATGCTTTTTCAATCTGAAGTTTATCTTCTTTTAAAACCTGAACCTGAACCGGCGGAATCCCATACCTTTGAGCCTCTTGCTCCAGATCTTCTTTTTTACCCGGGTCAATAAATTCATACTGAAAATTACCACCGGCATATGCACGATATTCATCAAGCAGGTCGCGCAAATCACGACGATTATTTTGATAATCCGGCGGTAAATCAGAAGTAAAATAAGCTTTGACTAAAAATTTATCATCCAAATTTTTAACCAATTCCTTGCTCGCTTTTGAAAGGGTATAAATATGATCGCTTGTTAGATCAATTCGGGTAAAGAATTTTAATCCAACTATGTTGAAGAGAATTATAATTGCAAGTATTAGGATTATTCTTATAATCATGCTGCTTTTATTCATACAAACTCCTGTCCCTTAAGCCCATCTGCGTCTTTGTAAGACGCTAGTTGCAAGATATAAAGCAAAACCGATTGTTGAGAGGTAATAAATTATATCTCGTGAATCTATTACACCGCGGGCAATATTCGAAAAATGATAATCGATGCTCACATATTCAAAAATCACCGCAAGTGTTGTGGGCAGATAGAATAGAATTTTATCGAGCATGAAGAGAGCAAAAACGATAAACAGACTTACAATAAATGCAACCACCTGATTTTCAGTTAGTGCCGAGCCGAATATGCTGATGGCAAGAAATACCGCTCCGACCAGCATCAATCCCAAATATCCTCCTATCACTGCTCCTGTGTCTAGAGAACCTATAGTTGCCACTGTTATGTAGTAAATAAGTGTCGGCATTAAAGTGAAGAAATAAAGCGCCCAAGCTGCAAGAAATTTTCCGGTGACAATCTCATATTCCTTGATAGGTTTGGTAAATAATAATTCCAATGTCCCCGATTTTTTCTCTTCCGAAATCGATCGCATAGTCATCGCAGGTGCGAAGAATAACAGCAAGAACGGTGTCATCTCAAAAACGGTTCTCAATGTGGACATATTATTCAGGAAAAGATTGCTGACGAAGAACCATCCTAATATTGTGAGATAGACGACAATAATAATATAAGCTACTGGCGAGTTGAAGAAGGAGCGTAACTCCTTCAGATATATATTTTTTATATTTTGAAAGTTCATTTTACCACATCCGATGTTAGTTGCCGGAAAATATCTTCAAGACTTGTCTGTGTTCGGTGAAGCTCTAGCAAATTCCACCCTTTTTGAACACATAGTTGGAATATTTCTTTTCTAATATCTGAGGCACCTGATGTCTCTACTACAAGCCGTTTTATTCCATCCTTTTCTTCCAATAAAGAGACGTTTTCAATAGCTGGAATACTTTTTACGTATATTGAAACTGCTTCAAATGATTGAGGTGCCGGAGATTCGATTTCTAAAATAATTTTTTCACCGCCATGCAAACTTCGCTGTAAATCGGCGATTGGACCATCTGCAACAATTTTACCCCTATTGATAATTACAACCCGATTACATGTTGCTTGAACTTCGGGTAAAATGTGTGTTGAAAGTATCACTGTTTTTTGCTTACCCAGTTCTCTTATCAAACTTCTGATTTCAACTATTTGATTTGGATCGAGACCGCTTGTAGGTTCATCCAGAATCAGAACTTTCGGATCATGAATCATAGCCGCCGCCAAACCTACCCGCTGCCGGTAACCTTTAGACAATTGTCCGATATCTTTATGTTTCATTTCACCCAATCCACATGCTTCAACCATCTCCTTCATCCTTCGGGGGATTGATGGTTTGGCTACACCCTGAAGTTGAGCAGTGTATTCTAAATACTCGAGTACGTTCATATCGTGGTAGAGCGGATTTTGTTCAGGCAGATATCCTACCAATTTGCGTACGGCAATCGAGTTGGTTTGGATATCGTGCCCTTCCACTTTGATTGAACCTGCCGTGGCAGAGAGATAACATGTAATGATACGCATTGTGGTTGTTTTGCCTGCACCATTTGGTCCAAGAAAACCTAAGATTTCTCCAGAATGCACTTCAAAGGAGATGTCGGATACAGCTTTTGCATCTCCATAATATTTTGATAGATTTTCAACTTGAATAGACATCGTTACTTACGATGATTGTTAAGAAATGGGTTATTATATTTCCATATTATGGATGAAAAATATCCTAAATTTTTATGAAATATGCAAGTTCGTCAACATTTTTCATCTAAAAATCGTCTAATGGGGTGAAAATAAAAAAAACCGAAACCTTTACTCTTTGATGCCGTTAAATTATTTAGCTTTTTTTGATCACCTATATTCCTGATAATACCGATGAAAAATTTGTTAATACTTACATTTATATCTCCGATAATATCATTCTCTTTAAGCTTGGACTCTCTCACTCAGCGTCCGTTCGTCCAGGCAATCCAGTCACACGCCCCGATAATGATTGACGGCATTCTGAATGAGGAATGTTGGCAATCGGAGAGTTATTCAAACTTTACACAACGCGATCCTGTTGAGGGATCAAAGCCCACATTCAAAACAGAATTTTGGATAGCGTACGATGATGAAGCCGTTTATGTAGCAGGAAGAATGTACGACGACCATCCCGATTCGATTGTTCAAACAATCGGCAGACGTGATGCTGATATAAATGGTGATTGGTTTGCATTTGCTTTTGATTCATACCATGATAGACGAACCGCATTTTTTTTCGGAGTTTATGCAAGCGGAGCTATCTTTGATGGAACATTTTTCAACGATTCATGGGATGATAAATCTTGGGATGGCGTTTGGGATGTTGCAACCCGGATCGATGATAAAGGTTGGATTGCCGAATTTAAAATTCCCTATTCCCAGTTGAGGTTTCCGGAAATGCAGGAATATATTTGGGGTGTAAATTTCGTACGTGCTGTGGAACGACTGAAGGAAGAAGATCATTTTGTTATGGTTCCCAAAAAAGAAAGCGGATTCGTTTCTCACTTTGCCGATCTTATTGGTATAAAAAATATTCATCCACCTTCCCGAATTGAAATATTACCATATGTTGTAAGCAGTTTACACACAACCAACCAATTCGAAAGTGGCGATCCCTTCAACAATGGTACCAAATGGACAAAAAATCTTGGTGCCGATTTAAAATTCGGACTTGGAAGTAACTTGACCCTGAATGCTACCATCAATCCTGATTTTGGTCAGGTCGAAGTAGATCCGGCAGTTGTGAATCTAAGTCAATTCGAAACATTCTATGATGAGAAAAGACCTTTTTTTGTTGAAGGATCAAATTACTTTAATTTTGGATCAAGCGGTGCTAACAGCAACTACGGATTTAATTGGGGAAGCCCCGATTTCTTTTACAGCCGGCGCGTTGGCAGACGACCTCATGGCGATGTACAACACGATGGGTATCAAGATTATCCCGATGCAACAACAATATTAGGTGCAGCTAAACTGACCGGAAAAATTTCAGACGGATGGTCTATTGCTACCGTAAGTGCGTTAACCAAGCGAGAATTTGCAAAAATAGATGACGGCTCCGGTAACAGATTCGAAGACATTGTTGAACCATTGGCATCATATAATATTATCAGAACCCAACATGAATTTAATGAAGGAAGGCAAGGACTTGGATTAATCGGCACTGGTGTATTCAGAAATCTTAATGAATCATATTTAACAGATAATTTTAATAGCCGTTCTTATGCATTTGGGATAGATGGCTGGACAAATTTGGATTCAAACAAAGAATATGTAATCACGGGATGGCTCGCAACCAGTTTAGTGAAAGGTTCGAATCAAAGAATCATAGATATAGAGAGATCATATCTGCATTATTACCAAAGGCCAGGTCAAAACTATTTAAGTGTTGATTCAACCAGCACCTCACTCAGCGGATATGCAGGCAGATTTGCATTGAATAAAGAAAAAGGAAATATTATTTTTAATACAGCTTTCGGATTTATTACACCCGGATTCGAAGTAAACGATCTTGGTTTTCAATTCCGCGCTAATGCTTTAAATGGCCACGTTGTTTTGGGTTACAGGTGGTTTGAACCTGATGGAATATTCAGGAAAAAAAGTTTTCAGATTGCAACTTATAGAAATTACGATTTTGCCGGGCACAAATTTGGTGAAGGATATTTTTTATTCTGGAATACACAATTATTGAATTACTGGAATTTAGGCGGAAGCTTTTCATCAAGCTTTCCGGCATATGATCTTTTCTCTACACGTGGTGGACCTTTCATGCGGAATCCACGAAATTACAATGCAGGATTGTATGGCTCGACAGATTCGAGGAACTCAATTGTCTATGAGATTGATCTTTCGGCATCCAAAAGCGAATCGGGTGGTTCGTATATGGAAATATCACCTGGAATCGAGTGGAAACCTTCAGCCAACTTGAATGTAAAGTTATCTACAGATATAAGCAGCGGATTAACAACAGCACAATGGGTGCCTGACTCTAACCCTGTAGAAGATTCAACCGCATTGCTAACTTACGGCAAAAGGTATATCTTCAGCAGACTGGATCAAAAAGAATTTTCGGCAAGTTTACGTCTCGACTGGACATTCACTCCGAAATTAAGTCTTCAATTATTTTTCCAGCCATTGATATCCGTCGGAAAATATTATGGCTTCAAAGAGCTTGCTCAAGCTGGTACTTTTACATTTAATCGTTTCGGTGAAGGCGGCTCAACAATTTCATACGCAGAAAGCACCAATACCTACACCGTTGATCCTGACGGATCGGGTGAGCGAAATTTTTCTTTTAATAATCCGAATTTTAATGAAAAATACCTACGGTTAAATGCAGTGTTGAGATGGGAATTCCTACCTGGTTCAACAGCTTTTCTGGTTTGGACACGAAGTGGTGATCATTCGGGTAATGCGACCAATTTTAACTTGGGTAGGGATTTTGGTAATTTGATTACTGCACCTAACCATTACGATGTCTTCTTGGTGAAAATTGCTTACTGGATATCACCTTAACATTTTATTTAGTTTCGAAAATAGAATTAGTAAAATTTATCCGATACCGAGATTAGAATCATTTAGAATATTATTTCAACAATATTATTGTTCGAATACTCCAACGAGTTTACCCACTTCTACGATATGCGGCCCTATAGTTTTTTCAAACAAGCTCAGGCTGGAATTTATTGTAAGCTCCACTTTATCAACGTCTAAACCATATACTGAGAGGATGTATTTATGCGGACCTGATCCTTTGGGAGGTTGAGGACCTCCGTACCCAATATCTCCGTAGGAGTTATGTAATTCTTTCGCACCATCCGAGATAAATTCTCCGGAAATATTTTCGGGTAGCTGAGTAATACCGAGAGGTATATTTACAACAAGCCAATGTACCCAATTTTTTGCTATCGGATGTGAATCGATAATTGAGAGTGCAAATGATTGTATTCTTTCTGATTCAAATTTCCATGAAAGTGGAATAGATATATTTTTTCCTCCCTTTACTCCCCAATAAGCATATTTTGTCGGAATTAAATTTCCGCCGTTAAATGCTTTTGAAGTTGCTCTCATTTATTTTAATGAAAATCTATTTTTTCTTTGTTTGAAAGCTTGCTGCTGCTCTGTCTAAGGTTTCATACGTATCGAATACCTTAACTAACTGGGTGATGATAAATAAATTTTGCACTTTCGTACCAACTCGAGCCAAACGAAGTTCTCCACCGGCATTCCGCATTGTAGTCAGAGTAGAAATAAGTGTACCCAGTCCGCTGCTATTCATGTAATTTACTCCGCCTAGATCGATAACAACTTTTTTAACATCATCGCCAACCAAGCTATGAATTTTTTCACGGAGGTTGGTCGTATCCGGATCACCGAGTAAATCACCTTTTAAAGTAAGAATTGCAATATCGTTATCCATTTTCTCTTTTATTACCATATTAACCTCATTGATTAATTTTGAAGCAGATTTTTAATGATGAATTTTACGAAAGTATTGTTTAAAATGCAACTTTGCTATACACCCCGAGTTGCCCTATAAAAAAGGTAACCGAAGGATATTGAAAAAGAAGTCGTTGCCTCATAATTTATGTAACCCAAGAAAAGGACCGATTATGATGAGCAACGGATCAAGGCAAGAGTACCTCCATGAGATACAAGAACGATA
>JACRFD010000059.1 GCA_016218025.1 Ignavibacteriales bacterium
TGACTGTGTAAACGAACACATTCTTCAGTTACATCTGCACGTTCGGCAATTAATGCCAGTTCCATATTCAAACGGTCTTGATTGTTAGATAAATCGGCAACCAATTGTTTTGCTTTTTCTTTTATCTTTTCAAAATAGTTTTTAATACTTTCTTCAGATGAATTTTCAATTTTGGATAAAGCATTATCTATTATTTGAACTCTTTTGCGTAAATCTTTTTCAAGTTCTTTTCCTTCAGCTTCCCGCATTTTGTTTAATTCGTTAACAGCCGAATCAATCGCTTCAACAACAATTTCAAATTCTTCCCCGGCTTGTTCATAATCATCTTTGAAAAGCATATTCTGAAAAAGAAGAACATCGCTTAATTTTAAATTACCTTTAATCTTTGCATGCTTCTTAATATCCTTTAATAAATTAAGTGCATACTTAACTCCGGCAGGATCGATCTCATTAAATTTTTCTTCAACTTCCCCTTTACGGATTGAAACCGCCAGATAAACTTTTCCTCTTTTAATCCGGTTCTTAACTTTTTCGCGGATCTCAAATTCTTTGTTCATAAGAAACTTCGGGATGCGAAGAGAAAGATCGAGATATCGGCTGTTAAGACTTTTTAATTCGGCTTCTACGGTAATATCGTCTCTTTGAACGATAGCTTTACCATATCCGGTCATACTTGAAATCATTTGGGGTTCCTAAAAAGTGATGGCAAATTTAGTTAAAAATGCGTTGGTAAACAAAGATGGATTTAGTACTGTTTTTTCATCATTCTCACTTGTTTTAAGTTTCTTCCTCGTAACAAAATCTCAAAGACAATACTAGTTACTTCACAACTCTTATTGATTATTATACTCATTCTAAATGATCGTCCAAGTAGTCCCGAGGTTTAATATTTCATTAGAAAGAAGATGAGTTGTACAATTTGATTTTTGTTGACAATGTGATTTTTTTTCTTCAACTTAAAGATAGTTATTGTCTCCCGTTATCCTATTCTGTGTTACTTCTTTCCTAAAGAATTGTTTAAGAATATTTGGCGACGGTATTAGGGAACGATCATGTTTTTTTTATTAATCTTCATCAGTGCTGAGCACAAGTCGGAAAACCCCATAAAACCAAAACCTCCAAGTGATACTTTTGAAAATACAAATATTAGAGAGGACTAATCCTGAAGACAACAATATCCATTGCCAACACCCCACGACTTCATCTTTTACTGGAAGGGAATAATCATTTACAATTATAACCGGAGGTACATTCATGAAATCAATTCTATCTCTCATTCGTGTAACAACAGTTTGCCATGCATTCTGTGTTGCTGTGTTGTTGGCTATTTTTGGTGTTGCAGAGGCGTCGGCACAAATATCAAATGCAAATCCGCGGCTTCTTTTCACTGATCTTGAATCAGGTCCGAATACCGGAGGTAAAGACAATCTCGGAGCTTTCATTACACTATATGGAGAGGGGTTTGGTGCGCAGCGCGGCAACTCTAAGGTTACAATTGGTGGCGTTGAAGTGGCGAAATATATGAGTTGGGGACAAGACAATGCTTTTGCACGCACACTTGATATGATAGTCGTTCAACCAGGACCCAATGTCCAGTCCGGTAACATCGTTGTCACTGTCAATGGTCAGTCGAGCAACACATTGCCCTTCACAGTACGCAGTGGGAACATTTACTTCGTCGTTCAGGATGCTTCAAATGCTTCAGATTCGAACCCAGGCACGTTCGACCAGCCATTCAAAACCCTCCTTCGCCAGTCAGGGCAACTGGCAGCAGGAGATATCGTGTACGTGAAAGGCGGAACATTCAACACCGCTGATACCAGGTATCCAGGTTGGGATTGTGTTCTCTGCTTATTCCCAGAAAATGACGTCACTGGCACAGCCCTCGCTCCCATCGCATGGGCGGGATATCCAGGTGAACCCCCCATTCTCGGTGCACCACTCCCAATGCGGCGGGGACTTATCATCGATGAAACAATCGACTATTATACTATCGCTAATATGAGATTTACTGCTTATGGTGGAATGATGGAATTGCGCGGCGATGGGCATCGTATAGTAGGGAATTACTTGTATGATGGTATCTACTCCAATAGCGGCGCGATAGGGATCACCGGTAACAGCGCGCACTATAAAATCTATGGCAATCGCTTGCGCAATAATGGCGAACAGGGGAACAAGATGAATGGCTCTGGTTTTTATCTACAGGGTTTCGGAACCAATGAAGACATCGATTTCGGTTGGAACCACATCGAGGATCAGCGCGGCTCTCGCTCCATTCAAGTTTTCGGTCATGTAAACGGTGATCGTATCAATAACGTTCGTATCCACGACAACTTGTTGATAGGTTCCGAGTTGAACAATATTGTCCTGGGTGGCAGTGATGGCAATAACGAAATACTCGGTACAGTATACGTTTACAATAACATCCTAGTTGGTTCGGGTACGTCGGGATTGCGCGTCAATGACCCCCAGGGCACTGTGTTCATTTTTAACAACGTGCTCTATAACAATGGCTCAAAAGGGATCTATGAGGATGAACATGCGCAGTTCCAAGTTCAGCGGGCGGGTACCGGATTACTTACATTTAGAAATAACATCCTGTATGCTGAGTCTGGAGAAACCTATTATTGGTTAGAGCCAGGGTTGCTGCCGTCCGTACTCAACGCCGGTAACAATCTGTGGTTCAATTCAGGAACCGCACCTGCTTGGGATGTTTATTCCGTGAACGCTGATCCACTATTTGTGAATGTTTCGACGAAAGACTTTCATCTTAAACCCGGCAGTCCCGCAATTGACGCAGGCACAAACACAGTTTTCGCATCTGACTACGAGGGTGTCTCTCGACCACAGGGAAGAGCGTTCGACATCGGTGCCTATGAATACTTATTAAGTACATATACATTAACAGTAACTACAGTAAACGGAATAGTTGTCAAGAATCCAGATCAAGCCAGTTATAATTATGGAACAACAGTAACATTAACAGCAACACCAAATCAAGGATATACATTTACCGGATGGACGGGAGACGCAACAAGCTCAACTAATCCATTAACAGTTACGATGAACGGCAATAAAAACATTACCGCTAACTTTGCAATCAATAGATATGCGGTAGCCTTAACAGCAAATCCTACAAACGGAGGAACTGTTAGTGGAAGCGGGACATACGATCATGGGAGTAGTGTAACTGTTATAGCAACCGCAAAAAATATAGCTGGAAGTAAATTTCAATTTATAAACTGGACTGAAAATGGAAGTGAAGTATCTAAAAACTCCTCATATACATTTACTATAATAGCTAATAGAAATTTAGTTGCTAACTTTTTAGATATTACATCAGTGAAAGATGAAGGTGGAATACCAGCTAAGTTTATTTTATCGCAGAATTATCCTAATCCATTTAATCCGACAACAAAGATTCAGTTTAGTATTCCTAAAAGAATATATGTCAAACTAAATATTTATAATGTACTTGGACAGGAAATTGTAATGTTGGTTGATAATGAATTATCCGCTTCAACTTATTCAGTTGATTTTGATGCCACAGAATTACCAAACGGAATTTATTTTTATAAGATTCAAGCCGGGGAGTTTGTTCAAACTAAAAAAATGATTTTGACGAAATAGTTTTGATTCCTTTCGAAAAGGACGGTCATAAGCCGTCCTTTTTTTTGAATTAAAACGCTTCGCCAATTCCTATGTGAAACTGAAGAATCTCTTTCCAGAATTCTTTTTTAACCATCGGGCGGCGATCTTTCGGATCGTAAATCTTAAATCCAAAATCAATTCTTAACGGAACAAAATCCGAGTAGTATCTTAAACCGAAACCGGCAGCAACGGCAATTTCATCGTAACGAAATTCTTTGTAACCGTTCCATGTATTTCCGTAATCAATAAAAAGTGCTGTGCCTACTCTACCGAAAATTCTATTTCTCGTTTCAACCGAACCTTCCATCAAAAAGAATCCGCCGGTTGCAGCGCCTTTACCAAGAAATGATTCAAGATCATCTTGAGTGGGATTAGCGGCTAAATCAAATTCAACTTTTTTAGGAACAAGCTGGCGTGTTCCCCATCCTCGTACGGAATTACTTCCGCCGGCATATAATCTCTGATTTAAGGGAATGGCAGACTGCTCACCGCGGTAAGTAAAAATTTGTCCGATCTTAAATTTTATTCCTAATGCATCTACTCTGGAATTATAAACCGGCAGATAGAATGATGAAGTAATAACATTCTTAAAAAATAACGGACGGGTAAAATCACTTTTAAATAATTTACTGATCAGGTATGGAATAGAGTTTGCATCTTCTAATAAAAAAGAAAGAGCATAACCGTTTGAAGGGAAAAAAGTATCGTTTGTTTTGTTAGCGCCAAAATTAATTCCGATTGCAGCATTTGTACTCTGGGAAATATATCTGCCGCTAAGGTCTTTGTCTACATAATTACCGGCTAAAGAATCTGCATAATCTTTTTGATAGCCATTTTTAATTTGAAAATATTGACTAAATAAATTTTTTAAATAAGCCGGTTTATAATCATATTCCGACCGTTCAACATTTAAATAAGCATTAAATGAATTGAAGTAAGTAAATTGCGGAAGTTCGAAATCAAAACTTAACCTGCCTCCTATTATTGTAGAGTTATATTCATTTTTTCTTTTTTGAGCAGTAAAATAAGTTTCAAGTTTTGTCGTTATCGGCTCACCGAAAAGAAACGGCTGCTCAATAGAAACACGCGCATCAAAGTAACCGTAAAATGCGGAATCGGCAAAAGAAGGATGCTGAAAGAATTCGGAAATATTCTGAGCTGCTGCAGAAGTACCAATTGTAAACTTTCTTGCATCGCCGAGAAAATTCTTCTTGATAAAGTTCAGAGCTAAACCAAGATTAAAAGTATTATCCTCGTTGTTCATTATTATTTCAGGTGATAGTTCATGCATTAATCCGATATCTGCACCGATGTTAAGCGGAACATTGTTGCCTGCTGTATCTGAAATAACACTCATCACAGCAGCTGATGTAAAAAGATTTGTCCTAAACAATCTAACTTGTCCCCGCTGGATATCATAATTGCTGTACCAGCTTCCGATTTTTATTCCTACAATTTCTTCTAATAGATTATCATCAACTAATTCAAATCCTTTGCCTGTACGTTGAGTATACAAATTGCTAATCTTATATCGGTTGCCGGGTGTAAATTTTAATTCTACATCAACTTTATTTTTGATCGTATCAATAACAACTGTAGGTCTATCTGCACTAACAAGCATAAAACCATGATCACGGAGGAAAGACAAAGTATAATTTTTCTTCTCATCAACAATTGCATCTTCGTAGATTTTGTTCGTATCTACTCTACAATAATCGGCAAGTAATTCTTGAAATTCGGATGCTATCCATTCCAAACCTTTTAAGGTCAATGAATTAAAATAAACCGGTTGAGATTCAAAGATCGTGTAAGTTAATCGTGCTTCGTTATTTGATGTATCAAGTTCATAATTAGAATTAATTTTAACTTTGAAAAATCCTTTTGCTTGATAAAAATTTTTGAGAGCATTTATATCTGATTGAATTAGTAAAGAATCAAAATAAACAGCTTTGCCTCCTAATGATGAAATCTTATTTAAGAGCTGCGACAGCCAATTGGGTGATTCTTTAGAAAATATCATTTCCCTAATAACAGATGAGGAAAAATTACTATTACCTTCAAAGTTAATCTGAGTAAGTTCATATTTTTTATTTGACTGTGCTAATAATCCTGCTGCAAATAGAAATATGAAAATGTATAAAAGCTTAAATTTCAACAGTAATCCTTCAATTAATTATTCTTACCGGAGTTCCAACTTTAATTACTGAGTATAGTTCATCTATACTTTCGTTGCTTACTGCGATTGATCCGTTAGTCCAATTAAATGCGAACGGAAGATTTTTAAATATAATATTATAAGTTCCAATACCCTGTATTCCTATCTCTGAACCAAGTTTTGTTTCTTGAGGCGGACATTTATTTTTCTTTGCAGCAAGTATTATTGTGTTAAACTCATCGTCGAAAATATATCCTTGTTTTAGCGCTTCGGCAGCATCCCGTTCATTAGGATAATCTAAATGAAAAAATTTATGGTACTTATTTAAGGTATCAATTGCACAAATCTTATAATCGCCGATAGGTGTAATATTATCATCTGAAGAAGATTTTATTGTACCTGAACTTTTACCAAATACGGCTTTGTATGTTTTAACTAAAATTTTATTTGAATAAAGTGAAATTCGATAATCTGTTTTATCTATTACTAGATGTACGTTATCAAGTTTTGTCAGTCCTTTTTCAATCAATGCTTCTTTTAAGGTAACTTCCCGGAGATTGAGAATTACCCCATATAGAATTAACCCGGCAAAAAATATTACTACACTTCCGGAGATATATAAAATATTTTTTAACACTTTGAATCTTGCCGATTAATCTGTGGCTAAGATAAAATTATCTACTCGCAATATAAATAACGAAAAGAGGTTGGCTCAAAATTCCTTAGTGAAGACTTTGTGCCTTTGTGTCCTAGTGGCAATATTTGATTTTTAAGCAAATAACTAATTTTTTAATCGCCACAAAGTCACCAAGACTCCAAGAAACACAAAGAAATATTACTTTTGAGACAGCCTCTTTCCAAATATCCGATTAAATAAACATTCGATTATTTGTGGTCCTTTGCACCTACCACCGCAATCGCAGTCATATTAATAATATCATTAACAGTATCGCCGCGCTGAATAACATGAACAGGTTTTTTCATTCCCATTAGGATTGGACCAATCACTGTAGCATCTGTCAAACGCTGCAATAGTTTATAAGCAATGTTTCCAGCTTCAAGGGTTGGAAAAATAAGAACATTAGCACCACCTTTAAGCGATGAAAATGGAAAATCTTTTTCTAATCTCTCCGCTACTACAGCGGTATCGGCTTGCATTTCACCATCAACAATCAAATCCGGTCTTTTTTGTTTAACTATCTTAACAGCATTTGCAACTTTAATTGACTGTGGATAAGGGGCGCTTCCAAAATTACTGAAAGAAAGCATTGCTATCTTAGGAATAATATCAAAATCTTTAACAGTTTCAGCAGTACTAATAGTTATTTCAGCAAGTTGTTCAGCAGTTGGATCAACATTTACGGTACAATCGGAAAAGAAAAAAACTTTACGTTTGATAATTACAATGTACATTCCCGAAACAACTTTTAATCCTTCCTTAACGCCAATGCATTGTAATGCAGGCTTGATTGTTTGCGGATAGTGATAGGTCAATCCGCCAACCATAGCATCTGCATCACCGCACTCAACCATCATAGCTCCAAAGTAATTTGGATCTCGCATCAGTACTTTTACATCGCGGGGTGTAATTCCTTTGCGCTGACGTTTTTTGTAAAATGCATCTGAATATTCATCAATTTTTTTAGTAGTTGTGGGATCAACAATTTCAAAATTATTAAGATCGTAACCTAAATCTTCGATTCTTGTTTTAATAACTTGTTCGTTGCCAAGTAAAATTGGTTTGGCAATATTTTCATCAACAGCAGCATTTGCAGCACGGATAATTTTTTCTTCTTCACCTTCGGGATAAACTACTTTCTTCGGGCTCTGTTGTGCTTTATGAACCATAACACGTGCAATCTCGGTTGAGTAACCTAATCTTTCCTGTAATTGAACATTATATGCATCCCAATCTGTAATAGGGTTTTTTGCTACTCCTGTATCTATCGCTGCTTTTGCTACAGCAGGTGCAACGTTCCAAAGAACTCGAGGATCAAACGGTTTTGGTATAATGTATTCGGTGCCAAATGAAAATTCTTTTCCGCCGTATGCGTTTAGTACAACTTCAGGAACTTTTTCTCTTGCGAGTTGAGCAAGGGCTTTTGTCGCTGCCATTTTCATTTCTTCATTTATCTTACTTGCTCGAACATCAAGTGCACCGCGGAAGATAAATGGGAAACCCAAAACATTATTAACTTGATTGGGATAATCACTTCTTCCGGTTGCCATAATAATATCTTTACGTGCATCAATTGCATCTTCGTATTTTATTTCGGGATCAGGATTAGCCATTGCAAAAACGATCGGATTTTTTGCCATACCTTTAATCATTTCTTTGGAAACAACATTTCCCTTAGATAAACCGATGAACACATCGGCGCCCTTCATTCCATCTGCAAGATCTGTGTATTTTCCATCTGTTGCATATTTGTCTTTGTATTTGTTTAAATCAGTTCTGCTATGATTGATGTGCCCTTTTGTATCGAACATTGCAATGTTTTCTTTCTTAACACCGGCAGCAACATATAAATTACAGCACGAGATAGCAGCTGCACCTGCACCGTTAACTACAATACGAATCTTATCTAATTTTTTCCCGGCAATTTCAACTGCATTAATTAAAGCTGCGCAGGAAATTATTGCTGTTCCGTGTTGATCATCATGAAATACCGGTATGTTCATAGTCTTAATTAGTTCTTCTTCGATCTCAAAACATTCCGGAGCTTTAATATCTTCAAGATTAATTCCGCCGAAAGTAGGTTCTAAAAGTTGAACTGCACGGATTACTTCTTTTGGATCATGTGTTTTCAATTCAATGTCGAAAACATCTATATCAGCGAATCGTTTAAATAAAACACCTTTACCTTCCATAACCGGTTTACCGGCATGGGGTCCAATATCACCTAATCCTAAAACTGCGGTTCCATTCGAAACAACTGCTACTAAATTTCCTTTAGCAGTGTACTTGTAAACATCGTCGTCATTTTTTTCGATTTCTCTACACGGTTCTGCTACACCCGGTGTGTAGGCAAGTGATAATTCTCTGGCAGTATAACATGGTTTGGTCGGAACGACTTCAATCTTACCTTTTCTTCCCTCGCTATGATACTTCAGCGCCTCTTCTTTTGTTATGCTCATAATTTTTTCCTTATGTTGATCTTTGATATGTGTCTTCGATAAGATGAATAAGATGAATTTGTCTAACGAAAAATATAGATATTCTAACAAAGTAAAAAGCAGTTAAAAATTGTTGATACAACGAAGGACTGTTTACAAAAAAGCCAGAGCAATTATACTCTGGCTTCTTGTTAAATAAAGGACGAGATTTTCATTTCATCAAAACCTGTCCGCCGAAGATTTATCGAAGGAGGATCATTTTCTTGCTTAGGAAAAAATTTTCACTTCTTATTGTGTAAATATATATTCCGCTTACTAAATTTTTACCATCGAAAGTGATTTCATATCGACCAGGATTTTTCTCCTCATTTACTAATACTTTTACTTCTCTGCCAAGAATGTCATAGACACTAATTTCTACAAAGCCAGCTTTTGGAATATCATATCTTATCGTCGCTGTCGGATTAAACGGATTAGGATAGTTTTGTGACAATGAAAAACTTTGCGGCAAATCATTTTGTTCGCTTATGCCGGTGGTGTTAATATTGCCAATTTCAAATTCATCGCAAAACGTCCAGTAACCGTTTGGTGTAGTACTGAACTTGATGAATCTGGCGTTAACCGATACGGATGCTGTATAATAATATTTGTAAATACTAGCCAATGTATCGTAGGGTATGTTAGGGCTCAGAGTTCCAACATCCGCAAAGATTTTATTATCTGTTGAAACTAAAACTTTAACTCCCTTTGGTAGAAAAACAGCCGGTTGAGGATCTAGCAGATAATCTGCAGTGAAAAACTGCAGAGGCATGATTCTGCCTAAGTCAATCACTACATCTATGTTGTTACCGATAGGATCAGAAAAACCCACCCATGCTGGATCTGCGTAATAAGCTCTTGAAGAATAAATCCCGTCTGTCAATTTTGAACTCTTTAGATCAGGATAATTTGCATCAGCAGGTATGGAGACAGTGTACTTACTTCCATGTGAGATTATGTTAACACTAGCTGTTGTTATGTCTATCGATATAGTCGGATCAGAGACATTATTAGCGAAATCATATGCTTTCACTTGATATGTATAAGTCGTGTTTGGGCTCAGACCTTTATCTGTAAAACTTGTTAGCGGAGTAATGTTTGTGTTTCCATCTAATCTTGGAACTTGTTTTCTACCAATCATTATTCCGTCGCGGTACACATAATACCCACACACACCAATATTATCGGAAGATGCGTTCCAATTCAGTGCTACATCGTTAGCCTGAAGAACTGCGGTAAAATTAACCGGTGTGGCCGGAGAAGAAGTCTCGAGGGAGCCAGTATTTAGGTAACTAATGTATGTTGTTTGAAAGCCAGGATCGGTATTGTTTGGACTATAATAATGACAATAGGCAAATGTTACATAATCATCTACGTATGGCTGTTCAATTTTCAACTGTGAAATAAATCGATCCATCGTAGCAGAGAAATAATTATTTTGGTATACTTCAAATGTTTCAACATCCGACCACATAATTAGTCCCGCTTTTGTATTAACTGCTGAACGGAGAGCGGAAAACCAAGCTGTTAGATTACTCAAATTAAGATTTCCGGTTCCAATGCAATCTTGAGGACAAAATATATCTCCCGCACTTGTACGTAACCCGGCTAAAACATTTTGCCATATTGATTGATAGGCTTGTGGTCCTCCAAGTTTGGAGTTCATAAATGGACTCCACATAAACGGAAGTTTTTCTTTTGTTGAAGTCAGATGATCCAACTGAATGTTCATTGCTTTGATAAGTACTTGCTGCATTGCTTGTGTTGCAAACCTTACATTATCAACTTCATAAGCCCAGTACCAACCATAAAATGTATCTGGGTATTTGTTTTTGTACAGACTCCATAATTCATCACACACTTTGTTATCAAAATACATTTGATTATAAAGCCATGTCGAATCATAAACAGATAAGTTCCACCATTTGTCACTACTATCAATTCCAATAAAAACTTTTATTCCGGAAGATTGTGCATTTCTCAAACATGCATCAACCATATCCGGGATGCCTTTTACCATTCCTGTATTTGGTAAACCTGAAGGATAATATGTTATTGTGATTTTGCCCGGAGAACTTTGTGCAACATACTGAATAATAAGATAATGCATTCCGGCATTCTTCATTGCGGTAAATTCTTGCTGCCATCTTGCATCCGACCAAGAGCTGCAAAGGTTCGGTTGAATAAACGAACCATTGGCGGCAGCTTTACTTGCGCCAGTTATAATAATAGGACATATTAAAAAAGATAAAATAGCAACACAGAAAGGAAATGATTTTTTTTTCGTCACAAGATTTAGATAATTTTTAAAGTTACTTCCATGAATGTCATTTTCCACATTTACACTTTCCTAAAGCCCAATGTTAATATTGAACCAGAACCAGAAAAGTAGAAGAACGGACCAACAAACTTGGAGGCACAATGATTGTTAGTCCGTTAACTATTTCCTCTTAACAAGGATATTTATCTACCAACAGAAATATACAAAAATCAGCAGCGGTTAAATTCCGTAAGAAAAAAATCTTTCCACCACGCAAACAGCCTCAAGCTGTAGACATTTATTAAACACCTTATAATTCCAAACATTTTGTTTGAAATTGTACCGGCAACCTTAAGACAGTGTTCTTTTCTCCTGCCTCATAATATCAAAAATCTTTTGCTACGTTTATTTTTAATCCGCTGTCAACCAATATTTTTTTCAATACTGGCTGACAGTTTAATTTCTCCAATTCCACTCGCCAATAATCAAAACTATTTCATCAATAACATTTTCTTTGTAGCGCTAAATTTACCGGCTTCTATCCTGTAGAAGTAAACACCACTGCTTAATCTGGAAGCATTGACGTCAAATGAATAAACCCCGGCTTTCATCTGTTGATTTACAAGCGTAGTAACTTCTTGACCTAGAACATTATAAATTTTTAAGCTGACAAATTCTTCCGAAGGAAGATTAAATTTAATCTTCGTAGATGGATTAAAAGGATTTGGATAGTTTTGTGATAAGTCAAACATTGTCGGAACCGGCGATGGCTCCTGACGAATACTAGTTACAACGGGACTGAGGACTTGATACTCTTCGACAAATACCCAAGCGTTGGGAGCCACCGTACTGAACTTTACGTATCTTGCATTAACCGGGTTGGACAGGGTGCAATAGAATTTGTGAGCGCTTGGCGCACTGTTTTTTGGTTCACTATCACGCAGACTATCTAGGTACGTGTACGTGGCATTGTCCGTCGAAACCGAGACGTCTACATGATGCAGAAAGATTCCCCATCCAGAATCAAGCAGGTAATCGCCCATGAACTGCTGCACAGGCATAACCTTGCCCAGATCAATTACTACATTTTGAACGTTTGGAGGAAGGTAACCAACCCATGCAGGGTCTCCTGCAAGGTTCGCACCCTTAAATTGCCCGGAATCAGGAGCGAAACTCCCATCGGTCAGTTTTGTTCCGTTTGGATCCGGATAGCTACTGCCACCAGGCGGAGATGAGACATATGAACGCCCATTGGAGACTACAGTAAAATTTCCCGGAGTTGGCGCAATAGTAAACCAATATGAATCCCCGTAAGGTTTACCATCTGGTGCTGTTAATTCGGTAGAATATGCTAAGTCGCCCGATGCTTCTTCTGGCAGCGGCCAAGCAGGTATCCAATAATTACCGGTGACAGTTTGAGGCTTATATCCCCAAACTTCGTTTGTTATCTTGTTAGTTTTAACTAATTCGATATACTTGAGTAAGCCAACTACTCCGGGAGTTCCACTGGCATTATCGATCACGTTTAGAATTGACGAACCAAATCCCGGATCGACACCAACAAGATTGCCCGATTGAACAAAGTGAGGCCAATGCTTTTTATCATTAAACATGCTTATAGTTTGAGCGTCCATCCAAACCGGAATGTAAATTGAATCCTTAGCACCAGCAGTTTTATTCCAGTTGGCCCAGAAATCTGTAATTTTCTTCGGTTGGAAGTAAACATTATTTTTCAACTGCACATTTCGTGTGAGATCGGTGGTTGAATCAATCTTAGAAAAGGAAACTATCGGAGGAACCTTAGGCAGCCATAATTTTTCATTACCGCCTGCAGCATACACGCCGAAGAAAATATTATTTGTAATTTTTGCTGTCAATGCACCCGCGAGCCCGAATATGCCTGTGAAAGAATATACAACCGTATTGTGGTCGAACTCGAAATACTTTGTAGGTGCGCTCCAACCTGCCTGCGCTACACGAGAATTTATGCAGAAGACTGTATTATATTTCATAACAATTGAATCGGCAGGATTATTAGTTGGGTAATCATTTACTAGTACATTTGAAGAAAACCAGTTTGTTGGATAGACCCCGTTTCTAAATTTACAATTCGTAATAAAGAAGCTGTCCGATTTTCCGCTAAAAGCTACTATTTCTCCACGATTTTCATCAACGATTATATTATCTAGGTAGAGCTTAATATTATCACCCGTTAACAAGAAATCCTTACCCCAGTCCCATCCATTATTTGTTGTTAATTCGAAAATGTAAAAATTCTTGAACACTCCTTTTGTTCCTTGTCCATTCATGATGAACAAAATAGCAGGCATCGATCCGTCACTAAGAATGCCCGGTTGAATACAGGGCAGTCTGCCGCTTTTACCTATTACTCCGATAACAGTAATATCGGATTTGACCGATATCGCTCCCAAGTATAAGTATGTGGTATCCGTCGTAACAAGTTTATACACTTTATGTTTTTGGAAACCGCCTGCAGCCGTATCACTATTAATGACCTTATCCAGACTCTCCCCACTTGCATGAACGACTAGCGTATCGCCTCCAGCTAGTATTTTGCTTGGCAAACTGAGAAATATCACCATCGCAATTACTAGCGCTGTGGTTAAGATATTTTTCATAAAAGACTCCTTTATTAAGAATTAAAATTAATCACGCTGATATGTTGTTAAAATTGATAGCTACTTTTTTATGAGTCCTACCTTTACTTTTTGAAAAGAATATTTTCTCACCTCCTTATAGTTCTCTTCGACTAAAACTTCCAACGAAGTCCCAAATCAGCAGTCAAACCATAATCTTGTTCTGATATTGGAACGTTTCTCCCTTGAATTACGCTGACATCGTTTGCCCCGTTGATATTGTTAATATCACCATATAGTTGAAGTCCAAACCAGGGCAACTCCTGTTTTATCGCAAGGTCCCAACGTGTGGATGAAGATGTATGGGATCTTAATTGTGGCCAGAAATTTGGGCCTGTGAAAATATCATCCTGATAAAGCATGGACACGCGGATTGAGAAGTCTTTATAGTCATATCCAAGTGAAAGGTTAATGATATTATCAGGCTGATATAAAAGACGGTCTGTAAAAGATGAGTCCACATAGATTACCGAACGACCCGTTACTTTAGTAAATGTAAACGGGTACTGAGCTTTTGAGAAAATATGAGTGTAGTTAACGCTAAGTACTAGTCCGGATAATGGCTCGGGCAAATACCAAAAATGAGTTTGCCAGTCAAGTTCCAGACCGTAGTCGTTTATTTTGTAAGAGTCGTTAACAAAAGTATAAACTATATACGTACCAACTGGGCTATACGAACTTGTTAATTGAGAGGGAAGATATTTTAGAGCATTGGTACCAGTTACATAAAATGACCATGGATAGATAAGGTTTTGGATTTGTTTCAAAAAGGTTCCGACTGTAAACAATCCAAAAGTGTTGTCGTAAAAGGAAAAATATGCATCGTAATTAGTTGACCGCGATGGAAGCAAATTATGATTAAGCCAAATAATTTGATTGAGCCCGACATCAATTCTCGGTATGATGGCATTGAAATCCGGGTATGCCAACGTGTTTGTGTAAGAAAGACGAATATCAAACCATGAAAACGGTTTATATCTTAAAGAAACATCAGGCAACCAATAACCATTACTATGCGTAACCGTTGTGTCGTAATGATTATAAGAATAAAATGATTCTGTGCTCTGCATACCGCGGGCAGCTGTATATGTTGTTTGCAGATTCTGGTACCTGACTCCGGGTATAATTGTAATTTCCGAACCAATGTTAATCTTTGACATTATATAAAATGCCGATAGATTCTCATTTCCTGAATAATTGTTTGTGGTGGACGAATAATTATTGCGGGCATAAACGATAGCACCGTGATTATTTGCAATGTTTTGCATGTTGCTGTGCACTAGATCCACCATCTCCGACAACATAGCAAAATTCAAAGGAGCTATCATTGTATAATTGCCTCCAAGAAATTTTCCATAATCAAATCTTGGATCAATAAAATGAGTTATCGGTATACCAACGCGTGGATCAAATGTAAATCCGAAATGTGATGCAATTAAACTATCAATAAATTGTGCACTGCCGCCTGTTGCAGATTGTCCATTGAACTGTTCAAACATATATGATCTTGTCTGATAGCGGTATTTACCTCCGAATTTTATTTCTGCGTTTATCAAATCCGACAGATTCAGATTCGTTTTCAAATCTATGGAAGCAGTTAATGTGCGTTCCCGTGCAAAACTGTTATTCCTTTCAATAGTTTGCAGAAGAGTTTGAGAAAAATCGTTGTTGGCTGCTTTCGGAATGTTCTGGGGATTTAGATTTGCTACCTTAATGAATTTATTAAGCCCAACCGAGGTTTGCACAAAACTTACAGCCCAATCATCCGGGTTTTTTGTCTCGGAATACGTGTGAGACAGCTTTGCATCAATTTCGAAAATGGGAAGTTGATTTTGGAAATTGATACCGTTTGTAATAGTGTTCAACATACTGCTTGAACTTGCCAGTCTGTAGTAATGCGTATTGCTTACAATGCCGAAAGTCTCTCCCCTGTTCTGAATATTAGTACTGCCCGAACTAACAAAATTTGTAAGTTTAATTTTCCCTTCCGGTAGCTTATAATCAATTACAACTGCACCGTTATATCTTTGTCTATCTCTAGGAATATCGTAAAGATTAAGGCCTGTCGTTGAGTAATCGGAAGTGTTGTTTCCCAAATGGTCATATGAAGCTCCAAATTCATTGGAAGTCAGATTTTTCCTTTCAACATCAATTTGTGCGAATACACCAAGCTGATCTTCTAAGAATCTGTTTTCAACGCTGCAGATATATTTATAATTATTGTATTTGTTATAGGCATTGGCAAGATTGTTATAACCTCCCTGTACAAGAAGACCAAATTGCATTACGCCAGGTTCTTTCACTTTTGCTTGCCGCAGTTCAAAATTCACAACGCCTCCAAGAACATCTGCATCCATATCCGGCGTTACTGTTTTTGAAACCTGTATTCCGTCAAGCATATTCGACGATATCATGCTCAAATCCGTGCTGCGATTGTAAGGGTCAGATGAAGACATTTTAATTCCGTCAATCATGATTTCATTATACTTTGGTGCAAGTCCGCGAATAACAACCTGATTTCCTTCGCCTCCGCTTCTAAGAACATTTATTCCGGGAAGCCTGCCTACAGATTCAGCGGCGTTAGCATCCGGCAGTTCCTGAATTTTCGCAGCAGAGACTACATTCACAATTTGATCTGCAGAAAGCTGTTGATTAATTGCTTGCGATTGACCGCTTGCTTGTGCGGTAACGGTAATAGTTTTACCCTCAATGCCAACAGGTTCTAAGTTAAAATCTTGTTTGATATTTACGTCTTCCTTTACCCTTATTTCTATTTTTTGAGTTTTGTATCCTATGTAAGAAGCGCGAATGGTATAAGTACCTGGCGGTACATTTGCAATCACAAATCTTCCGTGCATGTTTGTCGCTATGCCCATATTTGTACCTATAAGCATAATATTCGCGCCAATAAGAGGTTCTCCAGTTTTGGCATCCTTCACATATCCTTCTATGCCAACACCTTCAGCAAGAATAGTTGAGTTAAGAAGGTTTAGTATTAAAACCATGAAGCTTAGGAAAAAAACAATCCTTCGCATTTTATTTTCCTTGATGATTTGTTAATTGCTTAAGAATTTATTTATTGCACTAACTACCTTTTCCATTTCACAACCAACGCCATAATGTCCGCAATTGTTATCCAGTTCAAGGGTCTCAGCTTTAATTAGTTTTGCAAAGTTCAGTGCAGGACGCGGATTGACCATACGATCCTGTTTGCATACTACGATGAAGACTTTTGCCTTCACAATCGCAGCAACTTTTTTCATATCATTATTGAATAGATAAAAGATGTTGTGATTAATCATTGCACAAAGCTGACTCATCCAGTTATAAGGATTGAATGACTTTGCAAGATCATTTTCAGTGTTCTTTAAATATTTAGGGAATTCTTCGGATGAAACATGATCAACATAATAGTCGGGGGTTTGCAAGTTTAAAGTATGAATTGCGGCTACTGTATTTGTTATTGATTCCAAAGATGCATTGCATTTTAGTCCCTCCTCGATTGCAAGAAGTTCAGAATTCCAAAGCAGTAGATCATTCGAGGTAAGCTTGGGTGTACCAACTTCAATTACAGCTTTATCCATAAACTCCGGATAAGAAACCAACCATTGAAAAGTCTGCATTCCACCCATTGACGATCCGATGATGCAGAATACATGTTTCAATCCAAGAACGTTTGATGCAATGAAGTATTCCGATTTTACCATATCTCTTACGTTGAAATGAGGGAACGATTCATTAGGCTGCAATTTGCTGTTAGATGGTGATGAGGAAACACCGTTTCCAGGCGCATCTATGGTAACAACAAAATACTTAGTACTATCTGCTAACATGCCTGGACTAGCGAAAAACAATAAATCGCGCGAACTTCCACCAAACCAAGTTAGGATTAGAATAGCATTGGAGTGATCAGCATTAAGTTTACCGCATGTGTTGTAACCGACAACGCAATTTTTAATTAGCTCCCCGCTTTCCAGTTTGAAATCTCCTAACTGAGCAAACTTTTGTACCGGTAGTGCATGAACTAAAACTGGAAACAGAATTATCACAGTAACAAAACATAACATATAAGTAAAATGATGCAATACACTTTTCATTAGTCTAGTCTCAATTTTTATCTATTATTATCTACAACAACGGTAAACGTGGAATCACTTAATTCTTTTCTTGCAAACTTTGCCACAATATTTTTCTCCTCATCAGGAAACAACGTAATAAAATTATCCTCCCAGAATGTTGGTAGAATTTCTTCATCATTATCTTTCCTTAATACCGCAAGTCTGTTCATAAACGATAGTTTCGTAGTTGGATTTTTCAATTTTACATGTACCCAATATTCTTCTTGTTTTCTTTCAACCGTATATGACAAATCCGGTTTTACATTTTCAATCTTGGATAACTCTGAAAAGTCTTGTGGAGTTTTTGATGATTCCCAGTAAATATTACTCGAAAGAAGTTTTCCTTTTTCATCTATTAGTTCCAACCGTACGAAATAGACAGGCGTTATTTCAGAGAGTTGTGGTATACTGAAGATTTCAAGGTAGTTGTTTTCCTCTATATTAATTTTCTCTTCCCGCTCCCACTTTACTTTTATATTCAAGTCATATAATCTGGCTCTAATTTTTAAGTTGTTTATTGATTTGTAAAATGTGTTTATGACCGATACTTTAAAATCATTCGCATTCATTTGTACGTGTAACGGCTCGCAAGCTTTTTTAGTAAAATAATAGCTTGCATTGGGATTTAAGAACCAGTCATATATTTGCCATAGAACTTCAGGATAGCTTGAATTAAGTTTCCACAACATTACACCGCTGGTTATATTCCACATCCGTGAGTTTGCAGCTTCAAACATTGCGCGGTAACCATCTGCATTTACTATCTGCGCTATTCGGGTATAGTCGGCAACGTTTTTTGTTTTGAATCCGTAATCATTTCTAATTGCATTATCATAAGCCCTATATGCATATCCGTCGCCATCCCAAACTCCATGTTCTGCCCAAACACTATCCAACGGAAATAACTCGTTATCTTTATTGTTTCCCAATTTGAAAACAAATTTTCTTAAACTGCTTAGGGTAGGAACCGAGGGTATTCCTAGTTCATCTCTGAACATCTGTCCTTTTACTTCATTAATAATGTTGAAATAATAAGCCGAAGGATGCCAGGAATAACCGGGAGCTCCTGCATCTGTTATACCAAGCGGGAGATCTGATTTGATATAAGGAGTAAATTTTTCCCAATCCCACAAGATACTTGTGGAAAGAAGAAACGGTCTGGTATTATCTAATTTATTTAAATCGCTTTTTAGAGCAAAATATAATTCGGGTCCAGGAACATTTTCATTTTCCGCACACCACGCCACAAGACTTGCGTAGTTCCTATACCTCAGAATAATATCACGTTCATTCTTGATTGCTAGTTGATGGTCAAGCGGATAATTAGCGGAAATTGTTCCAGGCACCGATATCCAACATTGGTAAAATACTTCCCACCACATTAATCCAAACTTATCAAACGCTTCCATTAAATCTTCCGGAGGGGAGGGCATATCCTCGCTGGACATTAAATTTATATTTGCCTCAGCCAAAAGTCTGGCTTCATCATAAATCTTCTTCTTACTCATATCGAGCAGCATGTCGGGTTGAATCCAGCCCCCTCTACAAAATATTTTTTTCCCATTTATATAAAATACTCTGCCGAATTCTCCATTAAGTTCCTTTAGTTTATTCGTTACTTCTCTTATTCCAAACGTGGTATTTTTCTTTACGGAAACTTCTCCATTGCACGCAAAGCTTAATTCCAAATTGTGCAGGTATTGTTCTCCATAACCATTCGGCCACCATAAATGCGGATTCTTTATTGTTAATTGCGGAAAGTTCTTGTAATTCATTTCTACTATTATCGTGTCGTGTGCAGGAACTTCTATTTCCTTCTCAAATGTTACGCTCTTCAACTTGCCCGGGAATTTTTTTATGTAATCCCCCACGTTCAACTCTGTCAATAAGTCGATCTTACCTTTTAATAATCCAGTCCGTTTTTTGTCGCTGGCATTTAATAGAGTGGCGCTTATTTTTAAGTTAGCTTCTGTAGTATCAGGTAAGGATAGCTTAGTCACTATGTAGGGATTGATAATATCCACATCGCCGGTAAAGCTTAAAAACACTTTTTGATATATTCCCATATTCCTATCGCGAACGGGCAGTGCACAATCCCACCCTCCCGATATCTTAAGCGTTTCATCCTTAAATATATCATCAGCATGTCCACGGCTATTCCCGAAAACTTTCATTTGCACGCCAGGTTTTCCGGGGTGATCTACCGGGTATATTTTAACAGCTAAATAATTTGTCCCTTCATATTTTATTTCTGCTGTAACATCATATTTGAAACGCTGAAACATGCCGACCATCTGGTTGGAATCAGCTATCATTTTTCCATTAAGCCATACTTCCGCTCTATAATTTATTCCGTCAAAATTTAACCATACATGTTTCCCTTTATAATTATCCGGTATCTTAAACTCTGTTCTGAACCAGTAAGGATTTTTCCAAGGATTTACATGATTAGACAGATAGCTGTACTTTGCTAAATCATGTTCGGCATTAAATTCATCTGAAATATCCGGTATCAAGTAATTATTCATATCTAAACGCGGATTCGGATAAACTCCATTCTTTACTAATCCGTTTAGAACAGTAGTGGGCACTTCAACCGGATACCATTGAGTTGCCTTGTAATGTCCTTGAGAAATTTCTTCTCCGCTTGTTTTTTCTAGAACTGTTGATTTCAGCTGCCACTTCAACAATAGAAGAGTATCATCCTTTATATTGTTGTTAACTTCTCCAAACAAACCTTGTGTTATGTTCATAATAAAAATTGAAAGAAATATTTTCGTAAATAAGTTCATCAAATTTTCCTTGTAATAACTCTTAAAGAATATTTCGTTCTTTTCATAGCGCCAA
>JACRFD010000060.1 GCA_016218025.1 Ignavibacteriales bacterium
CAAATCTTGATACTGGGAATTATGTAATAAGCGAAGAAGTACAAAACGGTTGGATACAAACATATCCTATTGGATCAACATACAGTATCAGGATTGATGTAAGTTCAACCATTATCACATCACAAAACTTCGGTAATTTCCGTTATGGCAGTATAAGCGGAACAAAATTTAACGATCTGAACGGCAATAGTGTGAAAGATGCCGGAGATACTATCTTATCGGGGTGGAAGATAAGATTGAATGGTGCAAAAATTGATTCTGTTCTGACAGATGGAAGCGGTAATTACACATTCAGTAATTTAGGACCGGGAAATTATACGCTTAACGAAGAGTTACAAACAGGATGGATTCAAACGCTTGGCCAGCCGGGTGTAATTACAATGACGAGCGGTGCTGCAGTAACAGGTAAGAACTTCGGCAACTTCCAGAAAGTGAGCATAAGCGGACAAAAATTCCATGATCTTGATGGAGATGGAGTTAAAGATGCAGAAGATATAGGATTAATTGATTGGACGATTAGGTTAAGCGGTACTGCCACGGCATCAACTACAACAGATGCAAATGGTAATTACACATTCAGCGATTTAGGTCCGGGAAGCTACACTCTTAGCGAAGATATGCAAACTGGCTGGATGCAAACAAAAGCGCCAACCGGATCAATTGTAACAAGCAGCGGTACAAATGTTGTAAATAAAGATTTCGGTAATTTCCAATTAGCTTCAATCAGCGGAAAAAAATATACAGATATGGCTGCTGATAGTTCGATTGCCGGAGATAACACGCTGAACAACTGGGTGATTAAACTATACAAATCGGGAGTATTGCAATCCCGTATTTTAACCGGCGAATTCGGAGATTATTCATTTAATAATCTCACACCGGGGACTTATACTGTTGAAGAAAGTTTGGAAACAAGCTGGATGCAAACATATCCTCAACTTAGCACGCCAGGAGTTGTTCTTACCACATTCGGAACTAATGCCGGAAAGAGGGCGTATCAGGTAACTGTTAGCTCGGGGATAAATTCGAACTATAGAGATTTCGGCAATTACCAGATGGCAACCATAAGCGGTATGAAGTTCAATGACCTGAATGGTGATAGTGTGAAAGATGCTGGTGATATTGGTTTGAGTGGATGGAAGATAAAGATAACAGGAACGAAAACTGATTCGGCAACTACCGATGCAAATGGCAATTACACAATAAGTAATTTACCAAAAGGCAGTTACACACTAACGGAAATATTGCAAACTGGCTGGAAGCAGACATATCCTTCCGGTAATAGTTACAATGTAACGGTTGGTGCAAGCGGAACAGTGATAACCGGAAAAGATTTCGGTAACTTCAAACTTGGGATAATAAGCGGTATGAAGTTTAACGATCTTGACGGTGACGGATTAAAAGAGGCCGGCGAGAGCGGCTTGAGTGGATGGATTATGTGGATTACAGGGACGAAGAATGATTCTGTGATTACTGATGCCGGTGGAAACTATTCATTCAACAATCTTGATATTGGAAATTATACAGTAACAGAAGAAATAAAACCGGGTTGGCTGCTTACTTATCCACCGGGCGCTTCTTATAACATCGCAATTGATGCAAGTGGAATAAATGCTTCCGGAAAAGATTTTGGCAACTTCCAACTGCCAACGATAAGCGGAAAAAAATTCCACGACCATAATGGTAATGGTATTAAGGATCCGGAAGATGAAGGATTAATCGGCTGGAAAATTTACCTCAGTGGTCCAAGGATAGATTCAGCAATAACTGATAGTTACGGCGATTATACGTTCGTTGGATTAACACCGGGTAAATATTTAGTCAGAGAATCTATTCAGGATGGATGGGTTCAAACAACGCCTAATCCCGATTCGATTACGGTAACATCGAATGGTTCTGTTACAGGAATTAATTTCGGTAACTTCCAAAAGATAAATATCAGCGGTCGAAAATTCCATGATCTAAATGGCAATGGAGTAAAAGATTCGGGCGAGCCGGGTTTAACCGGATGGGGAATTAAATTAGGCGGTGCTAAAACCGATTCAAAGACATCTGATGTAAATGGTGATTTCATATTTACAGATTTGGGTCCTGGTAAATATGCGGTTACTGAACAGATACAGTTGGGTTGGGTTCAAACGCTGCATGTTGATTCGTTCACAGTTAGAAGCGGTGAAAACGTTTTGGGTAAAGATATAGGAAACTTCCAAACTATATCAATATCCGGAAAGAAATTCCATGACTTCAACGGAAACGGCATCATTGATGGCGCTGATACAACAGTTAGTGGTTGGCATATTCAACTTACCGGCAGCAATAGGCACGATACTGTTATAACTAACGCTCTTGGTGAATATTCATTCAATAATGTTGGTCCGGGATCATTCACGATTAGCGAAGAAGAAAAGCCCGGATGGTTACAGGCATTCCCAAGTGGTGCAGGTGTTTACAATCTTAATGTTAACGCAAGCGGACAAAATATTTCCGATAAGAATTTCGGCAATATATTTGTCGGCGGTTTAAGCGGTAGAAAATTCCAGGATAAGAACGGAAATGGAATTGAAGAACTGGATGAGCCAGGTTTAGAAGGATGGGTGATTGTGTTGAATGGTCCAGTTGGAACAAGAAAAGATACAACCAACTCAATGGGATATTATTCATTCACAAATTTACCTGTTGGTGCTTATACCATTAGTGAAGAAGAACAAACGGGTTGGATCCAAACAAAACCACCGCAAACTTCACCCGAATATCACATCAACCTGATAAGCGGTCAGCATATCGATACGCTCAACTTCGGTAACTTCTCACAAGGTATTGTTGAAGGTTATAAATTTAACGATACAGATGGTGATGGTATCAAGGAAACAGGTGACAGTTTGATGGCTGGATGGAATATCTCTTTATTGCGTGACGGCAATGTGATTGGCTCAACTGTTACAGATGTAAACGGCAAATATAAATTTACCGGTGTTGCTGCCGGATTATACAGCGTCGGCGAAGAATCAAAAAACGGTTGGATACAGTTATTCCCGCCAACCGGTTTACATCGCGACACAATGATTGTCGGCGGTTATCACCCGAATAAAAATTTCGGTAATTTTGAAACCGGTACTTTACGCGGACAAAAATTCAAAGATATAAATGGTAATCATACACGCGATGCCGGCGAACCGGTATTGCAAAATTGGTGGATAAAAATATCGGGTCCAAAAACCGATTCTGTCCTGACAGATGTTAATGGCAGCTATAGCTTCACAAATCTTGGTCCAGGAACATACACTTTAACAGAGAAGCTGCAGATTGGTTGGATGCAAACTTATCCAGTCAGCGGTTCACATATAGTAACAATGACTTCTGGCAAAATTGTAACTGGGCTTGACTTCGGAAACTTCGAGCGCAGTTCCATCAGCGGTATAAAGTATTTCGATAAGAACGCGAATGGAACTTTGGATCAATCCGATACTCGTCTTGCAAATTTCAGAATTTACTTGCGCGGCGATAATCCGGCAAACAATGCTGAAACTTTAACCGATGCGCAGGGTAATTATACATTCCCCAGTTTAGCTGTGGATAGTTTTACTGTTTATGAAGAGTCGAAGCAGGGCTGGGTAACAATTGCACCAACGTCCGGTTACTACCGTGTCTTCCTTCAGAGCGGTGAACAGAGAACAAATCTCAACTTCGGAAATTACACAGACACGGTAATGTATAGAACATTCAGTCAAACACATTTCACCGAAAAACCGTTACGATTGAAACGACGTGGACCGGTGCCAATGCCAACCGGAGGTAACTTCTGCGATGCAACAGCGAAGGCATCAACATGGGCAGGCGGAGGGTTTATACTTGGTGTTGCATCTCCTGAAAGCTCAAAGACAAATGGTTGGATCAGGATACATCCAAATCATGTAAGAGCCATATTCTCATATCTTACCCGGAGATATTTCCCGGTAACAGGTACTGCTGCAGGATTTGATATCTTGAACGGTCGAGTCTATAGAAGTAATCATTCTATCTCAGCAATCAAGAATCAAAACAACCACCTTGCTGCAGAGCAGTTGGTATTGAAATTCAACATTGCGGCAAGTGATCTGAATATAACGCCGAAAGGATTTGGTAATCTCATATATTACGATTCACTTAATCCGGGAAATCCCTGTCAGAACAAAACGTTGTATCGCATCAGGGAATTCACAGATAGCGCACTTACATTCTGGCGTCAATACTCGGGTACTCCGGGATTCTTCAATCAACTTGATACATGTATCTCTAGAATCAACAGAGCGTTTCTTGGAACGATAGATACAATAAGTACCAATCCGCTCAGGTTCACCGGAGTTAGATCAATATCAGGTATCGGCTATCTGAAGCCAAATCCGTTCCCAAGTGTCTCCGATCCTGCTCCAATAGTAGAAATTGATAATGGATTACCTGTTGAATACGCTCTTTATCAAAATTATCCGAATCCATTTAATCCATCAACCACAATTGAATTTGAGTTGCCGATTCCCGGCAGAGTTACGCTCAAAATTTACAACGTGCTTGGGCAGGAGGTTGCTCAATTATTTAATAATGAGGATATGGATGAAGGACGCATGCAGATTGCGTTCGACGCGAGCTTGCTTGCTTCCGGAGTTTACTTCTACAGATTGACTGTTGAAAATATCGACGAGGAAGAAATTAGAAATTCTACTTTCGTAGATACAAAGAAGATGATTTTGGTGAAGTAATAGAACTGTGTAAAACCTCCGGTTTTTTACTTTGATTTTTCAGTGTAAAAACCGGAGGTTTAACTTAACAGCAAACCTCCCGAAGGTTTTCTTTGGTTGAACAAGTAACCTTCGGGAGGATTACCTGAACCTTCGCAAGGTTTTCTCGTGATCATAGAAAACCTCCGACTTTTTACTTAGATGTCGATAGTAAAAGTCGGAGGTTTGACTTGGAAATATCAATGAGCAACAAAAATAACTTAATAATTACATTATAAAGGGGTAGTAAAATGAAACACGTTTTTACAATTTTATTATTAACGTTCGCTCTTACGCTCTGTGCAATCAGCCAGACAGAATTGTGGCGGTTGCCGGGGACTTATAGCTTGGCTGTTAAAGGAGATGGTGATAACATATTTTTAGCACATGGCGGTTGGCCCTATTCTTCCATTATACCTGATACAATAAAGAAAATTGATCCGGCAGGTTCAATTTTAAAACAGGTTGAATCATCTTATCCTATAAGTGGTTTGCTGTATAACGGTACAGGTGTATATTCACTTTTCTCTACAGGTACTAATTACGACAGTATAACCTATTTCGACAACAATCTAAATATTCTTTGGGGAAAGTCAATATCAAGCGGTATTCGAAATAACTTTTACAATCCAGCTTTAGATAAAGCAGGAAATATCTATCTAATTGTTACAAATCCAATATCTTTAATGAAAATTACACCCCAAGGTCAAATTGCATTTAGAAAGTCGATAAGTCGCCCCTTGCTGAAAACGAATATTATGGATGAACAATATACATCTCCTATAATTGATTCTACCGGGAAAATATATATAGTCTGTTGGTTCGCCGATGAAGTTACCAAAGAAAGTATGACCTCATACAGTAGTATGTATAACGGATATTATTATTTATACAAAACAGATACCACAACATCTACACAATTTACACAGACAGTTATATTAAAAAAGGATAAGTTCTATTTAGGAAAGGGGAATGATCGGGGAGATGAAGCATTTAATTTGGATGATCCAACGTATTTATTAAATAATATTACACTGCAAAATGGTAAAATTATTTTAGGTGGTACATATAATTATTCTTTAGTAAAGAATTCCACATCCTCAAAGGAAGAATATTTGAGTCAGTGGAGGATGATGGTGGTTGGTACTGATGGCAAGGTGAAGAAATTCTCATATAAAGGTAAAGGAATTGATGCATGTAAAGAACCCGGATATAGTATAAAAAGTGATCAGTCTATGAATTATCTTTCATGGCTTGGTGGTGGCAGTAGTGATATTGTTTCTTTAGTCGGAATTACCGCCAGGAATAAAGTGGTATGCAGTAACGGTGAATTGTACCAGGATGGAGTAGTGATGGGTTATAATACTGCAACGAAAAAGATTGTATGGAAGGTTGTAATGCCTGATGTTTATTTTGGAAATGCTTATTCAAAAGTTTCTGGTAAAATTATTGCTGGAATTTCTGCGTCTAGCTATCAAGTATTTGATGCTAATGGGAATATTGGTTCCATATTGTCATTCCCCGATTATACCAAGAAAGTGAAATTCGTAGAAGACATTAACAAAACCGATGATGTTTTGTATTTAAATAGGTCTGGGTCAAGCGGTGATTATTTTGCAAAATACTCATTACCTGCAATGCAATTTACTCCATCAACATTCAGTTCGTATGTAGAAGAGCCAATGCAATTTGAGCTTAAGCAAAATTATCCTAATCCATTTAATCCAGCAACAACAATCGAGTTTGCAATACCGCAAGCATCGTTTGTTACTTTAAAAATATACAACATGCTCGGTCAAGAGGTTGCAACAGTTTTAAATCGGCAGGATATGGAAGAAGGTTATCAGGAAGTAGAGTTTAATGCTGGCATGCTTGCTTCCGGAGTTTATTTTTACAAGTTAGAAGCAGATGGATATGCCACCGAAGAAGGTCAAAATCCATCAAAATATACAGAAATAAAGAAAATGATGCTGATGAAGTAAAATAAGCAAACCTTAACAAACCTCCGACTTTTTACTTTGATGTCAAGAGTAAAAGTCGGAGGTTTATCTTAGAACATTAAAATTATCACATGCCTGTTTAATTGATTGCAGGCATTTTGTTTTTATAATTAGTTTTTGTAATTTCAGTACATACCGCATGTAATCTGAATAGTTGATTTGGGAGGGGAAAAGTAAAATATTCCATTATTTAATTCACTAATTAAAAAATTATTTTTTGGAGGAATGTATTATGAAAAATTTATTTCATTTCTTAATAGTTCTCACTGTATTATTTCTAACATCACAATTTACCTACGCTCAGCCCTGGACATACAATTTTGGTACAGGAACAGGAACATGGACTACGGGGGTTAGCACTACGTTTTTACCTTCACCACCATCAGGCGGAGGTGATACAGCCCGTGTTAGGATAGGTACGCAGGGTGGTTCGTTTAATATGGAAAATCCTGGTATTTCCGATTTAGGTACAGGCACAGAGCTACGAGGTGTCGCGCCAACCGGTGGTTCAGTTAACAAAATGAGCATAGTAAATTACACACCCGGAAAAACATTTACAATGAAATTTACCGTACGTTTTGGCGGAGGTGCATCGGGGATATGGTATTTCTTTCAAGGTGATGGTGCATCATATAATGACAATAATGCTTTTAGCGGGACTCAAGTCTTTACTGGTTTATCGTGGACATTCGCGGCTTCAGGTACAATAACATCTCAATATAGAAATGGTAGTGCATGGACAACATTGGCAGGGACACCATTTGCTCAAGACGTAAACTATAGTGTAGAAATTTATGGGAATAATTCAACTTCAACAATAAATTATTCTTATGGAACACCACAGACTGTTGCATCTAATACCTACGATCTTTGGGTTAATGGAATTCTCGCGGGGGACGATCTCACAAAAGGTTTAATTGCAAACGATGTTAATATCGACTCATGGATGTTTTATGGAGCCAGCAGTACCACTAACGTAGCAACAATTTATCTCGACGATTTTGAATATTCCAATTCAATATCAGGGACTGCATCAAATGGTCCACCATCGATCTCATCAATTACCAGAACTACTTTCGTTCCGGCGACGAGTGGAACTACGGATGTTCAATCGTCAATTACAGACGATCATAATATTTCCAGTGCAAAGTTGCATGTGCGTGTTAATGGAGGTAATTATGATTCCACATTAACAATGTCGGTGGTTTCCGGGTCGACGTATGGCGCAACAATTCCGGCTTCAAAACATGTTACCAACGGAGATCTTGTTGAATATTTTATTTCTGCGATAGACGATTCATCTGCGTACACTGCCTCCGGTTTGGGAGGATATTTTGTTGGTGATTCACGTATTGATTCGATAAAATCTCATGGTGTAACTGAGGTTGCAGGCTACGGGGCCCGTGTTAATGGAACCATAAACGTAGGTGCCAACATTCAAGCTTCGAATGCTTGTTACATTCAAGATGTTTCAGGAGGGATACGATTGTCTGCGACAGGAATGCCATGGAGTATAACCGCTGGGAGAAATGCTAAAGTTGAAGGCACAATTGCAGCAAGATTTAATTCATATCAATTACAAACTCCTAATTTTAATTTTGTGGACACTTTACTCGGTAATTCTACCGTTACTCCGGTTACAATCACTCTGCCAACGTCTAAAGATTCTTCATATATCAATGAAGGCAGATTGGTAAAAATTCTTAGCATGACTACCGATTCAGCAGGGAAAATATTTACAGCAACAAAAATCTATCCATATAAAGAGGCAGATAATGATACGATATCATTATATGTAGAAAGCAACGGAACGGCAAATACAATTGTAGGTAAAACAATTCCATCTTCAGCAACTGATGTTATCGGTATCTTGACATATTATAATACTTATATGGAAATTAAGCCCCGCAAAGCCGAGGATTTAGGTCTTTCTACAGGCGATGGTTCGGGTACGGCTGCAATAAAAGCAACAACCAGACTCGTTTCTCTAACTGCTGTAGCAGAAACTTTGACAGTTACAGGCGATGGTACAAATACTCTGGAAAGCGTGAGCATTCAAATTCCGTTGACATGGACTTGGACAAATACAACTTCTTATGTTCTAACCGGTGCGTTCGCTGGAAAAACTCCTGTAATTACAGGCGATGGGTCCACTACACCGCGTCTTATTACTATATCAGGATTATTATTGACTGATATTAATCCCGGAACAATTGAGATCAAAGACCTCAATACTCCTGCGTCAAGCGGCACAACAACTTTCACAGTGAAAACAGCAATCACAAGCGGAACTCTTACTACAATTGCTTCATCTCCAACTGTTAATATCACAACCAATACTTTTGAAGCCATTGCAACCGGTAATTGGAACAACGGAGCAATATGGTCAGGCGGTGTGGTTCCGACTGCGAGTGATGATGTCACCATGACAACAGGTAACGTTGTTGTAACAATTACTGCAGATGCGCAATGTAATAAATTAACGATGGTCGGTGTAGCGGATACAGTAGGCGGAATTGCTGGTCCTGTTTTACAATTTAACACTACTGGCGTGCTTACTTTGACCGTTAATGGTAAATTAGATTTATCCGGTACGCCGGGACGTCCGAAATTTACCTCGAATGGAAATACTGCCGCCATTGTGGTATTTAAATCCGGAGTGTTTACCAATGTTTCCAATTCAACATCTATTGGAAGCCCCGGATTGAATATGAATGAAGGAACTGTGAAATTCCTCGGCACCTCAACCGATACATTAAAAACCGATGCCGGTTTCCGCCTCGGTAATTTAATTATTGGCGATGATTCCAATCCGAAAACATTATATTGGAATCAAACAACCAGTGCAACTATGAACATTCAAAGCTTAACTGTGAAGGGACATAGTTCTTTCATAATCGGTATGGAAAGTGAAGCAAACATTAATGGTATAGGTAATTATTCAACTGCCGGAGTGCCGATGTTAACGGGTGGTATATTGATTGAACCGAATGCAAGTATGCTTGTTAATAATACATCTGGTGCATCATATTCAGCATACATCAATCTTAAAAACGGCGGTATTACTAATAACGGAACATTGAACCTTAAGTCGCCAAATGGCTCACGTAAATATTCATTAGCCTTCGGTGAACTGACAGCAGATCCAACCGGTTCGAAGCAAACTATCGGTGGTACTAATGTGGGTACATACTCTTTTGTAAAAGTTGGTGATCTTGATACAATCTTGCTCTCTCGCTCAATGAATCTGGATACACTACTTATCAATGGAGAAATCGTAGAGTCATCGGGTAATACTATTGTTGGTGTTTCAAAAACAACCCGGCGTATTGAACAATCGGTTGCCAATAATTGCGGCGGTATCGGTGTTGTTCTAACAGGAATAGATGTTGATGCAGATACCACCATAATCTATCGCACTACAGGTACAGCACAAACCAGCGGCGTGAAGAGTTCTATTCTAAGGTCGTTCGATTTTATTCCATACACAGGTACAGGACTTAATGCTGCTTTCGATTTTTACTACGATGATAACGAACTGAATGGTCAAACCGAAGGAACATTGAAAGTGTGGAAATCAACGGATGCAGGTATTTTCTGGATTGATCAACCTACAACCGTAAATACTGCGTTAAATAAATTGAGTTCATTCACCGTTAATTCTGCATCACGATGGACTGCGGCTGATGCTTCGAATCCTCTCGGTGGTGATATAAAAACACTGGTAGTTACACAAGGATGGAATTTAATTTCGCTTCCATATATCGTTCCGGATGCAAGAAAAATAGTACTATTCCCGACCGTACCTGGCAACGCCTTCTATTACGAAGGAAATTATAAAGTTGAAGATACGCTAAAGAAGGGTATCGGGTATTGGTTGAAGTTCCCCTCAGATACTACGTTTAATTTCACCGGTGTTGATATTGTTCTTGATACGATTACAGTAGCTGACGGTTGGAATCTTATCGGTTCCATTGGAAAAAATGTAATCGTATCTACGATAACTCAAATACCTGCTGGGAATGTTACCTCTCAGTTTTTCAAGTTTACAAATACATATGAAATTTCAGATACTTTAAAACCCGGTTTCGGTTACTGGGTGAAATCTAACGGTGGCGGGAAATTAGTGCTTCAAGCACAGTTATCTGCTATTCCTAAATCCTCTTCACTTGATCTATTTGATAAATTGAATCGCATAACAATTACCGATAATGCTGGAAAGAAACAGACGTTGTATTTCGGTGAATTGAACAATGCGGCTCTACTCAGATATTTTGAAATGCCTCCTTCCGCTCCTGAAGAAATTTTTGATGTACGTTTTTCTTCCAACCGGAATGTCGAGCAGATCAACTCGGATCTAAATTTATCCGAATCAGTAATAAAAATCTCCGGGGCAATTTATCCCATTCAAATTGAATCTGAAATTAGACAAGCCGGAAACAATTATCAATTAAAAACCGGTGATCAGAAAAGATTAATTAACGGTATCAGTAAATTGATCGTAAATAATCCGGTAGGTGAGATCTCAATTTCATCAAACAAATTAAATAATATTCCATCGGAATTCTCGCTGGGTGAAACATACCCAAATCCCTTTAATCCCTCAACAAAATTCCAAGTTGGAATTCCAAAAAATGCAGAAGTTAATATCACTGTTTACGATGTTTTGGGAAGAGAAATTAAGACTCTTATTACTGGTGAACTTCAGGCGGGTATTTCCATTGTTGAGTGGAATGGTATGTCCAATCAAAATTCAATGGTACCGAGTGGTATTTATTTTATTAAAATGACTGCCGGTAATTTCACCAAATTGGTTAAGACCGTCTTGATGAAATAGAACTTGATGAAGTAGAAGTTGAGAGCCGGAAGGAGCTTAAAAGCCGACTTCCGGCTTGCTTTATCAAATAATTGAAGAATATATGTAAAATTCAATAATAATGAGAATTTAATCTGAAAACGCATGTTGTTAGCATTTTTCAGCAATGAAAAGAAAATCTCATATTTTCTCATTTTTTTTGGTTTAGGTATTGACTGTAATTGTATATTTTAGTATAATTTGTAGAGTAATAACCAAGTATAGCGCCACACCTCTTAGTAAAATTTACAATAATGGAAATTGCAAAATACTCAGAGGACAATTTAAATAAATAGTCCTGATTCACTCAACCCAAGAAAAAAACTTGATAGGAACGAATTTAACGCGTAATCGATTTCTATCAATTAATATTCAAAAATAAAAAGTTTTAGATTAGTTTGTTTCCAGGGAAGATGAGAGAAATGTTAAACCCGATACACGTGAATTTTGTGAATATCGAATGATTAAGTTGCTAAGGATTTTAACTCTCAATATTTTTGTTAGTCTGCTTTTATTAGGAACTGTAAAAGCCGATTGGCCTTGCCGGGCTGACAGTAGTGTTCCTGTTGTGAATGCTATTGGAAGTCAGTGGAATCTTCATGTCACCAGTGATTCGAAGAATGGCGCATATTATGTATGGCAAGATAGGCGTTCTGGTTCGGGAGATAAATTATACATTCAGCATATGTCACCGTCCGGTAATCCATCATGGACTAAAGACGGCTTACCCCTCACATCAACTTCAGGTTATCAATATTATCCACAAATTCTTTCAGACGGTAAAGGTGGCGCTTTTATAGTTTGGCAAGATAATCGTTCGGGATACGATTACGATATTTATGCACAGCACATAGATCTGAATGGCGTTTCAAATTGGACTGTTAATGGTGTTGCAGTTTGTAATGCTGTGGGACACCAGTACAATCCTCAACTTGCCACAGACGGTGCAGGTGGAATAATTGTTACCTGGCAAGATAGAAGAAAGGGGCAATTTGATATCTTTGCTCAACGCGTAGATTCATTAGGGGCAGTAAGATGGACCCCCAATGGGCAATTAATATGCAACGATTCTACCAATCAAACCTCACCCAAAATTACGAGCGATCATCGTGGCGGAGCCTTTATTGCATGGGAAGATTTTAGATCTGGTTCCGGCTCATCAGACATTTATTGTCAAAGAATTTTGTCAACAGGTCAAAATGTTTGGACCGCTAACGGTTTACCACTCTGTACCGCACAATACACTCAATGGAATATCCAAATGATTCCCGACACAATTGGCGGAGCGATTGTGGTTTGGCAGGATAGACGCAATAATACATTCGATAATATATATGCTCAACGAATTGATCCGTACGGAAATATAAAATGGCAATTAGATGGCATTGCCCTTGCTCCTGTCCAAGGTAATCAGTACTATCCTCAACTCGTGAGTGATTGGCTGGGCGGCGGAGTGATCATTTGGCAAGATAACCGGTCCGGCAACGACTATGATATTTATGCCCAAAGAATAACAAGAGAAGGTATCTTACCGTGGGGTGTAGTTGGAATACCAATTTGTAATAGTATCGGGCATCAGTACAATCCTCAGGTTATCTATCAAAATTCTTATTTCATCTCTGCTTGGCAGGATAAGAGGGGATTAGATTTTGATATTTATGCTCAAAGATTTAGTGCATCAGGTCAAATTCAGTGGAATGCAAATGGCAATCAAGTTGCCACACTGCCATTCGATCAATTCATTCCACAACTATCGATTGATAGCATGAATGGTGCTTTTATCGGTTGGGCAGATTATCATCTGAACAACGGGTCAACAGACATTTACAGTCAACGAATCGGGGCTAATGGAATTCCAGCCGGCGGTTGCTATAAGACATTTATCCAGGATAGCCTTAGTGTAAAAGCAAACAGGTATATTCGTAACTGGTCTAGAAAAATATTAGGCAAACCAAATGCCGGTAATGTAAGAGACTCAGTATTTAAACGTGGTGCATTCCCATACGGATTGGAAGTGGGTATCAACCGTGCCGACAGTTCGAAGAAATATGGTTGGATAAGATATACCAAATCGTATTTCTTAAAACGCGCTCTCCCGCAGAGCAGCAACGCCAGACCTTTCGATTATATCATCGAAAAAAGTTTTACGGGTGAGAAACGAAACCTAAGTGTTTTGAGATACAATAACCGTCTTAATGGAGAGTTGATCACGCTAAAGTTGAATATTGCCTCCAGCGATGTTGGTTTAATACCTGAGAGATTAGGGGATATTGTTTTTAAGGATACTCTGCAAGATAATCCGTTGAATAATTTAAAGCTCAGGAATATCACTGCACGTGTGGATTCGATGCTTACAATGTGGCAGTTCTTTAAAAATATTAACTATCCGCTTGTTTCAACAACTCTGGAAAAGATCAATCGTGCTTTCTATGGAATTGATGATACAGTTTCCTCAATTCCATTAAGGATGAAATCCGTAAGACCACTTTTCTCTGTTCCATTTTTGCGTCCAAGTGTTGATCCACCTGCTCAATTGCCTGAATTTCACTCGATCAGTGATGAAGAATATATTCCGCAAAGTATCTCATTATCTCAAAATTATCCCAACCCCTTTAATCCGTACACAACAATAGAATTTATTATATCACAACCTTCATTTGTTTCCCTCACCGTATATAACATACTTGGCCAGGAAGTAGCAACACTGCTGAACCGTGCTTCGTTAGATGAAGATCAATATACAGTTGATTTTGATGCAAGCGCGATTTCATCCGGTGTATATTTCTATAGAATCATCGCAGAACCGTTATCAGGTTCAGATGCCCAGCAGATGGTCAGGAAGATGGTAGTTCTAAAATAAAATTTCCGAAAGGAGAATAAATCATCATGATACAGACAAAGGCAAGAATAATATTCTTCCTCTTGTTTGCGGTATCGTCCATTTCTTATGCCCAAGATACCCGTCAGTGGATATCGCATATAACAGGAACTTTAAAAAATTCCAATAATTCAGGAACCGCTCTGGTTGTTGATAAATCAGGCAATCTTATTGTCACAGGCTGGATCACAAATAGTGGAACGGGGGTCGATTTTTTAACAATTAAATACTCCCCTGAAGGAGAAGAACTAAAAAAAATATCATACGGGGGTTCAGGTATCGATAAACCGGTCGCACTAGCAGTAGATTCCGGGAAAAATATTTATGTTACAGGTTACACTGCGGGGGGCGCCGGTGGTTACGACATTGTTACAATAAAATACGACAGTTTACTCCAAATGCTTTGGAGTGTTACATATAATGGCCCCGGAAATGGAGATGATCAGCCTACCTCTATCGCTGTCAACGATTCACTGAACGTTTTTGTATCGGGATGGAGTAAGGGCAGCGGAACAGGAATAGATTTCGTTACAATTAAATATGATCAGACAGGTTTGGAAAAATGGTCTAATAGATATAATGGTCCATCTAATGGTTCCGATAGCGCTTTAGGTATGGTGTTGTACAGAAATTCAGATCTGTTTGTTACCGGAACAAGTGTAGATTCCGGGTATGATTATTTTACCATAAAATATAATCCTTCCACCGGGGATTCAATTTGGTCTGCAAGATACAACGGATTTGGTCTGGGTAATGATATTGCACGTGGAATAGTTAGAAATACCAATAACGAGGTTTATATAACTGGAAGCAGCAGAAATGCATCGGGTGATAATGATTATTTAACGATCGGATATACTTCATCAGGAGCAGTAAAATGGATTAGCCGGTATAACAGTCACCTGAATACAAATGACGATGCATACGCAATCGGTTTGTCCGGAACAAGCCGAATCTATATTACCGGCAAAAGTATTCAGACAGGCTCATTTAATGATATTGTTACTGTTTGTTATGCTCAATCCGATGGAGATTCAAATTGGGTTAGGGGATATGATGGCACAGCTAAGGATAATGATATTGGAATTGCACTTTTAGGTGGAACAAATCCATACATTATAGGATCCAGCATGGGAATCGGTGTCGGAAAAGATTTTACTTTACTTCGCCATACCGGAACAAATGGAAACTTGAGTATGTCTGCTAGATTTAATGGTGTTGCAAATTCCGATGATGTACCGTCGGCTTTAGCATCTACGGCAGATGCAGTTTATGTTACAGGCCAATCGAAAAAATTAAAAGGATCGGAATTTTTAATTATAAAATATGTAAGTTCAGAAATAATAAAATATAGATCGTTTTCTCAAGAAAGTCTCGCTATTAAAGCTATCAGTATAAAAACTACTCAAAAACCAACCGGTGGAAACGTTGCCGAAGAAGCCGTTAAACTTGCATATCCAAAAATTAAAAAAGGTTACGCAGGATATCCGGGGGGAATGGTAGTAGGAAGTGCAAATCCCGACAGCGCCGGCTCGTATGGATGGATGAGATTCGATAAGGGGAAAAATGTCTCGGCTTTTGTATCCGATACAGGATTACATCGCTGGTTCAATTTATATGGAGGTGTACCATTTATAGGCGAGAAGAAAAATCCGAAAAAGGACAAACATAATAATCATCTTGCCGGAGAATTAATTGCATTGAAAATAAGCATCGCTGCAAGTGATGCTGGAGTAACAGCTCCAACTTTCGGGGACATCAGGTTTGATGACGGCAACTCGGGAAATCCATATTACAACAAAACTCTGCGGCAAATTGTTGAACTGACAGATAATTATATAACATATGGCGGTAGGTATCCGGATATTGATTGGCATATGATAGACAGTATATTAACAATGATCAATAATTCTTTTGCCGATACGTTAAAAATTATTTGTCGAGACCCATTAGTTCTTACCGGAGTAAAACCTGTTGATAGTATTTGGTTTTTAAAACCTGCCATTGCACCGCTTCTTGAACCACTTGCGTTTGAAAGAGATGCCTTGGCGCTGACACCGGATTATTTTGAGTTGTACCAGAATTATCCAAATCCCTTCAATCCCTCAACAACTATTTCATTCTCGTTGCCTGAGTTATGTCACGTTTCGCTTACAATTTATGATATAATCGGGAGAGAAGTGATGACGTTGCTGGATAACCAAGAACTTGATGAAGGACTGATGGAAATTAATTTTGATGCAAGCTCATTGTCATCGGGTGTTTATCTTTACAGGTTATCGATTAGTGAAACAAACCAACAGCAATTTAAGAAGATGCTATTATTGAAATAAATAAGTCGATAATATCTTAATTATCAACCAAGCCCGTTTCGGAAGAAATGGGCTTTTTGTTCTGACATTACACTTAAAAGTCACTCGACGAAAAAGATGTTTTTGTTTTTAATATCTATTTTTCATACTTTTTCTGAACAATAATGGATTAACTATGGAACAATTTTCAAAAGACGAATTACTTCTAACTCAACTTATACTAATGTTTCAAACTGCGGCTTTGCAGCATATGGGCAAGCTGAAAAATCCTATCGCTGATAAAATAGAGCAGGATTTGCCGCAGGCACAAATATCTATCGATTTACTTGATATGCTGCATAATAAAATGAAAAATAATCTTTCAACTGATGAAGAAAGAATGTTTACTTCTGTTTTGAAGGAACTGAAACTCAATTATATCGATGAACTGAACAAAGCCCAAAAAGCATCACCTGAAGTCACTACCGAGAAATCAAATAATACAGAAAAGTCATGAAGTTTGGAATCATAGGAAATACACGCAAACCGGCAATATTGGAAGTGACCGAAAACTTAATCGGTTACCTTACAATGAAACGGCTAACCTTCCTCGTCCAAAAAAAATTGGGCGATTGGTTTAATAACTCTGCTGCTGGATTATCGATAGATGATGGGATGATTGTTGAAGAAGAAGTTCTTGCACAACGCTGCGATATGATAATAGCCCTTGGAGGTGATGGCACAATGTTGTCTGCTGCAAGAGTAGTAAGTAAGCAGGGCACACCAATTCTGGGTGTTAATTTGGGGAAGCTTGGTTTTTTAGCGGAAGTATCAATTGATGAAATGAACGACTGTATAGATGAGATTGCTCACGGTCAATATTTTATTGAGGAACGATTGGCATTGCAAGCATGTGCAACTACTGAAAATGAAAAATATTTTGCACTGAACGATATCGTAATCGATCGAGGTTCATCATCCAGAATGATTGACATAGAGGCATATGTTGATGATGATTATCTTGCTACATATGTAGCAGATGGAATTATACTAAGCACTCCAACCGGATCGACTGCATATTCATTGGCAACCGGTGGTCCTATCGTGGTACCCGGTAGTGCTGTTTTAACCATCAGTCCTATTTCGCCTCATACGTTATCAGCCCGCCCGGTTATAATTCCTGATAGAAGTAATATAACGATCAAAATTTCTGCCGGGCATCAGCCTGTCCATATTACAATAGATGGACAGGAAGAGAAATTTTATAACACGCCGGTTGAATTTAAAATCCAAAAATCTCCATTAGGTGTAAAACTCGTTAAGAGGAAAGAGCACACATACTTTGATTTATTGCGGACAAAATTAAATTGGGTGAAAGATTTCCGCAAAGAAAAGCACCAATGACAAAAACTATTTCTAAATATGTTTGCCAGTCGTGTGCTTACGAATCTCCACGATGGATAGGTAAATGTCCTAATTGCGGTACATGGAATTCATTTGTTGAAGAAGTTTCGTCAAAATCCGCAGCCCGTAAGTTACCGCATTCCACAAAATTAAAAGGAGTCCCGTTAGAAGAGATAGAACTTCGGGATGATCATCGTACAACCACAAATATAACAGAGTTCGACCGCGTACTTGGTGGCGGCATCGTTGATGGATCTGTAATCTTGATAGGCGGTGACCCTGGAGTCGGAAAATCCACACTCATGATGCAGATTGCATCTCACCTCAACGGAAAAATTATTCTTTACGTTTCAGGTGAAGAATCAGCCCGTCAAATCAAAGTAAGAGCCGAAAGATTAAAATTCCCGAATATAAAATCATTTTTAGTTCTTGCTGAAACAAATCTTGATCTGATTATTGATGTAATTGAAAGAACTCCACCCGATATTCTGATTGTAGATTCAATTCAAACTATGTTTCGCCCGCAGTTAGAAAGTTCTGCAGGCAGTGTCGGTCAGGTGCGCGAATGTACCGGATTGTTCACAAGAATTGCAAAGGAAAAGTCTATTCCGGTATTTTTAATCGGGCATGTTACCAAAGACGGAGTTATTGCGGGACCGAAAGTTATTGAACATGTTGTCGATACCGTGCTTCAATTTGAGGGTGAAAGACATTATGCATATCGTATTCTACGAGTGCTAAAAAACAGGTTTGGTTCAACGAATGAGATCGGTGTATTCGAGATGAGAGAAAACGGGTTGGAAGAAGTGAAAAATCCGTCTGAAGTATTTCTTTCAGAACGATCTCTCGGTGCAGCAGGCTCGACTGTTGTTGCAAGCATCGAAGGTACAAGGCCGATTTTAATTGAAGTTCAAGCGCTGGTAACTCCAACCAATTATGGAATTCCTCAAAGAAATACAACCGGATTGGATTACCGCAGATTAAGTTTACTTTTAGCTGTCCTTGAAAAACGGGTAGGTATGCAATTAGGACAGCAGGATGTATTTGTAAATATTGCAGGCGGAATAACCATAGACGAACCGGCTGTTGATTTGGGGATTGCCTCATCGATAATTTCAAGCATGAGGGATATTCCTGTCGATACTCAAACGGTTGCGGTCGGAGAAATAGGTTTGGGGGGTGAAGTTAGAACTGTTAGCAATGTTGAAAAGCGGGTTCAGGAAGCTGCAAAATTAGGGTTCCAGCGGATTGTAATTCCAAAAAATAATTTCAAGGAGTTTGCCAGATTCAAGGATATTGAAATCATCGGAGTGGAACGAATTGATGAAGCAATCAAAATACTTATCTCGTAGGAAGAATTTCAATCTACTATGCATAAATTAATTTTAGCCACCCGAAATCCCGGTAAGGTTAAAGAAATAACTGATCTTCTTTCAGGAATGCCCTTACAAGTTGAAAGTCTGATTAATCTGAAAGGTTTACCTGATGTTGTAGAAAATGGTGCTACACTTGAGGAAAATGCATTGCTGAAGGCAAGGACAATCTTCAATATTACAAAAACGCCAACAGTTGCAGATGATACCGGATTGGAAGTGGATTCACTTAATATGGCACCGGGTGTTATATCTGCCCGTTATGCAGGGGAAAATGTAAGTTATGAGGAGAACAATAGAAAATTATTAAGGGAATTGGAGGGAATTCCGGTTGAAAAAAGAACTGCTCAATTCAGATGTATTGCGGTATATAAAGATAAAGAAACTGAAAAAATTGTGGAAGGAATTTGCCGGGGGAAAATAATTAATGAATTGCGGGGAACTGAAGGTTTTGGATACGATCCGCTGTTCATTCCGGAAGGGTACAATAAAACCTATGCTCAACTCACTTTAGCAGAAAAAAATGTAATCAGCCATAGAGCAAAAGCATTTCAACAGATGAAACTATTCCTACAAAATTATTATCTTCATGATTGAGAAGAGTACTCCATTATATCAAGATATTTACCAATCTCAATTCAAATATTTCTTGATAATCGATAGTACTATGATTATCTTATACAAAAAATAAATGCTTAGGTTTCCATTTTTTAAAAAAGATATACATTCAGTCGAATGGAGTTACGACACGGAAGGCTCAATATGGAAATTGGTGCCTTTGGAAAACAATGTGCTAGTAAGCGAAGTCCGGAATACTGAAAACAAGAAAGTACATTTCGTTGCCATCGATATCGAAAATGGAAAAGAGTTGTGGAAGAAGAATATTCATGATACATGGTGGGTGGGTATCGAGACTATTCACAAAAATAAAATTATTTTTCATGGATATGCAACTCCTGAACTTCCGGAGCATTTGCACCTGATTGTTGTAGATTCATTTAATGGTACTATCAACTGGAAGTCAGATGAATTAAAATATTTACTTTGTAAAGAGAACGAAATTATTTGCATCAGGCAATCTAATCTCGGATACGAGATATTGGGATGCGATATAGAAACAGGTGCGGTTCTTAATCGTTATGATGAAGAAACTATTAGAAATCTTTGTAATTTGACCTTTACCGATTTACAGGATACAGTTAGATATCCTGAATCAATTGATCTGAATAAAAATCCGGAGATTGATAAAAGTACTGGTGTACTGCCGAAATTTATAATCGTCGAATATTTAATGCTTGACGATCATGTGGTTATTGCCGGATATGAGCAAAATAAAAACAAGCTAACTTATGAGTTGATTATACTTAAGCGAAAAAATATGAAACCTGTGTATCGTGACATTATAATCAGTAACTCAAAATCTGTAATGAATGGAACATTTATTAAATATTCCGGAATCGTCATATATCCGGTTGAAAATCGATTCATTAAAGCAGTGAAAATATAAAGAATTATTTTTTATGCGAAAAATAAAAATAAAAACTGTTGATGCGTTTACATTAACTCCGCATCTGGGTAATCCGGCAGGCGTGGTTCATTCCGAACCGAACCTGAGTGTTCAGACAATGCAAAAAATTGCAGGGGAGATGAATCTTTCTGAAACTGCATTCGTGTGTAAGTCAACAAAACCTGAAGCCGATTTGATGATCAGGTGGTTTACACCAACTTCTGAGGTTTCACTTTGCGGGCACGCTACTATTGCATCCTTCCACTCATTGGCTCAAGATGGTTTGTTTGGAATGAAAAATCCCGGGGAATATAAATTCAAGTTAGAAACCGCTTCAGGTATTTTGCCCGTGGAAGTAATTAAAGAAGATGGACGAATTACTGTTTGGTTCGGATTAAAACTTCCTGAGATTGATGAAGGCATCCAGCCAAAAGTAGAATTGGTGCGGATATTAGATATCAATCCGGGAGAGTTCGAAAATCATGCAGCCGACATCTGCGATAATAATCTGTATGTTCAGGTAAAAAGATTGCACACACTATTTAACATCAAACCCAATTTTAATTCGATGGCATACTTTCTTGAATCGAGGAATCTGGATGGAATATGTTTGTTCACCACCGAAACAGTCGATCGGGATTCAAAAGTGCATTCAAGATTTTTTGCTCCAACAATCGGCATTAAAGAAGATCCGGTTACCGGATCGGCTCATGGTCCGCTTGCGGTACTTTTACATCAGTATGGATATATTCGGGATATTGATAATTTTTATGAATTTCAAGGTGAACAAGGAGACGTCCTTGGCAGGAAAGGCAGGGTAAGAGTTAGAGTTGAATTCTCCGATAAGAAACCACTTTCTGTTACTATCGGCGGAAATGCTGTAACAGTTCTGGAAGGAGAGATGCTTATAAATGAATAACATTTGCGAGGTTAATTGGAATGGTTAAAGCAATAATATTCAGCGCTGTTCTAATTGGAGCTTTTTGGTTCTTTATTTCGAATGTTCGCAGGTTGATAAGTTATCTTCAAATCGGAAGACCTGAAACCCGATCTGATAATGTTTATGAAAGAATTAAAAATGTAATATCAGTTGCTCTCGGACAAAAAAAACTTCTCAGAGAACCTGTAGCAGGAATTATGCATTTCATGATCTTCTGGGGTTTTATGATTCTGTTGATTGCTATTTTGGAATCAATAGGAGAGGGATTGTATCCCGGATTTAATTTTTCTTTCATCGGAGTTTTATATTATCCATTGTCCATGCTGCAGGATATAATGGGCTTATCTGTTATCGGTTCAGTTCTATTTGCTTTGTTCCGAAGATATATTATTCGTCCGAAACGATTAGACGTATCCGGTCACGCGCAGTTTGATGCAACACTTATACTTACGATAATTTTATTGATAATGCTTTCTATGTTTGCACAAAATGCTGTGCAGATAGCAAGAGAGAATAGTGAAATATATTCGGGCAAAATTGTATCTAAACATTTGACTGGATATTTTATCGGTTTAACTATAGATCAACAAAATTTCTGGTTTGAGATATTCTGGTGGATGCATATAATGCTCGTGCTGGGCTTGATGAATTATCTCCCTTACTCAAAACATTTGCATATTCTTTCATCTATACCAAATGTTTATCTGGCAAAACTTGAAAATCGTGCGAATCTAAAAATGTTGAATCTTGCAGATGAGACCGCAACAAAGTTCGGTGCATCCGATGTAGAAGACTTAACATGGAAGCAATTACTCGATGGTTATACCTGTACAGAGTGCGGAAGATGCACCGCATCATGTCCTGCTAACATCACCGGTAAACCGCTCTCGCCGAAGAAAATAATTGTAGATATCCGCCATCGGTTAATGGAGAAGGCGCCGATAATAGTTAATGGTAAATTGTCATTTGTTAATGGTCAATGGCAAAATAAAAGTAATGAAGCCGTGAATGATGAGCGATTGACCAGGCAGTTGATAGATAATTATATAACCGAGGACGAGCTCTGGGCATGTACAACCTGTATGGCATGTGTGCAGGAGTGCCCCGTTCAGATCGAGCATATTGATTCAATTATCAATATGAGGCGGTACCTTGTTCTCAACGAATCAAGATTCCCGAAAGAGATGCAAGTGGTATTTCAAAATCTCGAACGTAATTACACCCCCTGGGCATTTAGCCATGCCACACGCGCCGACTGGACTGAAGGATTGAACATTCCTCTCATGGCAAATAAGCAAGAGGTCGATGTGTTGTTTTGGGTTGGGTGTGCTGGTTCATATGATGAGCGGTATAAAAAAGTTTCGAAGGCATTCTCAAAACTTATGCAGATTGCAGGTATCGATTTTGCCATTCTTGGAACTGAAGAAAAATGTAACGGCGATCCGGCTCGCCGTGCCGGCAACGAGTATCTTGCTCAAATGCTTATTACAGAAAATGTTGGAACAATAGGGAAATATAAGTTCAACAAAATAGTTACTACATGTCCGCACTGCTTCAATATTATGAAGAACGAGTATCCGCAGTTTGGCGGCAAGTACGAAGTAGTGCACCACACCGATTTTATTATGGGATTGATTAATTCGGGCAAACTCACTCTTTCGAAGGAAAAGCAAGCAAAGATAACCTATCATGATTCGTGTTACCTTGGTCGTTACAACGAGATATACAATGCACCTCGTGAAGCAATTAAAGCGATTCCGGGAGTAAAGACTGTTGAGATGAAGCGATCGGGTGACAAAGGATTTTGCTGCGGTGCCGGCGGCGCGAGGATGTTTATGGAAGAATCAACAGGCAAGCGGGTGAACCACGAACGCACCGAAGAAGCACTGGCGCTAAATCCCGATGTGATAAGCACTGCATGTCCATTTTGTATGACGATGATGACAGATGGTGTGAAAGATAAAGAAGCGGCGGAGAAAGTGCAGGTAAAGGATATTGCGGAGTTGGTGCTGGAAGCGGTGAAAATTCGGTAATGAAAACAAATCTGATTCTTTTTCCCTTATAAAAGGGAAAGATACAATATGTGTAGCTAAACGAGAATGAATTTAAAAAAAATAAGTATCAGACACGCACATATCTTGAAATTCATCCTGATAATTTTTCTAGAATTGTGCCAGTATCTTACATATGCCCAGTCAGGTTGGGTTTGGCAAAATCCATTACCACAAGGTAATCCTCTCAGAAGTGTAAACTTCATAGATCCAAACATAGGAACGGCGGTTGGCGATTATGGTACAATTCTTCACACTACAGATGGTGGAGAAAGCTGGAAGAGATTGCAGAGTGGAACAACTAATGATCTCTATGGTGTTGCCTTCACTGATGCAAATACAGGAACGGTTGTCGGAGATTCTTGTACAATTCTTCATACAACCAATGGTGGGTCTAGTTGGACGAAACAAGGATACATTCATGAATTTTGTTATAGGGGTGTTTCATTCACCGATGCAAACACAGGAACCATTGTGGGAGATTATGGCATAATTCTCCGTACTACAAATGGTGGCGAAAGATGGAATGGCCAATCAAGTGGTACTTCGCAAAGACTCGAAAGTGTTTCCGTTGTCAACGCTGACACAGGGATGGCAGTAGGGTATGGTGCAACAATTCTTCGCACCACGAATGGCGGAGCAAGCTGGACGAAACAATCTAGCGGTTCAGCTGAATGGTTAAGGAGTATCTACTTGATCAGCGCTAACATAGGAATGACTGTCGGAAAAAATGGCACGATTCTGCGGACAACGGATGGCGGCTTGAATTGGATAAGTCAATTAAGTGGAACGACTAAATGGCTCTTTGGTGTCTATTTTACGAATGCGGATAGAGGATATGTCGTAGGTGAATCGGGTACAATTCTTCATACTACTGATGGCGGTGTGAGTTGGAAAAGTCAATCAAGTGGAATCAAGGAATGGATCGGTAGTGTTGTATTTTCCAATGAAAACACTGGAACAGCAGTTGGATATAGCGGTATAATTCTTCGTACATCGAATAGCGGAGAAAGTTGGATGGAACAGATAAACGGAACAACCCAATGGTTTTCGGGTGTATCCTTTACTGATGCCAAAACAGGAACAGCAGTTGGATCCGAGGGGACAATTCTACACACGACAGATGGTGGTGTAAATTGGAGCAGTCAGGAGAGTAGAACGATATACAGCCTCACCAGCGTGTCCTTCATTGATGTCAACAATGGAACAACGGTAGGTGTTTACGGTACAATCCTTAGAACAACTAATGGTGGAGTAACTTGGTCAAAACAACAGAGTGGGACATATGATCATCTCAATGGCGTCACTTTCACCGATGTGAACACAGGAACGGTAGTTGGAGATTCTGGCACAATTCTTCGCACTACCGATGGTGGTGCTATTTGGATAAGTCAATCAAGTGGAACTACTAATACTCTCAATGGTGTTTGCTTCATAGGAACATGGACAGGAACTGCTGTGGGGTTGGATGGTAAAATTCTGCGGACAACCAATGGTGGTGCAAGTTGGATAGAACAGTCAAGTGGAACGACAAATTCGTTGTATGGGATTTCCTTTACCGATTTGAATACAGGTATCGTTGTAGGGGAAGAAGGTACAATTATAAAAACTACGAATGGCGGGGCAAGTTGGACGCATCAATCAAGTGGAATTAGTAATTGGTTAACAGCTGTATCCTTTTATAACGTGAGCATAGGAACTATAGTGGGAGTTTCTGGGACAATCCTTCATACTTGTAATGGCGGAGCAACTTGGACAAAACAGTCAAGTGGAACGAAAAATTGGCTTTTTAGCGTTTCCTCGCCAGATGCAAATATAGGAACGGTTGTTGGACATAATGGTACCATTCTTCGCATAAATACAAATGGGATTGCACCAGGAGATGAGTTTATTATTGCAACGAACCCAGTAGGATTTTCATTAATGCAAAATTATCCAAATCCATTCAACGCTTTTACAACTATTTATTTTAGTGTTGCGGGTACGGCGTTCATGTCTTTGAAAATTTATAACATTGATGGCCAAGAAATCGCGACCTTATTAAGCAAAGAGATGAATGCAGGTACATATGAAGTATACTGGGATGCATCTACATTCCCCAGTGGTATGTATTTCTGCCGCTTGGTTGCAGGTAGCGATGTCCAAACCAAAAAAATGCTTGTGATTAAATGAATGTAAATGATTATTTAAGCTTGTTTTCAAAAATTGTTTTATGAACTTCCTGGACTTGCTTTCTCAATGATTATTCTTTTTTGTTTCTCTTTTCCCATAAGATTCTTTTCCACAAATAACTTATCACCCGTCCACGGATCAATATCAAGGTAGAGTCCGTTCCTCAGAACGGACGTATTGCCAAGAGTCCGATTTGAGTTCCAAAGGAAACACTTAGTGAAATCGAACTCTACAGTTTATTCGTAATTATTTTCTTCCGTTTATTTTTCTCTCCGAGATTCTTCTCCACAAAAAGTTGCTCACCAGTCCATGGATTCATCTCGGTGTAATACATCAGTGTTGAGTATGTTGAGGGAGTTGGCGTAAATATTTGCACTTGCTCCGGATTGGTATGTAATTCTTTAGAAACGAACTGTTTCATTTTAACTTCATCCTCCAATGTTGCACCCGGATGTGCCGCAATGAGATAGTATGTAAGGAATTGGCTCTGTGAACCTCCCGAAGGTTTACTGCGATGTCCCTTTTGCAACCTTCGGGAGGTTATTCTGCGATCAATCTCGTCAAAGCGTTTCTTGAACTCAGTCAGATACCGAGTCCCCGGCTTGCGCATCAGCCCAAGAACTTTATCTCCAGTGTGTTCTGGTGCGATCTTAAGCTGTCCCGAAACGTGATGCTCAATCAGTTCTTGCAAATATTCCTCACCATATTCTTTATCATCAAGAATCATATCGTACCGGATCCCCGATGCGACAAAAACTTTCTTAACACCTTCTATCTTTCTAAGCTTTCTTAACAACTCAATCTGCGGGCGGTGATTATTATCAAGATTCTTGCAAGTAGTGGGGAATACACAATCTTTCTTTAAACATATTCCATGTGTCTGCATTTTATCGCAGCCGGTCGCGTACATATTTGCCGTCGGTCCGCCAACATCCTGAATATATCCTTTAAATCCGGGATCGTGGACTATCTCGTTCGCCTCTTTTAAAATAGACTTCTCACTCCGTGATGTTATTGCTGTTCCTTGATGAACACTTATCGCACAGAAATTACATTCACCGTAACATCCGCGATGTGTGGTGATCGAAAAACGGATTGTATCCATCGCACGAACGTTACCATCTTTTTTGTAAAACGGATGAACATCACGTTCAAAATCAAGATTGTAAATCTTATCGATTTCTTCCTGAGTTAGGTTGCCGGCCGAAGGAGTCTGAATAAGATAGCGGTCGCTGTGTAACTGGCATAATCCTTTCGCTGTTACACTATCATTGTTCTGATAAAATGTATGAAACATTTTTATGAATTGATTTTTATCATCAATAACTTGATCGAAGGATGGAAGATGTAAATATCCTTCTTTTGTAGTTTTGGAAATGTAGCAGATACCACGGATATCTTCTAACCTCGTTAAATCTTCGAAAGGTTTATTGCTTCTTAATCGTTTAGCAATCTCAAGAATTTGTTTTTCACCCATCCCATAAACTAAAATATCAGCTTTTGCATCGAAGAGGATGGAGCGCCGTATTTTATCATCCCAATAATCGTAATGCGCGATGCGTCGAAGACTTGCCTCAATTCCACCGATAACTATCGGCTTCGTGTTCTTAAAATATTGTCGGATGAGATTAGAATAAATTATCACCGCGCGATCGGGTCGGCGATTATTTTCGCCCCCTGGAGTGAAATCATCTTGCCGTCTTCGTTTTTTTGATGCTGTGAAATTCGCAACCATCGAATCCACGCAACCAGAAGTAACACCCCAAAACAATTCCGGTTCACCTAATCGTTTGATATCTTTGTCCGATTTAAAATCAGGTTGAGCGATGATTCCAACTTTGTATCCTGCATCTAAGAGAACTTTCCCGATAACCGCAGCACCGGAATATGAACTATCGATGTATGTATCTCCGGAAATCAGAATTACATCTAACTTCTTCCAACCGAGCTTGCTGAGTTCTTCTTTTGTGGTAGGGAGAAACATATCAACAGAAACCTTCCGAAGGTTTTCTAAGATCAATCATAACAACCTTCGGAAGGTTGCATCGTTATTTTCCAAATTCTTCGATTGGGTTTCTGCGTATAACGAGTAGAATCGCAGTTTGGGGAACAATGAGGTATTTTTTTGTTTCGTATTCTATTTCAATCGCATGGTCTTTCAGAAAAATTGCGTAATCGCCTTCTTCAACCTGAAGCGGAATATATTTTACCGGATCTTTGGGTGTGGTTGACCATGATTCTTGATCAATGAAATTTGGGTTTGGGACTGGATAACCGGGACCGACTTTAACAACATAACCGCTTTGAATTTTCTCTTTTTCTCTCACAGTTGGCGGAAGATAAAGTCCAGCTTCAGTGCGCTCTTTGTCGCTGTCCGGAATTACAAGAACTTTGTCTCCCACAACAATCATTTTTTTTCTGTCAAAATTTTCCATACTTATATTATTGATTTTTTGACAAATATAATTTTAAACTATCGAAGTCGGGAAATATTTCAGTCGTGCATCCCAAAACCCACCCGGGGATGTCATGAAGATTGAATGAAGTAACAAGGTAAACCGGTTTGTTGAAATATCTTGCCATAGTAAGTTCGCCTTTTGTCCCTGCTCCCTTAGCGGCACCTTCATCCCAGTAACAGATTACGTAATCTGATAAGTCTGCTATTTCTTTACAATCAATATCTACTAAGTGTCTTACAATTTCCTGGTAGAGTTTAATGTCGGTTTTTTTAATTTCACGGAAATCTACTCTGGGATACTTAGATTCAAAAAATAGATCGCTTTCAACATTAGGATTGAAGACCGAATGAGATAATTTAGTTTGAATCCAATCCTGCATTTCTTTTCGCCAGTTTATTCCTTCGCCATCCGCATATTCCATACCGCCCGATAAATATACTCGTTTCATAATTATCCTAAAATATAAATGTTCAAAGATGGAAGGAATATCGTGTATCCAAGCCAGAGAACAGCCCCAACACTGACAGGTATGGAAAAGTTATCGTCGATTGTTGCAGGTAATGCTTCTATTATTGTGCCTACAACTACTGCAATAAGTGCAATAAGATATTCACTTAGATGATACCCGATCTTAGGTGTTATCAAAATTACAACCAAACCGCTTATAAAAAACGCACTGCTTCCTTCTAAAGATTTTGCTAAAAATCGATGTTTGCCGAACTTTCTTCCGATTAACGCGGCTGAGATATCCGAGATAATCAAGATTGAAAAACTTGTGAGTGTTATTATTTTAGGAAAGACCAGAACGCAAAGAGCAGCAGATATCAAAACATAGCTGGCGCCGTTAAGAGTTTTTCTTTTTTTATCACTTTCGTGCCGACGCAGGAGAAATCCAAAATACTTAAAGAATAACTCTTCAACAGGTTTGTAATAATGTCTGGTAATATCTACAACTAAGAAAAGAGTAGTCATAGGAATTAAAATAGCCAACGCAGATTGCTTTGAGAGAAAATAATAAACTATAGGGATTGACAGGGAAACGAGGTGAATCGCTTTGCGAATCACCTCAATCCGATAGTCGTTTTCAATGATTGGTTGATCACTTTTATCGTGTGATTTTACCTGTTCAATGAAATCATTAAACCGATTCTGCTGGTTTTGCATCTGTTGGCTGGGCAGGTAATTGTTTCTCGCCGTTATTCTTTTTTTCAACGGGTGGTAATTCTTCGCCGCGAATAATTTTGTCAATCTCATCTCCATCAAGTATTTCGCGGTCAAGAAGAGCGTTTGCAAGTCGGGTTAAAATTTCACTATTATCTTTTAGTATCTGTTCGGCACGTATCATGCCGGTATCAACAATCTTTTTTACTTCTTCATCGATGAGAATGGCAGTATTATCGGAATAATTTTTTGATCGTGTAATCTCTCTGCCGAGGAATATTTCTTCTTCCTTGGTACCGTATGCAAGCGGACCTAAGCGTTCACTCATACCCCATTCACAAACCATTTTATGAGCAAGATTTGTTGCCCGTTCTATATCGTTTCCAGCTCCTGTTGTAAATTGGTTGAACACCATTTTTTCAGCAGCACGTCCGCCGAGTGCATAAGCAATCATCGCTTCCAAATATTGTTTGGAATAAGTATGTTTTTCATCTATCGGTAAATATGTTGTAACACCGAGCGCTCTTCCGCGCGGGATGATCGTGACTTTGTGAACCGGATCGGATTCCGGAACCATTCTGGCTACAAGTACATGACCGGATTCATGATATGCCGTAATTTTCTTTTCACTTTCTGTGATGATGAGACTCTTGCGCTCAACACCCATCATAACTTTATCTTTGGCTTCTTCAAAGTTGACCATTGTAACGGCTTTTTGATTTTGCCTGGCAGCGAGTAGAGCGGCTTCGTTAACAAGGTTTGCAAGGTCCGCACCGGCGAGACCGGGCGTTCCTTTTGCCAATACAGCGAGATTGACATCTTCAGAAAGTGGAATCTGCCGTGTATGAACTTTTAATATTCCTTCTCGTCCACGGACATCAGGACGATCCACAACGATCTGACGATCAAATCGGCCAGGACGGAGTAATGCGGGATCAAGAACATCAGGGCGATTTGTTGCTGCGATAATTATTACGCCGCTATTTTGCTCAAATCCATCCATCTCAACCAACAACTGATTCAATGTCTGCTCGCGTTCATCATGTCCGCCACCGAGACCGGCGCCACGATGTCTTCCAACAGCATCAATCTCATCTATGAAGATTATTGCTGGTGCATTCTTCTTACCGGTATCAAATAAATCCCTGACTCGGCTTGCACCAACACCAACAAACATTTCAACGAAATCTGCTCCGGAAATTGAGAAGAAAGGAACACCGGCTTCACCGGCAACTGCACGTGCCAGAAGAGTTTTTCCCGTTCCAGGAGGTCCAAGGAGTAATACACCGCGAGGAATTTTACCGCCGAGCCGCTGGAATTTCCCCGGCTCACGCAGAAATTCTATGATCTCTTGCAGTTCAATTTTTGCTTCGTCGGCTCCGGCGACATCCTGAAATGTAACTTTCGGTGCTCCTTCGTTTAGAACCTTAGCGCGACTTTTTCCAAATGAAAAAATACCTTTCGTTCCAACTCCCTGCATTCTTCGCATGATTATTAACCAGACTACAAGTAATAACACCCAGGGGAGCGCACTTAAAAGTGCATTCATCCACGTGTTATCTTCTTTTGTAATGGAGAAATTAATTGCCTTGTCATTCCAACCTTTGATCACTTCGCTGTCTAAATAAGGAAGAGTTACAAAGAATCGTTCAATCTTAACGGTTTTGCCGCTGGTTGTTACAACCTCGGTTGAGTTTTTTAGAGTGCCGTGAAAATCAAAATTGCTGATTTCAGATTTTTTTACATTTGCAGATGAAATTAATCCTTCATTCAACAATTTTTGATATTCTGTGAAAGGAAGTTCATATTCCGTTCCTTCCGGAGTGCGAAATAAAGTCATAATTATGAACACACCCAGAATAATCGCCGACCAGCTTAAGACAACCTTCATTACTTTTGCCCAATTAAAATCATCGTCACCCTTTGTAGGTTTCTTAGGGATACGCGGACGCCGTGGTTTTGTTATTTTCCTTTTTGGATCGATTTGGTTATTATTTCTATTTTCTTCCATATAAATATAATTCCATTATTTCTTTTCCATTACTAATCTGTAAATACCTTTCAGGTTTCTTTCTTTTTGCAAGTAATCTAAACCATACCCAATAACGAAATCCGAAGGTATTGTAAATCCAATATAATCAATTTTTACCTTAATTTTTATTGCTTCCTTCTTATATAATAACGAAACAACTTTGAATGTTTTGGGTTTATGCAATAAAATCAATTTTTTTATAAAGTTAATTGAAAGACCTGAATCGACGATATCTTCAACAACAATAATATCGCGGCCTCCAATTGTTGCATTTAGATCTTTCAGCAAAGTTACATGTCCTGAACTGATTTTTGCATCTCCGTAACTTGAGAGTTTCAGAAAGTCTACTTCACAATCCACTGTAATATTCCTGATAAGATCCGCCATGAATATAAATGAGCCGTTTAATATTCCGATAAAGATAGGGACTTTACCTTTGTAATCTTTGTTGATTTGACCGGCAAGGGCTTTAATTCTTTTAGCTATTTTTTGTTCAGATAAATATAACTCAAATTTATCGTTTCCAAATTTCAGATAGTTTTTCATTTTGATTTCTTCTTATTCATTTTAAGTTCTAATTTGATGATATTCTTTGTAGATTTGGTTACTTTAAATCGATCATCCAATCGCATTCCGCATACCCAAACAATATTTCCGTCAGATTCCAGTACAGGGATTGTATGTTTTTTAAATATGGAGATTTTTTGATCGATGAAATAATCGCTTAATTTTTTTCTCTCTTTCATACCAAGCGGTATAAACCAATCGCCGTCATGCCATGATCTGACATGTATATCTTTTCCAAGCCTGTCTGTGTCTATCAATTCGATATTTTTGTCAGATGTAAATACTTTTCTCTTTGTCTGGCTTGCATCCAGTGAAAAATTCGGGAAACGATTTGTGCCATTAAGTTTTACCGGATAAATAAATGCGCCCGGATGTTTCCACCGTTGAAGGATAACTTCATCACGGTCGCGGGATATTATAATGTCGCTGTTAACCGTAATATACGAACCCGACTGTGATTCAAATATTTTTAACATAGATGTTACAGCAGTATAATCAATTTCGGTTTCGCAAAGTTCCCGTGCAGTTAAATAAATTAATTGTTCTTGAATAAAGCGGGATTGGTTGAGAAAATTTGACCGGGAATATACAATTTTATCTTTTGTTATAGATTTAATTACCTTCCTTTTGATGATTTCTGTCTCAGAATCGAGATGTTCTTCAAGTCCCGAAAAAAGGTGGGCAGTTCTTAAAAGAGTGTTCCTGATATTTGGATTTAAATTTTCCCGGATTATGGGAAGCAAGTTAATACGGATGTAATTGCGTGTGTAATCCGATTTTTTATTAGAGGAGTCTTCGCGGTATTTGATCGATAACTCAGATGCGTAATTAGTAATATCTTCACGTGAAGCGAAAATAAGCGGTCGAATTATGTTTTGATCTCTTCTGAAAACCGGAATGCCGGTCATTCCATGGACGCCTGTACCACGAAATATATTGAATAATATCGTTTCAGAATTGTCATCGGCATTATGGGCAGTGGCAATTTTGTTATAATCTAATTTATTTCTGACTGCCGAAAGAAAGCTGTACCTGAGATCGCGTGCTGTCTCCTGAATCGATTTTTTCTCAGATTGAGATACCGCAAAAGTATCTGCACTTTCTATGAAGCACCTGAGTTTCAGTTTTCTGGCAATTTCTCTTACAAACATTTCATCTTCATCCGATTCTTTACCTCGCAGTTGGTGATTGAAATGGGCAGTGGCTATTGTAAGTTTCATCCGCTTACTTAGTTCCATGAATAAGTAAAGTAAAACCATAGAATCGATACCGCCGCTTACAGAAACAATAATTTTTTCACCCCGTTTAACGAGGCGATTTCGTGTAATAAATTGTTGGAATGATTTGAATAATTTTTGCTGTTCCATACATGCGCAGGTTCATCCAAAAAGAATATTTATCTGTATGGATGAAATGAGTTTTGAATAATCCTCCTTCAAAGTTTTTATTTGATAGAGGTTGTAGCGGAGGAGGGAGTCGAACCCCCGACACACGGATTATGATTCCGTTGCTCTAACCTACTGAGCTACTCCGCCAATATTTAATTAAAATGTCGTATACCTTGCGATATCCGACATAAATCATGTAAAATATACGACAAAATTGAGAGATATGCAAGGTAAAATAGTGTTGGAATTCGTTCCTTTTTCTTATATTAAGGCTGTATAATAACTCATTAATCTTAAATAAGGATCTATTTATGCGAAAAGGTTTTCAGATTGTAATTCTATTATTTCTTTCTATTGCATTTGGATATGCCTGCACTAACATACTTGTTACGAAAGGTGCTTCCAAAGACGGTTCTACTATGGTTTCATACAGTGCCGATTCATTTACGTTTTACGGGGAATTAGTTCATTATCCCGCGGCAGTTTATGCCGACGACGCGAAGGTCGATGTGTATGAATGGGATACCGGAAAATATTTGGGACGAATAAAACAAGCTCGTGAAACCTACAACGTAGTCGGGAATATGAATGAATATCAGGTCGTTATTGGTGAAACTACATTTGGAGGACGTGAAGAACTTCGCAATAGTAAAGGGGTAATTGACTACGGAAGTCTGATTTATCTTGCACTGCAGCGATCCAAAACTGCACGGGAAGCAATCAAAATTATGACCGATTTGGTAAATGAGTATGGTTATTATAGCGAGGGTGAATCCTTTTCGATAGCTGATCCAAATGAAGTGTGGTTGATGGAAATGTTAGGACATGGTGAGGGTAACAAGGGAGCTATGTGGGTTGCGTTAAGAATTCCTGATGGTTATGTTGCTGCACATGCTAATCACCCACGTATAAGAAATTTCCCGTTAAATGATCCTAACAATTGTTTATATGCACCCGATGTAATAAGTTTTGCAAGAGAGAAAGGCTGGTTCAAAGGTAAAGATTCTGAGTTCAGTTTTTCAGATGCTTACGCACCTTTAGATTTTGGTGCTATCAGGTTTTGTGACGGAAGAGTCTGGTCTGTTTTCAGAAGAATAAATAAAGATGCGGAAAAATATATCGGTTACATTAAAGGTGAAAATTTGGAACAACTTCCTATTTGGATAAAACCGGAAAAGAAGCTGAGTGTCCATGATGTAATGCAATTAATGCGTGATCATTATGAAGGAACCGAGTTTGATATGACAAAAGGAGTTGCCGCCGGTGCATATGGATCGCCTTACAGATGGAGACCTTTAACATGGGATTATAAAGGTGAGCAATATTTCAATGAGCGGCCGATTTCAACACCGCAAACCGGGTTTTCTTTTGTCGGTCAATGCCGTTCGCAATATCCAAATGAAGTCGGAGGTGTATTATGGTTCGGTTTAGACGATACATATATGACTGTTTATGCTCCGATGTACACAAGCATTACAAAAGTTCCGTATAATTATGCTGTCGGTAGAGGATCTTTCGGAAAATTTTCATGGGAATCTGCTTTTTGGGTTTTCAATTCCGTTTCAAATTTTGCATACCCGAAATACAGTCTGATAATCGATGATATAAAAGATGTTCAAAATGAATTGGAAGGATCTTTCCTGGCAAATCAGGAAACTATTGAAAAGACTGCATTATCTCTTTTAAAAAATTCACGCGGTGAAGCAATCGATTATCTTACAAAATATTCTTGCGAAATGGGTGATCTTACTGTTAAGAGATGGAAAAAACTCGGCGAAGAATTACTTGTAAAGTATATGGATGGTGTTGTAAAAGATGAATATTTTAAACCTATCAATGTCGGTTATCCGGATAGTTTTAAAAAATATATCGTCGATGAGGCTGGAAGCAGTCTAAAAATGGTGAAATTACCCGGGTCTGATTTGGCTTCGTATGAGGAACATATTCTTCAGGGTGATCAACAGTTAGCAGATAAAAAATATTCAGAGGCTAAAGAATCATATAAAAAAGCATCCGATGTGAATCCTGCTGAGTCATATCCGAAAGCACAGATTGAGAAGATCGATAAAGTATTGAACGAATTGGAAACTCTGCACAAATCTATTTTCACGAAATAACATAATTTATTAAAAGATTAAGCCGTGCTTACTATTCTGCTTCAAGTATAGCACGGTTTTTTATTATTTAATCCTGAAAAATATTGTAAATAAATTCAATGAATAATCTCAATCGGATTGCGAAAATCACTAACTACATTTTTCTCGGTATAATATTTTTATTGATTGTGATTTTTGCATTCAGGGAAATCTACAGTCCGGATTTAGGTTTTCACCTGCGTGCTGGGGAATGGATAATAAAAAATTTAAAAATTCCTGCAAATGATGAATTCACTTTTACATCTGCAGGAAGGGAGTATATCGACCTGAACTGGTTATTCCAAATTTTTATAGCATTTATAAACAAAATCTGGGGAGAATTTGGTATCGTTTTCTCGAATGCCATTCTGCTCGTTGGAACTTTTATGCTGCTTTACCTAAGGATGAAACGTAAGGGGTTTCAGAATGGTTATCTAAGAAATCAAATCATATTCTTCCTGTCTGTGGCTTCTACGGCAGTGTTTTTCGAGCAACGTCCGCACACATTTTCCTGGCTCTTCTTTAATATTATTTTGTTTGTGTTAGAAAGGTATGAAGAAGACAGGTCAACCCGATTGATTTTACTCCCGATAATAATGTTGATCTGGGTGAACACTCATGTCTTATTCGTTTTAGGTTTGATTGCAATCTTTGTTTACCTGATCGGTATTTCTTATCACGATAAAAAAATACCGCTCGATTTATTCATATATTTTATGGCATCATCTGCTGTTATATTACTCAATCCACACCTTTTCAAAGGAATCTGGTTACCATTTATTCAATTTCAGTTGTTGCAATCAAATAATATTTTTAAAGAAGCTATCTCAGAACTGGCATCGCCTCTGAGTTTTAAAAGTTATTTGTTGAATGGAGAATTTGTTTTCCTTCAGCCGATTATGTGGTTCCATATATTTTTGCCAGTCAGTATTACTTTGTTCATTGCACAGATTAAACGACTAAAATTGCATAATATAATATTGTTCGTATTATTTATTTACCTTGCCCTATCGGCTGTTCGGAATATCGGCTTTTTTGTCTTTGCAATAGCACCTGCATTGCTGGTGGTTCATAAATTTAGAGATGACAATTCTTTCACAGATGTGGGAAACATTTCAAATATTCAGAGAATATTGAAAATAATTTCTTACCCGATATTCAAAATTGCTAACAGCATAATATTATTATTTGTATTGTGCTTGCTGGCGATATCGTTAGTTACAGACGTTTACTATATCAATTTCAGATCTAATGATCGGTTTGGTTATAAATATAATTCTCATGTTCTTCCGGTTGCAGCAGCATCATTTTTGAGAGAAAATAATCTCACAGGAAAAATTTTGAATCATTTTAACTTCGGCGGATTTCTTATCTATACAATTCCTCAAAAAGTATTTATAGACGGCAGAACTGAAGTGATGGGAGAACAGATGTTTTATCAATATTCTATACTCTGGAACCAGATCGATAAAAAGCCTATTATAGAAAAATATAATCCCGATATAATAATATTTCCGCATCAAAATGAATTTCTTTGGGTGCATTATCTCCGGGCTGATTCTAATTGGAGACTTGTATTCGTGGATGAGTTGGCGGCAATTTATCTGAAAAAAGGTTATGAAGATAAGATAACAAGTATCAATTGGAAAAATGCACCAAACGAATATCGAATTATCCGCACCGAAGAGTTTGACCAAATATTAAAATCTCCATCACCATCAGGTTATCCGCTATTCAAATTTGCTGAACAGAAATTTCCTCTGACGGAACTTGGATTATCGACATTTTATTATTACAACGATCAGTTTGATGTCGCAATACAAATAGGATTAAACGGTTTAATGCAAAGCACAGTCCGCTGCCCTGAAATGTATTATAACCTTGGACATTATTATTTTGAAGCAAAAGATTATGATCGGTCGGCTTATTGTTATAAGAGGTTTCTAGAAACAAACAAAGATGGACTTGCTTCTCACAGATTACAGATGATTGAATCGGGCAGGATACAAATCTGGAAGGAAGATTGAGTAAAATTAATATCTCATATTATTTGAATATTGATTTTACCCTCACTGCATGTTTCCAGCATGTTGTTGTTTTCATTTTTAGATTGATCTAATCCTCTCTCTAAATCCTGGGCTTCTGTTTTTTTCAAAAGGGGGTGAATTCCTTTTCCATGGTTTTGATCTAAACCTGTCATATAACGAATTGAGGATAAGCACGCAAAGTAAAAGAGAGGATCAATAAAATTAAATTTACAATATCGGGAGTTCCTTTTTGCATAAATACAAATGCGATCATATCTCTTCCTTTCTATTGTTTCACAGACAAGTTCCATATCTTTTTTCCTAAAATCAAACTATTAAATCGATTAAAATTAACTTTAGAAAGTATTTCAAACCATTCATCGACAGATGAAACCGCTTGACGAAATATTCCCATAAATCTATAACAATCGATTAAAAATGCCGTTAAAATTTGAAGAAAGTTTTAATCAAACACCATATTCAAATTGTTGAAAGGGAATAAAATGAATAAGCAGTCGTCTTTGAAATTGTGGATGTTCGCTATTATCTGCATACTAATTGGAATCTTATCGTTCAAGGCATTTGGAAGACCCGATTTCCAACCGGTTTTTCGTCCTGTTCTTGAAATTGGTAAAAGTTCGGGTGCGATCGTGATTGATGGAGATTTATCCGATCAAGGATGGATGAATGCTAAAAAGATAAACAGTTTTGTTGAGCGCAATCCCGGTGAGAATATTTTGCCCCTTGTTGAAACGATAGTATCGATTACTCATGATGCCGATTATCTGTATGTAGCTTTTAAATGTAAAGATGATCCGAATTCGATCAGGGCGACTATGTGCCAGCGCGATCAATATGGTGCTGACGATGCGGTTTCACTTTTGCTTGATACTTATGGGACTGCTTCATGGGCTTACATTTTTAATGTTAATCCATACGGGATTCAAAAAGATAAATTGTGGTCGAGTATTTCAGGTGAAGATCTCGGTTTTGATTTAGTCTGGAAATCTGCTGCAAAAATTACAGATGATGGATATCAGGTAGAAATGGCGATTCCTTTTTCGTCTCTTCGTTTCCCTAACAGCGACATTCAAAAATGGAAAATTGATTTCTGGAGAATTCATCCGCGAGAGGTATATCATCAATATTCCTGGGCAGCGTATGATAAAAATGAACAATGCTTCCCTTGTCAATGGGGAACGGTTGAAGGGATATCGAATGTAGAATCGGGAAAAGGTTTCGAGATATTACCTGCAATAGTTGCAAATCAAACAGGTCAGCTTACCGATGTCAGTAATCCTAATTCATCTTTTTCTAATAAAAAAATTAAAGGAGAACTTTCTGTTGGCGCAAAATATTCAGTCACATCAGATATTACTGCTGAGGCATCTTATAATCCGGATTTCAGTCAGATTGAAGCAGATGCCCAGCAGATAGACGTAAATTCCACTATCGCTTTGCGTTATGCTGAACGAAGGCCGTTTTTCCAGGAGGGGAGCGATATATTTCAAACAATGTTCAATTCATTTTACACTCGAATGATTAACGATCCTCAATATGCCGCGAAAGTTACAGGCAGGACGGAAGGGAACAGCCTTGGCTACGTGGTGGCACGTGACGAAAATTCACCTTACATATTTCCATTAGACGAAAGAAGCATTACAATTAATTCAGGGAAAAGCCTGGTTAATGTAATTCGTGGTTTGCATACTTTCAGCGATGCATCAAAGATCGGAGTTTTAATTTCTGACAGACGATTTGAGAATGGCGGGTACGGAACGGTATTATCGCTGGATGGGACTCTAAGGTTGGGACAAAGTTATGGAGTCAACGGACAATATATTCGCACATATACAAAAGAACCGAATAATCCCACACTTACAAAAAGATTCGGAGGAATAACGTTCGCGGATGGAAAACATACATTGGGATTCGATGGAGAATATTTTTCAGGCGACGCTTTTATTACTAACATCAGACGTAATTCAAGAAATTGGAATTTCTATGTCGATTATAATCAGATCGAACCAGCTTATCGCACTGAAACCGGTTATGATCCGGTTGTTAACCACAGGACTGTGAGCGGAAATACGCGCTATAATTTTTATCCGGAACAAACAGTAATCAGTCGAATCGCTCCGTATATTGGGGGTTTCGAAAGATGGAATTTTGATGGTCAGAAAAAAATAGAAAACTATTTTGCCGGATGTAATGGTGATTTAAAATTTGCCCAAACAAACTTCAATGTCGGATATGGCGGAGGGTCTGAAGTTTTTAACAATTCGAAGTTTGATGGATTATGGACAATGCAGTTTACAGTTAACAGTCAATTAACAGATGCAATCGGCGTAGGGGGGAGTTATATGTTCGGTCGAAGCATAGCTTATTTTGCAATGCGAAGAGGAAACGAAAAGTTGGTAAACCTGAGTGTTAGTGTAAAACCGATTGACAGGCTGACGATTGACGGTGAGGTTGATTTTGCCAAAAGTAATAATTCTGAAACGGGTGAAGAATATTACAATGGATATATTGCTCGCACACGAATTCAATTGCAGGTAAGCAAAGAGTTCTCGTTCCGATTGCTCACTCAGTATAATAATTTTAACGAAGGTTGGGATATTGATCCGCTTTTGACGTACAGATTGAGTTCTTTCTCTGTTCTTTATGTCGGTTCAACTTTTGATTTTTTAAAATTTCCTGAAAGTCCAATGTATGAATCACAATGGAAAGTATCATCCCGCCAATATTTCATGAAACTCCAATATTTATTCCAAATCTAATTATATATAAATATGAAAACGGCATGAGTCTGCTCTAACGGCAGACTCTTGTTTTTTAATGGGGATTTAAGTAATATTTCACATCTCTCATTTTAAATTCCATGAATATAACCGAAAGTATTTCGTATGGCAAGAATCAGTAAGGATGAATATTATTTGAATATTGCTCGTGAAGTTGCTGAAAGATCAACATGCTTGAGAAGAAAATATGGCGCTGTGATAGTTCAATCGGATCAAATCATTTCGACCGGTTATTGCGGCGCTCCAAGAGGGACTGTTAATTGTATTGATATTGATTTTTGTCTGCGTGAAAAAAGAAATGCGAAACGTGGAGAGCATTATGAGTGGTGCCGCTCGGTTCATGCTGAACAAAACGCGATTATTCATTCAAAGCGTCTTGATATGATGAACGCAAAACTATATTTGATGGGTATAGATGCCAAAACGGGAGAAGTAATGGATGATGCTGAGCCGTGCAAACTTTGCCAAAGAATGATAATCAATTCGGGGATTTCAAAAATTATATCTTACGGTAAAAAAAATAAAATTATTACAATCGACGTTGAAAAAGATTGGATCGCTACAAATATGGGTGAAGTGAAAAAAGAAAAAGGGAAGTGGATTGTTCTGGATGAATCAGTGATATGAATGGATAGCACGATTGTTAAAAAATTACATCGCTCACCTTGACCTCGATTGTTTTTTCGTTTCTGTTGAAAGGATACGCGATAAATCGCTGATCGATAAACCGGTTGTAGTTGGCGGCAGTACCGATGGACGCGGTGTTATTGCATCTGCTTCTTACGAGGCGCGAAAATACGGAGTTCGTTCTGCAATGTCAACTGCCCAGGCATTGCGACTTTGTCCTCACTTAATCGTAGTCCACGGTCATCATTCAGAATATTCCGCTTATTCAAATCGTTTATACAAGCGGATGCTCGATATTGCACCGATTGTAGAGCGTGCTTCTATTGATGAAATGTATTTAGATTTCACCGGATGTGAATCGCTGTTTAAAAATGATTTGCCGGGATATATGATTGAGCTTCAGCGGATTGTGCTTAAAGAATTCAATCTGCCGTGTACAATAGCACTTGCTTCGAACAAACTCGTTGCCAAAATTGCCGCCAATCAGGTCAAACCAAATGGTGTAACGTTTATTCCGCACGGAACGGAGGAAAATTATCTGGCTCCATTGCCGATCGGAGTTATTCCAGGTGTTGGAAAGAAGACAGAAGAATTATTAAAGAGAAATGGATTTCAGATCGTGGAGGATCTGCAAAATGTAAATCCGAAATTACTTCAAAATCTGTTGGGAATAAATGGAGAGTGGATATATAAAGCATCGCACGGAATTGGTTCATCGCGATTGGAAGTTGAGCATACCGCAAAAAGCATAAGCAAGGTGGAAACATTTTCCAAAGATATTTCAGAGACAGTTGAGTTGGAAAAAATACTGCACGAATTAGTTCAAAGCGTCAGTTGTTCTTTAAGGGACAAATCATGGAAAGCATCTGTAATAACTGTCAAATACCGAACGAGTGATTTTAAAACTTATTCAAAGCAAAGGAAAGTTGAACCGACAAACTTCGATCCGGATATATTTGATATCGCGAAAAGTATACTGGGACAACTTCATGATGGACGCAGGAAGGTAAGGTTAATCGGTGTAGGTTTATCAGGTTTTGTAAGCGATAGCCAACTCTCGCCTGATTTATTTTCAAACACCGAGAAACAAGATAGTGCAATGAAAGCACTCGATTCGCTTCGGAAAAAATTCGGTGAAGATGCTATAAAGATTGGTTAATCAATTTGATTTCATAGACAAATGATTAGGGATTTAAATCTCGGCTGATCACTTTGTCATTCCTGAATGCTTTTAGCGGGAATCCAGTATTGCATGTTCTTTAGGAACATTCGGACATGGCAGGCCACTTATTTGTTTAAGGTTAATCAGGTCAATCTAAAGTTTTTGACTTTCCCTTGTTTTTTAGTATTATTTTCTGTGAAAGAATCTGAAGTCATACAGAATAAACCCGAGGAATCGAAGTTTTTAATCGATCCCGCAAGAAATTATACACTCGAAGAAGCTTTTGAATATTGTGCATCTGTTACGGAATCACATTACGAAAATTTTCCGGTGGCATCTTTTTTCTTGCCGCACGAGAAGCGGCAGTACATCCAGGCAATTTACGCATTCAGCAGAGTTGCAGATGATTTTGCCGATGAAGGTGTGCGAACAAGCGATGAACGGATTGCATTACTGGAAGATTGGGAGATGAAGCTGCAACAATGTTACGAAGGCGAAGCCAATCACCCGGTTTTTATAGCGCTAAAAGATACGGTTAAGCGGCTTGAAATCCCAATAGAGCCGTTGCGCGATTTGTTGACAGCATTTAAAAGAGATGTCGTTCAAAACAGGTACGAGACATTTGATGATCTTTTGAGTTATTGTAAATGTTCTGCTAACCCGGTGGGCAGATTGGTTTTAATTATATTTAATTACCGGGATGAGAAATTATTCGAGTTATCCGATCATCTGTGCACAGCTCTTCAACTTACAAATTTCTGGCAAGACGTGAAGATTGACAGGGATAAGAATAGACTGTATATTCCTGTTGAAGATATGAATAGATTTAATTACGGAATGGAGAAATGGAATAATGGAGAGATGGAAAATGGCTTTAAGGAATTGATGAAGTTCGAGGTTGAGCGAACAAGAGAAATATTCTATCTCGGGGCTGAACTTCCATCTCTTGTAACAAAAGATTTGCAGTTAGAATTAAAACTGATTTGGTTCGGCGGTATGTCGATCTTAAAAAAAATAGAAAAACAGAAATATAACGTATGGAACAACCGTCCGAAATTGCGAATGAGCGACCTCTTCCTTATCTTAACAAGAGGTTTGATTTATAATGATTTAAGATATTACAAAAAGAAAAAGCCCAAAAAAGAACCATGGGATCTGACGTAGCCTTAACAAATATCGGACAATTCAAGGAAAGCAAATCAAGTTTTGCCTTCTCTTTTTCATTTCTTCCAAAAAGAAAGCGAGAGGCGCTTAAAACTGTGTATGCATTTTGTCGCACCACCGACGACATAGTTGACAATGAAAAAGACCGGTCATCCAAGATAGCTTTGCTGCAAAAGTGGCGAAGCGAATTAGAAAGCGCCATGAAGGGTGAATCAACCTATCAGGTTTTAAATCAATTACATGTTGTGGCAAAACGATTTCATATTCCTGTTCAGCATTTCTTTGAATTGCTGAAGGGTGTTGAAATGGATTTACTCAAAAGCCGGTACAGCACTTTTGAAGAGTTAAAAGATTACTGCTATCTGGTGGCTTCATCTGTGGGATTAATGAGCTTGGGAATCTTTGGTCCGCGAAACGATAAAACAAAAGAGTATGCCGTAAATCTTGGCATCGCGCTTCAACTGACAAACATAATTCGCGACGTTGGCATTGATGCAAGTTACGGAAGAATCTATCTTCCAGCGGAAGATCTCAAAAAATTTGGATACAGCGAAGACGATCTCTTCGCGCATAGGTATAATGAATCGTTTAAAAAATTGATGGAATATGAAACGGTGCGCGCAGAAGAATACTTCAGCCGTGCAAAATCGTCCTTACCCAAAGAAGATAAGAGAGTGATGTTCGCGGCGAAAATAATGGAACGGATTTATTACCACACGCTTTTGCGGATCAAGCAAGTTGATTATAAAGTGTTCGATTCATCTGTGCATATCCCAAGAACAATACAATTTCTAATCGCTTTGAAGTACTGGGTGAAGCAGAGAATATTCGGAATGTAGAGCGCGTATTTCTGAACGGGAAAATGTGAGCGAGCAAATTTATGATGTTGTAATTATCGGCGGGGGACTGAGCGGCTTAGCTGCGGCGGTAAAGCTGACTGAATCTGGGAAAACAATCGCACTCATCGAGCAGTTACCACGCCTGGGTGGAAGATGTTATTCATTCGTTGATAAAAGTACCGGAGATGTTGTTGATAACGGACAGCATCTTCTTGTAGGCGCTTATCATAACCTTCTCGAATATCTCAATCTAATTGGTTCACGTCATCTTGTTTCCTCCAAGGCGAGTTCAGAACTTTTGTTCTTTCATCCGAAAAAGGGTAGCGGAAAATTTTCATTATCCAGTTTGCCAAAACCTTTGAATTTACTGAAGGGATTGTTGAATTATAAACATTTGAAATTTTCAGAACGGTTAGAGTTGATAAAGGTAGGAATGGTTTTAATTCGACTGAATGAATCCAACGCAGTTGAATTAAAATCGTTAACTGTTTATCAATGGTTGGATCAGTTAGGTCAATCTGACGAGGCGATTAAGAATTTCTGGAATCCGGTTGCGGTATCAATCATGAATGAGTCAACAAATGTGGCTTCTGCTTTTCTTTTTGCAAGAGCGTTAAAAGCGACTTTTCTTGGTTCTCGATATGATTCTGCGATCTTAACGCCTGTGGTTGGACAATCTGATTTGTATTCAGAGCCGGTTTTAAAATTTCTCGAACAAAATAGCGCAAAAATATTTTTAAATTACGAAGTCATCGGACTTGAGATGGGAAATGATCTTGTAAAAAAGGTGAATCTTAAAAATGGTGAATCGTTGAAAGCCAGATCGACTATTTGTGCTGTCCCGCATTATGCGTTGAGTTCAATTTTACCGGTTGAAATACGCGCAGAAAAACCATTCAACAACCTTGATCGTATCGGAACTTCTTCAATTGTATCAATCAATTTATGGTTCGAAGAAAATTTTATGAAGGTTGACTCCATCGGCTTAATTGATCGTAAAATCCATTGGATTTTTAATCGGAGGCAAATAATTCCGACCAATAAAAAAACTGGTTATATTTCTGCGGTTATAAGTGCGGCGCAAGATTATGTCAATCTGACTAACGATGAGTTAGTTTCAATTGCGATGGATGATCTCAAAGAAGTATTTCCGGGAAGTAAAAATGTGAAGCTTATCCAATCATTAGTTATCCGGGAAAAACGTGCAACATTTTCTGCCTCAAATGTTAATGAGTCGCTCAGACTAAATGCAGAAACTCATATCAAAAATTTATTTTTAGCAGGTGATTGGACAAATACCAGATTGCCTGCAACTATTGAAGGCGCAGTCTTGAGCGGATTTAAAGCGGCAGACAGGTCTTTAGTTTTCCTTTCAAGCCAATAAATGGAATACTTCCCAGATTATTTTTTCCAGTGATATAGTTAAAATAAAAAGTACCGAAGCAACAAGCCATTTGTACGGAATTCCTTTTGAATCGTGGACTATTATCAATGTCAGAATAATAAGCGATAGAGAGAGGAAACATAAAAATACAACTGCAAGAGTCGGATTACTTAAAGGGATGATGGATAACGATAAAGATTCATCAACAACGAGAGTTGTTTTTTTATGGATAAGCATTTGGAGAAAAACAGAAATAGTTTCTATAAGGCGGGTGCTCGCATTCACAAAAGCCAATGATGCGGCAAATAAATTGCCGGGATTGTGGAGAAAGTACCAAAATGAAACCAGAGCAATTACGAAAGTGGAAATTGGTCCGGCAGCAGTCGCAGCAGGATGAGCATTTGTTATAAAATCGATATGGCTCTCGATATTGACTGCAGATCTACCTGATAGAATGCCTACAAATAAGTGAGCTAAAAAATGAATAATAATCGAAACAAAAACCGCGAAAAGGAATGCTGGAACTCCTTTTCGGAATAAATATCTTGCAGGTAATTTTTGTTCTTCTTCTCTTAATGCCATTTTAGTTGTTGGTCATTTGGTTCTATCATCAGGCTGCGAACGTGAAACTGCGATTTGTGAGTCGTGAGTAGTTATTTGTTAGTTGTTATCAGTTATTGGTTAAAACCATTGATGATTGAAAACGAATTTGTAAAGATAAAACATTTTTTAAATCTGTGCAAGAATTGTATTTGTTTTTTCAATATGAAGATTGTAATTTATCAAATATAGTACACGAAAGATTAAGGTATTGAATGAATAATTTTTATAAAGAATTGCAATGGCGCGGTTTTATCCACACATCGACGCCTGACGTTGAAAAACATTTAAGCGAAAATCAGGTGACGGCATATATAGGATTCGACCCTACAGCGCCAAGTTTGCACGTAGGTTCGTTGTTGCCCATTATGGGACTTGTTCATCTTCAGCGTGCCGGACATATACCTATAGCTATTGCAGGCGGAGGCACCGGCATGGTCGGAGACCCAAGCGGCAAATCTCAGGAACGGAAATTATTGTCTCTTGAAGACCTCGCTTTCAATTTAGAAGGAATAAAAAAGCAACTTGCAAAGTTTTTAGATTTCAATGCTAAAAACAACCCGGCAAAGTTGGTTAATAATGCCGATTGGCTTACTAAGCTATCGATGATGGAATTCTTAAGAGATGTGGGGAAATATTTTTCAATAAATGAAATGCTGGCAAAAGATTCTGTGAAATCGCGACTCGAAAAAGAGCAGGGTATGTCTTTTACGGAATTCACCTATTCGCTTTTACAGTCTTACGATTATCTTAAATTGTTCGACCTATACAAATGTACGCTTCAAATGGGCGGGAGCGATCAATGGGGTAATATCACCAGCGGTATAGATCTCATACGCCGGTTGCGAAGCGCAGATGCTCATGCAATCGTTTATCCGCTTATCACAACATCAGGTGGTGTAAAATTCGGTAAGACCGAAGCCGGCACAATCTGGTTAGATGCAGAAAGAACTTCTCCTTACAGGTTTTACCAATTCTGGATAACGACCGATGATAGAGACGTGGTTCAATATCTAAAATTCTTCACGCTTCTTTCGCAGGAAAAGATTTTACAACTGGAAGAAATGATGAAAGCCGCACCCGAAAAACGCGAAGCGCATCGCACTCTGGCTCAGGAAGTTACAAAAATGCTGCATGGTGAACCGGCTCTTGTACAGGCAGAGAAAGCGACAAAAATATTTTTCGGTGGAGAAATTGCCGATGTCAGTGAGAAAGAACTTCTAGATATTTTCAGTGATGTTCCATCTGTGGAAATAGGCAAGAATCAATTCGAAGGTGATGGTATGCCGCTTATCGATTTAATGGTTGCAGCCACTGTTGTGAAATCAAAAGGGGAAGCCCGAAGAGCAGTCCAGGGCGGCGGAATATATTTAAATAATAACAGGGTTTCTGAAGTTGAGAAGAAAGTGCTAATTACCGACGCATTTCATGGCAAGTTTATTGTCTTGAGAAAAGGCGGGAAGAATTATTTTCTTGTCAAGATAATTTAGAATAAAGTGGGGGTGACCAAAAAATAAAAGTTTGTCATTCCGATCCCGCTTAGCGGGAGAGGAATCTTGAAACATGCGGATTTTAAGATTTCTCGTCGCTTCGCTCCTCGAAATGACAGGTAATAATTTCTTTTTGGTTAGTCACCACTTGCACTTATGTTGATTCTTTGTTAATTACTGCCAATTTTCTTATCATTAGTATGGATTTTCAAAAAACAATTCAAAGAGGATTAAAAATGAATAGAATGATATTAATTTCACTGTTGCTTCTGATTTCAATCGGTTTATATGCCGGTGAACCTCAGTTGATTCAAAGATATAACCGGTTAACCGGAACTTGGGCGGCTTATCCGTCTGTTTCTGTGCAATGGGTACAGGAAGTACACCAGGATTCACTTTTGATAGCAGATCAGTTGCAAAACACAATCCCAGCACGATGGACATTGCAAACCTCGGATCATAGCGGAGACACAGTTGTAGTTACTGCAGTGGTTGCTGTTCCAGCTAAAGTGCTGACATATACGAACAAAGGTTATACCATGCTTTTATTTGATACAACAGATATAACAGGTTGGCGTGGCTTATTTGTGCGTGCAACTAGTGATACAGCAACACACATACTCGATGGAATTATGTCACCTGAAGCAGGTGATATTATTCAGATGACAGGCGTTATCAGTGACTTTCCATCACCAAATATGAATAGCGCCACACAGTTTCAGCCTATTCCCGGTATCGCTATCACAGTAATAGGAAACAAATCAGTACCTCAGCCAATTAGAAAAAACGTCGGTGATTTTTACACCGGAATATATTCGGGTGGTAAAGTATGGTATTCTACTGGAGAACCTTATGAAGGTGCGATTGTAGAATTGACTAATTTAACAATTGATGCTAAAATAAATACATCTCGTGGAACTTTTAGCATGGTCGATCAAAATAATAATCAGATCGGAATGTATGATGCATCAGGATATTTTACATTAAAAGGAACAAGCACTGATCATCCAATACCTGATCCGATCTGGACGAGTATTTATAATTCAGCTGCATTTCTGAGTTCAAAGATTGATACCATTCGTGGTTTCCTTACAATCGAATCAGGACAAAATAGTGCGCGTGGTTATCGCATTTGTCCGATTTATTATGGAGATATTGTTTTCGGTAAAGTTCTTCCATCAATTACAACGCATCGCCGGAACCCGATTGTTGTTCCTTCGGATAGCGCAGCACGGATTTCAGTGAAAGCATACACACTTGCACCCGATAGAATAATCACATCCGTAACTTTAAAATATAGTGTTGACTCCGCACCCTTCGTGGAATTGTCAATGACTTATAATGCGACTGACACGACTTACAGAGCGACTATTCCTCAGTTTCCGGAAAATACTTTCGTAAGATATTTTATCCAGGCAACAGATGATGATACACCACCGCAAACAACAACATATGCATCATCTGCATTTGGAGGAGCTTCGTCGGATACATCAAAAGGATTTTTCTTTTACAATGTTCTAAACCGACCTCTGACTATTCATGATGTGCAATATACTCCTTTCACAAACGGAAGAACACCCTACCTTGGTGCCGCTGTTTCGTTGAGTGGTATTGTAACTGCAGATACTGCTCATCTTGACTTGACACAACCTTCCGGTGGTACAAGCGTTTGGTATATGCAATCCGGTAACTCCCCGTGGAGCGGGATCTGGTTCACCGGAACAGATACAACGCTAAAATCGTTACGGAATGGAGATAGTGTTACAGTTACCGGCTCGATTGGTGAAGACTTTGACGTAACAAAATTGCAATATGTTTCATCTGTAGTTAAACATTCTGCTGGAAACGCGATTCCCGCACCTGTGGTTTCCCAAACAACCGTATTCGGATCAAGCGTTGGAAACGGTGACCCGATTGCTGAATCGTATGAAGGGATGCTTGTTCAGTTAAACAATGTAACTGTTACTAACATCTATCCGACATTTTCCGATCCAACTGAGTATGAGGTGGACGATGGCAGCGGACCTTTACTTGTCCAGCAAAGTCGAAAAAATAAATATTCAAATATTCCCGGTGATACAATCAGTGGAAAAACAATTCTCAAACTTGGAGATCATATTTCTTCTCTGACTGGCGTTATTTATTTCAGCTTCAATCGTTATAAATTTGTACCACGGAACGATGCCGACTTTGGAACAATTACAGGCGTATCAATTGATAACGCTAATATTTTACCGACCAAGTTTGCACTTAATCAGAATTATCCGAATCCGTTCAATCCAACCACAAATTTCGAATTTCGGATTGTTGATTTCGGATTTGTTTCTTTGAAAGTGTATAATCTACTTGGTCAAGAAGTAGCTACTTTGGTAAACGAACAGAAGCAACCTGGAAGTTACAAAGTTACCTGGGATGCAAATGGAATTTCCAGCGGTGTTTATTTCTACAGGTTGGTTATGAACAACGGAGAATATCAGCAAATGAAGAAGATGCTGCTGCTGAAATAAAACAATATTCTAAGGATGAAATATAAAGTATGAAGGATGATGGGACCACGCAGTTTCTTTATGATACTTCGTGGCTCTATCATTATCATTACAGATGAAACAAAGATCGCGTGAGTGAATTAGTAAAATTTTAAAATATCAACAATAACCGCATATTTTCATACGTTTTGTCCATGTTTGCCATCCCTTCTAAAAATCTGAAATAATCAGGTAAATCAAGAATGAGACGATTTAAAAAGGAGTCAAAAAAAATCTTCAAAAAATAACACAAAAGTAATATTAAAAAGTTGAATCTTCCATTTTACTTTATTAAATTCAAGATACTCCAGTACTGTAAACGATAAAAAATATCAATATAACAAAACCTTAATTTCCAGGAGCCCCTCTATGAAAAGACTGCTATTCATTGTTTTGGCTGTATTCTTCGCCATAAACATACACGCTGCAGAGCGTAAAACCATTAAACGATTTAACTCTCTTACAAAAACATGGATTACAACTCCTCTTGTAACTGTGTACGATATTCAATATGTACTGCCTGAATCACTTGCTATTGCAGAGTCTCTCCCCATAGATAATACAAGTCGATGGACATCTCAAGTTGCCCGTCGGGTAGCGACACCTACACTAGACGATGATACAGTAACAGTTGTAGCTCTAGTTGTTGTTCCCACCAACGTGATCACATATACTGCACGAGGGAAAACGTTATTATTATATGACACCACAACAAATATACAAGAGTGGGGCGGATTGCTTGCTCGGTCTGAAAATGCAGATTCTGCCGCAATGTTAGCGGCAGGTTATTTTGCATTAGAACAAGGAGATGTTATCTTGCTTACGGGAGTTGTTCAGGAATTTCCTACCTCTGCACTCTATAGCGCTACGCAATTGAAACCTATACCAGGTTTTGAAATTACTCCGTTAGGAAAGAAAGCCTTACCAAAACCGATCAAAAAGAATGTTTCAGACTTTTATACGGGTCTCTATCCGGGCCAGGTTAAATTTACTTCGGGTGAAAAGTATGAAGGTATGCTCGTTGAATTAACAGACCTTATATGTGATACCCGATTAAATACCAGCCGTGGTACAATAACTATGGTTGATGCAGCCGGAAATCAAATTTCTGATTATGATTGTTCACGTTATTTTACATTTGGTTCCCTAACAGATCATCCGTTTGGACCTGATCCTGTTTGGACTGCAACATATCCTACAGTAGGTCAAAGAGTCGATACCATTCGTGGTTTCATAACGACAGCAAGTGGAACAGAGGGATATAGGGGATACAGAATTTCACCATTATTTTATGGTGATGTTGTATTGGGAATATCTTTACCTACTGTCACTTATCACCGTAGATATCCTGTAGCTGTTACTTCAAATGATAGTGTCAGAATACAAGCTATTGTTCGTTATAATCAGGGTGGTTTCGGTATTAGACGTGCGGTTATGTTAAAGAGCATAAATAACGGTCCTTGGCAAGCAGATACCATGTCATTAATTGGCGCTGATTCAACATATGAATCTTTAATTATTGATGCCGAAGGAAATCCACTTGTTGCCGGAACCGAAGTAAAATATTTCATCAAAGGAATAGATACGGTTGGTAACGAACAGATACTTGCCAACGGCGATTACAGATATGCCACCGATACAAGCAAAGGATTTTTCTTCTACAAAGTTATTGATGGTCCAATGAAAATTAAAGATGTCCAGTACACACCGTACGCAAACGGTCGTAGTCCATACACAGGTGGACAGGTTACTGTTACAGGCACAATCACTGCAGATTCAACTGATCTGATGAAGATTGCCCACAGCGATTGGGGCACCTCATGCTGGTATGTACAATCCGGTAATCAGCCATGGAGCGGTATATGGGTCGCAGGTACTGATTCAGTTATGCGCGGCTACATGAAGGGTGATAGTATTACCTTCAAAGGATGGGTCAGTGAATACACAACTCAAAATAGTTTCGTTACCCGACTAACCAGCATCTCAGATATTACATTGATTGGTTCAGGTAAAAAAGTACCTGATCCGGTTTATCTGACAACAAGCACATTCCAAACCGGTTCACCCACTGCCGAACAATACGAAGGCATGCTTGTCATGTTCAAAAATCTTACCGTTTCAAATACAGGTCAATATTATTCCGATCCGACACTGTATGAAGTGGATGATGGCTCTGGTCCAATTTACGTCAATACCGATGGTTTGAATTCGTATTCAATTTCTGCGATGGATACTTCGACCGGAAAGACTCGCATTCTGTATAAGGGTGATAAGATTGACTCATTGATCGGTATAATTTATTGCAGTGCTAACCGTTGGGATATTGATCCCAGAACAGATGCCGATTTCCGTGGTGTTGGAGATACTTATTCCTTCCCTGCAGGATGGAATATTGTTTCGATTCCAAAAACACAAGAACCGTCTGCAAATTATGCCATTTCTAATTTGTTCCCCGGTTATTCTGGAAACGCTTTCTATTATGAAGGTAATTACAAATCAACATCTCAGTTAGATATACGGAAAGCATACTGGATGAAATTCCCATCCGCAAAAACTGTTCGGCAAATCGGTAAAGCAAGAACACTCGATACCGTTGCTGTAGTTACAGGATGGAATATGATCGGCTCTTTATCATCAACCGTGTTAGCGGCAGATTTCGAAGCCTTGCCACCAACAAATGTTCTTTCATCTTTCTTCAGATTTGAAGGCGGTTATCAGATCAGCGATACAATAAAACCGACTTTCGGTTACTGGGTGAAAGCTTCAGAAGAAGGTACGATAGTAATGAAAGAAGGGACCGGACTATCAAAGTTCAATCCCACAGTTCCGTTGGTTGCAGATTTCAATTCAATCACTATAAGTGATAAAAACGGTAATAAGCAGATTCTTTATATTGGAGAAGATGCAGAACGAAAACTTGATTTGAGCCGATTCGAATTGCCGCCGGCAGCAATCGAAGTTTCCTCGTTCGATGCCCGTTTTGCAAACGGTGGTATTGTTGCAACATATCCGAAAAACATAACCGAACCGGTTGAATATCCTATCAATATAAATTCAGATAATGCACCACTCTCAATCAGTTGGAATATTACTGATGGAAGCGGAAAGTTGTTTGTATTAGCCGATTATAATAACGGAAAAACTTTAAAGACAAAAGAACTTGTTGGAAGCGGCTCTATGCTCTTTACAAAATCCGGTTCCAGTAAGTTGAATGTTAAAGTGATCAACGGCGGATCTTTGCCGAAAGTATTTTCATTAGGCGAAAATTATCCTAACCCGTTCAATCCATCTACAAGATTGCAGGTCTCGATGCCGAAATTGGCACGCTTGCAAGTTGCAGTATATAATCTGCTTGGTCAGAAGGTTGCAACACTTGTTGATGAAGTTCGCGAAGCAGGATATCATACGGTTGAGTGGAATGCATCATCTGTGGCAAGCGGAGTTTACTTTATCCGCATGAATGCCGATGCATTCAGTTCAGTTCGTAAAGTTATGTTGATGAAATAAGTTGGTGAGTAGTATATTGGTGAGTAGTGAGTCTATATTTATCACTACTCACCACTAACTAACTAATCACCATCTATAATTTTTCCCAAATTACCCTATTTTTGGGCTTTGGGCTTGACTGAGACATTTAGTTTTATTACTTTACAAGTGGTTATTTTACTTTAAGCTACAAAATCACCAAATATCAAGATCTAAAAAATAGAGAAATTGATGCCCGTTGATAAAAGCGATAAAATTTTAATTATGAATCCGATTCATTATTGGATCAATTTTTTTAATGAAAGTTTTTGAATGCGTTGTTTGCAATAATAGCAGGTAACGCATTTTTTATTTGCAGACGTATTATAAACAAGGAGGCAATTATGTTAAAAAATAAGAAGGTTAGAATCACGAAGAGAAGCCGTACAACAGTAAGTAGTGAAGAGTTTGGAAAATTCCGAAAGGAATTTAAATCGGATATTGACCGGCTTGAGACCAAAATAGATTTTGTTGAAAAGCGGCTTGATGCTAAAATCAATAACCTTGATATCAAAATTGATAGTGTTGAGAAAAGGCTTGATGCCAAGATCGATTTCTCAACTCAATCAATGAAAGATTACACCAATTCTAAATTTAATCAGATGCAGCATAATTTCGATAAGCTCAATAATAAATTAGATGTCGCGGTCAAAGGAATTGTTGAGATGCTCGAAAGGTCAATTGGTTATCAATCAAAAAATGAAATGCGTCTCGATGATCATGAAAACAGAATTACACTTTTAGAATCTAATAATTAAAACGGGGGATTAGTATGATAAAAGAACAAAAGAAGAAGATTCCGTTAGAAAAATATATACTCGAAAAATTGAACGGCATGGAAAGCCGTTTAATAAATAAAATTGATGATACATCTGTAAATTTTAAAGAGTATGTAGATAGCGGGATTAGTCCGATACAAACTCAGATATCATCATTGCAACAGCAAACAGCTTCGTTGCAGCATCAGATGTTGGTGATGCAAGGCGAAATCTCTGAGATACGGATTGATGTTAAGAAATTAGATAAAAAGTTAGATGTTCGTACAGATGGTTTGGTGAAATTAATTGAAACAAGAGTGGGCGAGATAATTGATCTGGATAAGCGTGTAACTATATTAGAATCGAGAAAGAATTGATGTCCCTATGCTAACAGCCAATGGCTAACGGCTAATAGCCAATTACTAATAACTCATAACTAAAAACTAATAACCATCAACAAGGAATCGTATATGGCATGCTGCGGCGGTAAAAAGATGACGACGGTAAAACCTAAGCCGAAAAAAGAAACGAAAACCAAGAAGACAAAAAATAAGAAATAAAAATTTCCGCCAGAGGCGGATGCGCCTTCGGCGCAAAAAAATAAAAATTGTTGGCTTGGAGGGAGTTCTCCCGAAGGTTCCGAAGGAATGCCTTCGGCAGATCACTTCGTGAAACTCCCGACTTGCTATGTTGGTCGGTAGCACAGCTACCTCCCAGCAGCGAATTAAAAATTAAAAAGTAAAAAATTATACCCTCTCCCTGTAATCCCTCTCCCAATTTGGGAGAGGGATGTAGGGCTGATTTCGGCAAGGGTGAGGGTCAAAAGAAAATAAAAATAGATTCATTGAAAAATTCACTAATCACTAATTAATTCACAATTAAACATAATCCTTTAGGAGGATTTATGAAAAAAATATTTACTATTCTTCTTGTAGTAATTTCTGTCTTGATGCTGGGTAATATAGCGTTGGGACAATTATTGCTTGAAGATAATTTTAACTATACAGCAGGTACGTTACTAACTGCAAATGGTTGGTTCAACAGTAGTGGAACATCCAATTTCATACCTGTTGTTTCTCCCGGGCTTACATATACAAACTATTCATCTTCTGGGATAGGTAATGCTGCATCAATGCTGACAACCGGGGAAGATGTTAATCGTCCGTTTACACAACAAACGAGTGGTGATGTTTATGCATCAATGCTCGTAAATTTTTCCGCCGCACAGGCGACAGGTGATTATTTCTTTCACCTCAGAGAAGGTCCATCAGGGGCATTCTGGGGTCGTGTATGGGCACGGTTATCAGGGGGCGCAGTTCAGTTTGGTGTTTCAAAATATACAACTGGAGCAACTGTAACTTGGGGAACTACAACTTATCCTCTAAATACGACACATCTAATTGTATTAAAGTTTTCAATGGTATCGGGTTTGACAAATGATATGGTTTATCTTTATGTTAATCCAACACCAGGTTCTCCAGAGCCATCTCCGACTCTAACAATAACTAATGCTACTGACATGGTCGCCCTTGATCCTCTAAATATTGGTGGTGTTTGCCTTCGTCAAGGTAGTACAACAGCTGCTCCCACGCAAATTGTTGACGGTGTTCGTGTTGGTACAACATGGTTATCTGTAATGGATTTACCGCCAAGTTCATCTTCCGATATAGTAGCAGCAGGAAATGAAACATCAAATATAGATTATGCTGCATATCAAAATTCTTCAATTACTTTAACAACAGATGCACTCCGCGTATGGTCGTTCACAGTTCGTGACGGCGGCGGAAGCCCTGATGGTGATACGAATCCCACAATTTTAAGTGGTATAACTTTTAATAAAGGTATAAACAACACTGTTACAAACTGGGCAAACACAATTCGCAAAGCTGCTCTCTTTAACGGCTCTACTAAAGTTGCAGAAGTAAGTGTTACAGGCGAAACAATTGTGTTCTCCGGTATGTCTGGCGCAGATGTTACAGCGTTGGATGATGCCTCAATTACCCTCGATTTATATTTAACATTCGAATCGGCTGTAACAGATAACCAGCAATTCGAGTTCCAGGTAACAAATACAAATGTTGTTCCGGGCTATCCTAGTTCATGGTTCTCAGCTTTCACTGCACAAACAAGCAGTGTTACCGCTGATGCAAACCGATTAGAAGTAACTGCATCAAAATTAGCATTTGCTACGCAGCCGCCACTTTCAGTAGCTGCAAATAATTTATTCTCTTCTGCTGTTGAAGCGAGAGACGCAAATGAAAACGTTGACCGTGATTATGCAACAAACTTTGGATTAAGCGTTGCGACAGGCACAGGAACATTATCGTCAGTTGCCGGTTTATCACAAGCTCCGACATCAGGAGCCGTTTCATGGTCAGATTTAAAATATAACACAGCCGAAATAGGTGTGAGCATTCAAGCCGCTTCGGGCACTTTAACAAGCGCAACATCTAATACATTTGATGTCACGAGTGCATCAGCCGCATCGGATATAGTTGCGGGTGTTTTAACAATACCGGTAGAAATTTCTTCGCTCTATGATACACAAGGTGAAGAAATAGCAATGTTCGATTTCACAATTCGCGATGGCGGCGGCTCAGCCGATGCCGATCTTTTAGCCACAATAGTAACCGGTCTCAGTGTAGTACCGGGTGCAGCCAATACAATCAGCGACTGGTCAACATTCGTTCAGGGCGCCGAACTGTATGATGGCATTTCATTAGTTGGCACAGGAACAGTATCAGCGGCAAGTATCGCATTCAGCGGTGCACCGCTTATTTCTGTTGCCGATGGCGGAAGTGCAACTCTAACAGTAAAATTATGGTTAAAGAATCCGTTGCCCGTTAGCGCGGATGGAAAAATGTTTCAGGCAAAGATCAATCAAAATTCAAACGTAACACTTGATCCATCAGGTTCGATGATGGCAGCCGGCGGAAGCGATGTAGTTGGCGGAACCGGAACAGAAGTATCAGTAGTTGCAACAGAATTGAGATTTGCATCCAATGTATCAAATACAAAAGTTGCAACTAATTTCACCGCAAGCGCTAAAGCAACTGACGCAAACGGAAATACTGATGTTGATTTCGTCTCGGCAGTTACATTTGCAAAAGCAAGCGGAACGGGTAATTTAACCGGTACAACCGCTCCCTTGGCGGTTCTGGGTGTTGCAACCACAACCGATCTGCAATTAGATGCTGGTGGAGCATATACACTTTCTGCCGATGCAACGGGATTGACAGGTGCTGTTTCAAATTCATTTATTATTGAAACTGCCGTATCAACCTTTAAGGTTGCAAATTTTGCTGGACTCACATCCGATTGGAGAGACCCTTTAACATGGCAGGTGGTTGATGGATTTGATGCCGATAATATTCCTGATAATGATCATGTTATACTTGATAACGAATTCAAATCAGGCAGCTACACTGTTCGTATCGGTTACACAACAACATCCGATTCGTTCCTGACTATGAAAATCGGATATCCAGGAAATACAAATACAATTAAATTATTAATTCCGTATGTAAGTACAACGCAGGCAAGCACATCATTTAGATACGGCGATGGACTTGTTGGAAACGTCGATTTGTTAATTGACGAAGGCGGAATTCTTGAAAACAATTCAGCCCGTACATCAGGCAACAATTTGTTTGTAAGAGGTTATACACCGGCAAACGATACAACAAAAATCAGAACCGGTGGTAAATATTTACATACATCACTTACAACCACAAGCTTTGTGAAAACATTAAGCGATAGATTGGATGGAGATTATGGAATATTTGAATGGGCATGTCCTGCTTCAGTGGCGGCTCCTTCAATCACATCATCCATGATATGGTATCCACATTTAGTGTTTAGTGGCGCAAACGGTGCAACGGTGTACAAACTTTATACTTCATCAGCGGCTGGTCCGATGTATGTAAAAGGAAACATCACAGTTAACTCCGGTATTGCAGATACAATGAATATTACCGGCGGTTACGCGGTTGCAGTATTCGGAAACATTATTAACAACGGTTCAATGGCATTTACAACATCTCCGTTAGTATGGAGGGGTTCAGCCGCTCAATCGATTACCGGAAATGCAGTCAATATCGGTAACGGAATGGTTATGGCTAATGCCGCCGGCTTAACACTGAACAACGATTTGAATGTTAAAGGTGGAACAGTCCGGACTACCGGAACATATGCTTTTGATAAGGGCGGAGCAATTTTTGATAATCTCACCTGTGCCGGAACAATTACAACCGGAACATATAATGTGGTATTGAATCCTTCAGGTGCGTTGAATGAAGGTGAAAATCCGATTCTTGGAAATGTTACGGCAACGAGAACTGCAGTAATGGGAACAAACGAAGTGTTCGGTAGTATAGGTGTTGAATTGAATGCTGCCAACGGAGCTCCCGGCGTTACGGTAGTAAATCGTAAAACCGGTGTTGCGTTATCGGGCAATGGCAATAACTCGATTACACGGTATTACGATATCGAACCGGCTAATAATGTAGATTTGAATGCAACAATGGCATTCAGCTATGCAACCGGCGAATTAAACGGTTTAGCTGAAAATACATTGATGCTCTTCAAGTCAACCGATTTAGGAACAACATGGTCGGGGAAAGCCGGAACGGTAAATACTGTTCTTCATAAAATTACTGCGTCAGGTGTGAATACATTCTCACGCTGGACTGCCGGATCATACAACAGCCCACTCTTCATCTCTCATGTTATTACAGTTATGAAGATTGAAGATAAAGACGGCGATCTTAATACAACAGCCGATCAGGTTGCAAAGAAATGGCGTCTTAACTTGTATAACGGTTCAATAGCGCCTGAAAATCTGATTAACAGTCAGAACCTCAACAGCGGTGTCATGGCCACACCAAACCTTGAAGCAGGAACTTATTGGGCAGAAGAAACCGACAGCATTGGATGGCTGCATCTTGGTGTTAGTGTAAATGGTGTATTGACTCCAGGTTCAGCTAATAATGCATCAGTTACTGTTGCCGGTGGATTACCTGCAACAATTACTTTCTATAATCAAAAAGCAAGCAGTCTTACCGCGAAGAAATATCGCGATTATGACGGCGATGCAAACACAACATCAGATCAAGTCGCAGTTGAATGGGGCTTGACAGTTTATAAAGATGTCATCAGTGAAGGTACACAAGTAGCAGCATCAACAACCGGTGAAATAGTTATGACAAATATTCTTGCCGGTAAATATATTGTTGTTGAAGAAGATAAAGGTACTGCATGGAAACGCATCAATGGTAATCTCGGTCTGAGAGATACAGTTATTATTGCTGGCGGCGATGATGCAGTAGTTACATTCGTTAACTTTAAACCGAATTCATTGACCATCAGAAAAGTTAAAGATAGCGATGGTAAATTAACAACATCAACAGATCGTGTTGTAGCTCCATGGCATTTAGAGTTACATCGCGGTACAATCAGTGGTGCGCTTGTTTCTTCAAGTGAAGATGGCTTATTGAATGTCTCCAACCTTGGTGATGATACATATGTGCTTGTTGAATCAGACAGTGCAAACTGGATCAACTTAGGTTATACATTGAATGGAACAGATCATGCCGGTACAGATAAGAGTTATACTTTTGTTCTTGCAGATGGCATGAATACAACATTCGATTTCGTTAATGCTCCTCCGATCTATAGTAACATGTACCGCTCCTTCGATCCTGACAGCATAGCCGGATCGAAAGATCTAAAACTGAAATATAAATACATCGCTCGTAAGGCGAATGCATGTGAATTTGAATTCGACTTA
>JACRFD010000061.1 GCA_016218025.1 Ignavibacteriales bacterium
ATCAATCCTGATACTGTATGTTGATCCAATAGGATATGTTTGTATCCAACCGTTTTGTACTTCTTCGCTTATTACATAATTCCCAGTATCAAGATTTGCAAATGTATAATTTCCGTTAGCGTCTGTCAACACAGAATCAATCTTCGCTCCGGTTAAGCGTATCTTCCAACCGCTTAATCCCAATTCGCCTGTGTTCTTTATGCTATCGCCGTTGAGATCATTAAACTTCATACCACTGATAGTGGCAAGTTTGAAGTTACCGAAATCTTTTCCAGTGATTACCGTTCCGCTTGCATCAACTGTTATACTGTAGCTGTTTCCTGCCGGAGATGTCTGTTTCCATCCGCTCTGTAATACTTCTGTTAATGTGTAACTGCCTTTTGGTAAATTACTGATTGTGTAATTGCCATTTATGTCTGTTGTTGCAGAATCGGTTTTTGTACCTGTAATTCTTATCTTCCACCCACTCAAACCTAAATCTTCGATTTCTTTCACTCCATAACCGTTCAGGTCGTTGAATTTCATTCCGCTTACTATTGCCATCTGGTAATTGCCGAAATCTTTATCTATTACATTTGTGCCACTGCTTACTACGATTGGTGCAATAGGCAATGTCATTTGTACCCAGCCGTTCTGCAATACTTCACTTAATGTATAACTACCCGGTCCTAAATTACTGAATGAATAATTACCGTTTACATCTGTGAATATTGAATCTACTTTCGCTCCGCCTATCTTTATTTTCCAATTAGATAGTCCTTCCTCTCCAGCATCTTTTATTCCATCTCCATTCCTATCATGGAATTTCTGTCCGCTTATACTTACCCTCTGGAAATTGCCGAAATCTTTATTACCTGAATTCGTTCCTGAACTCACAGAAACTTGATATGCCCTCTTGCCGGCATTAGTTCCATATGTAGTTAGGACAACTCCGGCAGAGCCGACACGCGGATATGTCTGCATCCAGTTTGTCTCCAAACTTTCTTCAACAGTATAAGTTCCGGGAATAAGATTGTTAAATGTATAATCTCCACTTCCACTTGTGATAGTGCTGGACTGAAACACTCCCGATTTGTACAATTTTATCACCCAATTGTTCAGCGTTACATCGCTTGTTATTAAACTGTCTCCAACTGCGTCGTTGTATTTCTTTCCGCTGATCGACGCAACCTGGAAGTTGCCGAAATTCTTAGAGGTGATTGTCGCACCACTTGTCATTGTAATTACACCTGGCTGACCAAGCGTTTGAATCCATCCTGTTTGTAACTCTTCACTTAGTGTATAATTACCGGGACCTAAATTCGTGAATGTGTAATTACCATTGGCATCTGTTATTACTGAATCAACTTTTGCACCATTCAATCTTATATTCCACACTGATAAGTGAGGATCACCGGCATCTTTCACTCCATTGCCGTTCAGATCGTTAAACTTTGTTCCACTTATACTGCCCAGTTGGAAGTTTGCAAAATCTTTTCCTGTTATAATTGTGCCGGATGTATTAACGTTTACTGCATATGCCCTCGGTCCTGCCATTCCACCATATGTAGTTAATACAACACCTGCTGAGCCAACCCGTGGATACGTTTGCACCCAGCCGGTATTCAGGTTTTCTTCTATTGTGTATGATCCAGCATCAATATTATTGAATGTGTAATCACCTTGCAAACCTGTTGTTGTTTGCATCTGGTACACGCCTGATTTATATAATTTTATTACCCAGTTGTTCAAGCCAATATCTCCGGTCAATGCGCTGTCTCCGGCTGTATCGTTATATTTCTTTCCGCTTATAGTTGCCAATTTAAAGTTGCCGAAATCTTTTCCGGTGATTACCGTTCCGCTTGCATCAACTGTTATACTGTAGCTGTTTCCTGCTGGATATGTCTGTTTCCATCCGCTCTGTAATACTTCTGTTAATGTGTAATTACCCTTTGGTAAATTACTGATTGTGTAATTGCCATTTATGTCTGTTGTTGCAGAATCGGTCTTTGTGCCTGTGATTCTTATCTTCCATCCACTCAAACCAATATCACCAGTATTTTTTATGCTGTCGCCGTTCATATCGTTAAACTTCATTCCGCTTACTATTGCCATCTGGTAATTGCCGAAATCTTTATCTATTACATTTGTGCCGCTGCTAACGCAAATTAATCCGTTTGCCGGTGATGTTTGGATCCATCCACTCTGAGCCACTTCACTTAATGTATAACAGCCAGGTCCTAAATTAATGAATGTATAATTCCCGTTCACATCTGTAAATATCGAATCTACTTTTGCTCCGGCTATCCTTATTTTCCAGTTGGCAAGCGCTTCCTCTCCTGTATCTTTTATTCCATCGCCATCTCGGTCATGGTATTTCTGTCCGCTTATACTTACCTTCTGGAAGTTGCCAAAATCTTTATTTACAACATTCGTTCCACTGCTCGTTACTATCGTTCCGGTTGGTGCTACTGTTTGCATCCACCCCGTTTGCATATCTTCGCTTAGTGTGTAACTGCCTGGTTCTAAATCGGCAAAAACATAATTACCATTTACATCTGTTGTTGCTGAATCATTTTTCGATCCTGCTATTCTTATTTTCCAACCTGCTAAACCTAATTCTCCAGCATCTTTTGTTCCATCTCCATCAAGATCATGGAATTTCTGTCCACCTATACTTACTTTATGGAAATTCCCAAAATCTCGTGTATTAAAGTTACCGCCTGATGTTACTGTTATCTGATAAGCTCTTGGTCCTGCGTTTGTTCCATAAGTAGTTAATACTACACCTGCTCCACTAACTCGCGGGTATGTTTGCATCCAATCTGTTTGCAAACTTTCTTCAACGGTATAAATACCGGGTAAGAGATTATTGAATGCGTAGTCGCCGCTGCCGCTTGTTAATACACTACTCTGTAACACTCCCGATTTGAACAATTTAATTTTCCAATTATTCAGCGTAGCATCTCCTGTTATAGAACTATCACCAACAAGATCGGTGTATTTTTTACCGCTGATTGACGCTAATTGGAAATTACCGAAGTTTTGTGATGTGATAATGGTTGAACTTACATCAATCCTGATACTGTATGTTGATCCAATAGGATATGTTTGTATCCAACCGTTTTGTACTTCTTCGCTTATTACATAATTCCCAGTATCAAGATTTG
>JACRFD010000063.1 GCA_016218025.1 Ignavibacteriales bacterium
GGTGAGCATTCTAAATGGTCAGCAAGGAATGAATAAGGAATTAACTTTAGATGAAGCAATAGAAATTGGACTGAAGAATAATCCGAGAATAATATCTGCACGGGAAAATATTTCAGCAGCTAAAGGAAGATTTTGGAGCGGGATATCATTACCCCAACCGGAGGTTGGAGTTAGCTATGGATATACACCGGTGAATAGCAGTTTAAGTAATTATAGCGAAAAAACTCTAGCTGTAAGTCAATCTTTTAAGTTCCCTTCAAATTACTTTTTGGAAGGAAGCAAATTTAATAAAGAGGAAGAGATTGCAGTTTATAAACTAAACATGACTAAGAGAAGCGTTATAAATCAAGTAAAAACAAGTTACTACAAAGTTCTGGCTAAACAATACCAGGTAAATTCTGCTGAGGAAAATCTTTTAATCTCGGAAGATTTTTATAAGAAAGCGGAGATAAGACAAAATGTTGGAGAAGGAACTAATCTTGAAAGATTAACGGCAAAGGTTCAATATACCGAAGCGCGGAACAATCTTGAAGTTGCAAAGAACGAACTTACGACAGCATTTGCCGAACTGAATTACTCACTTGGAAATGGAAAACAAAGTTATGAATCTCAATTAGCTCTTACAGATTCATTAGTATTTGTTGATCATAAAATAAAATTAGAGCAAATCTATGAATCTTTGGAAGAAACTAATCCACAAATAAAAATTGCCGAATTAAAATATGGAATAGCGTCTGTTGAAAAAGGACTTGCATGGTCTTCCATTCTGCCAAATATTAATCTGGCTTATTTCAAACAAACGCGCGACGGCAATAACGGATTTTACGGAGCTTCATTTGGTATATCTGTTCCTTTATGGTTTATGTTCGATCAAAGAGGAAAAATACAGGAAGCGGCTGCAAATCAGTCTATATCTGAATCCGAGTTACAATTAACAAAGAACGAGATTACCTTAAAAATAAAAAGCGCTTTTACAGATTATGAAAATAATTTAAAGCTAGTAAAACTTTATGTGAGTGATATTCTTCCGCAAGCTGATGAGATTTACAGAACTGCGATAAAAAGCTATGATGCCGGGGAAATTACATATATAGAATTTCTGCAGGCAAAACAAACATTGATAAATGCTAAAAACAATTACATAAATGTATTATTCAACTACAACCGCTCAATATTTACGCTTGAGGAAATAGTTGGAGATAGTATAACCAAATGAATAATGACGGAGAAAATGAAATGAGATTTAACATAAAATTCTTATTAATACTTTCGATAACTGCATTCATATTTTTTGGATGCGGCGAAAAGAAGAACGAAGAGATAAAGGAAGAAAACCAAACGCACGGGAAAGAAGAAATTACTCTAACCAGCAAAGCGATGAAAGAAATGGGAATCGAGATACAAACCATTAAAAATGAAACGTTAACCGGCTTAATTAAAGCAGCTGCTAAACTTATACCTAATCAGGATTACGAAGCGCAAGTAGGTTCTTTAATTCAAGGAAGGGTTCATAAAGTTTTTGTAAAAGAAGGTGATAACGTAAAAGCCGGACAAGTGTTGATGCAGCTTGAAGGACTTGAGATAGGCGAATTAAAAGCAGTTTATCTGAAGGCAAAATCGAATCTCGACTATTACAAAGCGGTTTATGAGAGACAAAAAACTTTGATTGAACAAAATATAGGCTCGCAAAAAGTATTGCAGGAAGCGAAAGCAGATTATGAAAAGGCGTCTGCTGAATTCAATGCCGAAGATAAAAGAATACATGCCGTTGGTTTGAGCCACGAGGATGTCTTGGAAAATGGAACCCTCGAACATATTGCCGGAATTCTTCCCATAAAATCTCCCATCAATGGAATAGTTACGGAAAGAAATGTAGTTATCGGGCAATTGGTTGAAGCAAACACTCTTGCTTTTAAGATTATGAATATCTCCAACCTTTGGGCAGACGGGCAGGTTTACGAAAAAGATATATCTAAACTAAGCGGCAAGCCAGAAATAGAATTTACTACAACAGCTTATCCAAACGAAAAATTCAACGGCACAACAATTCTTATCGGTCAAACTGTTGATGAGCGCACAAGAACAATAAAATACCGCGCCTCTTTACAGAACAAGAACAATAAACTAAAACCGCAAATGTTCGGAGAAATGTTTATTCCGGTTACTGGAAATGTAAAAGGAATTGCAGTTCCGAACGATGCTATTATAAAAGAGGGCGGCAAGAGTTTTGTATTTGCAGCGTTAAACGATACAACCTTCTCAAAAAAAATAGTCGGTCTGGGAAATAATCTTGGTGATATGACTGAGATAATAAGCGGAGTTAGCGAAGGAGAAAAAATTGTTGTCAAAGGTGCTTTCTTCTTGAAATCAGAATTGATGAAAGAGATGATGAAGGAGAGTGATTAGATGATTGAAAGAATAATAAGATTTTCGTTAAAGCAAAAGCTGTTGGTTATCTTCGCGGTGATTTTGCTGATAGCCGGCGGAACGGCTGCGTTCAGAATGCTGCCTATTGATGCTGTACCGGATGTAACAAATATCCAGGTTCAGATTCTTACTAATTCTCCAACACTTGCCCCCGTAGAAATTGAACGCTACATTACATTTCCCATTGAAGTAGCGATGAACGGTATTCCGGGTGTTGAACAAATTCGTTCAGTCTCAAAGTTCGGTTTGTCTTTAGTTACCGTTGTTTTTAATGACGATGTTAATATTTATTTTGCTCGTCAGTTAGTCTTCGAACGGCTGCGCGTTGCGTCTGAAAATATTCCGCCTGAACTCGGAAGTCCGGAACTTGGACCAACAAGCACCGGTTTGGGAGAAATTTATCAATACATCATCAGACCAAAAGACAAAACAAAGCAACAAGATTCAACAGCATTAATGGAGATGAGAACGCTTCAGGATTGGTATGCCAAGCGGCAGCTTCTCACAGTTCCCGGTATCAATGAAGTAAACAGCTTTGGCGGATTTGAAAAACAATATCAGGTTCTTATTGATCCGCAAAAACTTTTGAACTACAACTTGACACTGCGCGAAGTATTTCAAGCCGTTTCAGAAAATAATGCAAACGCAGGCGGCGCATACATCGAACACGCAAACGAGCAATATCTTGTGAGAGGTTTGGGGTTAGTTCAGACTACGGAAGACATAAAGAACATCATCATAAAAACCGGAGAGAATGGAACGCCGATTTATGTGCAAAACGTAGCCGATGTTAAATTAGGACCGGCAATTAGACAGGGCGCTGTTACAATGAACGGCGAAGGAGAAGTTACTGCCGGAATTACAATGATGCTGAAAGGCGAGAACAGCCGTGCGGTTGTTGATAGAGTAAAACAAAAAATAGAAACCGTAAGAAAAACTTTGCCCGATAGTGTAAAACTTGAACCGTTTTATGATAGAACCGACTTGGTAAATAAAACAATCCGAACTGTAGAAAAGAATTTATTGGAAGGCGGAATTCTTGTTATTTTAATTCTTGTTCTGCTCCTATTCAATTTACGCGGCGGGTTTATAGTGGCATCGGTAATTCCTCTTTCAATGTTGTTTGCTGTAATTATGATGGTTGCAAACGGCGTCTCCGGAAATTTAATGTCGCTTGGCGCGCTTGATTTTGGTTTGATTGTTGACGGCGCAGTTGTAATGGTTGAAAATGCAATCCGTAAACTTCATGAAAAGAAAGATGGAACAAGCAGCACGGAATCAATTTTAGAATCGGCTTTGGAAGTTGGAAGACCGGTTGTCTTTGCCGTTGGAATCATCATCATTGTTTATTTCCCGATAATGACTCTGACTGGCATTGAAGGAAAAATGTTTAAACCAATGGCATACACTGTAACTTATGCTTTAATTGGCGCTTTGATTCTCAGCTTAACTTATGTGCCGGTTATGTCTGCTTTGATGTTCAAAAAGAAAGTTAAAGAAAGAGAAAGTCCAATTATAACTTATGTAAAAAAATATTATGCGCCGCTTCTAAAAAAAATCTTGAATAAAAGAATTGCTGTTGTTGGAATTGCAGCTGCTTTTGTTGCAATAAGTATAATCATATTTCCGTTTCTTGGAAGCGAATTTATTCCTCAGCTTGACGAAGGTGCAATTGCAATTCAAGTATTAAGAATGCCAAGTGCATCATTAACAACTGCAATTGAAACATCGGCGATGATTGAAAAAGAGATTCGGAAATTTCCGGAAGTTGATTATGTTGTATCAAAAACCGGACGCGCAGAAATTGGGACCGATCCGATGGGCGTTGAAATGAGTGACATCTTAATTGAGCTAAAACCAAAAGACGATTGGGCAACCGGCAGAACAAAAAATGAATTGATTGAAGAGATGAGCAAATCGCTTACTTCAAAAATTCCAGGAATGGTTTTCAGTTTTTCACAACCAATTCAACTTCGTGTTGCCGAACTGATTGCCGGTGTTCGCTCGGATATTGCTATAAAACTTTTTGGCGAAGATTTAGATGTGTTGAAAGAAAAAGCTGAAGAGATTGCAAGAATTGTTTCTAAAGTTGATGGCGCTGCAGACGTTAAAATTGAACAAGTAACCGGACTTCCCCAGCTTCAAATAAAGATTGACCGCTCAAAAATATCGCGTTACGGAATTAATGTTGCTGATATAAACCAGATAATTGAAACGGCTATCGGAGGGAAAGCAGCCGGTGTAGTATTCGAAGGAGAAAAAAGATTTGATCTGCTTGTAAGATTTAAGGAAGATGCCAGAAATAATCTTGAAACGATAAAGAATATTCTAGTTTCGACTCCATCCGGTTCTAGTATTCCACTTAGTCAATTAGCCGATGTTTACGTAGAAGAAGGGCCCGCACAAATTAGCCGCGAGCATAGCCAGCGTAGGATTGTAGTTGAGCTAAATGTTAGAGAAAGAGACATTGGAAGTTTTGTTGAAGAAGCTCAAGCTAAGTTAGACCAATCATTAAAAATTCCAGCAGGTTATTATATTGAGTGGGGTGGAACTTTTGAAAACTTGCAAAGCGCAAGAACCCGCTTGATGATTGTTGTTCCGCTTTCATTGTTCCTCATCTTCATTCTTTTATTTATGTCGTTCGGCTCTATAAGGAACGCACTTTTGATTTACACGGGAATTCCGTTCGCAATTGTCGGCGGTGTTTTCTCTCTTCTCGTTCGGGGGATGCACTTCAGCATTTCGGCGGGAGTAGGATTCATTGCACTTTTTGGTGTTGCAGTCTTAAACGGAGTTGTGATGGTTTCTTACATCAATCAACTACGGCAGGAAGGAAAGAATTTGGATGAAGCGGTTCTTCAAGGTGCCGAAACCAGATTGCGCCCAGTATTGATGACTGCTCTTGTTGCAAGTCTTGGTTTTGTTCCGATGGCGCTATCCCAAGGTGCCGGTGCCGAAGTCCAGCGACCTCTTGCAACTGTTGTGATCGGCGGAATAATAACTTCAACTATATTAACGCTGTTTGTTTTACCAACACTTTATAAGTGGTTTGAAGAAAAAAAGGCAGAACCGGAGTTATGAAAAACATTAACATAAGATCAAAAATCACGTGTCCTTATTGCGGTTTTGAGAAAGAAGAAGAAATGCCGCTTTATGCGTGTGTACATTTTTACGAGTGCGATTTTTGTAAGAAAATATTAAAGCCAAAAGATGGCGAATGCTGCGTGTTTTGCACTTATGGCAATGTTAAATGTCCTTCAAAACAATTAGAAGAAAACAACTATAAATAAATTTAATGAGGAAAAAGATGAAAGAGATAAAAGCAATAATTCAGCCGTTTATGTTAACAAGAGTAGTTACAGCCCTTCATAAAATTGAAGGGCTTCCGGGAATAACTATTTCCGATATCAAAGGATTCGGAAAAGGCGGTGGAAAGAAAGAGAACGACGATGAAGAAGGGATTTATGACTTTGTGCCAAAGAATAAAATAGAAATTGTTGTTCAAGACGAACTGGCAGAAACAGTTGTAAATTCGATTCAAGAGAATGCACACACGGGAAATCCGGGTGATGGGAAAATATTTGTTACCGATGTCGTTAACGTTGTAAAGATAAGAACGAATGAGAGAGGAAAAGAAGCGATATAGCCCCTTTCCGAAGGAATCCCTTTGGGAAAATCCCCCAAAGGGGGACTTTAATGATGGAAAATAGATAGATGGAAAAGACAATGAAACCCGAACTCACATATAAATAAGTAAGAGGCATCTATGGATTGGAACATAGAACTCGTAATGACTCTGCGCGCTCTACTCTCAGCAGCACTCGGTGCGGTGATAGGATACGAGAGGGAAGGACACGGGGGCGATGCAGGCATACGAACCTACGCAGCAGTTTCACTTGGCGCCTGTATCTTTGGCCTCGTTTCATCTCATATTCCTGGGACAGATCAGGCACGCATCGCAGCCGGAGTTGTTACCGGCGTGGGATTCCTTGGTGCCGGAGTTATCTTGAGAGAACAAGGAAGAATAGCGGGGCTGACCACTGCTGCTACCGTTTGGGCAACTGCTTCCGTTGGATTGGCAATTTCTTTTGGTATGTATGTCTTAGGAACATTGACAGCAGTAATAATATTTTTCTTGTTGTCTATACACCATCTTACGCTGTGGAAAAGGTTGAAAGGAAAAAGAGCAAAGGAAGAAGGAGATTAGAAATGCCTCACGAACATAATCATTCGCACGACCATTCACATAGCGATGAATTCACTCAACGCCGGAACTATAATAAAGCTTTTGGCTTCGGTATTGCATTAAATGTAATCTACATTGCAGTTGAAGTTGTATTTGGATTAATTATTAACTCGATGGCACTTATAGCTGATGCCGGGCATAATTTAAGCGATGTGTTTGGATTAGTGCTTGCCTGGGGCGCAGCTTATTTAGCCGGGTTTTCTGTTACAAGCAAAAGAACTTACGGATTAAGAAAATCTACAATACTTGCAGCGCTTTTTAATGCAATAATTCTTCTTGTTGCAGTTGGTGCAATAACGATTGAGTCAATAAGAAAAATTCTTGAGCCCGAACCGATTGGCGGGACTACAATGATGATTGTTGCTGGAGTTGGAGTGGTTATAAACTCACTTACTGCGCTTCTTTTTATGAAGGGTAGAGAATCAGATTTAAATATAAAAGGCGCGTTTTTGCATATGGCTGCAGATGCTGGAGTTTCTCTTGGTGTTGTTGCAGCAGGACTCTTAATTAATCTTACAGGATTCTTTTTGCTTGACCCAATAATCAGTCTCGTAATAGTAGTGGTTATTACAATAGGAACGTGGAGCTTATTAAAGGATTCATTTCACCTTTCGATGGATGCCGTTCCAAGGAATATAGTATTTGAAGAAGTAAAAAAATATTTAAGCTCTCTTGAAGGCGTAAAAGAAGTTCACGACTTGCACATCTGGGCAATGAGCACTACGGAAACCGCATTAACTGTTCATCTTGTAATTCCAGACGGGCAAAAGGATGATAAGTTCTTAAGCAAAGTATGTGAACAGCTTCAACATAAATTTGGGATAGAACATTCAACAATACAAATAGAGAAGAATGTACAGAGCGCAAGCTGCGAAGATGTGAATGTTTAGAAAATGGATGATGGAAAATGTTGAGCGAAGCGAAATCCCGCTTTTCGGGAGAAGATGAAAATGAAAAAACAATAATTGGAATGAAATGAAATTGTGAAAAAATCTTTCTCAAAAAATATTGTTTTTGTTTGTTGGTTCCTTGCGGTCTTATATTCAGGGATAATCGCTCAGAGTGCGAATGGTTCTGTAAACAAAACAATAGAACAGAGTAATCTTTTAAATCAAACTGTTGATGGAGAGAATTCTCTTGAGAATATCCGTAAGTATTATGAAAAGATTCTTGAAACTGACAGCACGAATTACGATGCGTTTACAAACCTTGGAGTAATCTGGCAGCAAAAAGGAGATATGGAAAAGTCGCTCGGATATTTTGAGAAAGCTGTAAAGTTTCATCCCAAAAGAGCTAGAGCATACCATAACCTTGGCATCCTAAATAGTATAATTGGAAATCTTGATGAAGCGGTTGTTAATCTTAACAAAGCTGCGGAACTTGACTCGAACAGTCCAAACTCAATCCGGCAGCTTGGAATTATTTATTTGCAGAATGAAAAACTCAATGAAGCGATAGGATCGTTTAATTGCGCTTTGATGAGAGATAATAAAGATACTGAAAGTTATTTAGGGAAATCCCTTGCTTACTGGCTGCTTAAAGATTATGATAAAGTTCTTGCGGTAGTAGGTGAAATGCGGTCTCTTGGATTGCGGTTCAATCGTATGGAGTTGCTGCTTGCCGATGTTTACTTTAAGAAGAAGGATTATGAGAATGCGATGAAATATGCTAAACTGGATGAAACGGAAAATTCATCCAAGGCAGAAGGACATTACTTGCTTGGTGTGCTTTATGAAATTAACGGAGAGAAAAACAAAGCAGAATTAGAATTTGAAGAAGCGACTTCAATTACACAACAAAATCCACAAGCAAGTTTAGAGTTAAGCATCAATATTTTTTTTAATGCAGGAATAAAACGAACAGATGAAAGCGAAGCCGATGAATAAACTATACCCAAAGGGATGGATTCACACAAAATTGATTTTAGCTATGATGAATACAATAACCGAAAATAAAGAAAAGAAAATATTAAACGGAACTATTGTATTAGCAATAGTGATTAGCTTTATTCATTTCTTAACTTTCTCCCAAAAGGAAATATATCTTGATTTTCTGCATCAGCTTTTAACGAAGTTATATTTTTTCCCGGTTCTTTTAGCTGCTTTGTTTTTGGGTAAGAAAGGAGCTATAAAGCTGGCTCTGGTGGTTTCATTATTATATCTTCCGCACTCCATAAACACCGGTCTTTTTTCGAAGTTTTATGTTGCAGAAAATCTTTCTGAATTAATATTAATATGGGCAGTAGGAATAATAGCCGGCGTTTTGATAGATAGATTAAAAAAAGTTCAAAGCGAAAAAGCACGACTGGCTGCATTAGAAAAAGTATCAACCGTTATTAATGTCATCAATAAAGATATAATGAATGATTATTCTGCTTGTGAAGGATTAACGAAATCTCTTACAAAAATTTATAATAATGGTGATGGAAATTCTTTTACGGCAAAATTATTATCGGAAAAATTACAGCGTTTGGGTTCGCACATATCACATCTGTCAAACCTTGCTGCGCCGAAACCGATGAAAAAGACTAAATATAATTTTTCCCATTTGACTAAAAAATGTGTAAATGAAATTATACAGCACAATCCCGGTTATAATTTTACTTTTAAGAGCGAACCAAAGCTGCCGCCGGTTTATATGGATGTAAGGCAAATTGAATTTGCCGTAAAGCAAATTTTACAAAGCTTCATTGAACAAAGCCCGGCGAAAAAGGAACTAATAATATCGGCAGCAAAAAACAATGAGATGGTTGAAATATCTTTAACTCTGAATGGAAAGAAAACGACTCGGGAAAATAAAGGAACAGAAGTATTTGATTTAATAGCTAATCCGGAGAAGGGATACACTTTTGCACTAGCATCCTCAATTATACATTCTCATAGCGGCAATGTAAAATTTGAAACCGGCGAAAGCGGAATCAAGTCAATCTATTTGAATATGCCGGTAAAATGAACTGTGATTACTAAATTTAACTTAATGAAGAAAAGAATAAAAATTAGTAGGTAAGCTAATGAAAAAATTATTCACGAAGGGATGGATTCCCACAAAGCTAATCTTCCCGGCAGTCTTAGTTGCCGTTATTGCAGTAATTTATTTTACATACTTTGCCCCATCAGATAAATTGGGCTCGTTCAGCAAGTTCAATCCGGGGAGCGAAGTTAATCAACAAGTTAATGCAGCCGTTGTAAAAGAGAAAGGATTTGAAAGAGATGCAAACGGTAATATTATTTCTTTCTTTGCAAGGGATAAA
>JACRFD010000062.1 GCA_016218025.1 Ignavibacteriales bacterium
CCGGTTCCCATAACAAAAGCTTCCCAAAATTTTGCTATACCGGAATAAGTTTTCCATCCTTTTGCATCGGCTTCAGCGCGGATATTTCTTATATCAATAAGAGCGCCGCCGGTGTACATACCGTTCATTTCACCGCTCCACTCATTTTCCGTAAATATATATTGAGCTAAGCCCAATGATTGACGGTCAACTCCACCCATCTGTTGCATCCAAACTGCAGTAGTTTGTGCAAGATGTCCTTCATATCTAAAGAACTGTCTTACTTGAACAGAATTGAAAAGTAAATCTGCACTAACTGTAGTTGCACGATTAGGATCATTCTGAACTGCCGGGTCATTTAAGAAATCACTACAATTAGTAAAAATTATTAATGAAAGAAAAATTACAGCAAATAAAAATTTATTGGTTTTAGTTATTGTCTTCATTGTGTCCTCCTTAATAATTAAATCGTAACGAAAGAACGATTGATCGGGTCTGTGGATTATTAAAATAATCTAAACCACGCAAATTAGTTCCTCCGGTAAGATTAGTTTCGGGATCAATACCTTTATATTTTGTCCAGGTCTTAAGATTACGGGCACTCAGTCGAAGATCAATACTACTTATCCCTGTCCATTCCTTAATAAAATCATTTCTCAATGTATAGGCAATGGAGATCTCGCGTAGTTTTACATAACTACCGTCTTCCATATTTGCAGATGAAGGACCAACAAAGCTGCTGCCAACACCTTGATAGTAAGCCTGGTCTTTAACAACTGATTTTCCGGCTCCAGGACCATAACCAGCAAAAACAACTGAAGTACCGCGGTCTGCAGTTTCAGCCGATGTACCAAAATACATTAAAGCACCAAGTGTTCCATCCCAAACATCTCCGCCTTGCTTAATATCAAATAGAGCTGAGAGTTCTACTTCTCCAAAAAGTGTAAATGTGCTTCTTACACTTCCGGTCCATTTAGGATTAGGATCGCCAATAATTCTTACTTGAGGATCTTGCACCGGATATCCTGTTGTATGTATATACAAATCACCGGAGCTCCAACCGGTATAAGTTTTATCAATATCAACTCCGTTATATACTACTCCTCTGCCGAATTTTACATAATCGTAACCTCGAATAACAGGAAGAGGTTGACCCATATAAGCAGCACCGTTAGCA
>JACRFD010000064.1 GCA_016218025.1 Ignavibacteriales bacterium
ATCTGCGCCATCAAGACGATCAATCCGGCTTGACGGAGATAAACTGATTTACCTGCCATGTTCGGTCCGGTGAGAATAATTATTTGCTCGTCCGATGAAGAAAGTTTGGAACTGTTTGGAGTAAATTTTTCTCCCGGTGGTAAAATTCTTTCAACAACCGGATGGCGTCCATCTATAATATCAAGCGAATCGGATTCATCAAGCTGCGGACGGACATATTTATATTCATCCGCGCATTCGGCAAATGATTGATAACAATCAAGCATTGCTGTCAACTTTGCATTTTCCTGAATTGCTTCTGTTTCCGAAGCAGCTTCTAATCTCACTTGATCGAAAAGCTGATATTCCAGATTAGCAATGTTCTCTTCTGCATTTAAAATTTTATCTTCATACTCTTTTAGTTCAGGTGTAATAAATCTTTCGTTATTAACTAAAGTTTGTTTGCGGATGTAGTTCTCCGGAACCTTATCCTTGTTTGCATTACTAATCTCTATGTAATAACCGAATACTTTATTGTAGCTGACTTTAAGCGAAGAGATCTTTGTTCGTTCGCGCTCTGTTTTTTGAAGAGTTGCAATCCAATCTTTTGCATTTGTTGAAAGACTTCTAAGTTCATCTAGTTCAGGACTAAAACCATAACGAATTACACCGCCGTCTGAAATTGCAAGAGGCGGATCATCTGAAATTGCTCTTTCAATTTTTTCTACGAGTTTTTCAAGAGTGTTCAACCGCTGATTAATTGCCGTAAGTGTTTCTACGGAAGTTTGATCTAGAAGTTGTTTGATTAACGGAATCTTTTTCAGTGAAGTCTTAAGATTTAAAAGTTCACGCGGATTGACTTTTCCTGTGCATACTTTGGAAATCAATCGTTCAAGATCTCCGATCTCTTTTAATTCATTCTGTAAATTTTTTCTTAGAGTTTTATTTTGTAAAAGCGCTTCAATTGATTCCTGGCGTTTGATTATCGGTTCTAATTTTTTTAACGGGGCAGAGATCCACTTCTTGAGCATCCTTCCGCCCATCGAAGTTGATGTCTTATCAAGAATTGAGATCAATGAACCTTCTCTTTCACCTTCCTGCATTGTGAACATAATCTCTAAATTTCTTTTGGTGGAATAATCCAGGATCATATAATCGGAAGGATTGTAACGTGAAATTTTATTTATATGAGTGAGATTAGCTTTTTGAGTTTCGCGCAAATAATTTAGTGCGGCGCCGGCGGAACAAATCGCGATGCGTAAATTCTCGATACCAAATCCCTTCAACGTTTTTGTGTTGAAGTGATTCATTAAAAGTTCAGTACTGTAATCGTAATTGAAAATCCAATCATCAATCTTTGTTATTCGTGCCGATGGAGCAGCTTTGCTGATCAAAGGTTCAAGTTCATTCTTAAGTTTTTTAGGAATTAATATCTCGGAAGGATTGATCGAACCAAGCTGTTGTGATAATTCGGATCTGTTTAATTCAAAAGCAGAAAACTCACCGGTAGAAATATCGCAAAATGCAATTCCGGCAACCTCGTCTTCAATGTATACCGAAAGCAAATAATTATTTTTTTTGTGATCAAGAAGTTTATCGGATATTGCAACTCCCGGAGTAACAACTTCAATCACTTCACGCTTAACAATTCCTTTGGCTAATTTCGGATTTTCCATCTGCTCGCAGACAGCAACACGGTAACCGGCACGGACAAGTTTTGGTAAGTAAGTATCAATTGCATGATGCGGGAATCCGGCAAGAGGGACTTCACCGGCTGCGCCATTGGCACGTTTTGTAAGAGTAATGCCCAACACTCTGGAAGCAGTTTTTGCATCTTCCTCAAATGTTTCAAAGAAATCTCCCATCCGGAAAAGTAAAATGGTATCCGGATAGTTTTCTTTGATCTTTGCATATTGCGCCATTAAAGGTGTAACTGACATAGCTTGATTCTAATTTTGTGGCTAAAAATAGTTTAATAGTGAGTTAGAATCAAAATAGAACATTGGTGAATGGAATTATTATATATAATTCTGTTCTTGATAGAAAGAAAAAACTGCTGCTAAGTTTGTTTATAAATTACTATTGACATTTATTGTTCTCATTAATATTTTAACTCAGAGTATTGAGTAAAATTACTCAATAGAATGAGTAAAAAGAGACAGTATGTTTACAAGACTTCAATTCAATCGGATCCGCACGCGTTTGGAAGAACGAAGACGGTTTATTCAAGTTCTTGCCGGACCAAGGCAATGTGGAAAAACAACGCTGGCACACCAAGTGGAAAAAGCTATAAAGATACCCACTCATTACGTTACTGCAGATTCACCTACACCGCATAGTTTTATTTGGATAGAACAGCAATGGGAATCAGCTAGAGTGCTTACCAAAAAATCAAAAAAAGGTGCGCTTATTATTTTTGATGAAATACAAAAAGTTATCGGTTGGTCTGAGGTAATTAAAAAATTATGGGATGAAGACACGGCAGAAAAGAATAATTTGAAAGTTATGTTGCTTGGTTCGGCTCCATTACTTATACAGCGTGGATTAACAGAAAGTCTTGCAGGAAGATTTGAAATAATTTCTCTTTCGCACTGGAGCTTTGAAGAGATGCAC
>JACRFD010000004.1 GCA_016218025.1 Ignavibacteriales bacterium
ACTATCCATCTCTAACTACCGGAATTCAACCGGAAGAAATTGTTAAAAAAGAAAAACCGGTTAAGGAAAAGCCAGTTGTTAGAGAAGTTGTTGATGAAAAAGCCGAAGAGGAATCTCTCTTCGATGAAACTGAAAAAGAAGAGACTGAAACTGTACCGCTTAGAAGAAGAGGCAGACCAAGATTAGAGAAATCAGAATCCCCGGCACCTTCGCGTCTGGATTCACTTCGTAAAGAAGCCCTAAAAGAAATCGGAAAAGTAGAAGGCGAGAAGCAATTAACTGCCGGAGAAATTCCTTCTAATGAACAGCTTTCAGAATTGAATGTTCATGAGCTTCGTCATTTAGCGCGAAGCTTTGATAATTTTCCTATTAAAGGGAGACAAATCTCGAGAGCTAATAGAGATGAACTGATTGAGCACTTTGAGAAGATTCGCTAATGATTTCTTAAAGTAGTTTCGTTGTATGAGGCTGTCTCAAAAGTAATTTTCAGCGATGAAAAGTTGTGATTTTAAAACGAAATTAAATCCAACTTATTCAATTTTGGCACTTTTGATACAGCCTCACGTATCCGGGAAAGATTACAAATTTTTTAACAGGGCAAGCGCTACTCCGTTTGTCCAGCCAAATCCATCTTGCAGTTGGTATTCTCCTCCGCCGGCATGTAATGATGTATCCTCAACATTATATTTTTCGAACATCTTTCCAGTGCGGTTAAAAACGTCCTCGTTAATTTTCAGCCAGCTGTGCTTAATCTTATCCGATAATTGATCTACGTCATACCTTTTCAATCCTTTAATTGCAATCCACTGAAGCGGTGCCCAGCCGTTCGGCGCATCCCATTGCTGACCCGTATGATTTAGTGTTGTCGTTAATCCGCCTTCTTTCAAAAAGTGACTACCAATTAGTTCTGCAGCCATCACGGCTTTATCTTTATCTGCAGCGCCAAAATAAAGCGGATAACAACCGGCTAGCGAAGGAACATTAGTATGCAGTTCAGATTTCCAATTGTAATCCATAAAAAATTTTTTCTCTTCATTCCAAAAAAGAGAATTAATTAGTAAACGTCTGTTGAATGCTTTTTCGGAATACAACCCGCTCTTTTGCTTATTATTTTTTTGCTCAAATAATTTTGCAAGAAAATTCTCTGTGAAGTATAAAAGAGAATTTAGATCAACCGGCACGATATCTAATGTGTTGCAAGTTTCGATGCTGGTGGAATCTGCAAACCAGCGGCTGGAAAAATCCCATCCGGATTCACACATTGCTCGTAAATTGCGAAACAAATTCGTTCGTTCTTCAATAGGAAATTTTTGTGCAAGCAATAAATCTTCTGTATAAGATTCATGTCGCGGGGAATTAGAAGAATCATAGTAACGGTTTACAACGGAACCGTCTTTCAATTTAACGGTTCTTAAAACAGATTGAGTATCATTACTTTCTCTCGTCATCCAAAACAGATATTCTTTTTCGATCTCATTAAGAAATTGTGAAGCCCAAGAATAATCGTTTTTGTATCTCGCAATAAGTTCGATGATAGCGGCAAAGAATGGCGGCTGTGAGCGTGTTATGTAATATAAACGATTCCCGTTTGGTATGTGGCCGATCTTATCAATCAAATAAGCAAAGTTCTTAACCATGTTTTCTGCTGTTTCGGTTCGCCTGCTTGCAAGCAAGCCAAGTATTGTAAAGTAAGAATCCCAATAATAAATCTCTCTAAATCTTCCGCCGGGAACGATGTAAGAGTAGGGAAGTGAAATCAGCGTTTCAAATTTGTTAAATGACTTTTGCGGAACCCTTTCGATGTGATTCCATAATAAATTAATATGTTCTTCCATTGTTCTGTTTTGAGGAAGATTCAGTTGAACTTCATCGTTCGACTGATTCGGAAGCGAGAAATTTATGAGAACAAATTTTTTCAAATCAAAATCATCTTTTCGTTTTGATTCCTCGTAAAGAGAAAGAATTTTTTTGGGGTCGGACTTCGGAACTGAATCTACAAAAGTTTTTGAATCGGGAAAGATTCTTTCCGTTTGAACATCCTCAAATAATTTTCCGAAAAGCTGAATATAATCCTCTAAGTTAATTTGCATCATACTTCCTTAAAATGAAAATTGGTTCTGACTTTTTTGTAGAAGAATAGAACAATCAGAAGAAGCGACATCGGAAGAAGTGAAAAGTAAAATGCCGTCTGCCCGCTGTTCCGGCTGAAGATGAAACCGGTTATTAAAGAGCCGGTAGTTCCGCCCAATGCAGAAAAAATCATTATCAGTCCTGCCATTGCGCTTTGTTTGTTTTTGGGCAAAACGCTTAGAATAGAAGAATTAAGAGCGGGATAAATTGGACCCAAAAAAATACCGATCAAGGGAAGTAAGAAAGCAGCAATGGGAGCGTCTGACCAACCTTTTACGCTACCGGGCGCAACTCCGTTTGTAAGGGGTATAACAAGAAGGACGAGTATCATTGCGCCGATAATTGAAAAAGAGAGAACCGGAAGCCAGCTAAATTTTTTTATGAAGTATCCACTGCTTAATCTGCCGAATGCAATTGAAGCTGCAAGGATGCTGACGATCTGAACGCTCATTGAAACGGGCAGTTGTAAAATGCTTTTGTTAAAAGTAGGCAACCATGTTTGAACGCTTTGTTCAATTAAGACATACAAAAAAGCGCTGAGTACAAAAATTATGATGAGAAAAAATCTTGCCAGAGCTATCATCTCATAAAACTCATGCACTAATTTGAACCCCTCTGTTTTCACAGCACTTTCATCCAGCTTTGTAGTGAGCAAAATTACAAATGCTGTAAAACATAAAAGAGCAAGCACCCAATATGTATCTAACCATGTTAAAGAAGAGGAAGTAGATGCTTGAATGAAAAATCCGAATATCCAGTAACCGAAAAGAACACCAATCATAAAAATGCCTTCGAGAATGCTCATAAAACTTGCATGGTCGTCGGAATTTTCCGTGATGATTCCAACTGTTGAATATGCGGACACTTTGATAAGAGCAAAACTGAAACCGATTGAAGCGAATAAAATTTTTGCCATTAAGAAGCCGTCGAACAAACGCATGCAAATTGTAGAAGCAGTAACAACGGCAAGCGCCGTCAGCATTGATTTCTTGTAACCGAACTTCGGAATTAAAGAAGCTAATAAAAAAGAAATAGCTGCTATTGAAAGATCTTTGAATGCTTCTAAAATGCTGGCGGAAGTTTTTGCAACGCCATAATGCTCTATCACTTGGAGGATTACAATACCCACGCTATTTAGTAGAATACCAAAGACAAAAAAATTAATTAGTAAACTCAGCTTGATTTTCAATTTCGTCATTTTTTCCTCAGAAGAATAATAGTGGTGGAGTGTTCTTTTATTTTAGTCCTAATTCTTTGCACATCCGGTTATAATTTGACGGCGCAATCCCGAGTTTTAGTGAAGCTTCAGCATCTGATTTAGAATTCTTCCGGATAAACTCTACGTATTTGATTCTAACCTGCTTTTCCAATTCTCTCAATTGAAGAAGTTCTCCTTGAAGCCAGACCTGTTCATAATCCAGAACGTGCTTGATGCCACTCATTTTTGTTATAAGAGATTTTCTTACATCACTTTCGGTTATCAAATCTCCGCCGTCTAATAAAAGTCTTTGTACAACATTTTTCAGTTCTCTAACATTTCCGGGCCAGTCATAATCAGTAAGCAATCTCATTGCGCTATCGGTAATCTCCGGCATTTGCTTGCTCATATCCTGGCAGTAATATTCGAGATATCGGATAACGAGCGGCTGAATATCTTCCCTCCGCTGATTCAACGGAAGAACATAGAGTGGCACAACATTAAGCCGGTAATAAAGATCTTCCCGGAATCTTCCTTCTCTAACTTCATGTTCCAAATATTTATTTGTTGCCGCAATAATTCTAACATTTACAACAATACTTTTTGTCCGCCCGATCTTTTCTATTTCACCTTCTTGAATTACGCGAAGTAATTTTACTTGAGCAGACTGCGGCAGCTCGGCGACTTCGTCAAGAAACAAAGTACCGTTGTTCGCAATTTCAAAGAGTCCAGGTTTTTTTGAATTGGCGCCGGTAAAAGCTCCTTTTTCATATCCGAACAATTCACTTTCAATCAATTCACGGGGCAGACTTCCGCAGTTGATGGGAACAAAGTTTTCAAACTTTCTCTTACTGCGATAATGGAGGTTTGATGCAACTAACTCTTTACCGGTACCGGATGGACCGCTGATGAGAATATTAGCGTCGCTGTTTGCATATTTTTCGATCTGCTGCCGCAGTAAATTTGTAGATTCCGAAATGCCGAAAATGTTTTTCTTGCTCATTATACTCTCAATATTTTCGGAGAGTTTTTTGTTAGTCCGCAATTTTTGTGTTTCAAGCTGTTTCTTTTCGTATGCGTTAAAGATGCTCATCAAAAAATCCGTGGGCTGATAAATAGAGTCTTCTATATCGCCCGGATATTTTGTGCAGTACCAAAAAGCACCGGCTTTCATTAAACTATTGGCAAACTCAAAATCAGTAATATTAATCGTCATCTTGGTAATAACAATAATCTGAAGCGAGCTGTCAATCTCTTTGATTTTGGTAATTAAACTCTCTCCTCTCAGTCCGCCGGCAATTTGAAAATCCATTATTACAACATCATAATCATTCGGATTTTCATTTAGCAAATCAATTGCCTCATAGCCCGTGGAAACGACGTCCTTGATCGTAATCTGCCCGTTAAAATATTTGATTGTGTTTCTTACTCTTCTTACGTCGAAGTCTTCGTCTTCTATCAAGAGGATTTTAATTTTTTTATTCGTTGGCATAATTCCTCGTCGGGTTAAATCAAAATTTCAAAAACACAGCCGCCGGTCTCTAAGTTTTTTGCGTCAAGTTTCCAGCCGCATCGCTTGGATATTTCGTATGCAATATAACATCCGTAACCTTTGTTAGTGGTATCGTGTTTTTTAGTGGTTACATTTTCTAGAAAAAGTTTTTTTACACCGGATGAATCTATTTCCAACAGCTCGGGAAGAATACCTTTCCCGTTATCCGTAATAGTAATTTTTGTTCTGTCAAATTCTTTACTGTATTCGGTCTTGATTGTGATAATAACTTTCTTTTTATGTGAATGATCAATGCTGTTTTGAATAAGCGGCTCAATGATTTCCCAGATTACAAATTCGTTTATGTGAACCTTCGGAAGATCATCTGCAAGTTCCATTTTGAATTCGAAATCCGGAGAAGAGGAGATACGAAGAAAAATGTATTTGACAATAAACCGGATGACTTCGTTCAGATCTGTTACAAAAGCTAAATTGCGTATTGTGCTCAGAGGAGGATCGTACCATTTCATATCGTAAATTACACGCGAAATAAAATTAGAATATTTTGTTACGCGATTGATAGTCTCCTCTGTGTTGTCTGTTGAAAGCTGCCGTAAATCTTCCTTGATAAATCCCATCACCTTTTCTGCTTTATGATGAGTATGATAGATACGGTTTGTGAATAGCGATTCTTTTTCATGTTCAATTTGTTCTTTCAAGTGCTTTTCTTTTTCCTCGAACAATAATTTCTGTGCCTTATCCCGTTCGTTTACTGTGTGAGAAGAGATCAAATACATCGCGAGAAGTCCCAACAAGATCAAAGATGAATAAATTATTAATGCCTTGTCGTAACTCGAAATAATTTCACTGGTAATGAAAGAGAAATTAGGTGTATTTTCCATGTAAAGAACGCCCAGATATTCCCCTTGAGGAATAAAAGGAATGAAAACATGGAAACGCTGATCTCCTTCTAGAATTGTGAAGATTTGTTCTCTCGATTTAATTGCGGATTTATTTTTGAGATACAGCTGAAGCGCTTTTTTATAAGTCGGTTGAATTTTAAAATCGTCAATATTTTGGTTTAAAAGAAATTTATAAAGTTTCTCGCCGTCGTCTGCAACAATTACTTTATCGTCTTTAATTAACATCAAGCAGATTTTTTTTACGTTCTGCTGCAGCATTCGCTGGCTAAAAAGAATATTGAACGATTGAATAATTTTTCTTTCTTCCTTCTTATCCAATTTTTTATTGATGCTAACGTTTTCCAATAATAATTCGATAGAAGTGCTTGTAAGGTTTGCAAGGCGTTCTGCTGAATCTTGCTGATACCACTTTTGTGTTTGTATTAAAAAATCGTGAAGAGCGGATTTTTGGATAACGGAGAACGAGATGAGAAACACTATAAGAATAATTAAGAGGGAAGTAAGGTGCTTAAACTCGAAGCGATAGATAAATAATTTTTTTAGAAAGGCATTTTTTTTCAACATTTGACGGTTTTGTTATTTTAGTAAAATTTTATCGGAATTGATCCACGCGGTGGCATCTTTTAAGGCCTTTGTTACAGTTATTTCGCCTTTAATTGCTTTGTTTGTATAATATGAAATTATATCTGAAATGCGTGTGTAATCGGTTGAGTAAGGTCTTCGTACTCCGGTCTGAATCAGTTTATTCTTAAAAACCAGATCGGGAAATTTTTTTAAATAATTTTGATTTGTATAGAGATTTTTCAGTATTGGCAAATATGCGCCCTTTTCATAAAGAATTTTTTGTGCTTCTTCGCTTATTAAATATTTGATGAACTCTATGACTTCCGGTTTCTTCTCGGCATATTTTGAGATCATCAAATTCCATCCGCCAATAATTGCAGTTGGTTTCAAGCCTGCAAGATGAGGCAAAGAAGCCGCCTCAAGCAGAGTATCTTTATAAGTACTTTTAAACAAGTTTTTGTAATCTTTCTCGTAACTGGGCCATCCTCTCAAAAATACTCCATCGTTGTTTATAAAATATTTGTAACTGGTGTTCTCGTCAAAGTCAGTAACAGATAGCGGAGAAATTTTATATTTATAAACCAGATCAACCAACAATTGTAATGCGTTTGTGGCTTCGTGCGTATCCAAACTAAATTTATGTGTGTCAAAATAATTTGGATTCTGTGATAAAATAAGTTCAATAAAACTGCAAACCAATCCCTCGTATGCATCGGCAGGAAAAACATAAAAAGGTTTCTCTGTTTTCTTCAACCTTCTGCTTAGGTCAATAAATTCTTCCCAGGTAACAGAATTTTTTAATTTCTCTTTTAGAAGATCGTAATCCGGCAGTTTTTCTAGAATGTCCTTGCGATAATACATCATACCGATATCGAGGTATAGAGGTAATGCAACAAGTTCTTGATTATAAAAACAAGAAGCCAAAGCTTCCGGCAGAATCTTGTTTTGTTCTTCTATCGAAATAAAATTACTCAGCGGTGCACACCATTTAGCAAATCGCGACACCCAAATATTATCTACTTCAAAAATATCCATCCGGTCGCTCTTGCTTCTAAGCGAGCGGGCTAATAATTCTTTTCTTTCATTTGTTTGGAAAATACCGAACGCTAAATCAACTGGAATAATATGTATTCTTCCTTTATTCTTCTCATTGAATTTTTCGATAACGTATTGGTTTGCATAAGACATATTTATAGCAAAATAGATTTCTTTCACTGTCTTTTTCGATCCAGTGCTGCTGTGAAAAGGGGAGAAGTAAATGATAATGATCGTTGCTAACCCCAGCAGCAAAGCCGCTAACAAAAAAGAAGAGCCCCTAAAATATTTTTTGATTTTTTCTTTAAAGCTCATTTAAAATCAAGATTTTTTTGTTTTTCAATCTTTACTATGAGTCAAGTATCAAGCCATAATCAATTCAAAAAAATAATTTAAGCAAAAAAGAGAACAATTCTAAAATCATTTTATTTTCTTGCTTTCTAAAATATTGTCTACCTAAAAATAGATATACAATTAAAAACAAAAGAATAGTGATTATCAAAGCGATAAGTTTAGTTATCGGATTGATAATTTTTTATTAGGGTAGTTACAGATAATTTAAAAAAATTACAAAGTTCTTACTGGCTTGATTATTGTAAAATGCATCAAAGAAATTCAACTGCTAATTAAAGTAAGAGCAAGAGGGAATAGTTATATCAGAGTTCCAGTTAATAGCGTGCAGTTAAATTGAATCATATAAATTTTTGTTGCTGGAGTTTATTCTAAACAAAGGATTCATACTTTCCAATTTTGTTGATACAAAAGAGTTTATGAGTTTCGTAATAGAACTAAAGAAATACTTTTATTGGGAAATTCACTGTATAGGACTATCATATAAACGAACAAATCACTAACACAAACGGAGGAACCATGTTAAAATTCCTAACAAGCTTTATTCTAATATTCTTTTTTAGCTTCAGTACAATACTGTTGCCTCAGGGAAGGGGAAACATCAAGGGAAAAGTTACAGATGAAAAGGGGGCTGTAATTCCTTTTGCTACTGTACTAGTTGTTGGTACACAACAAGGAGCTGCAGGAGATGCTGTGGGCGAATATATAATCAAAAATTTAGCAGCCGGGACTTATACATTAAAAACAAGTGTAACCGGATATCGCACTGCTACTGTTGAAGTGAAATTAAGCGAAGGCGAAACTCTCATACAGAATTTTCAATTAACATCAGACGCTCTTAGAATGGACGAAGTAGTGGTTACTGGTGCCGTTAGACCAAAGAGCAAGCTTGGTGCGACTGTTGCAATTAGTACAATCACACCTAAGGAAATACAAATGGCAAGCCCCCGCAGCACAACAGAAATTCTTAGATATATTCCAGGTTTTACACGTGTAGAAAGCTCGGGCGGCGAAGTAAATCAAAATATAAGTATGCGCGGTATACTTGGTGTCGAATACGTCATGTTCATGGAAGACGGAATGCCTGTATTTCCAACCATGCATACTTTCTTTATGAATGCAGATAACCTTTTCAGACCGGATGAAAACATTTCCAAAGTTGAAATTGTAAGGGGAGGAAACTCGGCTTTGTTTGGCTCTAACACACCCGGCGCTATCATCAATTTTATTAACAAAACCGGCGACCCGCAATTTAGAGGTGTAATGAAATCGGGAGTTGGAAGCGAAGGTCTTGCCCGGTACGATTTTAATTTCAGCGGGCCGTTGTCTGAAAATTTTAGATTCAATGTCGGTGGATTTTATCGGTATGACCGCGGTGCCCGCTACCCGGGCTTTCCAGGTATAAGAGGCGGACAAATTAAAGTAAACGTTACACGTCTGTTAGATAACGGATACGTAAGACTATCAGGTAAGTATATTGATGATAGAAACCAGTTCATCTTACCTTTGCCTTTTAAAAATCCAAGCGACCCTACATATGTAAGTGGATTTTCTGAATACGGCTCGATGAATACTAATGAAGGTAATCACATTGTTGTTCCAACAAAGGTTGGCGAACTTGAATTGCCTTTGGATAACGGCTTAAGAACACAAGCTTCCTGGCTAACTGCAGAGGTTGGTTTTAATTTTAATGGCGATTGGAGTATTCAAAACATTGCTCAAATTATGAACAATGATCAAGAATGGAATGCTATACTTCCGTTCGACATTATTTCGGCTGATGTATGGGCAAAAAGCCAAATAGCTGCTAACAACACTTATAAATTATTTTACACAAATTATTTTGATGATAAGGGGGCAAAACTACCTTTCGATAATCCTAACGGTTTAGTTGCCCCGGGTGGAGATTGGACAGTAAAAAAACCTATTTCTGCTTTCCAAGATCAGTTCCAAATTAAAAAAACTTTCGGACAGAACAGCGTTTTTTTTGGCTTATACTTTGCTAACTATTCACAAACCAACAAATGGTATTTTACAGATATATTAATGGATGTACGCGATAACCCGAGACTTTTAGACCTTGTTGCATACGACGGGGCCAAAGCAACTCAAATAACCAAAAATGGTTTCAGAAATTATCTTTCCTATTATGTAAGCGGTACCGGACAGACTACAGTATTATCAGGTGTAATTGGTGCGGAAGTACAACTGATGGAAAACTTGAGAGCGGATTTAGGAATACGTTATGAATGGAATGATTTCGTACAAACTTCGGAAAACACCTCTAGCTTCGACCTTGATGGAAACCCCGCAACTAAATACGATAATGAAACCTGGGGAAACGGAAGTTTTAGACAGTTTAACAGAAGTATTAGGGATTGGGCTGGTTCCATTGGTCTCAACTATACTGTCAATCCTCAACTTTCTGTTTACGCTCAAGCCGGCAGAGGCTATAAAATGCCTGCGTTGGATGAGTTCTTGAATGCACAAGCTCAAGCTCAAGTTAATCTTTTCGATTCGAGAAATGTTACTAATTATGAAACCGGTGTTAAGTATGCTTCTCCAACTTTAGGTTTTAGCTTTGATGTATTTTATACACTGCTTAAGAACATCATAGGTCAAGGCGCTGTAACTGACCCTGTTACTGGCAGAACTATTTGGATTGTTCAAACAAGTCCTGAAAATAATTCTTACGGTGCTGAGTTTGAAGTATCTGCAAATTTATTTGATGCTTTAAAACTATTTGCAAACGGCACACTACTTAAAGCAGAACTTGGTTCCGGTGCCGGCGCTGATATTGGCAGCTGGTTGAACGGCGTTCCTTCATTTATCGGTAACCTTACAGCTACTTATTCTTTCGACAACATTACATTGCTGGCAGATCTACATTATGTGGCTGATAGATATTCAGATGTAAAAGCCGGCAACAAATTGCCCGCCTATCAATATATGAATTTGGGGATTTCATATAATGTACCCGGGCAAGGTATTACAATTAATGCAGATGTATTGAACGCTTTCCAAAGCATTGGATTAGAAGAAGGCAATCCGCGTCTCGCTTTGGTTGGAGGTAGAACAAGCGATCTCTTCTTAGCTCGCCCTATCTTACCTCGGAGATTCACACTTGGCGTTCGTTACGAATTCTAAATGTTTTAGCGGGGCTCGGGCTTTCGAGCCCCCTTTTTTTAATCTAACTGGTCTCAGCTTGTATTCCTATCTAAAAAAAATCAACTTTTGTTTACTCTCTTTTCTCTTGGCTTCTTCAATAATTCTTGGAGAGGATTCACTTTCTAGGGATGATGAAAAGCTGCTTTTTCGAAGTTAAACCATTATTGCCGGTTGCGACTGAACAATTGTTCTTAAAGAATTTTATTTTTCGCTATAAGAGGTTCGAGACGTTAGTTAAAGATGGTAAGTTTACCATTACCAACAAGTAACATTAGAAAAATAAAACAACTCTCTGTTAAACGGATTTTAATTTATCAGTTTTTCTTAACAAGATTTTTTTCTAACAATGAGGCAAGCCGCCATGAACATCTACCACCACACGCCGGAATATAAAAGCGTACATATAAAATTTTTATTCATCCTTTCTTTGGTGTTTTTTGCCACCGCTTCTATTAGCGCTCAAAATTTAGAATGCGGCAATGCAAAAACCATAATGCCCGTAGTTGAATTCCCTCAGTTTGGAATTGACGACCCGGCGGTTTATAGCGGTTACGTAACACGGTTTTATAAAGATATAAAAGGAAACACAACTCAAGTTACAATTGATTCCAAAAATAAAAGAGTAACAAATCTATTTGCGGATGCTGCTAACGAGAGCGTTTCTTTTTCCTGGCGGAATTCTCGGAATGAAAACAACGATTTGAAATTTGCATCGCCTAAGGCTCGAGTAGCTGAAGAAGGGAATTTCAGAACGGTTGAGTATACATTTTCCACTTCAAGCAGTTCAATCAATCTTGGTTTGTTCCTCTTAAGTACAATGCGTGTGGAAAGAGATTTCCGTTATAAAGAAAGATATTCCCTTCCGCTAAATACAGAACCGGTGTTTGAAATAACCGAATTCAAAAATATGATAGAGAGTTTAAGCCGGCTTCCAGAAAATATTCGGAACGAACATCTTGCACTGCTAAATGCTGCATCAATCGATCAAGTAAAGCAACGTCTTTCTCCTGAAATTCGATTATCAAAACGAAATGAATTTGCTGAAGTAACTATTCAACAAGTTTCCTTAGACGGCAAAAATCATTTGTGTTTAGAAATAAAAGTTGATACGAATCGCGCAGAGATCACAGACCATGGGAATTATCTCATTCTATCATCACGTAATAATGAGCCGATTGAATTTAGTGTTAAGATGGGTACTGATTCGAAAGCACTTTCTCCGTTATCTGCAAAAGAAATATTTAACAAAAGTTTTTGGTCTTACTATCGTTCCAAAAAAAGTGAGAACGATAGTTTGACGGCTCTTTCTAAAAAAAATCCTACAGATGAAAAGGCACTAACTAATTTTAGAAAGTTAGAACGCCAAATCAAAAGCATTGAGCTCCTAAGTAGCAAAGAAAAACTAATGGCGGGACTTCCAAATTTTGCAACATACTTTGGAAGAGATATGATGATGACCGCTTTAATGATGAAGCCGATCTGGTCGCCGCAAATGTTAGAGTATGTTATCTCAAGTGTAATCAAAAAACTTAGACCCGACGGGAATGTAAGTCACGAAGAAGGTTTGGCAATCCAGGCAATACGCGAAAATGCAAACGAGTATAACGCGCTCGCATCTGCACTTCTCGACGCAAGCAAATTGGGCAAGAATGAAAAAGTTCTGGAGATCAACGGAAGATTAAAACACTTGCTTGCAAATCTACAAGAGACAACCGAAAACTATCATATGATTGACGATGATTTTATGTTGCCGATACTAACCGCGCATCTACTGACGACCGATCAACTATCGCGTCAAGAAAAAATTGAATATTTGCTCTCTTACAACGATGAGCATTTTAGGAGGATTAATCTCTTAGTAAAGAATTTTAATTATGTGTTAAAATTAGCTGATCCTTACGCAAGTGAGAGTAAAGCTGTAAATCTTGTTGGTTTTGAAAAATTGGGAAAAAATAAATGGCGGTCGTCAAGCTGGCGCGATAGCCAAACCGGTTATGCAAATGGACGATTTGCTATGGATGTTAATACCATCTTTGTTCCCAAAGCGTTGGAAGCGCTGAGCATGTTTATTGATTTCTTAAATAATGCCGGAGTTAATTCCGATTCTTTGCGCAAAATAGTTCCTGAAATACAGAAAACAATTTTAGATAGATACATCAACGAACCATCCTTGTTGAAAAATGCGGTTAAAGTTTGGCATAATTCTCTGAAACATTTTCAAGTAACTTTGACTAAAGGAGAAGCGCTAAATAAAATTAAGGATAAATTGGATTGGCTCAACAATGACGAAAAAGAATATTGGAAAAAGATATTGAAGAATTTTCGCTGGACCGATTCTAAAATTAATTTTATAGCTCTATCGCTCGATAGCGTGGGACGCCCTATTCCAGTTGTAAATACTGATCCGGCAATGTTTTTATTCTTGGGAAATTTTACTCAAAAAATTCTTGAGAAAAAAGAAAAACCGGAAACAATTTATAACCTGATAAAAATGTTCACCACACGTTATCCTCTCGGATTATTTATTTATGGTGTTGGACCCGTTGTTTCCAACGATGCTTACTCTTTGCCTGATGTGTGGGAAGGTTTCAAACTCGATGCTTATCATTCTCCACACACAGTATGGGGAAGAGAGGTGAATCTTTTTATTTTAGGAATCTCTTCGCAAATTCTAAACGCTTATGATACTCGTGGGAAATTAAAATCGTCTGCACTAAAAGAATACGTGTACGTTTTAAGAGAGTCTCTTGATAAAATAGTTAGCGCCGTTGAAAAATCCGGCTTGAAAGAAAACGAGCTGTGGAGTTATAAAATTTCAAACGGGAAAATTGAAGCGTGGAGATATTCAACAGCATCCGATATACAACTCTGGAACTTGACCGACTTAGCTGCACAATTTTTGCTGAACCAAGTTTCTAATGTAAAACGCCAATAAAGAATAGATATTGTATCTGAAGTAACCCCTGTGAAATTGTTTGCGGGCGGCTTTATATATAAAATCGAACACTTCTCTCATGCGCTTCTGTCTAACTAATAGCTGCCGGCATTTGCAATTAGCGCTATTCCACATTAATTTTTTTAATAGCTTCATGCCATTTCATCGTCATAGTTTTTCTATATTTCGGTATGAAGAAAAAAGTTGTTACTATATCGTTAATTGCAATTTTCTCAATTGTGCTTTGGATCGCCGTTGCTCAGTCTGATGTGTATATTACTACAATTGAAGTCCCCGTTAAATTTACGGACCTGCCTAAAAATTATGCAGTTGGATCAACTTCCGTGGATAATGTTTATCTGCAAGTAAAAGGGAAAGGATGGGAGTTGACTAAATTAAGTCTTGGCGGAGATAATGAATTTAATATTTCCGTTCATAGGAGAACCGGTAAGTATAAAAGCGATTTAAGTAATTTTATTGATGTTAATCCATGGTTAGCGGAATCATTTCAAGTCTTGGAAATTGCGCCAGCACAGATTGAATATGAAATTGAAAGGATCGGTTCGAAACGTGTATCGGTTGTGCAAAATTTGAAATTTGATTTTAAGCCGGGTTTTGGTCTAGCGTCTAAAGTGATGATCAATCCTGAGACTGTTGAAATCTCCGGTCCGACAAATTTACTGCAAGGAATTGATGCAATAAAAACAGAATTCCGTGAGTTCACTGATATAAGTGATAATGTAAAACTCGATCTTCCGTTAGAAGTTCCGAATGGAATAACATTACCAAAAACAGAATGTTCTCTTGAATTCGAAGTGCAGAAAATTGTTGATAAAACTTTTGAATCAATTTTAATTGAGACAAGAAATGTTCCCTCTAACAAAGAACTAATTCTTTATCCGGCTAAAATAAATGTTGTATTGCGAGGAGGCATAAATAAACTTGGCAGACTTACAAATGATAGTATAAAAGTTTATGTTGATTTCTGGACAGCACTGAAAGAAAACGGAAAAACAATAGAACCCATTGTAGAATTTCCGCAATTCACAACTTTGACAATAACACAACCTAAAAAACTAGAATACATAATCAAACAGTATTAAAAATGTTTATAACCTTTGAAGGACTCGACTTTTGCGGTAAATCAACTCAAGTGCAGCTTCTTGAGAAATATCTAATTGATAAAGGCGGTAAAGTAAAAATTATACGTGAACCCGGCGGAACACCAATTTCCGAAAAGATCCGTGATATTCTTTTAGATAAAAAAAATTCGGAAATGTCTATTGAAACCGAACTAATATTATTCTCTGCAAGCAGATCACAACTGGTTAATCAGGTCATTCTTCCCGCATTAAAGGAAAATTATTACGTGATCTCCGACCGCTTCCACGATTCTTCAATTGCATATCAAGCTTTTGGCAGAAAAATTAATCTTGAATTTGTAGAAGAACTCCAGCAATTTGTCATCGGTAAAGCTGTTCCCGATTTAACATTCTTTTTAGACATTTCTATTGATGAAGTAATAAAAAGAAAATCTAATGTAAAACAGATAGAGCTGGACCGTATAGAACTTTCCAAAATTGATTTTTATAAACGTGTAAGGAATGGTTATCTCTATATGGCAGAAAAAGAAAAACGGTTCAAGATAATAAACGGCGAGCTCCCAATAGAACAGATCCATAAAATTGTTATTGATGAAGTAAAGAAATTAGAGGATTAGAAGGGAAACATTATGAAGTTAAGAAGTAAGATATTATTACTCATTACCATGATAATTTTATTCTCCGGTTTTCTAACCCGTGATAATGATATCTATTTCCAAATTAATAAGGGCATAGATATCTTCGGAAGAGTCTACAAAGAAGTAACAATAAATTATGTTGATCAATTAAATCCGGAAGAGTTTATGCTTTCCGGCATTAACGGAATGCTGACATCGCTTGATCCTTACACAAATTTCCTGGATGTAAATGGGCAGAAAGATATTGAGATCATTACCAAAGGCAAGTATGGTGGAATTGGTGCAACGGTCGGTCTCAGAAATGAAAACATTACTATTGTTGATTTGATTGAAGGATTCTCAGCTCAAAGACAAGGTATGAGGGTCGGTGATATTATCGTGAAGATTAATAATGTCTCCGTTACAAAAGATAATTATGAACATTTAAGCGAGTTCTTAAAAGGAGATGTTGGCTCAACAGTTAATGTTGTCATTAAAAGAGAAAGCGTTGATGATGAGATAATCTTCAATTTAGTTAGAGAAGAGATCGAAATAAAAAACCTTACTTATTACGGATTTGTTCCTGAAGGAAGTAATAATGCATATTTAAAGTTGAGTGGATTTTCCCGTTCTGCAGGTGAAGAAATTAAAAAAGCATTGCTGGAACTTAGATCCCAAAAAGAAATTGGTTCTGTTGTTCTCGATCTTCGCGGTAATCCCGGCGGATTGCTTGATGCCGCTATTGATGTCTGCGAAAAGTTTTTGAAAAAAGGTGAGACTATCGTTACAGTAAAAGGTCGCGATAGTTTAAGCATAAGAAATTATTCTTCTGCCGAAGAACCGATTGCCGGCGATATAAAGATGGCTCTTTTAATTGATGAAGGATCTGCGTCGGCATCCGAAATTGTTGCCGGAGCTATTCAAGATCACGATAGAGCGGTTTTAGTTGGAACAAACTCTTACGGAAAGGGATTAGTTCAAACAATTATTCCTCTATCATATAATACGTCGTTAAAGATTACCACAGCCCGTTATTATACTCCAAGCGGAAGATCAATTCAGAAGATCAGCTATTCCGAGAAGAATAAAGTTTTTGAAAAAGGAATGAATCTTATAAAAAATGAATTCTATACAGATCATAAGAGAAAAGTGTTTTCTGCCGGAGGTATAATGCCTGATACTGTTGTTATTAATGAATCCGGTTCAGGTCTTGTTCAAAAATTACTTGCCGATGGTATGTTCTTCCGATTTGCGACAAATTTTTTTAATAACAATCTAAACCGTGATCTAAAAAAATATTCGTCGGATATGCTGCTCAAAGAATTTACAAACTATCTTCATAGTCAAAAATTTGATTTTGTATCGCGTGCTGAAAAGCTGATTGAACTATTAAAAACTGCCGGCACAGAAGAAAATCTCGACCAAAAATTTATTGAACAGCTTGATAGGACTAAAAATCAAATTGATGCCAACCACTCAAACGAGATCGAAAAATATAAAAACGATATATTGTTTCTGGTTCGTGAAGAGTTAGCCGCAAGAATTGATGGAAGACAGGGCAGAATTAAAGAATCATTAAAGATGGATAATCAATTTGCGGCTGCAGTTAATATTCTAAACAATAAAAAACTTTACGATAAACTTGTAAGACTGAATTAAAAATAATATTTGTTGCTTATGACTGTATCTGAAAATCCAAAAGTTTTAATTCACACGAACCCGCAATTTGGGAAATGCCCGCAATGTAAATCTGTAAGCACGCTCCACCGTTCTCGTGCAAAAAGTATGTATGAACAGATCGTTCGTAGAATTACTTTTTTCAAAACATATCGCTGTAAAGAATGCGGCTGGAGGGGATTCCGTTCCACATTAATTTTTACCAGAAAATCAATTCGTCATATTATCATATACTTAATCATTATAATTATTACGGCTCTTATTGCCCGGTATCTAATTATCAATTTTGCATTAACATAATTTCTTACTTGTTAAATATTAAATTTGGTCCAAGCTGTTCAACAGCCCGATAATCCTTCAAGTAATGGACTTTAATTCTATTTCGATTTTTTACTAACCAGCTTAAAGCTATACGCAAGCATTCCAAATCTTTTTCGGTTAGTTCTTTAATCAATTGAATATCTCCAGAGAAAAATTCATTTAATATATCATCAAACCGGTCCTTCTCGTTGAGAATATAATTCTTAAAATACATTTTCCCGTCAAGTAACAGCATGTAATCATTTTTTCTTGAACCAAGGATCTCAATCAATACATTTGCTTTATTGATCGGCTCTGCAAGGATTGATGATCTGTTAAGTTGATTCAAAATTGAATTAACAACATCTCTGATCTGTCCGGCTTCTTCATATTTTTGTTTAGCGCTCAGTTCTTTCATTCTGTTTAGTAACCGATCAACAGCCGATTGGTTATTACCGCATAAAAAATCATTAACACGCTCAAGTTCTTCGGAGTACTGTGGTTTAATTCCAGATTCAGTACACGGCGAGTAACAGCGCTCAATATCTGCAAGGTAGCATCTGCGCTTTTTACTAAATTCTTTATCCGAACATTCGCGCAGCAAAAAAGTCTTATCAATAATTTCTTTCAATGAATTGGCTGTATCACGGTTAGGATACGGACCGAAATAATTATTACCGTCAAAATTAATTGTAGATGAAACTTCAACAGAGGGAAAATTATTAGTAAAAAGAATTTTTATAAAATAACTCCGCGGATATTTCTTAAGCATTTTGTTCTGCTTGGGCAGATGTTTTTTGATCAGCTCTGCTTCAGCTAAAAGTGCGGTCAGTTCAGTATTGGTGGTTTGATAACCCAATCCTGAAGCTTTGCGGACTATCTCTTTTGATTTCCGCATCGCATTGCTCATAAAATAATTTCTTAATCTTTCTTTTAGCGACTTTGCTTTCCCAATATAAATTATTTCCTCTTTAGCATTTTTGAAAAAATAAACACCGGGCTCTCCGGGAATATTCACAACATCGTCGAGAAGTTTCTTCTTTATAATTCGATACGGTTCAGTGGAAGCAGAATGTTTTTGAAAACTAATTAAGTCTGAAACAGTATCAATATCATGCTCATCGCGAAGCTGCCGAAACATTCTTAATAAAATTTTGGCGGTTGCTGTTGCATCGCCAAGTCCGCGGTGAACATCTCTATGTCTAATCTTTAACTGTTTAACAAGATTGCCAAGCGATTTGCTCGGAAATTGCGGATACATTCTTCTTGCAAGACGAAGTGTGCAGATTGCATTATTTGCCGGTACCTCTAGTTCTTGATTTAAGCATTCATGTTTTAGAAATGAATAATCAAAACTGAGGTTATGTGCAGTTAAGATTGTACTACCGATGAACTCTTTTATTTGCGGAAACACTTCATCAAAATATGGTGCATCTTGAACATCAGTAGTAGTAATTCCGGTCATCTGAGTAATATAAAACGGTATCGGTCTTCCCGGATTGATGAATGAAGAAAAAGTATCTACAATTTTTACATTTTGAATTTTAACGATCCCAATCTCGATAACTTTATCGCGGAGAGCGGAAGTGCCGGTTGTTTCAAAATCGAAAACAGAATACTCGGCTTCTTCAAAAGGGATTTCTGTCAGTTTATTTTCTTTCATTCGATCATTGAATTGTGTAAGACAAATTTAATCAAAATGGATTAACAGATGATATATTTTGTAATTCCGAATGATCGCTGTTTATTTATCTATTTCCAGCGTATACAATTTTTCTTGATACGCTCTAAATATTTCATTACTTTGATACCAACCTCGGAGGGAATAATTTATTTATTAAAATAAAATCATGAAGATGATGGTGTTGTTACAGCCGCTAAAGACGGCTAAACACCATATTTCGTTGTTATACTAGTTAGCCGCCACCCAGCGCGAAGGAGTTAAACAATGAGGAACATGCTTACTTCCGCAGTTCACACATTGCTGAGATTGCACAGCTACCTGATTCTAGCTTGCGTGCAGTTCTCTCCCACATTTGGGCAAACGGATGCCGAGATTTCTGTCCCCATCACCTTCGAGAGTCAAGGTAACACTCTGAAAGGCAAGTTCTTCCACGCAAAGGAGAGCAATCAAGCTCTCACGCTGATCCTGTTGCAGGGCTTTCCCGGCAACCAAGAGGACGTGGACGTGCTTGGGTTGGGTCGAAAACTGGCACCTGCTGGTTTTAATGTTCTCACTTTCAACTATAGCGGAACACATCGAAGCGAAGGCAAATTCAATATGCAGAACACGCTTAAGGACATCCAAGCAGCGTACGATTATGTCCATCGAAGCGATGCCGTGCTGAGATTCCATATTGACACGACCCGGATTGTCCTCGGCGGGCATTCTTATGGCGGCGGAATGGCTTTGACCTATGCAGCACAGCATCCAGAGATACGGCGGGTAATCTCCATCGCTGGTAATGACCACGGCGAATTCGCACGTGAATACTTGCGCAATCCACAGATGGCTCAAACAATGGACTCGGTGTTTGACAAGCTCAAGGCTCCCGAAGGACCAATCCATTTTGAGGGGAGAGGTGTACTAAAGAAGCTTGCGGCCAATCCAGCTCCCTTTGACTTGAGACTCAGCGCGAATAATCTCGCGAGTCGTGATATACTTTTGATAGGTGGGTGGGAGGATGAGAAAGTTACAATCGATCATAATCTGCTTCCCTTTTATCGCGCTCTGAAAAAAGCGGGCGCCAGCAAAGTCAGATTTGTCACGTATCATACTGATCACTCTTTTCGTAATGTGAGAGAAGAACTTGCGGCTCAGCTGATTCAGTGGATGCAAGCCGATACCTTGAAGACTGTCAGATGAGATTGCTACCCAAATCACACGCTGGGCGGCGTGCTTACGCCAGACGTTATGCGAAATGAAACCCTATGACACTTATTAATCAATTTTACTTCATCACTCAAACGGTGCTTATCGCTATGATCACTACATCTGCCAATTTTGCCACGAACGACACTCTTGCTCAGAAAATAATTGCTATGGAAAAATCTGCTTTGGATCGGTGGGGCCAAGGAGATCCATCTGGATTCTTGGAGATTTCTGCAGAAGATGTCGTCTATTTCGATCCATTCCAAGAACGCCGGCTAAATGGACGGTCCGAATTGAAGCAACTCTACGAGGGCCTTCGTGGAACGATTCATATTGATAGATATGAAATGCTCAATCCAATAGTGCAATCAGTCGAGTCTATAGCTGTATTAACATTCAATCTCGTATCGTATGAAAAGGAAAAGGTTTATCGGTGGAACTGCACCGAAGTCTATCAACTTCAATCCGATGGACAATGGAAAATCGTCCAAACCCATTGGTCGTTCACGAAACCGAACTTGAAATTAGATTAGACCAGAGCGAGGGTTCAAGATTGTAGCTCCACTCGCCAAACACGCGTAAAAATGAATCTCAATTTAACAATATTAAAATCTGACGATTCACTCTTAGACACATCGTGTCGCTCACTGAGAATGTATTCTTATTGTTCGCACCAAAACAATGGTCCCGAAAGAGGTGAATTTTACTTTATGTTCTTAGTGAGAGAATGTATTCTTGTGGATGACACAGAGGGAGACTATTATTTTTTCCTCTTTTTCTTTTCAGATCCGATTAGCGGCTGTGTGTATTTTTTGTAGAGTTCGAAAAGGTATTCCAAACGGTTTAGTTCGGTGGTAAACTTTTCCTTTTTGTAACAAGCATCAACAGCATCGTCAATTTCTTTGTGGGCATCAGTTAAATCCTTTGGCATTGCAACCGGGTCGTATAAATCCGCGAGAGTTGATCCCTTCTCAAAATGTTTTTCCCTAACTGCGAGTATATTTTTTACAGCCGCTTCAGCTTTTTCTTTTTGTTTATCAGTCGGATTCTCCGGGAATGGGAAGTTATTATAAACAAGTTTGTTGGAATATCTATAATCACTTTTTATCCTGCCGCAGATTTGTCTCATCCAAGCATTGTGCATTATTGAAGTAAGAATTCCAAATAAGAATAGATCGCCA
>JACRFD010000065.1 GCA_016218025.1 Ignavibacteriales bacterium
AATAGAAGATGTTTCAATTATGCGCGGAATTCCGAATGTAAATGTATTTTGTCCGGCAGACGAAGATGATATGCTGAAATGTTTACCAAAAATTTTTGAATACCCTTCCCCATTTTACATCCGTTACAACAATACAAAACCGGTTGCAGAGCACGACAAATTTGAATTTGGTAAAGCGGAAATTTTCGGCGAAGGAAAAGATGTAGCAATTCTTGTTTATGGATTTCTTTTTGGTGAAGCATTCAAAGCAAAAGAGATTTTAGAATCAACCGGCGTTTCTGTTAGATTGATCAACATTCGCACTCCAAAGCCGATTGATGAAGATGCAATATTAAAAGCTGTTGATGAGTGCAAACTCATCGTAACTATAGAAGATCATTTTATAACCGGCGGACTATATACAATTCTTGCCGAAGTACTTTTAAGAAACAGAAAAACTGCTAATGTTCTTCCCTTTGCTTTTATGAATAAATGGTTCAAGCCCGGTTTGTTGAATGATGTTCTGGAATATGAAGGATTTACTGCTGAGCAAATAGCAAAAAGAATTATTAAGCAGTTAGCAATTAGCTGTTAGCTTATTTTTAAACACTATAAGGAGGGAACATGAGAGACTTTAAGAAATTAAACGTCTGGGAAAGATCCCACAAATTTGTACTGAATCTTTATAAGGTTACAAAATCTTTTCCCAAAGAAGAACTTTACGGAATAACCTCACAATTAAGAAGAGCGGTTGTATCAATTCCAACAAACATTGCAGAAGGAAGCGGAAAACAGACCGAAAAAGAATTTGCTAGATATTTAAGTATTGCAGCTGGTTCTACTAGTGAAACTGAATATTTACTAATCCTATCCAAAGACTTAGAGTTTATTAAAGAATCAGTTGCAACCGATTTAATTACAGAAATAAATGAAATCAAGAAAATGCTAAACGCATTTTTAATTAAAATTGCTAATAGCTAAAAGCCAATAGCTAACGGCTGGAGATTCACGATGCCCAACAAAATCTCACTTAACAACGATTACCCAACAATCACAAAATCAGATGAACTCTACAACCGCGCGCTAGGATTAATTCCTTCCGTAACTCAAACACTCGCAAAAGGTCCGGGACAGTGGATCAATGGAGTTGCACCAAAATATTTGGTAAAAGGAAAAGGTTCTCATGTTTGGGATGCCGATGGAAACGAATATATTGATTACATGATGGGGGTTGGTCCGCTATCGCTTGGTTATGCGTATCCTAAAGTTGATGAAGCAATAAAGAAACAATTGGAAGATGGAATTACTTTTTCGATGATGCACCCGCTCGAAGTTGAAGTTGCTGAAATGATTAGAAATATTATTCCAAATGCAGAAGCTGTCCGTTACAGTAAAACGGGAGCCGATGCAACAAGTGCAGCAGTCCGACTTGCACGTGCATATACGGGCAAGAATAAAATATTATGCTGCGGCTATCACGGCTGGCACGATTGGTACATCGCAGTTACATCACGCAATCATGGAATTCCTGAAGCAGTTCAGACTCTTTCATTTACATTTAATTATAATGATATTGACTCAGTAAAAGATTCTATAGATAATGATGTTGCTGCAATAATTCTGGAGCCGGTTGTGTTCGCTGAACCGAAAGATAATTTTCTTCACACGCTTGCTGAGTTGTGCGAACAAAAAGGAATAGTTTTGATCTTCGATGAAATGTGGACGGGATTTAGAATGGCTCTTGGAGGCGCTCAAGAATATTTTGGAATAACTCCCGATCTTGCAACATACTCTAAAGCAGTTGCTAACGGAATGCCAATTTCTATTCTAACCGGAAAAAGAAAAATTATGGATCTTGCCGATGAAGATATTTTCTTCTACACAACTTTCGGCGGCGAAGCTTTATCTCTTGCGGCGGCTAAAGCTACTATTGAAGAATTACGTGATAAGAATGTTCCAAAGTTTCTAAATGATCAAGGGAAAAAATTAAAAGACGGATATAATTCTATTGTTAATAGATTGGGATTAGATTTCACAAAAGTGATTGGTTACAACTGGCGTTCGATGGCAACGTTTGATGAGAAAGCCGGCGATCCGCTAATTCAAAAATCTTTGATGCAGCAAGAGATGATCAAACGCGGAGTTCTTTGGCAAGGATTTTTTAATATGTCGTTCTCACACAGCAACACAGATGTAGATTATACACTTCAAGCTTTGGAAGAATCTCTTTCAATTCTGAAAAAAGCAGTTCAAGAAAATAAATTAAAAGAATCTTTACACGGAATTCCAGTACAGCCCGTTTTTAGGAAAGTAGATAATTTTAATATGAAGCCGGTTAAAAAATAGTGCAGAGTGTAGAACGAAGAGCGGTGAATTAATAAAGGTATTTTATCATGGAAATATTTAGTCTAAAAAATAAAATTGCAATTGTAACCGGTGCTTTAGGATTAATCGGCAAAGAACATTGCAAAGCTTTAAGCGAAGCAGGAGCTAATGTTGTTGTCGCTGATATTGATGGATCAAAATGCTCTGACTTTGCAAAAACATTATCTACCGAATCAATTGGTGTTTCTCTTGATGTAACAAAAAAAGATTCGGTTCAAAATTTGCGTAATAATGTTTTGAAAAAATTTGGACACATTGATATTCTTGTTAACAATGCAGCAATTAACAATATGTTCGAAGATCCAAAAGCAGCAACTGAGCAATCAAAATTTGAAAATTATCCGCTCGATCTCTGGCAAAAATCAATTGATGTTAATTTAACCGGAGTATTTTTGTGTTCGCAAATTCTTGGAACTGAAATGGCAAAACAGAAAAGCGGCAGTATAATTAATATTGCCTCTACATACGGTATTACGGCACCCGATCAATCTCTTTATATAAAGAAAGATGGAACACAATCATTTTTCAAACCGCCTGCATATTCGGCAGCTAAAGGTGCTGTAATAATGTTTACTAAATATCTTGCGGCTTATTGGGGAAAAGACGGTGTACGAGTAAATACATTAACGCCGGGCGGAGTAGAAAATAATCAAGATGAATTTTTCATCGAAAAATATTCTTCTAGAACTCCTTTAGGAAGAATGGCAAAGCCGGCAGATTACAAAGGTGCATTAATTTTTCTCGCAAGCGATGCATCAAGTTATATGACAGGCGCTAATTTAATAGTTGACGGCGGCTGGACTTGCTGGTAAATAAATAAGGTTAATCATAATGAAGCGCACCTATATCATGAATACCAAGCAGATATTTCTGTCCATAAACCCCACGCTTCAGCGTGGGGATGGCAATACTAAAAACGACACCTGGCTTTAGCCATAACAAAAATTATGTCAAACGTAAAAATATGGATCCATGCAGTTTGGTGCACTAAGAACCATGAGCGGGTTCTCTCTAAAGATGTTAGAAAACAACTTTTTCAGCATGTGAGGGAGAACCACACAGTGGCAGGCG
>JACRFD010000066.1 GCA_016218025.1 Ignavibacteriales bacterium
ATTAGGATTTCTTTTTCTATTGCTTATCGCTGCCATTTGCGGTGCAATCGGTCAAAGTCTTGCCGGATATTCATTAGGCGGATGTTTCGTTTCAATAATTGTTGGATTTGTCGGTGCATGGCTCGGTCCTTTAATTGCTAAAGAACTTGAATTACCAATGTTTTATACTATTAATATTCAAGGAAGGGATTTCCCGGTTGTTTGGTCAATAATCGGTTCAGCATTGTTTGCGCTTGTTGTCGGTTCAATTTCAAGAGGCCGTAAACAACATTCATAACAACCTATATTTATTTTTTAAGTTATACGATCAGTCCGGAAAGTATTATTTAATGATATCACTAAATAAAAGCTCTAACCGTCTCATCAACGAAAAAAGTCCTTACCTTTTACAACATGCACACAATCCTGTTGATTGGTTCCCGTGGGGCGAGGAAGCGTTTGATAAAGCCCGCAGAGAAAATAAGCCGATATTTTTATCAATCGGTTATTCTACATGCCACTGGTGCCATGTAATGGAACACGAATCATTTGAAGATATTGAAACTGCAGAATTAATGAACAAAGTTTTTATTTCTATTAAAGTGGATCGAGAAGAACGAACCGATATAGATAACATTTACATGACCGTCTGTCAAATGATGACCGGAAGCGGCGGTTGGCCTCTTTCAATTGTAATGACTCCGGACAAAAAACCCTTTTTCTGCGGAACATATTTTCCTAAAGAAAGCAGATACGGCAAAATTGGCTTCAAAGAATTAATAAATAATATTTATGAAGCATGGTTAAATAAAAGAATTGAAATTGAAACCAGCGCTGATGAGCTTACAAATTATCTTCAAAACATTAACAGCTCGTCTGGAGTATCTATAAAATTAAATCCTGATATTCTCAACATAGCATATAATAATTTTGAAAAACGATTTGATCCTGTCAACGGCGGATTCGGGAGCTCGCCTAAATTTCCTTCGCCTCATAATTTAATGTTCCTGCTTCGTTACTGGAAAAGAGCCGGTGATAATAAAGCATTGGAGATCGTTACAAAGACTCTTACTGAAATGCGTAAGGGCGGAATTTTCGATCATCTCGGATTTGGTTTTCATCGGTATTCTACAGATAAGAATTGGCTTGTTCCCCATTTTGAAAAAATGCTTTACGATCAAGCACTTCTGATAATAGCATATACCGAAGCTTATCAAGCGACACAAAATATTGATTTCAAAAAGACGGCAGAGGAAATCATTCATTATGTATTACGTGATATGACCTCTCCGGAAGGAGGATTCTACTCTGCTGAGGATGCCGATAGTGAGGGTGTGGAAGGTAAATTTTATGTTTGGACTCAAGAGGAAATATTCAGGATACTAGATAAAGATGATGCGGAACTTGCAGTAAAAATATTCAATGTTAAACCTGTTGGCAATTTTAAGGATGAGTCCACCGAAAAGTTTTTA
>JACRFD010000067.1 GCA_016218025.1 Ignavibacteriales bacterium
AAATTAGACTCGCAGACATTTTTGAATAAAGGCGCTTTTATTGTCGTTAATGAGTTCGCTCAAAAAAATGTCCCAATTATTTTTCTATGCGGAGCCAGCGAAGGCGATCTGCCAAAAGTTGATAATCTTAAAGTGATAGAGATTTCGGAATATTTTGATACGATTGAAGAATCAATTGAGAAGATTGATAAAGGCATTGATATGGCAAGCAGAAAGATCAGTAAAGACATAATTCAGCTTTTTGCAAAGAAAAATTCATAATCATTATTGAGTTCATTCTGAAAACAACAGTTTGTCATTCTGATGGAGCGAAGCGACTGAAGAATCTATTGATTTCATAGCAAAAAATTAAGATTCTTCGCTGCGCTCAGAATGACATCTATCATTATTAAACTTTTTGAGTTGACTCATTATTCAAATCTTATTCATTTATGGAAGTATAATGGAAAATCAATCTGAAAATATTGACAAAATAAAAATAGATGCATTAGAAGAAATTCTTGGAAAAAAATTCCCCGTTCTCGATGATGGATTCGTCCGTGTTGTAGATTATATGGGTGGTGATGAATCCATAGTTCAAGCTGCACGAGTTTCTTACGGAAAAGGAACAAAAAAAGTTTCTGAAGACCGCGGACTAATTAGATATCTCTTGAGAAATTTTCATACCACTCCATTCGAAATGAGTGAAATAAAATTACATGTTCGCGTTCCGATGGACGCATGGCGGCAATGGATCCGCCATAGAACTGCAAATGTTAATGAATATTCAACACGTTACTCTATTGCAATTGATGCTTCACAAAAGACTGATGCAGGTAATTGGAGAATTCAAGCAATTGATAATAAGCAGGGAAGTGAAGGATTTTTTGATAATGCGATTGGCAGCAAACTATCAGAACGTGAAGAAGAACTTCAGCAATTTGCACGAGAGATATATCAAGAAAGACTTCAGCTTGGTGTTGCAAGAGAACAAGCGCGAAAAGATTTACCGCTTTCAACTTATACTGAAGCATATTGGAAAATTGATCTGCACAATCTCTTAAATTTTCTTGCCCTTCGGATGGATGATCATGCACAGTTCGAAATCCGCAGCTATGCAAATGTTATAGGTAATGAAATTGTTTCGAGATGGTGCCCGATAGCTTGGCAGGCATTTAAGGATTACAGAATGAACTCAATAAGTTTTTCTTCTCTTGAACTTAAATTGTTAAAGGAGATGGTTTCAGGAAATATTGAGGAGGCTAAAAAACTTGCTGAAGAATTTGGCTGGCTTAAATTAGTTGATGGGAAATTATCCAAAAATCGTGAACGGATTGAGTTTGAAGAAAAACTATCATTTCTTGGAATGAATAAACCTTGGGAATAGTAAAGATGCACTGCGGTGCGTCGTTACAAATTTGATTCTTTGAGTACTGCGATTTATGTTTTGCACAGATTATAATGAATATTATTAGAGGGAATGAAAAATGTTTGAACGAATTTCTGTTGATCCAAAAGTCTGTCACGGAAAACCGGTTATTAAAGGAACAAGAATTCTTGTAAGTAATATTCTAGGTTGTCTTGCAACCGGCAGCACATTCGAAGATGTAGTGAAAGACTATCCACAAATAAAAAAAGAAGATATTCTCGATGCTATATCTTTCGGCAGCTTTTTGTCTTCTTTTGAAAGCTTACCTTACGACATTAAAGCATCATGAATTTTTTTCTTGATGAAAATTTTTCGAACAAGGTTGTTCTTCTTCGTGATAATTCTTATACAGAAAGATAAAAGAAAATTATGATTACTCATTACCGAATGACAACATTGAAATAATTTTTAACTTTTTATAAAGGAGAAAATTATGAGCTTACGATATCGAAAGATGGCTGAAGAGGTATTAAACCTAGCCGGAGTGAAAATTAACGGCAGTAATCCTTGGGATATTCAAGTTAAAGACGAAAGATTTTATAAGCGGGCTATTTCCGAAGTCGAACTTGGTATGGGTGAATCTTTTATGGATGGATGGTGGGACGGGGAAAATATTGACACATTAATTTTCAGATTAGTAAGGGCAGATCTTCAAGAAAAATTGCGTAGGAACTACAAAATCACATTCCAACTTGCCGGGTTTTATTTGATAAATATGCAATCTCGCCGCAAAGCTTTTGAAGTCGGTGAGAAGCATTATGATTTAGGAAATGATCTATTTCAACTGATGCTCGATAAAAGAATGAACTACAGTTGTGCTTATTGGAAAGATGCAAATTCATTGGATGATGCACAAGAAAATAAACTCGATTTAATCTGTAGAAAATTAAATCTTAAGTCCGGAATGAAATTACTTGATATTGGATGCGGCTGGGGAGCGTTTGGGAAATACGCTGCAGAAAAATACAATGTTAATGTTGTTGGAATTACAGTCTCAAAAGAACAAGTAGAACTTGGCATAAAGTTATGCAAAGATCTTCCGGTTGAGTTTCGGCTGATGGATTACCGGGCAGTAAGTGAAAAGTTTGACAGAATAGTTAGTGTTGGAATGATTGAACACGTCGGTTATAAAAATTACAGAACATTTTTTGAAGGTGCTCATAAATGCTTGAATGATAATGGATTATTCCTGCTTCACACAATTGGGGAGATCCGTTCGACTAAATATGTAGACGCATGGACACATAAATACATTTTCCCAAACGGAATGCTTCCTTCAATAGCGCAACTCGGTAGAGCAATAGAAGGTTTATTTGTGATGGAGGATTGGCATAACTTTGGAGCAGATTACGATAAAACATTAATGGCGTGGTATGATAATTTTAAGAACAGTTGGAATAAAATTAAAAACAAGTACGATGAACGCTTCTATAGAATGTGGAAATATTTTTTGCTCTCTTCTGCCGGTTCATTCAGAGCAAGGCACAATCAACTCTGGCAGATCGTTCTATCGAAAAACGGAATTCTCGGTGGATATAGTTCGGTAAGATGATTCGCTCAAGAACTAATGTCCCGTTTAAGATAATTATTTAAATAATATGTTAAGTTGCAAAAAAGATTCATTTGATTATAATCCATTATCTGAACAATTAAGTAAGTAAAACATGTGTCTCTTAAACCGACGGAAGAGTTCGGCTTGATATCATCCATTATTAGATAGAATGTTTTCAAACCATAAGAATTATTATTGAAATCTTCCTATTATGTTTTTACATTTAATAAGCAAAAAATAAAACGGAGAAATATAAATTATGTTATCACAGCCATTAAGTAATGTACAAGAAGAATTACTGAAACTTTATTCCACTAATCTCTCTCCGGATGAATTGAAGGAACTTAAAACAGTGCTGGGAAAGTATTTTTCTCACAAAGCAGCCAAAGAAGCTGACAAAATATGGGATAATAAAAAATATTCAAATGAAACTATGGATGCTTGGTTAAATGAAGGATAGACTTAAAGTCGTTCTCGACACAAATGTTTTGCTCGTGTCAATATCATCAAAATCAAAATATCATCGGATATATGATAAATTAGTTGCTGATGATAATAAATTTGCAGATTGCACAATAAACTCAAATTCCCACCTATTAGTTACAAACGATAAACATTTTCAAGTATTAAAAAATATAGATTTCCCCAAAATTGAAGTAACAAGCATCAACGATTTTGCAGCACAACTTGGAATAAATATTTCTCTGTCGTCAAGGTAGGACTTTTACTGCCAGGCGAATTACCGAAAACAAATAAATTAGGGGGGTGAGATAATTTTCCGAATTAACAGAATTAGCATCTTTTTTTATCTCACGTGTTTGATTAAATTAATATATAAATTAAGTTTTTATCTCACCCCCTAGGAGGATGACCGATGAAACTCTTTATGCACTTGTCCCGTTTGCGGGAAAAGTTAAAGAACTCCTTCCTAAATCCACTCCATTCAAGAACGTTTCTTGCAGAAGAGAGAGAGCACACCGAGCGAAAAGGGGTAGAAGAGAAGTTCCGCGCACATAGTCCCATTCGGGTGGGATTAAAAATCGTCCTTGCCATCACTGCCATAGAGTTTGTTATCATGCTTGCATTATACTCGTTCGGCGCAGAAACAAGTATGCCTCAGTATCTCTTTGCGCTGATCGATACATTGGCATTAAGCATAGCAGCGTCAGTAATGATCGTGTACTGGGTTGTCAACCCGATGAATAGGTATTATCAGGAGCGCTTGCAAAATGCGGAGATGCTGCACAGAAAAGAGGAACATCACAAAGTCGTTGTTGAAAGTATTTTCAAATTCATTCCGGAAGGGGTTCTCGTGCTTACAGAATCTCTGAATCTCCTAAAGCACAACAAGGCGTTTGAGGAGATTGTCCAAAAGTATGCGCCGCTGCTAGGCTATGCGGAACAGGAGCTTACTGAAAATATTGTAGAACAGTGCCGCACTAAAATTGAACATGGAGATTCAAAAGAGATATATATTTCGAGCAAGGACCAATCGAGAACCGACCTTTCGCAAAGCGACACGCTTATTCTTGAGTTCAATACTGCAAGAATGTTTCTTGCAGAAGAAGTAGAAGAAGAAGAAGCCCGCATAGTCGTGTCGTTGCTAGACATTACCGAGCGAAAGCGAGCGGAGACGCGACTCAAAAATAGTGAACAACGTTATCGCAATATCATCCAGACTTCAATGGACGGTTTCTGGATCGCCGATACCGAGGGTCGCATTCTGGATGTGAACGCCGCTTATTGCCAACTCATCGGTTACGAGCGCGAGGAGCTTCTGAATATGAGCGTCCCGGACGTGGAAGAGAAAGAAACCCCGGAGATGACGGCGCAGCATATACAAAAGGTCATGACGAAAGGCTATGACCGCTTCGAAACGCGCCACCGACGCAAGGATGGGCAACTGCTGGACTTCGAGGTTAGTGTCGTTTACCAGCTAGATAATGAGGACGGGAAATTTTTCATCTTCTTGCGAGACATCACCGAGCGCAAACGTGCCGAAGAAGAAATTAATATGCTTGCTCACTCTTTAAGAAGCGTAAATGAATGTGTGAGTATTACGGATATGGAAGACAATCTTATTTTTGTTAACCAATCCTTTTTAAATACCTATGGTTATACTGAAGAAGAATTGATTGGAAAACAAATAAGCATGGTTCGTTCGCCAAACAATCCGCTTGAAGTTGTTCGAGAAATTCTTCCAGCAACACTACGCGGCGGATGGAAAGGTGAACTTCTAAACCGGAAAAAGGATGGGACTGA
>JACRFD010000068.1 GCA_016218025.1 Ignavibacteriales bacterium
CCAGCTTCCCACTTCTTCCGTTCCATTCATTACCACTCCGCTTGATAACATCGAGAACTTGAGTGTTAATGCTACCGATTGCGGTGCTGTTAAGTCGAATTCAAATTCACATGCATTCGCCTTACGAGCGATGTATTTGTATTTCAGTTTTAGATCGACTGACTTGGCTATACTGTCTGGGTCAAATGATCTATACTGTGTCTGATACACTGGATCTAGTATGAATGTTGCTGTAATGCTCTTTGCCCCATCCATTACAACATCTAATGGATTGACTGATCCTGTCGCATCTCCGCTCCATGCGCTGAATATCCAGCCATGATCGGGGATTGCGGTTAATTCAACATGCGTTCCGTGTTCATAGTTGGCTACCTCAGGATCACGAGTTACTGTTCCATTACCTTCAACATTCATAGTCAATATATATGCATTTAATGCAAATGTTGCAGAAATTGTATGATCTGCGGTAACATTCTTAAATGTATAGCTGATTGTGGAATCAGTTTGAATTGCATCAGCATACACTTTATCTATACGATAATTTACATCAGGTGTGATTGTGAATTTTTTGTCTGTTCCACAATCTACGCTCACTACACCGGATGGTGTAATGCTGCCGTTAGATCCTGCAGATGTTGTGATGTTGAATTTATCTTTACTGAAGAATCCTACTATTGCATGAGGCGCCATAACATCTGTAAATGTGTATGATGGCACAGCACCAATATTTACGCCATCTACCAACACGCTATCGAGATGATAGCATGCATCCGCGGCAAATGTAAATGATACGTTTCCATGCTCAGGAACTTTCTGAGGACCAGTCGGTGTAACTGTACCGCCCGGAGAAGCCATTCCGGATACAATAAATGTATCAACGGCATTACCTTCACCTGTAAGAGCAACTTTACCGGGTGAACTCAATCCATCATGCGAGAATATTGCATTGCCGGTTTTTGTTCCTTTTGATGACGGGTGGAATGTAACGTTGAATGTTTGATTTCCTGCTACCGGTATTGTTACGGGACCCGATGGTAAAACGCTGTATTCATTCACACTATCTGTTGTTGCAGTAAGAATAGTGAGAGATGATGTACCTGTGTTGCTGACAACAACACTTTGAGTTTCGGTAGCAGGTTTCATAACCGTGCCGAACGTAAGCGACGTTGGGGCTACAGCAAATGCACCGAGTGTTCCATCGAGTGTATTCACTCCGCCTGCTTCATTTGCTAACGCACCATACAACTCGGTAACACCAGTTGTCATTGTATAGGCTGGATTGATTGAATCAGGCTGAATGGTTCTGGGTAATGACGTCAAACTGGTAGTGTGAGGATATCTTAATTGAGTCAAACCGTTCCAGGTTGCGCGAGCATCAGTTGAGTAAGCAACTCGGAGATTTGTGTTCCCTCCACGCACACCATCATCTGAACCATATGATAATCTCATTTTATCAAGGTTCATAGTTGACAAGGCAGAACCCTCTCCTTTGAAATACTTCACTTTATAATAACGTAATTTGGAGACCTTATCGATTCCTCCAGTTAGTGTGCTTGAGCCGGTATTGGCATCACCGCTAATAGCAGTCACAGTAACATAGTGACCTGATGCACCAGCGGCAGTTGCACTCCTAACAGTAACGGGTCTATAACCGTTCTCATCGCCAATCGGGAATTCTCTGTTAACTTGGGCAGTGCTACTAGACATACCACGACCCATCGTTCCAATCACATATCCTGAATCTGACATTCCAGATACCTGACCACTATTGGTTCCCATTTGAACGAATGCATAACTTCCAGTTTGTACTTTACCTCTTACGAACACTAGATTCGATTGTGCAGCAGGTATTGAACTGGTACTGCCGTTAGACATAATAATGTTGCTTCCCAAAATCACACGTCCGGTTCCTTGTTTGTTAATTGTAACGGCGTTGAAATCGCCAACGGAGTCGGAATACACAGCATTATTAGTTAGTGTTGAATTTCCTGAACCTGTCAGCACCAGGTTAAATACACCGAGAGTTGTTCCCGATGTTCCTCTACGCCAGTCAAATACTTTACCACCGTTATTTGTGATATCACCTTGAACCGTGATAGTATGAACTAGATCTCCACCAGTTGTGGAAGTCTGAGTTTTAAAGACAGCATTTGGATCAACTAATATACTGCCATTAATTACAAGGGCTGAATTGCCAGTCTTTATAGAAAAGAATCCACCTGCAATTTCCAAGTTGGCAATAGTGCTGTTTGCCGGATCGTATGTTACTGTGTCGCCAGCAAGAATCACTACGCTGTCTAATGAAGTTGGGACAACTCCAAATTCCCAAATGGCGGGATCACTCCAGTTACCATCAACACCTTTCGTGTGAACAAGGTGAGGATTGGCTGCAAAAGTTGCTGTGATATTCTTATTGCCATCCATCGTAATAGTCAATGGATTTGTACCGCCTGTTGCATCTCCGCTCCATCCGACAAAATGATTTCCTGGATCGGAAGTTGCAGTCAGTTGAACAGAAGTGCCATAAGAATAACTTGTTTGATCTGGAACTTTAGTTACTGATCCGCTTCCAACAACAGTCGTTCCAAGAGTATAACTAACCGTTGAAAAATATGCGTCTATAGTATGTGGAACTTGAACGTTTGTAAATGTGTAAGATGTAATCGCACCCTGTGATACACCATCAACCAAAACATCCGTGACTGAACCACCGGGGTAAGGAGTCATTGTAAATGCTTGATCAGTTCCTTGAGTTACCTCAACCGAGCCACTAGGCAATATTGTGCCATCTCCATGTGCTGTTGCAACGATTGTCTTTGTAACTGTTTTGAAGTATGCTGTAATAGTATGAGGTGCAGTTACATTTTTAAATGTATAACTTGTCGTTGAATCAGATAAAACTCCATCAACAACGAGACTATCAAGCGACGAACCTAAGCCGGCAGTTAGCATAAATTGTTGATCACTACCTTCATATACACTCACAGCGCCACTTGGAGAAATTGTACCAGTGCCAAATGCTGCAGATGTGATTACATACGATATAGGTTCACCGATTGCAAAATCACTGAAACTGTTTGAACCAGTTATTTGTGTGCTTGTGCTTGTTTTTGTCCCGAGATTTAAGTTATTCCATATACCGCCATCATATTTCTGTGCGATAAATGCGAGCGGATTGACACCCGACGCATAATCAGTCGCATCATAACCAAAGTTGGCATCATAGGTATCGAATACAACACCGTTATTCGCAACTGAATAATAGCGATTCAACGATTTTGCCGGATCCATCTTTGATGATGCAACCTGTGGATGTACGGTAGATGTTGTTGTAACTGTTAGATCACCACCGGTGGTTACGTTTGCAAATGTAATATCAACCGGTGAATATTTTGTTGCATTTCCGATCGGAAAATTCTTAATAACTGCTGTTCCAACTGCAACACCTTCCTTCAAAGTACCAACGACATGTCCGCTTGTACGCGTAACTGTAGCCCATGAAGGCAGAGTTAACATATTCGAACCGGTAATAAGTGTTCCGGCAGTTAATGTGAATGAGGTATCAACGTTCACACTATTTCCGAGTGTAACACCTGCCGGATTTCCAATTGTCAATCGGCGTACGTTTGTTGGGAATTCTGGTCCCGTCACCTGTGCAGATGTTCCAACGAAGCGATATCCAGCACCAGTCGGGAAGTTTCGTACCGCGGTGCGGATTGGACCACTTATCGGATCCATACCAGCAGGAGCACCGACTAATAAATTAGTCCCGGCACCTAATGTGAAAGTGCCTGCACCTGTTATTGTTTGCAATGCATTTGAAAAATCTATCAAACCGCCTGTACCGGCACTTCCTGCTCTTAACTCGCCACCAGAATTAACTGTGAGTGTACTGGTAACACCGGTTGTGCCTGTAACCGATAGCGATCTTCCAATATCAACTAAACCGTTGACGGTCAATGAGATTGTTTTTCCTGCTGCCGCCATTAAACTCACCTGAGAGTTGGGTCCAGACATTGAGAGCGTACCATTAACAAGAATTGATATACTGTTACCATCGGCTGAAGCACTGCTTGCTGCACCAATGTAACCATAATCGACCACGGTTAGTGTTTTGCCGGCATTAATTGTTAAGCCCGCATTATCTCCTTGTGAATACCATGCCATACCGCCAGTACCGCCGCTTCCGGCGTATGTCAACAGCATATCACGATCTATCATTGCTACTGTATTTACAGCACTGCTTCCTTGGCGAATACGGCTGACTTTATATGTTCCAGGTCCGGTGAATTTTACTGTTTTGCTAGACGTGTAATTTTCAAACCCGAGTGCAGTATATACTGTTGGAGTTGCAGGATCGAAACCAACCGATCCACCATTATAAACTGAATCACCATAAATTCTTACATAAACTTGTGAGCTGGTCGGATTTACGTTTGCACAAACTATTATTCCATTATTTTCTATGAAAAGATTTTTGATGGTCTTTCCGCTTGATTCGACGTTCAACTTGTGTCCGCCCCTAACCCATGCATTCACGGCAGAAGTCGGTGCTGCGCCCGCAGCTGTGGCACCTACCCACGTTCCGTTTGTGGCGCAAATAACCCATGTACCAGCCACGCCCCAATTACCTGATGCCGCTGTTCCATAATCACCGGCAAGCGGTGTTGGTCCAACCGGGATTAGTATAAAGTTTGCCGTGACGGTTTTATTAGTTGTCATAACTATTGAACCGGGATTCGCGGTACCTGTAAGATCACCGCTCCATGATGAGAACTGATATCCTGGATCTGGGGCAGGTGTTAACTGCACTGTTGTTCCATGATTGTAAGTTCCGCCAGACGGGTTCAGTGTGACCGAACCGTTTGTTGCATTAATAGTTAATGTATAAGTGTTGATAGCAAAGTTTGCCGTTACATTTTTATTGGCATCCATTGTTATTGTTGTCGGATTTGCTGATCCGCTTAAATCACCCGACCAATCAACAAAATGATAACCGGTATTTGGAACCGGTGTTAATGTAACCACAGTATTAATATCGTATGTTCCACCGGTCGGATTAAGTGTAACGCTTCCATTTATGGCAGTAACACTTAATGTATATTGAATTATTGCAAAATTAGCAGTAATTGTCTTGTTGGCATCCATTGAAATATCGACTGGGTTCGTTGAACCGGTTAAATCTCCGCTCCAATTAACAAACTGGTATCCGCTGTTAGCAGAAGCGCTGAGATTAACGGTTGTACCGTGATCATAAGATGTCTGATCCGGGGTCTTAGTAACAGATCCGTTAGATGCGTTGACCGTAAGCGAATATGTATTGATTGCAAAATTCGCAGTAACGTTTTTATTGGCATCCATTGTAATCGTATTCGGATTTGTTGATCCGCTCAGATCACCTGACCAATCGACAAAATGATATCCGGTATTCGGAACAGGTGTCAATGTCACTACCGTGCTCGGGTCGTATGAACCACCCGTCGGATTTAATGTTACTGACCCATTAGTGGCTGTAATGCTAAGAGTGTATTGATCTATCGCAAAATTTGCAGTGATCGTCTTATTAGCATCCATCGTAATATCGACTGGATTTGTCGACCCCGTCAAATCGCCGCTCCAATTTACAAAATGGTATCCGCTATTAGCTGTCGCGCTCAGGTTCACGGTTGTACCATGATCGTATGTTAATTGATCCGGTGTTTTGGTTACCGATCCGTTGGTTGAATTCACTGTCAATGTATATGTGTTGATAGCGAAATTAGCCGTAACATTTTTGTTGGCATCCATTGTAATTGTGTTCGGATTGGTAGAACCCGTCAAATCACCTGTCCAATCAACAAAATTGTATCCGGTGTTCGGCACTGCTGTTAATGTTACTACAGTGCTGGGAGAATAATTCGCCTGATCCGGACTCTTTGTTACCGTACCATTAGTGGCGTTAACTGTTAACGTGTATACAGTAGTTGAGAAATTTGCCGTAATACTCTTGTCGCCGTCCATAACTAGCGACTCAGGATTTGTTGATCCTGTTAGATCACCACTCCATCCGGTGAATGTATATCCACCATCCGGAACTGCCGTTAATTGAACGCTTGTGTTATAATCGTATGTCAATTGATCAGGACTTTTTGTAATCGAGCCATTGACTGCGGTTGTACTTAAAGTATATTGGTTGATTGCAAAATTTGCAGTAACCGAAATATCGGCTGTTACTGCCAAGTCTGTTCTTGGATTAGCCGTTGATGCATCGCTCCAATCAACGAAGTGATATCCAGTGTTTGGCACCGCTGTAACTGCACTGCCATCCGAACCATGATTCACCGTTTGAGGAGTTGTACCGCTTATACTGCCATTAGCACCGGCAGTATATGTTAATATGTAAGTTTTTAATACAAAGTTTGCAGTCACCGATTTGTTGCCATACATCGCAATCGTTTCAGGATTGTTGGACGAAGTAAGATCACCAGACCAATTAACAAAATTGTATCCTGTGTTCGGAGTTGCAGTAACGGTCACATTTGTACCCGAAGTATATGTAGCTTGATCGGGTGATTTTGCTACTGAACCGTTTGTTGCATTTGTAGTTAAAGTATATTGGGCTTCTTCACCGAATGCAAAATCGCTGAAAGATGTTGCACCTGTAACTTCTGTGCTTGTACCGGTTTTATTCCCAACCGTCAAACCAGACCATGCACTTCCGTTATATTTTTGTGCGAGAAAATTATTTGTATTTGCCGAGCCATCAACATCACCCGACACAAAATTAAATACTGCATTGTAGTTATCGAAACCTACCGGTGTTGTAACGTTATTCGTTAGAGTGTAGTATCTGTTTAGACTCTTGGCAGGGTCGATTTGAGAATAAAGCAGGTTTGCATGATCTGAACCTGTTGATTTGGCGCTCAGATCACCTGCAGTGGTTACATTTGCAAATGTAACATCAACCGGCGTGTAATCGCTGCCGCTTCCGATTTCAAATGTTTTTGTAACACCGGTTCCGGTGCCGATATATTTTTGGAATGTTCCATTGATGAAACCGCTTGTTCTTGAAATAGATCCTGTTGAAGATAAGCTTAAAGCGTAAGCACCTGTTGAAATATTTCCGCCATTCAATGTAAGCGTGCCATTAACAGTTGCGTTTGTACCGAGTGTTAATCCGGCAGAATTATTCATGATTAAATTTTGGTACGATGTTGGAGATGTACCAAGTGTTAATGCAGAGGTTCCATAATACTCAACCGTTGATCCGGAACTTAAAGTAATTGCACCTGTTGGCCATGCACCATCTTTAAACAATAATTTTCCAGTTGACCCGACCGTAGCCGTTCCAATATTACGAGTCGATGTGCTAAATGTACCAAAATCAATTGTACCATTTACTGTTGTTGTTGCCGGTCCACAATTAAACTGAGCTGTACCGGTACAATTAATGGTTCCACCTTGCGCAACATCAATAATGGTTGTAGCTCCTGTTGTAGCGTCACACCTGATGTTTGATCCCAAGTTTACAATACCACCGTTAAACACATATAACGCCTGAGTCTTTGCAGTAAGCGCCGCGAGATTAATTTGCGCGTTAGTTGATCCTGTAGTAAGTGTGCCATAAATGTTCAAGGTGAGATTTAATGCTGTACCAGTAGAGCCGCTCGTTCCCGCAGCAATGTAAGAGTTATTAGCAAGCGTTAATGTCTTGCCGGAATTGAGAGTAAACGTAATATTATCTTTACCATTATTGTAGATAGATGTCGATCCGGTGCCGGTTGACCCAGCGTATGTTGCGGTTAAATTCGCATCGAAGATAATTGTTTGCCCGTTTACTTGTGGTTGAATCCGGCTCATATATATAGTTCCACTGCCGCTGATAGTATGAGTCGTCGGAGTGGGTGTGGGGTTGGCAAGAGATATAGCTTCATAAAACCCGACTCCCATTCCATCCGTTGGACTTCCGTATGTTCCGTCAACGGTGACATTCCCATAATACCTAGGATAAGCCGTGGTTGGAAGAACAACATTCGAATTTAATACCGCTCCTGATTCAACGATAAGATTCTTCATGTGTTTGGTCGCATTAGTCATCGTCATCGTATGGCCGGATCGGATGGTTACACTTCTAGTTGAATCCGTTGCTGCTGTTGCTCCGGGTATCGTTGTAGAAGTGACCCAATTGGTTCCATCGAATTGTTCCCAGTTATTAGCTACTATCCAACTGCCCGGAGTAACCAAACTGCGCCAGTCACCTGTAGTCTGTGACGTTGCCGTCGTCCCGATTAACAGGACAGCGACTAAAACTATAATAAAAAATTGTAAATAGGTTTTCATTTGAAACCTCTTAATTAAATTTTTGTAGATTAGTTGATTAATGATAAAAAAATATTTTTTTCGTGTTGTGTTGAATATGCTATCGTCCTGTTGAAGAATTTGTGGGAGATAGTTTGAAACTTTTATTGAGAATAAACAAAATAAGTAAATTTTTCTCTTATAATCAAAGTAAACATTGAAGTAAAACCGTCCGGATTCACAATTTGTAAACCCGGAAGGTTTTTTCGATTCATTATTTACTTTACGTAACTTTCTGCACCTCTAAGTTGTTATGCTTTATTATTTAAGCAAAGTCATCTTCCGAACACCGGTGAACGATTTAACGTTTGTTAAGTTATCAGGTGAGGTTGCGATTTCCACATTTATTTTATAGATGTAAATTCCGCTGGGCAGATTTTGACTGTTAAATTCCACATTCCGATACCCTGCTTCCATCGAAACCTGATCGAGCAATGATGCAACTTCCTGTCCGAGCAGATTGAAAACCTTCAACGTTACAACAGATGCCTGCGGTAATGCGAATGAAATTTTTGTCACCGGGTTGAAAGGATTCGGATAATTCTGCTCGAGCACAAATTCTTTCGGAATTTGATTTCCTATCGATAACTTTATCGCTAACTTTGAATCTGGATTTTCAATCCGGAATGATTCGCCTGAGTTCATCGAAATCTCTCTGCCATCTACTTTCAAAATATTTCCTTTTGAACCGGATTTCAATTCCCATGAAATCATCACCGGATATTTTGCAGAAGAAATTTGTATCGGTAAAACCGATCCGTCGATTTCCGCAAATCTGTTAGATGCAAATCTCACATCGAACGATCCTGCAGGCGGAAGCGGCGGCATCTCGAACATAGAAACAGAATTGTTCACTGAGGTTGATGAATTTCCGAAATACAATGTTTGGGTTTTTCCCTCTGAGTCGGTGATGAAAAGTTTGTTAAGATCTTTTAAAGTTTCCATAGCTGAAACCGATTTCGATGCAAGTCCCCTACCTATAAATTCAATACGTCCTGCTTGATCTGCTTTGATCCAATAGGCTTTACCGGGTCTTAAAGAATCTGCATTCGTGTAACTCTGATCATACGCGAAGAACATGGAACTGAGTGTTGTTCCAACCGGAGTTACTGAATCGAGAGAAATTGTTTTAGAAATTGCACCAATCAAATTCCACCCCGACACAACAGGGACTGAATTGACATCGATTAAAGAACCTGAAAGAGTAAACGTTTCGGCGTTGTCTAATTTTATCCAGTACCCTACACCGCTTTGCAAAGTTGTACTAACTTTATATGAGCCGCCTTCATATCTGTATGCATTAGTCTTAGCAGAAGGGAACAATGCCAGCATAGTATCGTTGCAAACATTAACAGGAAGCGAAATCATATTCCACTTCGAGTTTAAACTAACTGAAATATCAGTTGGATCCACCGCCAGTCCCTCTGCTGTCAGTGTGTCTGGGCTATCCGGACCATCGTGATAGAATAAAATATTTGTGTTTTTAAGTCCGAGAGATCCCGGAGTAAAACGGAAATAAAATGTTTGAGTTGCAGAAGCGGGAATTGTAATAGGTGCACCCGGAGATGTTTCAAATTCTGCTGAATCAACTTCGGTATGCGATCTAATTGTAATATCGCCTGTTCCGCTATTGGTAATGGTAATACTGTCTTTCTTCACAGCGCATAACAGCACATTGCCGAAAGAGATATTTTTTAAGGATGGAGAAAATCCGCCGACAGTTCCGTCTAATGGATTCAATCCGCCGTTAGTGTCTGCAAGAGCAGTATAGAAACAATCGGTGCTGTTTGCATTCAATGTAATAAAAGAAGGTCTGATTGAATCGGGAGTTATTGATCGGGGCAATAACGATCTGGTTAGATTTGTTTTGTGTGAATCAAGTTCTGCTATACCATTCCAATTGAGCCGTTCATCTTTAGAATATGCAACTCGAAGATCATAGTTCCCGCCGCGTATCCCATCATCTAAACCATAACTTAAATTCATTTTGGCAACTTCCATGGTTGGGGCGCCAGCTCCCACATTATGATATGAAACTTTGAAATACCGTACTTTTGAAATCTTATCAATATTGCCGTTTAAGGTGCTTGAACCGGTGTTCGCGTCGGCATGTATAACACGAACAATTATATGATGACCCGCTCCTGTCCCCGGAGTTGTTGTATAAACTTTTACAGGACGATATCCGAATTCATCTCCAATATAAAACGGTTTAGATCCGCCCTTTGAATCTGTAATACCTCTTCCCATAGCACCGAGGACATAACTTGAATCAGATCCCGGTCTCATAAGAGTATCGGTTCTTGTAAGATGGACAAAAGCAAAATCACCTGTTTGAACTATACCTCGCTTAAAAGTCAGATACGGCTGGCCGTTCGGTTGGCTGGAACTTCCGCCATTAATATATAAATTATTACCCAGTACAACTCTTCCTGTACCTGTTTTATTAATAGTGATTGCATTGAAATCGTTATTCGTTGTTGTATATGTGCCATTAATTGTCACTGTGTTGTTGGCTGAACCCTCGAAGAAAACATGTATGGAACCTAACGTGCTAACTGATGGAACTGTGCTGGCAGTTCCGGTTCGCATGTCGAAGACAGAACCGTTATGGAGAATATTTCCATAAATGTGCAGTTCATGAATTAGATCGAGTGGGGCAAGAGCACCTGTATCGCGGTTCTGCACTTTAAATGCTCCTCCGCCTGAAACATTCAAATCACCAAAAATTGTAAGACCAGTAATTATTCGCCGAGAAGTCCGAAACATGGCATTTGCGCCAACAGTAAGATTCATTAAAGTCGCATTAGAATCTTTGGGGATGTTAAAAGTAACCGTATCATTGTCTGCAATAATAACATTATCGCCGGCATTCGGTTTTATCCCAAGCTCCCATGTTGAGTCGGCATCCCAATACCCCTTTAATCCGGAAGATCGGATATCCCCGGCTGCACCAATACTGACGTTTGCGAATATCAGCACAAGCACAAAGATTGAATTGAATAGAATTGGTTTCATAAACAACTCCTTTGAGTTAAGTTTGTTGAATGGATTAGTAATATTTTCTATGATGTTGTGTTTCATGTTTTAAATTTATCTCGCCATCCATCCGCCATCCACTAACAGTACATGACCGTTAATGTAATCGGAAGCAGATGAAGCTAAAAATATTGCCGCGCCTTTTAAATCGTCGGGTGTTCCCCAGCGTCCGGCTGGGATTCTATCGGAAATCGATTTTGTGCGTTCAGGATCTTTTCGAAGATTCGCCGTATTATTCGTAATCATGTAACCCGGGGCAATGGCATTGATGTTAAGTCCGTATTGAGCCCACTCGTTCGCAAGCGCCTTCGTAATTTGCGCGACCGCGCCTTTGCTTGCAGAATATGACGGAACAGTTATACCGCCTGAAAAACTTAGCAACGAGGCAATATTTATTATTTTGCCTGACTTACGTTTCATCATATCGCGCGCGACTGCTTGACTGAGGAAGAACACTGTTTTTGAATTCAGAGCCATCACATCGTCCCAGTCTTTTTCGGTGAAATCTATTGCCGGTGTTCTTCTGATTATCCCGGCATTATTGATAAGAATATCAATCTTTCCAAAAGTTTCTAGAGTTTTTTTTACCAGATCGTTTATCGCATCCATCCGCGACAGATCAGCAATAACCGTTAAAGATTTCCTTCCAAGCGCTTTAATTTTTTCTGCGGTTTCTTTTGAATCGACAATATCAACCAAAACCAAATCGGCGCCGGCTTCGGCTAAACCGAGCGACATTCCCTGACCAAGCCCCGTGCTTGATCCGGTTACGATGGCGACTTTACTTGTTAAATCAAATATTTCCATAAAACAGATTCTATTTTTTATTTTGAAATTTCTTTTAATTCAATTCGTTCAATTGTTCCCGCGAACATATAAATTGCGGCAACACCGAGCGGTACCAATAACGCACCCATTATAAAGAACGGAGCCCAGCTTACTTTTGTTAATGTTGGCACTAACCACATTGTAATCAACACACCGAATACCGCCGCTGTCCCGCCAAGTCCGGCAAGCGACCCGACAGATTTGCCCGTAAGAAAATCGCTCGGCAGCGTTTGGATATTATTGATGGAAACCTGAAAACCGAAAAGGATTACCGCGATCAGTAACACTGCCGAAATCGGCGTGCTGGCGAAAGCAGTTAAAATTAATGCGGGCAGACAAATCACGTTACCAATAACAATTGCGGTTTTCCTCGACTTGCTAACAGTCCAACCTTTTTTAATAAGAAATCCGGAAAACCATCCGCCTGAAATACTTCCTGCCGCCGCGCCAACATACGGAACCCACGCGAAAAGTCCGATCTGTTTTACATCGAATTTAAATTGTTCGTTGAGATAAATTGGAAGCCAGCTTACAAACATCCACCATATCGGATCAAGAAAGAATCTGCCAACGATAACTGAATATGTTTGCTTGTAGCGTAAAAGCTCGCGCCACTTTAATCTTCTCTCCGTATCACCGGAATTATCAGATTTTGTTTTCTGACCTGAAAGAATAAATTCTTTCTCTTCTTCCGTAATCCACGGATGAGTTTTCGGTAAACCTTTATTGATAATGAGCCATGGAATTAGCCACAATAAACTAAAGGTGGCAATCACCGGGAATGTCGCTCTCCATCCAAGATATGTATAGAGAAAAGCGATAAGAGGCGCTGAAATAATGGCTCCAACCGATGCGCCGCCATTGAATAATCCCTGAGCCAGCGCCCTTTCTTTAATCGGATGCCATTCAGCATTTGATTTTGCCGCGCCGGGCCAGTTGCCTGCTTCACCAAAACCAAGAGTCGCTCTTAAAAATCCGAACGATGCCAAGCCGCGCGAAAGTCCGTGCAGAGCAGATGAGACCGACCAGATTGCAATCGAAATAACAAAGCCCATTCTTGTGCCGAGCCAATCGTACATTTTACCCGAAACACTTTGACTGATGGCGTAGGCAACCATGAAGAATGTTACAATCAGCGTGTAATGATCTTTCGATAAACCTAAATCCTGAGAAATCGAGGGCCACATAATACCAAGAGCGTTCCGGTCGATATAATTAATGACCGTAACCATCGAAATTAAACCGATTATCCACCACCGAAGTCCTTTTACTTTCTTCATGATACTTATTATCCTTTTGGTTTAAGAAAATCTTCGCGTACCGGAGTGAATACATCTGTTAATTTGCTGTCTTCAAGGGCAACAACACCATGTTCAATATTCGGAGGAATAAAGTAACAATCGCCGGCACCAAGTTTCTTTTTCTCAGTTCCTATTTGAACTTCGAATGAGCCGGATTCAATATAAGTTACCTGTGTATGTGGATGTTTGTGTAAATATCCGATCGATCCCTTTTTAAATTCAACATAAACCATCATCAGGTTAGGATCATATCCGAGAATTCTGCGGCGAACACCATCGCCAACGACTTCCCATGCTATTGATTTACCTTCTATGAATAATTCCGAATTTGTTTTCATAAGATTCTTTCTTGTTAATGTTTTTGAATTGAAAAATTTCCCGTCCATTTATATATTTTTCCGTTTACAGAAACTTCGTGATTCTTAGTATCCAATGCAGGTCCGTTATTTATCATTATTGTCCAACACAAAGAATCTTTGCCTTTGATCTCAACAATTGTCGCTTCGTCTGTTGACGATACAACATTCACTTCATTCACAATTCCTGTTGCTCCGTCCGACCGTTCAGCCACCGGTTCAAAATATCCGTGCGGTTCAAGAAAAGATGCATAAACGTGCGACCGGGCATTAGTTCTGAGTATGACCGCGGGTTCACGTCTGAGATTGTATTCAGGATCGGATGCGCCGATGCGGGTAAAGAAAACTTTCGTTGTTGAATCGGCAGAAGTTGTTATGGAATAATATCTCTGTCCGTTCAGCCATGTAAATTGGGCAGAGCCGTCAGCATTACCCTCAGCTTCCTTCCATAGATATTGATAGCCATTTGCTTCACCGAATGGCTTTTGCTCTTTATCGAATCCATTATATTTTAAATTTGTATGTATGAATTGTCCCATATAATAGAACGGCAGATCGTACTGATGTTGTTGATCGGATGTAACTCTAAAAATATCTATCACAACAGGTTCGGAAAATTTCTGATCTTTCACTACTGCAATTGTCCTTTGCATTTGTACACCGGGATAAGTATTCGAAGCTTTTCCGCTCATCACTTGCAAATTCGGATCCGACGTTGAAAAGAAATGTCTTTCTCCCGGGTTCTTTTCCGCAATTGATAATTTCCCTTCGAATTGTGATCTTTCATCGACCGTTATAGTATTATGCGAGATGGTTTGTTTTGCCCATGTATTATTTTCTTTCATATAACGACCGCCGAATTTCGGTTCAATGTTAATGAATCTAACCGAACCGTAATCCTGCAATAATTCCCTGCCCTGATTATAATAGATGAAATTCAAACGGTCGAAATGACCATGCCCCATACCCTGCGCCGGATATTTCAACAAAGCCAATGTCTGATCAGAAACGGGACCTGATCTGAGTATACCGACCGCACCTTCATCTCCGTTAGCGCCGTCTGTCAGTTCAACACTTTTCCATTCGAACATCGGGGGATTCGGGAATGTCGTAAGATCGCGGGCAACTGCCAATCCGGCACCATTGAGTAACACGGCGTTTTGTTCTTTAGCAATGCTTAACAGAGTATGATCCGCGCCGTATTGCCGGTAGGTAATATCGAGAGCAGTAACCATTTCATTGGCTGTGAATCTCATATCTTTTAACGCATCATTGAACGGAATAAACCGACCATCTGTATATGTCAATTGCATTGCCGAGTAAAATGCTTTCTTCAATATTTGATTTCTGTATTCAAATATTCTCAACTCCGGTTGATTGTTTTCTATGGCTTGCGCAAAAAGAACAAAAGGCAGAATGGCATATCTGATATAATACGCACCTTCGGTATAATACCCATCTGGCGAAAACAATAAATCTAATTGTTTAAGGAATCCGCCGTTACCATCTTTCTTCGTTCCATACAAAGCTTTTTCAACCAAATCTTTATCGTGCAAAGCATATCCGAGCATGCCTACAGCGGTGACAGTCCACGTACCGTGATTATGAATGCGATTAAATTCAGGCGCATGTTCTTCTGTAAAAAACTTCGCCATCGGACGCAGAACTGATTTTTCAATCTTATCGCGTTCTTTCTGTGAAAGATATTCATAGATGCAATCGTATGCCTGAGAAGTATGAACCAGCCACACAGTTTCGTTCAATGTTTGCCAGAATAATCGCCCCACCGATTCACCTGCAGCCATCGGATGGTTTTTGAGTGTTGGATACAGATCGGCATACTTCATAAGCATATCACGAATGAATTTAGCATACCGTTCGTCCTTCGTTACTGAGTAGAGAACTCCTGCTAAATACATTTCGTTATAATTTTTCTTATGCTTTTCGTGAGTATATCCACCTGCATCTTTTGGAATTGGAACATCAATCGGATTTTTAAGTGCGGTTTCGATTTTATCTTTCGCCTGATTGACCGACAAATCAAATAAAGGATATTTACCCAATCCTTCTTTTATCAAATTAACATCGCCTGCTGTTAAAATAAGACGAGGATGCTCTGCCTGAGCAAATGATATTTGCACGCAGGTACAGAAGAAGAAAAGTAAAAATAAATCTGTCAATAAAATTATTTTTTTCATAAAGATTAAGAGAAATATGTTCCGCCGTTAATATCAATAGAAGCACCATTAATGAATGAAGAATCATCGGAGATGAGATAAGCCGTCAATTCTGCAACTTCATGCGCCTCGCCTTCACGTCCTAAGGGTGTAGCTGCTGCGACACGCTGTCGTACTTCCGGTTTGGTGAACGTGTTATGAAAAGTTGTATTAATCATTCCGGGAGAAATTGAATTGACCCTGATTTTTCTGGGACCCAATTCTTTTGCCAATCCGCGCGTGAATGTCATCACTCCGCCTTTTGCCGAAGAATAAGCAATCGCACCCGGACCGCCGCCGTCACGAGCTGCCTGTGAAGCGAAATTTACAACCGCACCACCGTCTGCCATATGAGGAAGAACGGCTTTCGTTACAAGAAAAACACTTTTCAGATTAAGAGTAATCACAAAGTCCCAGAATGCTTCATCCATCTCATCTATTTTTTTTCTTCCAACAAGTCCGCCTGCAATATTGACAAGGATATGAATAGTTTTTCCGAACTCTTTCTGAGTCTGTTCAACAAGCTTTTGAATATCGGATGGCTTTGTCATATCGCCCTGAACTGCGACCGCTTTTCCGCCGGCCGATTGAATTGTCTGAACCGTTTCTTTGGCATCGTCAGGATTATCATAATAGTTTAACGCAACAGAAGCGCCGAGGGATGCAAGTTTGATTGACACGGCTCTTCCAATATCGCGGGCGCCGCCTGTAACTATTGCCACTTTATTCTTAAGATTCATTTATAATTTCCTTTTATAATTTCAAGAGATTTAATTTTCTACCTTTTAATTCTTGCACAACCGCCGTTCATTACATGTTTTATTTCTTCCATTGTAACCATACTTGTATCGCCGCGCGTGCTTTGAAGTAACGCTCCATGAGCCGCGCCCATTTCGACACATTCTTGCGGTGTCATGCCGTGCATCAATCCGTAAATAAAACCGCTGCAAAATCCGTCGCCGCCGCCAACTCGATCTTCAATTTCCAGATTGTTGTATTTCTTCGATTCATAAAACTTGCCGTCAATATACATGATTGCAGACCAGCTATTAACAAGCCCCGATTTTACCTCTCTTAGAGTTGTACCGACAATTTTTATGTGAGGATAAGTTTTAACAACTTTCTTCACCATATTTTTATATGCTTCAACGGGCAGATGGTTGAGATTTTCGTCAGTCCCTTCAACTTCAAATCCTAAAACTTTCTGAAAATCTTCTTCATTGCCGATGATGACATCGATAAATGGCATGAGCTTTTTAGTAACCGCGATCGCCTTTTTACTTGTCCACAATTTACTCCGGAAATTCAAGTCATAACTGACTATTGTTCCGGATTGATGGGCAGCTTTGATCGCTTCAAGTGTTACTGCCGCACAAGAATCATTTAAGGCAGAGAAAATACCACCTGTATGAAACCAGCGGACTTTACGATTCTTGAAAATTCTTTTCCAGTTCACTTCCCCCTGCTTCATATGCGACACCGCTGTATGACCGCGATCGTACATTGATACGCTTGCACGAACTCCGATTCCAACTTCTGTAAAATTTAAACCGATTCGGTCTGTTCGTCCTGCACCATCATAGGGCACCCATATCACTTCACTTATATCCATCCCGCTTGCAAGCGCATGGTTCTTAATAAAATGTCCAAGCGGGTTATCAACCAACCTGGAAATCCACCCTGTTCTCATGCCATAGCGTGCCAGCGCGTAAGAAACATTGTACTCACCGCCACCGGCGTAAACCTCGAATATATTTGAAAATTCAATGCGTTGATGTCCGGGCGGACTCAAACGTATCATACATTCTCCGAGTGATAACAGATCAAATTCTGTTTCAGATTCTTTTAAAATTTTCATTGCCATTTATTTTTTCATCCCTATTATTAACGAGAAATTTTTATCGAAAATTATTCATATCCACTGAATCCATGTCGTCAAAAACCTGATTCTCGCCACCCATTGCCCAGACGAATGAATAGTTTTTTGTACCGACACCGGAATGAATCGACCAGCTTGGAGATAAAACAGCTTGTCCATTCCGCATGATAATATGTTTAGTTTCATCAGGTGAACCCATCAAATGAATTACCTTACCTGTTTCGCCAAGATTGAAATACATATAAACTTCAGACCTCCGCTGATGTGTATGCGGCGGCATTGTATTCCAGACGCTGCCTTCTTCAAGTTCAGTCAAACCCATAACGAGCTGGCAGCTTTGAATTCCGTTCGGATGGATATATTTAAATATTGTTCTGGAATTTGCGTCTTTAACGCTCCCCAACTTTGATGGAGCCGCGTCCGAAAATTTAGCATGAGCGGTCGGATATTTTTTATGAGCGGGGTAACTTACGAAATAAAACATCGCCGGATTCTTCGAATCATTACTGCCAAAAAGAATATCGATACTTTCTTTTCCCACATACAAAGTATCTTTATGACTCATCGGGAATTTTTTCCCGTCTACGGTTATTGATCCTTCACTTCCGATATTGATAATTCCAATCTCACGACGTTCAGTGAAATATTCGGCAGCCATCTCTTTTTTACTGCTTAGAAGTTTCAGAGATTCTTTTACCGGGACTGCAGTGCCTGTGATTGAACGATCGATGTCTGAATATGTCATCGGAATTGTATCAGACTTAAAAAGAGAATCAATCAGATACAACTTTCTGAGTTCCTCGGTTGTCATCCTTTTAATCGATTCGGGATCTGTTGTATATCTTACATCCATAATTCTTTATTCCTTATTATCTTCAATTCGTAAATACGCGCCTTTAAAATCCTGATTACGAACTTCTATGATCGCCGTTCCGGATTTTTCTGGTTTAAACTCAATCTGTGCTTTTCCGTTAGTCATCTCTATGATAGAACTTCTTGTCGGAGTTCCGTAATTTTCTAGAAACTTCCCTGATCCTTCTGCGGTAAAGTAAACTCGCTTGCTGTAATCAAGATTCCGTTGATTGTTCTTATCCACTGCAATGGCAGTAACAAGAGTATTACCATTATCCAATCGTGATGATGAGAGAACAAGATGATCTGCCTCTCCGCTTTTATTATATGTATAATTCACACTCATTGAATCTTCACAAACTCTAGTGCCGTTTGAATAGCCGATCGCTTTTAGTGAATTTTTTCCTTCATTGAAATTTATCGACCAGGACAATCCACAGGCGGGGAATATATTTATATCCCGCCTGTGCCTGCCTTCACTAACTCCATTTAGGAGGAATTCAACTTCATCGCAATTGCTGTACACTTTAACTGTCCGATTTAAATTTTTCGGACCTTTGCGATCTGTCCAGGTATGCGATTCTATGTAACAAAACTTTGGATCTGTGGTCCAGTAACTTTTGTACACATAAAAGGCGTCTTTGGGTTTACCATTTCTATCGACTACACCTTTTTGGTTTATGTATGGGATCGGATTCTCTGGCCTTAACGGAGTTCCAAAATCTTTTAATATCCATTGAGCGCTGCCCGTGAACCAATCGAGTTTTTCTGAAACATGAAGATACCAATCGAATAGATTAACTATATAATTTTCGCTCCAATCACTGCTCAAGGAAATATTTTTTAACTTGTTTTTAACCGTATCTTTCCCTTCCGCAACAACATAACCCTCACCTGTAATCGGAGTTTCAGTATGTCTGCCGAGGTAACTGTCTCCTCCGTACTCCGCATGGAACAATCTTTTATATTTATCACGCGCGTCGGTGATTGTTTTTTCATAATCGAAATACGCGCCACTATACCAGCCTGACCAAATCGAAGGTGAGAACACATCGGTAATATCCGATCCTTCATAATATTTTCTGATAGTTGTAACACGACCTGGATCGAGCGTATGAGCGTCAGAGTTTAATAATGAGAGAAATGAACGAAGAGAATCATTATTATCACCGCCCGGGAAATCCGGTTCCCAGTAAAGTTCATTCCCCAATGACCACATTATAATGCTCGGATGATTATAATTTTGATCTATTAATTCTTTCAGCATTTTCCGTGTGTTTTCTTTCCATACATTGCCGCCAACTCCGCCCCGGCACCATGGGAGTTCATCCCACACGAGAATACCCAATTCATCACATGCTTTGTAGACTTCCGGGGCTTGGGGATAATGTGCAAGTCTTAAGAAATTAGTGCCCATCTCCTTCGCTAAAACTATATCTTTTCTTTGAAGACTATCCGGCAGCGCATTTCCTAAACCTGCGTATTCTTCATGACGCTGAGTTCCACGGAGTAATAATCTCTCACCGTTCAGATAAAAAGGTCCATGCTCTTTAAATTCAAACCAGCGATATCCAAAATGATCTAAGACACTGTCGACAATCTTTCCGGATTGTTTCAGATAAACTTTCACTGTATAAAGCGACGGATCAGAAGGCGACCATAGAATCGGATTAGTGAGAGCAGGAAAATCAACGGCTATTGAATTTTGATCTGGTAAAAATGTTTTTTGTGCAGTCGACTGCATTACAATCTTATCAGATTTATCTTTGACTACAGCTTCGATGCTCAAATCGGAAATCCCGGGTTTCGCATTAACAATTGCAATTTCGAGATTTGTCCGCGCCGTTTGCTTACTGACTTCCAGAGTATTTACTTTGAATGATTTTATATACACCGGAGAGACTACTTTCAGCCAAACATTCCGCGTTATACCGCCATAAATAAAGAAATCCGATTTTTGAGACGGAACAATATCTGGATTAATCGAATTGTCGGCACGAATGTTTATTATGTTTGATGAACCTATCTTGAGGAACGGAGTGATATCGATTTCAAATCCAATATAACCGCCTACATGTCCGCCGGCATATTGCTTATTCACAAAAACTTTGCTCTGGGTATTGACACCTTCGAAATACAATATGACTCTTGAATCTTTTATTGATACTGGAACAAAAAGCTTTTTCTCATACCAACCCGCACTCCTTCTATAGCCCGGTATCGGGTCAACGGCATCAAACGCATTCCATGTATGCGGTAAAAGGATGTTTTCCCAGGTTTCAATCGATTTAGACAACTTATTTACATCCTCAATAGGATCTTCAAGATATTTCCAATCATCGTTTATTAAAACCTGCCGCGAGCCGTTGAAATAATTTTGATTCTTCAACGTTTCAGATGAGTGGACCGGCAAATTGCAGATTATTGTTCCGGGCAGGAGAATAAATAATAATGTGTTTAACAGTTTCATAGATTAATTGAAGTACTATTTTTTTCTGGATATTGAAATCTTTAATGGAGACTGTAATCGCAATGCAAAACTTTTTAAATAATTATTCCAATCATCGACGCCATTGAAATCTCCGCTTCGTGTCCAGCCAGCACCGGCATAATAAGTCAACTGCTTGTTCGTATCGGTTTTTCCGATGATCAGATAATGGCTGCTGTCTTCACCAAAACTTTTAAAAGATTTATTTGGAATAATTACACCGATGCCGAGTGATCCATTCGCGGAATCATCGTTGACTTCACCCCACAAGCTAAGCCAACTCTGCTTGCTATCTGAATAGCGCGTTGTATTTTTCCGTTTCACTAAACCTGCAGCAATTAATATTTTACCTTTCTCCTGGAGATTGGAATACGAGACATCAATCCGGGTCATATTCTGACCGGCATCTAATGTATATGTCTTTTTTTCTTTAAAAGGTTTCCCGTTAATGGAATCAGCGTCATACCAAACCGTAAATTTTGCGCGAATCGGTCCTGAAGCAATAATTTCATGAGATTTAAACAGTCCGGTTTGATGAAACAGACTGTCTTTCCATATCGCGCATCCTCCTGCACCAAGAGATCTTCCGACGGTAAAAAAATCTGCCCCTTCTCCGTGATCAACATGATAAGAAACTCTTGCCTTTCCTTTAAGAGAATCGCCTGCATACCATTTATCCATTATAAGATTACGAACACGCTTAACCCAAACATCGACACCGTTGAGAACGTCACCGGCGAGCGGCGATCCGTAAATTCGATGAGCAATGCGGTCATTTTCCCACGTTACATCCTGGCGTGGAAGAATAAATTTTGCATCCGTCAACGATTCATATGTCAGGTTTGTTGATGAATCGTTATAAATTATAAATGTTTTTGTTTCTTTCGGATTGAAATCGGATTGAAACAGAAATTCATTTTCTATTGATTGTGTTATTAACTTATTATCCTTGGAGTCAAGTACAACAATTTTTGAGGAATCGAGCCACGGAGCATTTTTCTTCAACAAATCCCAGTTAAGAACAATTGTCTCACTGTTCCGATTGAAGTTTGACGGATTTTTGGCTTTAATGTAAAGCCGCAAATGTTGCCCCAATCCATCGATTGAAAAGAAAATTGTTAAGACTATAAATATTGAAATAAATTTGATTTTCACTTTATTGCATCTCCATGTTTTGAATTGATAACGGTAAGTCTTGACAGCGCTTCTAAGAAATAATAGTCGGCATATATTAATGACACGTCAATTTCTGAATCTTTCGGATGGTTCCCGACAGCATGATTTAAAATAGCGCATGAATTAGTTCCCTCAGCAAGATAACTCGATGAGCAAAGTGTGTTTATAATTTCAAATGCTGATTTTTCGAACTTACTTTTCTGAGCTGGGTTATCAGTGTAATTCTTCAATTCCAGTAAAGCGCTTCCGGCAATTGCCGCGGCTGATACATCTTTTTCATCGTTCGGAATATTGGGTGACATGAAATCCCAGTAAGGCACATGATCGACCGGCAAATGATCGATGAACCAATTAGCAGATTTGGTTGCCGCTTCAAGAAACTCAGGTTCATGAGTGTATCTGTATGCCATTGTAAATCCATATATCGCCCATGCCTGCCCGCGCGCCCAGACAGATTCATTAGCAAATCCCTGATGTGTTTCTTTTGCAATCACCTTCCCAGTTAACGTATCATAGTCAACTACATGGTAAGTACTGCCATCGGATCGAAAATGATTTTTTGCAGTCTGGCGGGCATGAGATACAGCGGCATCATACATCTCTTGTGTTCCTCCATTCCGGGATGACCAGAGGAGTAATTCAAGATTCATCATATTATCGATAATAACCGGATAGCCCCATTTTCTTCCATCCCATGATTTGATACAACCGACTTTTGGATTATACCTTGTCATCAACGAATGCGCTGCTTGAAGAATTATCGGTTTATATGATTCATTATTTGTGAATTCATAACCTTTACCGAAACTGTTGAAGATAATAAATCCGATATCGTGAGTTTGTGTAAGATATTGTTGCTCTGTTAGACCTACTGTCCATCTCTCGGCAAGTTCTTGAAACATAGAATCATGCTTCAAATCAGACATATACCATAAACATCCGGGGAAAAATCCGCTCGTCCAGTCACGGGGAGGGACAGTTTTCCATTTACCATCATCGCTGGTGCTCCTTGGGAACAGTATGCTATCGCCGTATTGAATCGCGGTTTGTTTCAATCGTGTTGTTGCGAAATCGATTGCATGCTGAACAGTATCAGAAGTCAGAGCTACTTCACTTCCGCCCGCACATCCTGTTACTATCACCACAAAACAAACGGAGACAATAAAACTGATCAAATATTCTTTAAAGCGAGATGTCATTTAAAAGTATGATTCGGATAATTATAGATTTCATTTACGAGGATAGCATAAGTTTATTTTATCTTTGAATGTATTCTCAACACTTACCTCATCAGCAGCTTTCAAATATTTTTCATCTTTATACTGATAAGCTGCCTGCAAAAATATCGGATAAAACCTTTCCATCTTGAATTCATCAATCTGTTCATTTTCCCATTTCTTTTCTCTCAGAACATACGGCATTACCCAATCGAGAGCTTTTTTAATTGAACGGTCGTCTTCTGTTTTGTAGCTCCAAAGATCAACGCCAACTTTTTCTGCAAGTGAGGCAAGTTTAAACATCGCATCGATGTTGAAATAAGTATAATGAAGCGATCTGGTCCGGGCAAGCTCACGTGCCTGCTTACCTTCTGTATCAATTTGTGCTGCTATTCTTTTGGCTTTGGCTTCATTTACTATCGCTGTAGCATCGTCTCGTTTGCCGATAAATAACGCAATCGAGACTTTCTGAACATCGAACCATATTCCATGATTATTCGTCGAGGCAGACTCTTTCAATGCTATATCGCTTTCATTGAGCCATTGATAATATTTACCAAACCATTCAACCAAGCTCTTCTGGTCAGCCTCTGTCCATGATTTCGAACCTTCCATGAACCCAACGCCCTCAATTACTTGATGAAACGGTCTCGATTCGATAAGTCCTGACGGCATTCCTTCCGATTTCTTTCCCTTTATCATCTGACCGAAATTAAAATTCGGATTCATTTTAGTTTTGGGGTCTATGAACCATGTTTTAATAAGCGATACAGCTTTCTCGGCGTATTTTTCATCTCCGCTGAAAAAGTAGGCGAGTCCAAAAATCTGTACATTTTTACCAACCTTATCGAAATATTTAGAATCGCTTATTGTTTCTGTTTCCGGATTAGTTTCTCCATCTTTTCGAATATAAGGTAATCCATCCGGCTTCGACGGATCGGGCCACCAATATTTACCCAAACTCATATAATCATGTTTATCACCGCTCGGGGGTGTTTGTTCTTTTTCGGTTATTGACCAGGGTCCTTCTTCTAATATTTTATCGGCATCTCTTAATAATTTTTTATATGGTTCTTTATATTCTTTTTTATTCGCCTGAATAGATTCTCTTACCTTTGACAATAAATTCAAGTCAAGGATAAATGCATTCGATTGCTGTGCGACAAGATCATTTTTTAACACGATCAAAAATATTACGAATATTGCGATACTTATTTTTAAGCTCTGATTCATTTGCGGTTTCACTTTCTTACTTAATTAAAATCATACGTTTTGTTGCATGGAATTCACCTGCATGAATTGTATAGAAATAAAGACCCGTTGACAAACCTGAAGCATTATAATTCAACCTATAATTTCCTGCAGGTTGGTGATCATTAATCAAAGTTGCAACCAATTGACCTGTAATATTATAAATGTGAATTTGTACCTTCGATGCTTTTGGAATGCTATATTCAATCGATGTATTAGGATTGAATGGATTCGGATAATTTTGGTTCAAAGCAAAACCAATCGGTAATCCTTTAAGTTGCTCAACCGAAGATGAACCGGTTTCTAATATATTTTCCGTAGTGCCTGCAACACGAGCGAGTGCAGCATAAATTGCCGGACCTGCAGCTGAATCGAGTGTGTAAGCAGGCAATAATGAATCAGGGATAATTGTTCGCGGCAATGTATCTAGATTTGTTGTATGTAAAACATTTTGTGTCATTCCGGTCCATGTTGCACGATTGTCGGTTGAGTAAGCAACACGCAAATTAGTGTTGCCAGCAGCAACACCATCATCCAAACCATACGACGGACTGAATCTGTCAAAATCCATAACTGGCCAAGGTGGCGTTGACCCTCCACCTTGAATTGCCCTGTAAACAATTTTATAATAACGCACTTTAGATAATTTATCAACATCACTGCTAAGCGTGCTTGAACCAGTATTTGCATCACCGGCAATTACTCGCACAATTGCGTGGTTACCTGTTCCATTACCTGAGGTTGTCGAACGTAATTTCAAAGGTCTATATCCATTTTCATCACCAATATAAAAATCTTTACTTGCACCGGCTGCATTTCCCATACCTCTTCCCATTGCACCAATAACGTAGGATGAATCTGATGCGCCCGAAACACCAGTGCTTGTTGTCCACAAATGTATCAAGGCAAATGGTCCTGTTTCTACTTTACCGCGAACAAAATACAAATAAGGATTGACAGAAGCGGGATTGGAACTGCTCCCTGAAGGCAAATACATATCGCTGTTAAGAACCACTCGACCGGTGCCCGATTTATTTATCGTAACTCCGCCAAATTCGTTATTCGTGGTAGAGTAAATGCCATTCATTGTAATTGTATCATTCTTCGCTCCGAGAAAAGAGATTTGACAAATATTCTGTGTCGAGCCGGCAGTTCCGGTTTTCATATCGAAGATTCCTCTATTTGTCAGATTTCCATAAAGCGCCATCTGTTGAAATAGCACTGTACCGGTTTTGCTGGTGTTAATTGCAAATGAAGCACCAGTACTAATCAGCAAATCACCCATCATTGTAATATTAAAACTAAAATATTGGGAAAACTTCAACACGCCTAATACAGTCAAGTTATTGCATTCAATTGTCGTCACCGAGTTCGTTGCTGTAGTATCAATTGTAACCGTATCGGCAACAGAGATAGTCACGTTGTCCAACAATGTGGGTACTACTCCACCCGACCATGTGGTTGGAGAATTCCATTTACCTTTTTTTATAGAAGTTATCTCGCCGGCAATAAGAGTTAACGTCGTAACGAGCAATAGAAGAGATCCAATTGCAATATATCTTTTCCAATAATTCATATTTAACTCCAAATATTTTTGTATATAGTTTTCTTCAATTAATAATTATTTTAATTTATATCCGACCTGAAGCAGGACATTATGTGAGTCAGTACTGTTGGCGTTGACATTTGATTGCCACATATCATTGTACTTCAGTGTACCGTATTCGTATCCACAATCAACCAGGATGTTTCCAAAACTTAATCCAACGCCTGCAGAATAAACTGCTCCGCTTGCCGGATCACCTATCAATCCTTCACCGGCGGGTGTGAATGCTTCGATCTCTTCCCGTGCACCCGCACGTAAACTCAACCATTTTTTATAATTATATTCAATACCAACGCGAAAAGCTTTACTGCTTACCCATGGATAAAGCTCGTTACCTTGGGCGGGAGTATAGATTGCATCGGCATAAGGTTGAACTGCATAATCAACACCAATATTGACTTTCTCCGAAGGACGAATTGCCAGACCGAGTGTGTAAAACCAAGGATATTTTATTTTATCGGAACCGGTTTCAGATACTGAATTTTTCGAATTTCCTACAAATGATTCTTTAACATGCTTCCATTTTCTCGTTATTGTTGCATCAGGTCTCAAGGATATTCCAATCGAATAATAATCCTGTTCAATTAATAATCCGATAATGGGTATAATGCCTGAATAATCCGATGTACCATTGATTGAACTGCCGGAGTATACCGAATCCAGAATGTACGAGTTATATAAAAATCTGAGATGCCCTCTTTCGGTACGGTTCTGCATATCATCAGATGAACCGGTTAACATCGCAAGTGAGATTCCCAAATTTACACCATCAACAGGAACTACCGCAATTGCCGGTGTTATAGTGTAAATTGCACCTTTCCTTTGACGAATAAATTGGTACCATTCAACAAACAACGTATCACCTTGAGTCACAACGGGAATTGGATACGGACGATAGTTGCCGAGATATGGATTTAATGCATTGTTATTCCGATAATAGTGATTGAGGTTGAATAATTCAGAATAACCGATTCCTCCGCCAAACTTCACACCAAATAATTCAAACGGAATACCAGCAGTTATCACTGAAGGACTGGCAACCGTCTTGCTCTGTTCCCATCCCGGTTTTATTTTATCAAACGGTTTATGTAAAAAATCGGTTGAGTCTCTTATAATTTCGGGATCCTTTATTCCCTCGAAACGATTTTCCATCATCAAACTCAGATCAGCATAAAATCTGTTTGGATTCCATCTTTGACTTTGTTCATAGTTCAATTTTTTCCAATTGCCTCCGACACTGAATTCAATAGATTCAAGTTTCCCGAGGATTGCCGGATTTGAGAAAAGAGAACTGACACCTGCTCCTGCCGCAACACTTGCACCGCCCATTGTTCTGGATCGCACATCAGATGTATTAAACTTCTCGAGGCCTTGATATGTTAATGGATCGGCAACGTTTTGTGCCTGGCTTAAATTTAAAAAAATTGTAAAAAGCAATAAAACCGTCAGTAAATTCTTCATCAGAATTTTGCTCCTAAACTAATTCGGTGGACTTTTGTAAGATAAGACCCCATATCGCCGTAACTATAATCGAACAAGAACAGAACCGAACCGAGCTCTTTAGAAACTCCGGCACCGAATGTAAGTCCATCTGAATCATAATTAAATTTATATCCCGACCTCAATGAAAATATTCCGTCATAATTATATTCAGTCCCTAAATGCATTTGCTGCAGATAATCATTCGGTTGAAACATATCGAAAGCAAGTGTTATCCTGTGTTTATCCTCCGGATAGAACAAAGCATTCTTGCCAACTAAGTCTGCCGATGTTCCCAATCTGAAAGTGAGCGGTGCGGGAAATTGTTTTTTTGCAAACTTTACTTGAGAACCGAAATTTTGCACAGCCGCAGCAATTTGAACTGTATGATAACCGGTATTGTACAACATCCCGAAATCGAACAACATTACCCTGCCATTTGTTTTGTAAGTCTCTTCTGTAAATGTTCCTGGGATTTCACCGGGAATCCTGACCTTGACTTCGGCATCGTTCCATAAATCTTCAGCTACATACTTCACTGTTATTCCGGTGGAAAATTTTGAGGTCAAATTTCGTGCATATGAAAGACCGACTAAATAAGATTTCGGAGAAAATGTACGACCGGTTAAGCCGGGATTATAATATAAAGATGAACCACTTCCGAATCTGCCGAGCTGATCGACGCGGGTTTCCTCGATCTCACCAAAACTCACATACTGAAGCTGTAATCCAATTGATCCCCAATCCCCCATCGGTAGAGCATATGCCCATGCAAGTTGTTTTGTATCGAATAACCAAAATGTAAGAGTAGTTGTAACTTCCTGGAGTGAACCACACGATAAACCTGCCGGATTCCAAAATACTCCATCAGATCCTGTGGCTAAAGTTACGTACGCATCTCCCATGGCAGTTGCACGGGCAGTGGGCATTACTTTTAAAAATTGAAATGATGTTGTCCCGACTTTTTGAGCAAACGTGAAAGAAGCACAACCCAAAATAAAAATCAGAACCAGTAATGTTGTTAATTTTGAATTCTTATTCATAAGATACTTATTGAATGATTACAAATTTACCGTGCGTTCGATTACCATCGGGAGTATCAACTACATAGAAATAAACTCCGGAAGCTATAATTTGATTATTTCTGGTCACTTGCATGTACTCTTCAGAATAAAAATCCGAATTATGTTCAATCGTCTCAATCAATTGTCCGCTGTATGAATAAATTCGAATTGTGCATTTATTCGGAAGATGATAAAATCCAATTTTTTGTCCGGCATCACCGCCAGCCGCTGTAACACCCTCGAATCCTGAATGGACAATAAACGGATTAGGTACGACATAAACTTTTTCAAGAGAAGAGGTACCGGGCATTCTTGTTTGATGCAAAGTTATCTGTGTACGACCGCTTTTTTGACCGGCAGTATCAACAGAAAGAACCGAGTAATAGAACGCTTCTCCTTCATGCACAGTTGAATCTATGTAAACATATTTTCCGTCAACATAGAATGCTGGATCCAGTGAAGTAATGCTCGCCAAAAGCGTCCATGGTCCAAGGGGATGTGTGGATTTTGATATTTCATAATGACTGAATTGATTATTGAACGATTCAACTTGTGGTCCCCAAGTTATGTCATTCCTTGCAAGCGAATCTGTCTCTACTGTAAATACTGGCGATGGAATTATTTGCGGAATTTTATAAATACCACTAGAAGGTGTTAAGTCGGGTTTAAATTGAACTGAATCCACATAACCGTCATATTTTTTTAATCTTGCGTTTGTATATAATTGAATCGCTCTGTCGGCAACGTCTCTTATTGTTACAACTTTTGAATTTACATATTCCGGTAATTGATAACCCTGCGGATTTACAATCGAGTCGTATAAATAATTACTTCCCTGTGTCCATGCATCATGATTTACACCGCCCCAGGTGATTGGTCTTGACCAGTTAGGAACCGGATTAAAATTATAGACAGCATCGCTTTCGGTACATCTTTCACCGCATCCGCCACCTTCATCCCAAAGCACCGTATCTCTTCCGGCTAACTCACGAATGCGTGCTGCACCATAACCGGCAACCTGAGCGATTGAAAAGCTCATTTTCTCACCGGGGAATAATTTGTATGGACCGAAAACTAAAACATGTCCGATACCGAACTTATTTGATTGTCTCCAGTTGTAACTTCCCCGTCCAGTCCAATATAAAGTTCTGTATGGATAATAACCACCGCGATAAATATTGTTTTTCCTGACTTTAGAATTGTCCAGATAATCTTTAATTTTTGAAAGACTTAGCAGTCCGGTTTCCATTCTATTCAGGTAAGGTTGTTTGATTTTATTGTTAGCATCAAAGACATAAGTTGTATCACCTGAAGCAATCTGAATTTTTGTCTCTCCCTTCAACGATAATTTTTCAGTATCGTAATGTAAAGGGAAATATCCGATTGCCTGAGGAGATAATAAGCCACCGCCGTTTTTACCGGATGCAGCCCATTCGGTATAATATCTCGGATCTGGATTTCCATTACCGTCGATGCTGTAATTCATCCACCTGCTCAAATTGAAACGCGGATACAAATCGCGTTCAACCATATCGGCTCCATCCCAGCGATTGTATGTTCGCTCGTAACCAAACATAGATGGATTCAATGCCCATGCGAAACCAACCAGAACATCGTAAAGAGTATCATGCCTTGCCGGTGTTCCTATATCACGATCTGTTTCACCTGTATTTTCCATTTCGTATTCATAAATTATGAAATCATCATAATCCGGATGGCTCCACGCCCTGCTTGTTCGTGTAATAGTAATCCCGACGCTTGTAGCCCATTTTGCTACAATAATTTCATCAGCTTCGTCAGGATTGTAAGATGGATTTAAATTCCCGTTTTCCAGTACAGGATAATTTTCTGTTCGTTCGAGGGAGATTGGAAAACTATACCGTTCCGCAGCAGGTTCACCAACGAGAGCACCGCAATAAGAATAAAATCTAGCCACGGTATCAGGTCTGCTTATCGCAAGATAGATTCCTCCTCCGAATGAATTATACTGTCCGTTATACTGAACTCCGTCAACATCCACCGCCGAAAAACCGGGCCACTCAAATGAAGGCACTCCCAGCAACGATCCACCTGAACCCTGATCATAAGCCCGTCCGATTTCACCTGTGTTGAAGACAGTCTCATGCAGCATTCCCCTCTGGTGAACGCGGTAATCACGGATTTGAGCAACACCAAGCTGGATAGCAGTAAGCAGTAACAATAATAATATCTGATAATTCTTTTTCATAAAATTCACTTGATTACATATTGAGGACCAGACCGATGTTGATCGATCGAGGCATGTTGTCATAAAGCAAAAATGTTTGATCGGCTAAGAATGGTGCAAAATCATCGAAGTAATGCAACATATCCCGATTTTCCTCATACTTTGTCAGATTACGATTAAGATAGCTTCCTCCTGTAGAGGTAGTTGCACTTTGAAATATTCCGGAATAAGAATAAATCCTTGAATTGAAGAGGTTGTTTACCTCAATATAAAATGTTGCGGTAGTGCCGAATAGTTTTTGAATTTTTTTACTGACTTTTAATTTGGTATTGTATTCAGCAGGAGTTCTCATATTATTGACTAAAAGTTCTTTCTCACCTGCACGAGTGTAGGTATACGGCCTGCCGCTTCTTGCGAAACCATTTATTCCTATCGTAATTTGCTCCAAAGGATAAATATTTCCCATAGCCCAGCCCCAATTATCGCCTGTATTTAATGCAAGGTTGACTATGAGATTATGTGTGCGGTCGAAATCCATTAATATATCTTTCGGATCGGGCAACTCTTTTGAGAACGAACCTTTAGGAGGATTTTCTCTAAAAATCGGAGAGGCATTGAATGGTGTGCTGCTTTTTCCGGTTGCAACTCCGTATGTGTAATTAACAGATCCTGTCAGAAATCCTTCCCGCTTGGCAACCGCAATTCGAAATCCCCTTATATCTGCATAATCGCGATTAACAAATGTCGAATACATTGTTTGTGTAATATCATAAAAGAATGCACGCTGAATAAGATTCTTAACATCTTTATAATAACCGCTGAAGTCTAAAGTGAATCCGTCTCCAAATCCTTGAGTGATGCCGACATCATAACTGTCCGTTTCCTGAGGAAGTAATCGCGGATTGCCGATCTGCATTCTCGCAAATCCGATGCGGGGTAATTGCGAAGAAATTGTTCTTTCGAAAGAAGGCCTTTGAACGAACGCACCATAATTCAAATGAAATACTGTAAATGTTGTAATCGGAAATGATATGCCGATTCTGGGTTGCAATCTTCCCAAAGTGGGTGTTTTTTCTTTAGGAGCTTTCTCGCGGTCATAAACAAATAAACCCGAATCATTCAGATAATATCGGAAAGGCGAAAAGAGATCTTTATAATATTCCACATTCTGGTTCCAAAGATCCCATCTGATACCGACATTCGCAATCATCCCTTCAAACTCCATCTTATCCTGCCCGTAGATTCCCAGCTCAAACGGTTTAGCATTGTAAAATTCATTACGTTCGGTTTCATCCGACCGTATGTTGGTACGATTCGATACATCGATCGTATAATAATTTGCCTGCACACCGGTCATCACCTGATGATCATTAGTTAACTGGCTTGTAAGTGATCCATCAAACGACAGTGTACTTGTTTGTTCTGTTCGGTAATCATCATCAATCGCTCCAACGGTGAAGTAATCTGGGGTTTTGTCATATTTTCCCCAGATGATCTTGCTGTAATCTCCTGCGTAACCGGAAGGTTCAGTTACAGGAGACCCATCGACATAGTTAGTTGCAAGACGGCTTAATTTCAAATCATAAAAAGTATTTTCCGACAAAGTGTGTGAGAAACGCACACCAAGCTGCAGGTTCTCCTCTCTTGAATATGATAGACCCAGTTCTCTGTCCCATAACCAGTTCAACAACCCGTTTGTACGATATGATCTAAACAGATGAGTTCTTTCGTTGGAGTAAGTACCAAGAAATCTTAAAACCATTCCCTTCCTCAAATCTTGAACAAGATTACCCATGATCTGACGTTTTATATCAGGCTCGCTTGTTGGAATGATGGGCCATTCATTCTCAATCCGAGTTGCCAAAAATAATCTTCCATTCTGAGATACAGGACCTCCGATTGTAACATCGGCTGTATAATCCATTAGATCATCATACTGTTTATTCAAATCCCGTCTTCCTTGTTTCATCCAGAGAGTATATGCAATTTGTGACAAAGTAACGGTATCGAGACCGTAACGGCTGTCGAAACCATTTCCGATTGTGCTGTAATATCTTTGTCCTTCTGTCGATGAAATATCTGTACCGAGCCATTTTTCCGGTGAATCAAGAAGTTTCAAATATGGATTGGCACTCGAATCGAAAACACTTGGACCAAAATGTTTTTTACCTGCCATTCGCGTTCTGAACTCCGCACGAGATCGCCATCTGTCTGATTGAGCTTCTTTCATACTGATATTCACAACGCCCGATTGTGCATTCCCATACTGTGCACCGAATCCGCTCGTTATTATCTCAACTTCCTCCAATGCACTTACCATAGGAGTAAATGCGCTCGAGCTATTAAGCGGATTTACCACGCTCATCCCCTGAATGTTATATAATTCTTCACCTTCTCTACCCCCACGGAAATGACCATCAACAACATCGGACGACAAGGTTAGAAGGTCGTTCAAATTTTGTATCTGCGGAATTGCAAGCAGTTCTTCGGGACGCACGATCAAGCTGGATGTTGTTTTATCCTCCTCAACATCCGGGCGTTTTGCAACAACTTGAACCTCGGGAAGATCGACAGTTGTTTGGAGAAGAAGGTAATCGAGGGTGGTTGTTCTGCTCACATTCACAATAACTTTTTGCTGAACAACTGTTTGAAACCCGACAATAGATGCGGACACATCATATTCTCCGGGAGGAACGTTGAGTATGAAAAATGAGCCATCGATTCCTGTAGATGATCCAAGTTTGGTTCCTTTTACAACAACATGGGCTCCGGGGATCGGTTCTTTTGTTGAAACATCACTGACCGTTCCAGCGATTTTTCCAGTGTTCTGAGAGAAAATTAAGGATGTGAATAAAAATATATAAACTAATAAAAATTTCATGTAGTACTCCAAACCATCGTTGTTGTGTCTGGATGATATTGAAAAAAATCTAAGTTAAGTAATTGAATTATTTTAGAAATCGAACTGAATTGTCTATGATTCAAATTCAGTATCAACTCCAGTGGTTATGGATAATGATTTAAACTAAAAAACGTCAATGTTTCTATACTTTTGACATTGACGCTTGAACTTTCAACATTTTTTCAGCATGCTCTTCGGCAATTTGTAAATGTTGATTCATCGCTTCTTTTGCCTTATTTGCATCTCTCTTGAGAATACCATCAAGTATCTGTAGGTGCCATTTCAAAGCTGATTCTTTTGCATCGGTGTTGGTTGCATAAACGGATGATTTTATTTCTGGGATCAGCTTATGAATTGGTGCAAGGATCAGGGGCATAAGGGAATTTTGTGAAGCTTTCGAAATATCAAGATGAAATTTCATATCGAGTAAAGCCAACTGGGCAAATCCTCCCTCACACGATTTGAATTCTTCTATGTCTTTTTGTAATTGTTTGGCATCTTCTTTCGTATGGTTTATTGCCGCAAGAGCTGCCATCGATGGTTCAATTATTTGTCGGGCATGAACGATGTCGATAACACAGTTACGCTCCACATTCAGTTGCAAATATAACTGCATGTGATCGGTAATCATATCTGAGGATGATTCCCTGACAAACATACCTTTTCCTTTGACGATTGAGATAAGTCCTTTAGCACTTAACATTCTTAGGGCTTCTCTTACCGCTGTACGACTGACGCTGAATTGACTGCAAAGTTCAATCTCGGATGGCAACTTATCTCCGGGGGAGAATTTCTTGATCCGAATTGCATCTTCAATTTGTGATGCTACAATTTGACTTAATGTTTCACGATTTTCAACTGGTGTAAAAATAATATTATCTCCTTTTGGATTAACATGTAAGATGTAAGATGTCATACATCATACAAATTGTAATGAATTCCCTGAAAATAGTCAAGCAAAAAAATTAAAAATGTTGAAATTTATAAAAAATCGACAAAATTAAAGGAGTTAAAAATAGACACAACCGAGAGAAGAAACATTAGAAGAACAGTTAACTTGAGGTAGGGTGATTATAAAGTATATTGAAAAATTTCAATTTTAAAATTTTCACTATACTTTTAGATGAGAATAGACAGGTATTAATAAACTTGGTAGATGAAATAAAAAAGGGACGATCGGTTAAGACAGTCCCTTGAAAATAAATTTCAATCAACTCAATTTTACTTTGTCAAATTATTTTTTTTCTTTTTCTTCCCTTCTTTCACCGGGGTTTCAAATTGAGTTATCTCTATACCTTCACGCTTGCTCTGCCAGATAGCCCAGGCAATCGCGACCGAACAAAGAATCGCCGCTAACCCTCCGATCGTTTTCATCGCCCACATTAATTCGGGATTGTTTACTCTTGGAGAAATCACATTATAACTCATTACTAAACCAAGAGCGAGCAAACTTACCATGTTCATAACTTTAATAAGCGGGTTGATAGCAGGACCTGCTGTATCTTTCAGCGGATCACCAACTGTATCACCTGTAACCGCTGCTTTATGTGCATCCGATCCTTTACCCCCGTAAATACCATCTTCAATCATTTTCTTTGCATTATCCCAAGCACCTCCAGCATTCGACATGAAGACTGCAAGTAACTGCCCAACTAAAATCATTCCTGCAAGAAATCCACCGAGTGCATAAGGACCTAAAACAAATCCAACCGCGAGCGGGGCCATGATAGCAAGGAACCCGGGACCTATTAATTCTTTCTGGGCGGTATTCGTGCAAATGTCGACAACTCTACCATAATTTGGTTTTTTTGATCCTTCCCAAATCTCGGGATCCCTGAATTGTTCTCTGCATTCTTTCACGATATAAAAAGCTGCGCGCCCAACTGCCCTTATCAGCATACTGCTGAATAAAAATGGTACTGCCCCTCCAATCAGGAAACCAACGAATACGATAGGATCTGCTACTGTTATTTTCCCTGCTTCCGAAATATATTGTGCGGTTGTCATCTGTTGGATTTTATCTTCACTGCCTACCGCTATGATTGCAATAAAACTCGCGAACAACGAAACAGCAGCAATTACGGCAGAGCCGATTGCAATTCCCTTCGTTTCAGCTTTGGTTGTATTTCCAACCGCATCGAGGTCTGCAAGAATTTGTCGGGCACGTTTGTAGCTTCCCGGATTTTCTTTCTCCATCTCGTGCGGTTCAAATCCCATTTCACCGATTCCATTGGCATTATCTGCTACCGGGCCGAAAACATCCATTGAGATTGTATTTCCCGTCAGAGTTAACATCCCGATTCCTGTCATCGCAATACCGTATGCAATAAACAGGGGAGGTGTTCCTGCATAAATGAGTACGGAGATCATAATTGCAACTGCAATTACAATAATTGCCGCCACTGTACTTTCATATCCAACTGCAAAACCCTGGATTATATTTGTTGCATGTCCGGTAGTACACGATTTTGCTAAACTTTTTACCGGCGCATGTCCTGTATGAGTAAAATAACTTGTAACTTTATTCAAGGCAATAGCCAAAAAAACACCGACAAGACATGTTAAAGCCGGTCGAAGATCGAGACCCGCCACACCCCAATTGATGAATGCCGGTAACATTCCCGGATTACCATCCGGAAAACCGGCAGTTGCCATCGGATTTGATACTAAGTAACTCAAATCAAAACGCAAGTAATAAAAACCTAGCAAGAAAAATCCGGCGACACTTATAAACGAACCGATCCAAAAACCCTTATGCACACTTTTTAAAGCTTTATCCGAGGAGTCGTGAGCTCCGGCTCTTACCGTATATGTACTGATGATTGAACCAAGCACACCTATACCTCTGACAAGCAGTGGAAAAATAACTCCCTTATGCCCGAAGCTTGCCATCCCTAAAATCATTGCGGCAACCATGGTAACTTCATAACTTTCGAAAATATCTGCCGCCATTCCGGCGCAATCGCCCACATTATCTCCAACATTGTCTGCGATGGTTGCAGCATTACGGGGATCATCTTCGGGAATATCTTTTTCAATTTTTCCAACAAGATCGGCACCAACATCCGCCGCCTTCGTATAAATTCCTCCACCCACACGCATAAATAATGCTAATAATGTTCCGCCGAAACCAAAACCTAACAATGCTTCGTATGCTTTTTCACCAAAAATCAGAAATATCAATGTCCCACCCAACAGACCAAGACCATCAGTTAACATGCCTGTAACAGTGCCGGTCCTGTACCCCAATTGCATCGCTTTACCGTAGCTTTTTGTTGCAGCTGCCGCAACGCGCAAATTTCCTATCGTCGCAAGACGCATTCCAACAAAACCAACGGTCCAACTGAACAATGCACCAACTAAAAAAGCTACGGCTCTTCCCCATCTGAATGCTTCGATCGAACCTGTGTATGTTATAAAAAGTAAGACCGTGATGATAATAATCAAGGGACCTATTCTGCGGAATTGTGCCCCTAGGTAAGCATTCGCTCCCTCGCGTACTGCAGAGGCAACTTCTTTCATCTTTTCAGTTCCCTGATCTGCTTTATTAACTTGCCTGGCAAGAAGCAGTGCATATAATAATCCGGCAACTGCGATACCGAGGACTGAAATGAGGCTGTAAATTTCCATCGGTGAATATTTTGGATCATCAAAAAGTGCAAACGGTGAGAAATGTTCCGATTCTGATTTCAATGTAGGTGCCACACTCACCGAGTCAGGAGTGCTAACGGTACCCCAGATATAAGCTCCGGCAAAAAATATCATCAATAATGTCAGATAAACAATGCGAAACCTTCTTGATTTAAGAAATCGTTTTATTTTTTGCGCTTTTTTCATCATCTGGAATCTCGATTTAAAAATTCATATCTATAGATTGAAATAAGAATTAACCATTAAGAAATTAAGCTTTCAGACGCAGATCGCCACCACTTTGAATATTCTACTTCAAGTGTTCTTCTGTCGGGAAATTTATAAAATTTCATCCCCGTCTGATCTCCGAGGAAGAACCCGCGACGGATTGTTCTGAAGAAACCATGAAGATGAGGCAAACGTGATACTGTCTTCGTCATTTTATCTCCACCCTTTTCCAGATCTTTTATGCAATCTATAATGTGCAACGGATCCGGATATGGCAAATATCCGGCAAGCATTCCATGTTCATCCCTGTCCAACAACATATCTACGAAAAACAATCTCGGCACTCCAACCGGATTTTGAGGATTTGTCATGAACTTAAGAAATTTTACTGGAACGAGTGCAGAAACAACTAACGGGTAAACGGGGCATAATTCCTGAAAAAGATTCGGTCCTCCGACTTCATCTTTTTCCTCGTAAGGGGATGGATCGATACCCATAACCCTACCGTCAGCAGTACATAAATAAAGTTTGCCGAAAACAGATAGATCAAGATGTTCCAGCACCCGATAGATTGAAATATATTTGCTTCGTTTCGGACTACCGTCGATGTGAGGAACGCACCTTTGCTCAATGTCATCCAATTTAAAATGGTCACTCTCCAATGAAGAATCTATTTCAAAAAAAAGCACATTCCCCCGAACATTTTTCTGTGTACCCACAGCCATATACCGTCCGAACGCTTCCGGTTCGAGGTGTGAAGCCACTAAACCTTCCACGCGATAGCAAAGCATATATAAATGTATCTTCATTTTTATTCTCCAATAAATTATCAGGTTCACTGATTCATTAATTAATGGACAAATCTCCACCAATCGTAATGCTTATTTTCAAGCTCTTCTACAGAAGGTATCGGATAAAAAAGCAAATCTGTCCCGACTGCAAACCAGAATCCGTGTCTGATTAAAGCATAAGAGGCTTCCAATAATGTTGTATTCAAACTTATTGTTTTAGTTTTTTTATCCGGATTGGTTTTTAATTCAATAAGATATTCATATAATCTGGCAGGATTTGTCTCGGGAATCGGTGAATACATCATCTCACGATTTTTATTCTTTTCTAAAAACTCTGCAACATTGAATTCATACTGTGTAAAACAAATTTTGGGTGCACCCTTCGATCTTGTTTCGCTTGTGATATATTTACCGAACGATCTCTGATCAAGTGTTGAAGCCACAAGATTTGTAAGTGGTGTGACCTCCTGATAAATTCGCACAAGACCAGGTTCATTTATGGCAGTGTACGGTTTCGACGAAATTTCCAGGGCTTTCCCGTTAGCCGTAACCAAATAAAGATTTCTGAATGCTTTCAGATCAACATGCTCCAATACACCATACGAAGATATAAATTTTGTTTTTTTCACTCTACCGTCTGGTCTGGCAACTGTTTGGGCTAAATATTCATCAATCTGGAAATATTTATCTCTGAAATTGATATCAAGTTCAACGAATATTACTTTCCCTTTAAAATGTTTTGCACTGCCGATTGTATAATGCTGTGCAAACTCTGCCGGATTCAGTTGAGATGCTACCAGAGCATTCACCGGAAATACGATCATATATAAATGTTTATTCTGTTCACTCATATTAACTCCAATAAAATAATATGTTAATTTTTTAATTTCTTAAGGACTTATTTAATTCGGACTTAATATAGTAATAGTTTTATTATTTAAAAAAATATTCTGGAAAAATTATAAAGCTATAACTTTACGTTACTTTCCTTCTTATTATCGGCAAAAAATATTTTTTGTTTAGCGCCGGAATTTAGAGTGTATGATAAATTACACCGGCAGACTAATTTTAGACTTTAGATTTAATGACCGGAATAAAGGATGGAGAAAACAACGCCTCATTACAGGAGAAGGAAGTGTCGTAGGAGTGGAGAAATAAACAATTTTTTGGAAAAACGCCTTTATCAGTTTGTTGCAATCACGAGAGATTTTTTTACTGAATGGGGTTGTAGAATTCGCTTTTTTCGTTCGGTAATGCCAAGCCCTGATCTATATAGAAGTGGTATTTTAAATTTTTTGCTTGAGTCTACATTATTTCCCATCGGCTGCAGCAAGCCAACATCGTAAACTTGCCTTATTGCCTCATCGCCATGAGGCGACAACGGTTCAAAAAGCATATACAGTTCTTCTCTATGAAAAACAGCGCCTTCACTTCCCCGGAACACATCGAAATGTTTGCTTAAATGTGGAAACTCTGAGTAAAGGTAAGTATCGCATCTATATTGAGAAATATGTTGGAATGCATCTTTAAGCGCCGCCCCGCCGATTAATCTAGTTGATGTATGACGACCCGCTATACGGTTTAGCTCGCGCTGTCGTTCAACAGCTCTATTGCCCAGGTGAATTAATTCGCGTGGAAAACTGTTTCCCATCCCATCCACCAATCTTTTCAAAATCCACTGCGAAGTAGTTTCCGCCTCTGTTTGCGTTGTTGCTTTCAACCCAGCATTGGGTTCAAAAATAATATTAAACAATTTGATAACATAGTCGTCTGCTCCAACAATAACATTAGTAACATCAACAGTTTCACCCAGCATTTCTTCACAATAAGCACGGACATGCGGATCAACAACTGCACGCGATACCAGCAGTTTTAATAGTAAAGGACCCCGCCATTTCATCTCGGTTGTATAAGTTACAAGGTGGGATTTATTGACAATATGCAATTGGCGATAGATATCGTTCCTTAAGAAAATTTTAAATTGGATATTTTTAAATTGATTACCGTACTGAACAAGGAGTTGAACAAGTCCGGTTATTGATGCCCTCAACTTTTGTATATCATCAACATATAAAAGATCAAGTTTATCGAGCATGATCCACGCAGTGCAGTTGGTTTCCCGGAGAATCAGATCGATAGCTTCAAGCATCGCAATTATGCTTACACCCGTTTTTTGCTTGAATCCCTCCCCAACATATTTTTCCTGCCGGGCAAATGCATTTTTCTTATCACGTGCCTGTTTATATTTATGAATTGCATGCGATAACTTTGATGATAAAGTTTTCTGTTCAATCAAACCAACATCAACCAACAGATGTTTTAACGTCGAATGTGCTTTCTTCACTTCTTCTTTTTTGTTATGCTCAATCAACGATTTCATTCTTTGATTGTTGTGTAAGTAGGATGAGACTTTTAGTCCCAGATATAAGAGCCAAAAATAACGGAATTCATCTATGGTTTCAGGAGTTAGTTCTCTTAACTCAACATCCGGTAAATGTTCTTCACTTTGTAATCCATACGCAGGTATGCAAAAGATCTCCTCATATTGTTTTGGGAGAAGAGGTTTTACTTTTTGGAGATCATCTACTAAAAGGCGGCACATTGCACTTTTTCCTGATCCTTTATTACCCACGACCAAAGAATGTTGTGGGAGCAAAACCTGACGCAACATTTCTGTACCAATAAAGCATTGCTCGAATCGGTTATCCGTTTCGCCATCCACCCTGCCAAAATTTAAATGCATTAACACCTGTTGCGCGTCATGCATGATACGACCCTCAATATTAATAATAGACATTATAGCACATTCGAACGTACCGAATCTAGGTTGAAGAATCAATCTGTATTGTGCGAAATCTCACATTATTAATTTAGACAAAAAACCATAGGGTTTATGGTCATTAAATATTGGAAAAGTGTGTGAAATTTATATGTTTTTTTGAAAAGTCATATCTTTTTCTTAATTTTAAAACAGAATTAATTTTTGCAACGCGCCAGTAGCTCAACTGGATAGAGCATCAGCCTACGGAGCTGAGGGTTAGGGGTTCGACTCCCTTCTGGCGCACCAAGTAATGAAATCTCCTTCCGAAACATCTTACACCGTTTATGTTCTTCGTAGTTTAAGTGATGTGAAGAGATACATTGGTATGACCAATGATCTACACCGACGCATTCGCGAACATAATTCAGGCAAAGTATTTTCAACCAAGTCCAGACGTCCTTTTCTTAATTTATCGAGAACATTTTGTTGATAGAAAATCTGCAAAGAAAGAGAGATTTATTTCAAATCGGCTGCCGACAGAAGATTTCTTGATAGATAGAACGATAAATTTTTCCGGTTAGGTTTCCCCGCCCGCTTGACTTTTATCCTTTTTGGCGGTCCGGTGGGGACTCCCTTCTGGCGCACCAAGCAATGAAATCTCCTTCCGAAACATCTTACACCGTTTACGTTCTTCGTAGTTTAAGTGATATGAAGAGATATATTGGTATGACCAACAATATAAACCGATGCATTCGCGAACACAATTCAGCGAAGGTATTTTCAATTAAATCCAGACATCCATTTTCCATAATTTATCACTGCCAATACTAAGTTAACTGCGAATCTATATATATAGCACATCGTACATCAAATTGGGTAAATCGAAAAATAAAATTTAAATCCTTTAATTTTTATTAATTTAAGTGAATAGTAAGACAAGGAACACACCCCTCCTTGATTTTTACATTCGTTTTCTTTAACTTGCCAATACTTTAAAATATGTTATTATGAAGGAGTTTACTGAAAGTGACGAATAAAAAAAGACTGTTAATTGTAGATGATGAACCGGACTTAAGAACACTTTTAACGCACGTCTTGGCTGCCGCGGGATATGAGGTTGCAGAAGCATCTGATGGTGAAGAAGCCATCGACAAACTTAAATTTGGCGGGTTCAATATAGTATTGCTTGATATACAAATGCCTAATGTCAACGGAATTCAAGTTTTAAAATATATTCAGGAGCATTCACCAGATACCAAGGCAATCATGCTGACCGGTTATGCCGATCTGAAACATGCCATGGAAGCAAAAGAGTTTGGGGCAAAAGATTTCATTGGCAAACCTTATAAGATTGAAGATATTTTATCGACTGTTGAACGAGTTTTACAAGAAACCTGAACGGTGAATTATGAATGAAGAATTCAAAAATATTCCGAGTAAAGTGAATTTAGAACAGTTCGATGTAAGCTCTTTTGCGAAAGATAAAATCCGAGACCTTTTCCGAACCGGCAAGGTACCAACTGCCGAAGTAATGGTCGACGAAATTTTACTCAGAGCTGTTAAATCAGAAGCAACTGATATTCATTTTGAACCGACCGAGAATGAGTTAAGAATAAGATACGGTTCTGAGGGAGTATTAAAAAAATTAGTATCTTTGCCGCGGGAAATTTCTGAAAATCTTGCAAACGTTTTGAAAACAAAAGGCGCACTCAACGCATTTGAAAAGAAGAAACCCCAAGATGGTCGTTTTTCTCTGAACGTCGGGTTGCACCAATTCGATATTAGAATAAGTACTATTCCGGTAATGGCTGGTGAAAGAATTGCGCTTCGCATTCTTGAGAAAAATGCACGCGTCACCAGCATAGAGGAATTAGGATTTACACCTGAAAATCTCGATAAGGTTAGAAATGTTCTCCACCGCCCCAACGGCTTGTTCATTGTAACCGGACCTTCTGGATCGGGCAAGAGTACAACTATTTATGCGGCAGTAAACGATATTCAATCGGTCGAAAAAAATATTTTCACGGTGGAAAATCCGGTAGAATACAAACTCGATTTCGCCTCGCAAGTAAGCACCTCCACCGATAAAACATTTACATACGTTGAAGCACTACGGGCAATTCTCAGACAAAATTCGAACATTATCATGGTCGGAGAGATCAGGGAAGCAGAAACCGGCATCGTCGCCGCAGAGGCAGCCCTTACCGGTAATTTGGTTCTGAGTACCATTTTATCCGACAGTGCAATCGGTGCAATTTTTCGTCTCATATCTATTGGAGTTCCACCGTACTGGCTCGCATCTACATTAATTGGTGTAGTTTATCAACAACTCGTCAGGAAAATTTGTCCTTCGTGCAAAGAAGAGTACATACCGGTAACCGATGAAGAGAAACGATTTGCCAGCATGCTCTCTGGAAATGACGCGAAATTTTTTAAGGGTAAAGGTTGCGACAAATGCGAGAACACCGGATATGCCGGTAGAACCGGAATCCAGGAAGTATTAGTTTTAACCGATCAAATGCGCGATCTGATTTATCAACATGCGTCAATCATGAAGATCAAAGAAAACGCTCGATCGGGTGGTTTCGAAAGCATTTTCCAAGACGGAATTAAAAAAGTGAAATCCGGTTTAACTACAATTTCTGAATTTTACCGGGCATTAGGATAGGGTGTCTCACGACAAAAAATTATGTCCGTTATTTTTTAGCGATTGAATATTTATCGTTGTTCCATCTGTTGCGGAACATATGTGGGATCAATAAAAATATTTATTTTAACGGGATATGTTTCTAAATAAAACAAATAATCTCGTGATCAGCCATTTCGATCGTTTCTATCCAGAACTATTTCTATGTTTGGTATGTTGTGTTATTATTGTAATTTTCAGAATTGCGCTTTATTGACAGGAGAGACAGATATTTATGGAATCGATATTAATATATAATGTAAATAATGAATCATACGACGAAATTGAACAAAAATTAAAATCTGCTGATATTAGTGTTCAGTCCGTTTCTTCATTAGATCAGGCAGTTGATGCACTTCGATCAAAAAAATTTACCGCTTGCATACTGAGGTGGTCAGACTCCAAACAAGCAGACGAATCGATCGTCGATTTTGTATTAAATGAAAATATTAAAACCAAACTAATTGTCAGCACCGGAGATGGTTCAGTTGATGAAGCTGTTCATTTTATGAAATCCGGAGTGATCGATTATATTGTGGGAGATATGAACGATCCACGCCTTATTGAAACAATCATTAAACTAAATGAAAATTTCCCGGATCAAAAAGAGAGCAATCCTGTCTGCACAACCGAACAGGGATTAAATGATCATTTGATCCTGGTCGGAAAGAGCGCAGCGATTTCAGAAATTCGGTCTGCAATCAGACTTGTAGCGAAATCACAAACTACTGTGCTGGTTACAGGTGAAAGCGGTACCGGCAAAGAAGTGGTAGCAAGGTTAATTCATTCCAACAGCCAGAGATCCCAGAATCAATTTCACGCATTAAATTGCACTACTTTACCAAAAGATGTAATTGAAAATGAACTATTTGGACACGAAAAGGGCGCTTTCACAGGAGCGTTACAAAAGAAAGCGGGCTGTTTTGAATTAGCCGATGGCGGAACATTACTCTTTGACGAGATTGCAGAAATGAGTTTGGAGACTCAGGCAAAATTATTACGTGCAATAGAAACGCAGAAGTTCAGACGTCTGGGCGGCAAAGATGAAATCAATGTTAATGTTCGTATGATTGCGGCAACCAATAAAAATATTGCAGATGCTTTAAAATCAAAAGAGCTTCGTGAAGATTTATATTACCGGTTAAGTGTAATTGAAATATATATTCCTCCGCTCAGAGAACGCCGTGAGGATATTCCGCTGCTTGTAGATCATTTTCTAAAAATATTTGCCGCTAAATATGAAAAACCGCTTCAGAGGTTTACCGAAGATGCAATGGCTCTATTGCTAAGCTACGATTGGCCCGGCAACATCAGAGAATTGAGAAACGTTGTAGAGCGTGCACTTGTTATCTGCCAGAACGATAAGATCAGTCCGCATTATCTGCCGCAACGCTTACACCAATCTCCCGCAATGGCTGTGAACATTAATATTCCGCTCGGGTGCACAATGCATGAAGCAGAACGGATCCTCTTTCTTCAGACTTTAGCATCAACCGGAAATAACAAGGCAAAAGCGGCAAAAATACTCGGAGTCAGCCGTAAAACCTTGCATAATAAATTATCAAACTATCAGTTAATGTAATTAATTTCCGGAGACTGAAATTTTTATTCATCATTCGATGAATAAAAATTTACTTAAGGAGAAGCATTCGCTTGGTTTGTGTGAAGGAGGAAAGTGACCTGTTGGTAAATGTTGCTTTATAAAGATACAACCCGCTCGCCAAGTTCTGGTTATTGCCGAAATTTAAATAATGTTCCCCCCCGCTCATCTCACCGTCTGCCAAAACTGCAACTTTCTCTCCAAGAATATTAAATAGTTCAATTTTTACAACTCCATCTTCAGGAAGTATAAATGAGATCACCGTTCCGCTATTGAATGGGTTGGGGAAATTTTGTTTGAGTGAAAAATTCCCCGGCAGTTCATTTTTATCTGAAATCTTGTCCCTCACAAGCCAAAATTCCTTGGAACCGTTTAATAAGTTATTACTCGTTTTGAAAATCTCAATACTAACATTGTCGGCTAACTTAATAAATTTTCCATCCGGGGTTTCGATAGAATATTTGTATTGATCCGGTTTATTTTGACTATAGATAAAATTAAGCGGATAACTTGCAGCGGAGATTATTAACGGTATCCTGTTATCCGCAGAACCATCAAAAATACCTGCTATCCCTCCCTTCCATTCAGGATTTTTTAAAGAGAGAAACCTAGCATCAAAAATATCATCATTTTGAAATCGTGGAGGCAATTCAAAAAATAATTCAGATTCAGCTTGATTAAATTGTTGGTTTGACGAGAAATAGAGTTTCTGTAATTCACCTGAAGCATTTTTTACAACCAACGAATTGAATGATTCTGATATCAGATTATTATAATCAGATTTCTGAATTATTTGATTTATATTTTTCGAAAGAAATATTGATCCCGATTGAGACATTTTCACCCAATAACCATTACCGGGGAAAATCGAATCTGTAAATCCGTATCCGTTTTTATCATACGAATAAAAAGGGGTTAGGGATATTCCAAGCGGTGATGTTCTTGCATAATTAACAGGAGTGGGAGTACTTATCGAGCCGAAGATATTCCATCCTTCGTTTAGCGGGACTGTAACCGTATCAATTGGGGTTCCAGCAGTCCAAATAATCTGATTATTAGAAAATTTTCCTAAATAACCCAAACCTTTCAGCAGTGAATCCTCGGGAATGTAATAATCATGATATAAAAAAACCGAAGAAGTAATCATCGGAAAAATGTTTTTATAATGCGGATTAGAAACTGTGATTGGCAACGATATCGCATTCCATCCGGTTGTTAATTTTGTACCAACTGCATTCCTTGCATAAAATCCAAAATCACAAATTCCAATTGATGTATCGGCTAATAAAGAAATTGTATATGATACTGTTCCGGCAGGTAATGGATATGTAGGCGACCAATTTTCTTTGATATCGATGGTTACTACATGTTCGCCAATTTGCAATGAATCAAAATAATAATTTCCGGCAGAATCTGTTAGAGTTGATATTTGTCCTTCGGATCCGGAACAAGTCACTCTCCATCCGGGCATTGGTGGATCAGTAGAATTATTTATTCCATTTTGATCCTTATCGAAAAATATTTCTCCTTTTATTTTTGGGAACGATTTCTGTGGCGGCTGCCAGATATTACCCACAGCTTTTTTTACGGCTTGAAGCAAAGGGTCTTGCAAACCGGGCGGATTCGATTTTATCCAACCACGCCACAATTCCCATATTCCTATACCTGCTATCCCCTTCTCCTTACACCAATCTATCTTGTACGTTAAACTC
>JACRFD010000069.1 GCA_016218025.1 Ignavibacteriales bacterium
ACCCTCGATTGATATACAAGACGGCAAAACAGTTCGCGTCGTACAAGGTATTCCGGATCTAGGATGCATCGAATACGCAAATGACCCGGTTGATATGGCAATGATCTGGCGCGCAGAGAATGCAAAATGTATTCATGTAGTTGATTTTAATGCGGCACATGAACATTCACACACAAACTTTGAAATAATCAGAAAGATGTGTGAATCCGTTGTAATTCCGATTGAACTTGGCGGTGGGATTAGAACCTACAAAGATGCTAAAGATGCTTTTGAGTTGGGTGTTGCCCGGGTAGTTATAGGATCAATGGCATTCGAAAATCCAAGAGAATTCATAAAAATATTAGATGAATTTACTCCTAATAAAGTTGTTGCTGCTATTGATGTTATTAATGACGAAGTAATAACTCATGGAAGACAGCAGCGGACTCACTTACGCGCAATTCAATATGCAAAGTTCTTAAATTCATGCGGTTCAAAAAGAATTGTTGTAACTGATGTTTCTACTAACGGTATGATGACGGGACCAAACATTGAGTTGTCAAAACAAATTGCCGAAGCAGCTGAGACAAAAGTAACTCACTCAGGAGGCATTGGCAGTTTTGAAGATTTGATTAAATTGCAGCGTGCTGCTTCTGAATATGTTGATTCTGTTATAATTGGACGGGCACTTTATGAAAATAAATTTCCGTGTCAAAAAATTTGGCGCGTTGCCGAAGCCGGAATTTTTAATTAAGAGGTTGCTATGGAAAACAATTATCAAGGTATGACTAAAAGCAGTTTTTGGGCAAACCTTTTTAAGACCCCAACTGAAAAAAGCGAATTGGAAGAAGTATTACTTTCTATGCTTCCCTTTAAAAATCTCAGTAATAAAAACTTTAAACTATTGATGAAGGTAATTCATAATAGAATATATGCAGCTAACGAATATATTTTTTTTCAAGGAGATCCCGGAATAGGATTATATTTGATTATCCGTGGAGAAATTTTAATAACGGAAGAAATTGATGGGGAAAGATTTGATCTTGCAATGTTAACACGAGGCGATTTCTTTGGAGAACTTGCTTTACTTGATGAAGAAAAAAGATCTGCTTCCGCAATTGCATTGAAAGATTCCCAATTAGCTGTAATATTCAAACCCGATCTTGATGAGTTCGTTGAAACTCATTCTAAAGTAGGGATACAAATATTAAGAGGTATATCTCAAATTGTTGCAACAAGATTGCGTAATTTGAATCAAGACTATTTTACTCTTTACAATAAAACAAGATCAAAGTAAGAGGAAAGCCATGGAACAAATAAAAAAAATCTTAGTGCCAATTGATTTTTCAGACTATTCAAAGAATGCACTTAAATATGCAGTCCAGTTTGCAAAACAGTTTGATGCAAAAATCTACTTGATCTATGTTGTAGAACCAATGATCTACCCTGCAGATTTCAGCATGGGTCAAGTTGCAATTCCATCAACTGATATTGATCTTCATTCACGTGCAGAAGAGGAATTAAGAAAACTTTCAAAAGATTTTATTAACGGAAGTTTACAAGTAGAAATTTTAATCAAAACCGGTAAACCATTCGTTGAGATTATCGAAACAGCTTCTGCTAATGATATAGATTTGATTATAATTGCAACACATGGACACACCGGCGTTGAGCACTTATTATTCGGCAGCACTGCAGAAAAAGTAGTTAGAAAAGCACCATGTCCGGTTTTAACTTTGAGGGAACCTGTAAAGGGATTTCAGTATAACTCGAAGATGTAGAATTCTCAGATTAATTCTTACAAAAAAGCCCAACTTATTAAAGAAGTTGGGCTTTTACTTTACAGATGATAAAACTATTTCTTCGGCATTTGATCAAGTTGTTTTGCTAGTTCTCCCGCCATATTTCCGATTTGTGTGTTTGGGTATTTCTTCGCTAAATCCTGCCAAATAATTTTAGCTGTTTTAATATCTCCTTTAGCTTGTGCTAAACCGCCAAGATTGTAATTTGCAATCATATTGGATTTATCAATGTTCAAAACTTTATTGTTGTATTCTTCAGCTCTTTTTAGATCCCCTTTATTGAAATAAAGAAAAGTAAGTTCTAATAACAGATCAGTTCTTTTTGGTCCGACCCTTAAAATATTTTCGTAAAGTTTGATTGCTTCATCAGGATCGTGAGCTTGAACCATTTCAGCATATTCGCGAACTTTTAAGGTATCGTTAGGATTTTTTTCAACTGCAGCTTTAAGTGTATTCATTTTTTCAAGGGCTTCTTGCATGACATTTGATTTGGAAGGCATATCGCCATTCCCTTGCTCTGCCATTCCCTTATGAATATCATCCTTGGGCATTTCTGCATTTGGTTTTAATTCATTTGCAAATTTTGAATTTTTTGTAGCATTGGAAAAGAATACTACAGCAACAACAAAGATCACAAAAACACTTAAATAAATGTAAATCGGTTTAATCTTCATACTTTTCCTCTTAGGTGGAAACTAATATGTATAAAAAGTGTTGAATTATTGGCTCTAAAAATAACTTTTTTTATTCATCAAAAAAATCTTATTTCGTTCTTAGCTTAGATTTTAAGGGCTCGCTGGAATAATTGAGCATGGTGTGTTTTCTTTATGCAAGGAAGCAATGAAAGACATTACTTAGAATTGTGATCTCGGTTTTAGAAATCCCTATATATTTTTACTAACTAATTGAGGATGCATCTATGCAGTTTCAAAAAAAGCTATTAGTATATTCGCTTTACTTCCTCTCTATCTTCACTTATTTTCAACAAATACAAAAATGATAAATAATGCACTTTGATTTCACTCAAATATTATTTCTTCTAGCTTCGTTCATAGCCGCAGTCGGACTTATATTTATTATTTATTCTCGCTCTTCGTCGGCAATTACTTCAAAGCTCTTCATTCTTACTTTGGTTTTGGTAATAGCTTACTTGGTTTCCCATACGGTTCACTTTGTCTTGATGCAGTCATATGATGTAACTGCACTTGATATTTCTTGCCACTCCCTGCTTTTAATGATTTTGGTTTCGATTACTTTCTTTTCATGGAATTACCCGGTTCAAAAAGAGATCGGTATAACACGCGGATTATTAATCATAGTTCCCTCCACCTTTCTTTTAATACTTTTATGGAATGGAAATCTGATTCATGAATCTCACGTTCATATGAACATGTTCTCGGCGCATTTCTCTTCTATGTATCCGTTGTTCCTTTTCTGGTATTTGTTTCTCGTCGTTCTTAATTCAGCTTGGATAATTCAAAAGCTAAAGGGAGAGCTCAATACGAGCCTTCGGAATCAATTGCTCTTTTATTTATTTGGATTGGTTATAACAAATATTGCAACTTTTATTTTCGGACTATTCTTGCCATGGATTCTTGGTTTCTATTACCTTATTGAAATAAGTCCTCTTGCATTTCTGATCGGGTTCATATTCTTTACTGCAATTGCTATTGGCAAATACAATATGTTCCCATCGGCAATTCAGAAGGTTCACAGCTTTAGCTTGAATAAAAAAATATTCTTCTCGGCTATCGTTATTGTTCCAATTATCATATTGCTCGTTCAAATTCCACTTGGCAGAGTTCTTTTCGGTATCAATTCGAATCAAGAAATGATCCGTTTCTTTTTTATTAGTCTTTTTGTTGGCTTGATTGTAAGCGTAAGCATGTCTTTCATTGTTTCAAGGTTAATCGCACAGCCAATTTCACTACTCAAAGAAAAAGTAGTTCAAATAGAGAAAGGTAATTATTCTGTTAGCGTCGGTTTTAATTCAAGCGATGAAATCGGCGAGCTGTCTCAAGCGTTCAATAGTATGGCTTTTACTCTAGACAAAAACATTACCGAATTAAAACTCCGGGAAGAAAGAATATCCGTTTTATTAAACGCATTTGAAAAGTCTTTAGCTGCAATTGCTATTGTTGATTTGGACTTTTCAGTTATTGAAGCTAATCAGCAGTTCTATAAGATAATAGAGAAAAATAAGAGCGAAAGCGAAACAAAGTCGATTGATTTATTGCAGTTTAGATATTCACCCGAACTCTTTTCAAATATTATTGAAAATGTGAATTCAAATGGAGTTTATACTGGCGAAATAGAAATCAGTTCGGACAAACATACAAACGATAAATCTTTGCTTCTCTCGGTTACTAAAATCTTTTCTGCGGAATCTTTACCAAAAGGATATTTGTTTGTTGAGATTGATATAACCGATAAGAAAAAACTTGAAGCGGAAATATTACGTTCCGAAAAGTTTGCGGCGCTTGGTAAAATGTCTGCTGTTCTTGCTCATGAAATTAAAACGCCTCTCACTTCCATAAAAATGAATGTGGATATTCTGAATCAAACGCTTTCTCTTCAACCGGAAGATAAAGAAGCATTTCAAATTATCAGCAAAGAGATCGATCGTCTAACAGAACTTGTTAAAGAAGTCCTTCAAGTTTCCCGTACGGCACCGCTAAATCTTACTAAACTAATTCTCAATAATTTTATTGATGAAATATTTCATCAAATTGAATTAGATACCAAACAAAAACAGATTTCGTTTATTAACAATTCAACAGAAATTGAATTTACCGGAGACGCGGATAAACTAAAGCAAGTTTTTCTGAACATGCTTCATAATTCGATTGATGCTATAAAAAAAAGCGGAATAATTACTGCCTCGTCTAACTCAAATGATAATTATCTCTTTATCCGCTTAACCGACAATGGCTGTGGAATAACAGAACCACAAAACATATTCGATCCGTTCTTTACAACCAAAGCTTCGGGAACCGGACTCGGATTATCCATCTCGCAAAAAATTATTGAACAGCATAACGGAACATTATCGCTGATATCATCACGTTCCGGCGAAACAATTTTCGAAATTAAATTACCGTTGAACAACTATGGAAAAGATTTTAGTAATTGATGACGACGAATCCATTCGTCAGACTCTCACAAATTATCTAAAGTGGCTTGGATATTCCGTCCTTTCGGCAGAGGATGGAAAAATTGGTTTTAATATTATCCGAAATCAACAACCCGACTTGATCATTTCCGATATAAAAATGCCGAATCTTACCGGATTGGAACTTCTTAAGAAAGTAAAAGATGTTGATCCTTCTGCAAAAATAATTTTAATCACCGCTCACGATGATGTTCAAACAACAATTGATGCAATGCAGCAGGGTGCATACGATTATCTTGAAAAACCGTTGGATATTGAGAGACTCAAAGTAACAATTACACGCGCACTTGAATCAAAAAATCTAAGTGAAAGGATTGATTCGTTCATTGAAGATCAAGCGGAAGAATTTCAACCCGAAAAACGAATCATCGGTAAATCCAGACCAATGCGGGAAGTCTATAAAATTATAGGACAAGTCTCGGCAAACCGTGTAACTGTTTTGCTGCAAGGTGAAAGCGGAACGGGAAAGGAACTTGTAGCCAAATCAATTCACTACAGCGGAATTACGAAGACCGAACAATTCGTTGCGGTTAACTGCACAGCAATAACCGAGTCGCTCCTTGAAAGCGAGTTATTCGGGCATGAGAAAGGCGCATTCACCGGAGCCGATAGAATTAAAAAAGGAAAGTTTGAGCTTGCCGGAAACGGTACAATTTTCCTTGATGAGATTTCCGAAATGTCCCAGCACCTTCAAGTAAAACTTCTCCGCGTTCTTCAAGAAAAAGAATTTGAGCGAGTCGGCGGTGAATCAGTCATTCCAATGAAAGCAAGAATTATTACTGCCACAAATAGAAACATCGAACAGCTTGTAAAAGAAAAGAAATTCCGCGAGGATCTCTTTTACCGATTGAATGTTGTTAAGATAGAACTGCCTCCACTCCGCCGAAGAAAAGATGATATTCCTCATCTTGTAAATTTTTTATTGCAGAAAATAAACCGTGAACTTCATAAGAATGTTCTAAAAGTTTCGGAAGAAGTGATGAATCAGTTAATAGAGCACGACTGGACTGGAAATGTTCGCGAGCTTGAAAATACTCTTATGCAAGCTGTGGTTTTAACCAACGGAGATGTTCTACTTAAAGAACACATTCTTTTGAAAAATCAATTCTCAGATTTATCTCCAAATACCATCACTCTTTCCCTTGCAGAAGTTGAGAGAAAACATATTACTTCCGTTTTGGAACATACAAAGTGGAATAAACCCAAGGCCGCAGAAATTCTTGGTATTTCTCTTCCAACGCTTTATTCTAAGATCGAAAACTATAAACTTGCTAAACTGGAATGAACAAAATCCCTTTTAAGAATCTTTAATTCATTTAAAGATTCTTTATAGTCCGAACAGCTCACCCCTCAGAAATAACCTAAAAAGCGGATTTTTTACCGGCACGCTTGTTGGCTTTACTATCTCCAAAAATGAAAGAACTATATTGTGGAAAGGCTTATTTGGTGCATAATCTATCTTATTCTAATTGGATTTTTGGCTTTCCAACTCTTTAAGTTTATCAACGATGATAGAAAGAATAAACACACTAATCGGAGAATTAAATGATTGAAAAAATTATTGATTGGTCTGCACATAACAGATTTATAGTGATTTTAATTTACCTTATCGTTATCGGTTTTGGGATTTACAGCGTTGTTAATTTGCCTGTTGATGCCATACCCGATCTCTCGGAAAATCAAGTTATAATTTTCACAGAATGGATGGGGCGATCGCCTCAAATTATTGAAAACCAAGTTACTTTTCCTATCGTTTCCGGTTTACAAGGATTGCCTAAGGTAAAAGCTGTGCGTGCAACTTCAATGTTCGGCATGGCTTTCGTCTTTGTAGTCTTTGAAGACGGTGTTGATACTTACTTTGCACGCACACGCGTCTTAGAAAGGATGAACACGATTCAAGCGCAATTGCCTTCAGGAGTTGTTCCTTCTCTTGGTCCGGATGGAACAGGCGTTGGTCACGTTTTTTGGTATACAGTTGAGGGGAAAGGATACGATCTCGGTGCTCTTCGCGCCGTTCAGGATTGGTATATTCGTTACAAACTTACTTCAGTTGACGGGGTTGCAGAAGTTGCAAGCATCGGTGGTTTTGTTAAGCAATATCAAGTAAATGTGAACCCTACCGATCTCCGTGCTTATAATCTAACTGTCTCCGATGTTGTTAATGCTGTTCAAAGAAGCAATAATGAAGTCGGTGGAAAGATATTGGAAGTAAGCAGCGCAGAATATTTTGTGCGCGGACAAGGTTACATTCAATCAAAAGAAGATGTTGAGAACACTGTTATCAAAACAGCATCAAATGGAATTCCCATCCTTATTAAGAATATTGCATCGGTTTCTTTAGGTGGAGATATAAGACGCGGTGCGTTGGAAAAGAATGGAGAAGGGCAAGCCGCCGGTGGAATTATAGTTATGAGAACCGGCGAGAATGCACAAAGAGTTATTGACCGAGTCAAAGAGAAGATAAAAGAAATCTCTCCCGGTCTTCCTCCCGGGGTTGAAATTGTAACCTCTTATGATCGAAGCACATTGATAAAAGAAGCCGTAGGTACTTTGGAAAGAGCTTTAGTAGAAGCGTCAATTACAGTTTCCATAATGGTTATGATCTTCCTTCTTCACTTTAGAAGCATCGTAAGAATTCTTATTGAGCTTCCTATTTCAATTCTTATCGCGTTCATTTTAATGTATCTCTTTGGAATCTCATCAAACATAATGTCTCTTGGCGGAATTATCTTAGCGGTGGGAGTGATAGTAGATTCCTCAATTGTTCTAGTAGAGAATGCTTACCGAAATCTTGCGAAGGCGCTGGAAGAAAAAGAACATTTAACGCCTGAAGAATACAAAAAGATTTCCATCGATTCTGCAAAGCAAGTTGGCAGAGCAATCTTCTTTTCAGAGTTGATTATTCTTACTTCCTTCCTTCCGGTATTTTTACTTACCGGTCAAGAAGGCAAGATGTTTCATCCGCTCGCTTACACAAAATCCTTTGCTATGATCGGTTCCGCAATTGTGGTTATCTCTCTCATCCCCGTTTTAATGACGATGCTGATGCGCGGTAAATTCAAACCGGAAGACAAAAACCCAACCACAAAGTTTTTCATTAAGCTATATGCACCGGTAATTCACTGGGTACTCAAACATAGAAAAATTACAATCGCAGTAAATGTAATTGCTCTTCTCATAACTGTTCCGATGATTCTTAACACCGGCAGCGAGTTTATGCCCCCACTCGATGAAGGTTCTATTCTTTATATGCCCGTAACATTACCCGGTGCATCAATCGCCGAAGCAACTAGAATTTTACAAGTGCAAGACAAAATTATAATGTCGATTCCGGAAGTTCATCACGTGCTTGGTAAAACCGGACGAGCAGAAACTCCGACAGACAACGCTCCGCTTAATATGATTGAAACAATTATCTTACTTAAACCAAAGAGCGAATGGCGACCTGGAATTACGAAACAAGATATCGTTGCCGAGCTCGATTCCAAATTACAAATACCGGGCGTTCGTAACGGTTGGACTCAGCCGATCATCAATAGAATCAATATGCTTTCCACCGGCGTTAGAACGGATATCGGATTCAAAATTTTCGGTCCCAATCTCGATACTCTTGAAAGATACGCCATCAAAGCGGAAAAACTATTAAAGAAAGTAAACGGTGCTGCAGACATTGTTGCAGAGCGCGTTCAGAATGGTTATTACTTAGATATACAAGTCAAGCGTGAATTTGCCGCTCGCTACGGTGTAAATATCCGGGATCTTCAAGACATAATTGAAACTGCAATCGGAGGTCAAAATCTTGGAATCGTTATCGAAGGAAGAATGCGTTTCCCTATTAGAATGCGCTATCAAAAAGACTATCGTGATAACATTGAAGAACTGAAAAGCTTAATCGTTCCGGTTGCCTTATCAAGTCCTATGGCTTCATCCTCAAGCCTGCCTGCCGGTCAGGCAGGTTCAATGAACGGCGGTGGAATGGGTAAAAGCAGCTCCGGAGGAATGTCTTCTTCTATGGGAAGCTCAAACCAAGCAAGCGTTGTTCCGCAAGTGCCAAACACACAAAATGATTTATCACTTACAAGTGTAAATCAAAACGCTGTTACTTATCTGCCTTTGGCTGAATTAGCAGATATAAAATTAGTAACCGGTCCTCCAATGATAAGCAGCGAAAACGGAATGCTTCGTTCTATAGTTTTTATGAACACACGAGGACGCGATATGGGCAGCGTTATGGTTGATGCTAAAAAGATTATCGAAAATGGATTGAAACTTCCTGCGGGTTATTCTTATACGTGGAGCGGACAGTATGAAAGCAAAGTCCGTGCACAGCAGACACTTGAGATCATTATGCCGGTTGTATTCTTATTAATCTATTTCCTTCTCTTCTTCACTCTTAAAGATTATGTGGAAGCTGGAGTTGTAATGCTTTCGGTTCCGTTCGCACTCATCGGCGGAATGTATATGATCTATATTCTCGGCTACAATTTCTCGGTTGCCGTTTGGGTTGGATTTATTGCCTTGTATGGAATTGCCACCGAAACTGGTGTTATTATGGTTGTATATCTGCACGAATCGCTTGATAAAAAATTACGCGCACATCAAAAAGGATTACGCGGACCAATTACAAACAAAGATATTTATGAAGCAACTGTCGAAGGTTCCGTTTTAAGATTACGACCAAAACTAATGACAGTATTCACTGCAATGGTTGGACTCATTCCGATTATGTGGTCTACCGGCACCGGTTCCGATGTTATGAAACCGTTGACAGCTCCAATGATTGGCGGCTTACTTACAAGCGCTATTCACGTTCTTGTAGTTACGCCAATTCTTTTTGCAATGATGAAAGAACACGCACTCAAAAAAGGAAAATTAGAATTATCTAAAATGGTTGATTGGATGAAGGAGGGAGAATGAAAATGAATGTAGAATTTAGAATGCAGAATGTAGAATTAAAAAAATGGATGATGGTTGAGGGAAAAATGGGAAATAGAAAATGGTTGATGGATGATGGAAGAAGAAAAATGGTTAATGAAAGATGGTTGATGGATGATGTAAAACAGATTTTTAATCTGTTCACATCAAAATTCATGATCATTTTTATGTTGCTTTCATTGGCTGAAGTGAACGCGCAATCGGTTGATTCTTTGGTAGCGGAAGCTATAAAAAATAATCCGCAGTTGAAATCTCTTCAATACAAAATTACTGCATCGGAAAAGAGAAGCGAATCTATCAACAATCTACCGGCTCCGAATCTTTCGGTTGAGTTATCACAAGTGCCAACAAACCAATTGGATATTCTTAATCAATCCATTTCAAACAACTTCGCCCTTTCGCAAATGTTTCCTCTTGGCGGAAAGTTAAATGCAATGGCAGAGGTTGAAAGAAAAAATACTTTGGTTGAAGGAAATAATTATGAGATATATAAAATCAATCTTACCGCCCAAGTTAAAACGTCTTACTACAGTCTATGGTTGATTGATAGAAAGATAGAAGTTCAGAAGAAAAATATTTCTCTCATCAATGAAGTAATAAAATCAATCGAATCATCTTACTATACAAACAAGATCAATCAAGCGGATTTTCTTACGCTTCAAAGCGAAATTGCATCCAACGAAACCCAGCTCTTGATTCTGGAAAAACAGAAAGAAGCTGAGATTTACAAAATCAACAAACTTCTCGGACGTAATCTTGATTCAAAAGAAGTTTATGCTGTTACAGATTTTTCAGCGGATATACTTTCATCTTCTCAATCAAAATTGGAAGAACTGCTTGGTTATTCTAATCCAACACTTAAAAAAATGAAAAGCATGATTGAAATGAACAAGGCAATGATTGATGCCAACAACCGTGAGTTGATTCCCGACTTAATGGTTCAAGGAATGCTAATGAGAATGCCGCAAGGAATGATATTAACTTCTAAAAGTGATCTTTCAATGCTCGATCCGAAAACAGAAACAATGTATTCGCTGATGTTCTCGATCAATCTTCCGTTTGCACCCTGGTCCATTAATAAATACAAAGCAAAGGAACAAGAGTTATACGCCGGAATCAGCAGTATTGAGTATGAAAAGAACGATATGCAGCGCGAGATGACTTCTCAATTGAAAGCAGCTCTTGTCAAATACAATACCGCAGTTGATTTAACAAAACTCTACAACGACAAAGTTATTCCGCTCTATAGCAAAGCAGCCGAATCGCAAGTCTCGGCATATCAGAATAACAGAACCGGCGTTACAACCGTAATTGATTCTTACCGCATGTTATTAATGCAGCAGATGAATTTTTACATGTCTCAAGCCGATACCCAGATGTCTCTTGCAGAAATTGAATTGATGGTGGGGAAAAGAATGGTTGAGTTTTGATGGTTGATGGAAGATGGTTACTAAAATAATAAATAATTTCAAGGAGATTTATTATGAACTCAAAAACTGAGGAATTGTTACAAAGAACATTCTTATTCGGAGTAAATACTTTAAAATTTCTTAATACTTTGTCATACACTATAGCAAATAAAGTCATTATAAATCAATTGGCAAAATCTTCCACTTCTGTCGGAGCGAATTATGAAGAGTCGCAAGCTGCGGAATCGAAAGATGATTTTATTCATAAAATTGGAATTGTTTCTAAAGAAGCAAGAGAGTCCAAATTTTGGTTAAGAGTTTTAAATGAATTAGTAAAAGATGGAAATCAAAAGAAACAATTAAAGGTTTTATCAGAAGAATCCGAACAACTTTGTAAAATCTTTACATCAATAAAATTAACCTCACAAGAAAATAAAAAGAAGAAATAATATGAAAACACTAAAATCATTTTTTACATCAACCATCAACCATCATCCATTAACCATCTTGTTGTTTCTATTAGTGCTGGTCTTCTCCGGCTGCTCAAAATCAGAAGAAAGCGGCAAGCACGAACACACAGTAGTCAAACAAAAAGATTATTGGACTTGCACAATGCACCCGCAAGTTCGCATGGATAGACCGGGCGCTTGCCCTATCTGCGGAATGGATCTTATCAAAAAAGTTGCAGATGAAAAAGAAGAACCGGCTAACGGTAAAGATATGGCAAACATGGTTACACTTACCGGTAAAAAACAAATTTATGCAAATGTTTCCACGTTTGTTGTGAAGAAAGAAAATCTTCAAGAACAAGTTACAACTTACAGCTATATGGATTTTGTTGAGAACTACCGCAAAACAATTTCGGCGCGTTTCAACGGAAGAATTGAAAAACTGTTTGTTGATAAAACCGGCGATTATATTAAGAAAGGTCAACCTTTGTTTGAAATCTACAGTCCGGATTTGGTTCAAGCTCAGAATGAATATTTGATTGCGCTAAACAATGCGTCTAACTCTTCTTCTCTTCTTAAAGCTACAAAGAAGAAATTGGAAATATTCGGATTGACACCAGAACAAATACAAACGCTTGAGAAGACACGCGAGATAAATATTACTCTTACATACTTCTCACCTATAAGCGGAACGGTGATCGAAAAGAAAGTTCAAGAGGGCATTTATGTGAATGAAGGAACTGCAATTTATGATGTTGCCGAACTTTCAACTCTCTGGAATATTGCTGAAGTGTATGAAAACAATCTATCCAATGTAAAAGTTGGTAGCCCGGTTAAACTTCGCTTACGTGCTTATCCCGGTGAAGAGTTTAACGGCAGAGTTACTTTCATTTATCCGGTGCTTAATTCGCAAACAAGAACGGTAAAAGTAAGAAGTGAATTTTCATATTATGGCGGTAAACTTAAACCGCAAATGTATGGCGAAACCGTATTCATCAACGCCGGCGGACAAGGATTACTTGTTCCGGCAGACGCAGTTATTATTGCCGGTAAAAGAACAGTGGTATGGGCAAAAGCCGGTGACGGAATGTTCGAGGCACGCAGCGTGCAAATTGGTAATAGGTTTGGAGATAAATATCAAATACTTTCCGGCTTAAAGGAAGGCGATGAAATTGCGGCAACCGGCGGCTTCCTAATCGATTCCGAAAGCCAGCTTAAAACCGGAATGCCGACCGGACATCAACACGGCGAACCTTCGCAACCGCAAAAAAAGAAATCTTCTTCCGACGGTATGGAAGGGATGAAAATGTAAGGTATAGGAATCAATTACCTATAAATCACCAACAATAATTTTAAGGAGACTTAGAATGAAAAAGAGTAATAAAATAAGTACTGTAAAAATCACTATGTTTTTAATTGCATCATGTTTGCTGCTAAACAGCAACGCAATCTTTTCTCAAGATGCACAAAAAGAAAAAACAACTATGCCTTCACACGATATGAAAGGTATGAAGGACATGAAGGATATGAAGCACGAAACACTTGCTGTTCTAGATTCAACGGTTGTACGAAAAGGTGTGATAGACTTAACAGCAATCGACAAAAACAAAGATGGAAAAGTATATCAAGATCAGATGGATTGGAATGTAATTTCCGATAAACCGGGTAAATGCCCGCTGTGCAAAATGAAGTTGAAAGAAGTAACGTTTGAAGAAGCCAAAAAGAATCTTAAAGAGAATGATTTTAAGGTAAAGTAGAAATAGCAAAACCAAAAATGTGGACACAGAATGAAACTGATAAAAATAAAATCAATAACGTTTTTCATAATCAGCTTTACATCAATAAACTTATTAGCAAGTTTATCTAATCATCCTTCCTCATTTAAGGAAACGGTGGTTAGAGGAGGCACAAAGACGGTAGAGTTGCATATTAGCAACTCTATCTCTTCGCCGCTCGGTTATTCATTCACAATTCCGGTTAGCTGGGTAAAAGCATCGCTTCCAACCGGCAGCGTTAATGGTAATGCAACTCTTACTGTTATTCTTGCCTTTGATGCATCTAATTTGATAGATGGAAAATATAATATCACAATTTCACTCAATGATCCCCATCATGGCGGACTTTCTATTCCAATTGAATTAACTGTTGCGACTACAACTGGCATAAATGAAGAAAATGCTCTACCAAACGATTTCAAGTTATTACAGAATTACCCCAATCCTTTCAATCCATCAACTACAATTTCTTTTTCTCTGCCTAAAGATCAAAACGTTTCGCTAATTGTTTATGATTTACTTGGGAAACAAGTTCAAACGCTAGTTAATAAGTTTTTACCACTCGGCAATTATTCCGTAAAATTTGATGCGGCGGATCTTCCTTCCGGTATCTATTTCTATAGAATACAAACCGAACAATTCACGCAAGTAAAAAAAATGATCTTAACTAAATGAGGTAAAACAAATGAAAACTATTAGTAAAAAATATTTCGCGATTCTTTTTATTCTATCAACAGTTCTCGCTTCGCACTCTTTAGCACAACATAAGCATAACAGCGATACAACAAAAACAGATGTGAAGAAAATGAACTGCTGTAAAAATATGAGTAACTCTGATCAAGAAATGAAGTCTGAAAAAACTGAGATGAATGAACAAGATAAAATTGATTTGGAAAAGATTGATAAGAATAAAGACGGTAAAGTTTTTCAATGCCCTATGTGTGCAGATCAACTTGCCGATGAACCGGGAAAATGTTCTAAGTGCGAAATGGATTTAAAAGAAATATCAATCGAAGATGCACAAAAAGCTCTGGATAAAAAAAGTCCG
>JACRFD010000070.1 GCA_016218025.1 Ignavibacteriales bacterium
ATCACCGGGAATCATAGAATCGGTCCAGTAGAGAATTTTTCGTTCAGGTTTAGATGGAAATAGTTTCGGATAAAAATATAATCCTGCTAAACCTACAATGACAATGATAATTGCGCTGATGATAATATTCTTTTTCATATTGAAATCCTTTCCTTACTTTACATTTGATAAATTCTGAATACCGACTTCACGTTCTAACTCTGCCACAGTTTGCTCGAATTGCATCCGTGTCATGAAATATTCCTTTGAAAGATTGACGAGTGTCCGGTATGCATCGATCAACATCAAAAAATCTGTCGTTCCAGTTTGATATGCTGTTAAGCTTGCCTGCACAGATTGCTTTGCTTGAGGAAGAATCTCCAAGTTGTAAATATCAAGTTGTTTCTTTGCTCCGCTTGCCTTGTAATAGAGATCTTTGATGTTGCTTACGACCATATTTCGAGTTGAAGTGTAAGATGCGTTTGATTTGATTATCGCTGCATCCGCTTCATCTACACGAGCGCTTGCTTTGCCGAGCGTCCAGGGTGCAAAAGGAAGTGTGATTCCTGCACTAACGCTCCAGCCCGTGAATGAACCCATTGGTTCCGTCATTCTCTCGATTCCAAATTTGAAATCCGGAAGATATTCCTGCTTCACCATGGAAAGCATTGTTTTGCTCTCATCAATCATCAACGAGTCTTTAACGATCATTGGACGGTTGTGCAATGCAAAACTCAAAACTGAATCGAGGTTCATTGCAAATGAAACCTCAGAAGGCATCACCGCTATAGAGATCGTGTCTTTGGTATCCCGATTAAGCAGCGACATCATCATTGCCTTCATACTTAATTCTTTTTGTCGAAGTGAAACCTGTTCATTGCCGATCATAGCTATCTCTATTTGCGCTTTTAGTATATCCTGCTGAGGAACCTGACCTGTTGTGTATTTCGTCTGTGCAATGGATAAAAATTGCTTCATGAGTCGGGAATTTTCTTGGGCAATTGCGATGTTCTGCTGGATGAACCATAACTCAACGTATGTCGATTTCAGTTTTGCCAAAACCTCGTTCACTTTTTCAAGCTGATCGCTTTGGGATGATCGTTTCTGGATTTCAGCTAAATCATTTTGCGTTCCAAGTTTTGTCGGAAATGGAACCATCTGCATCAATTCAATTCTGGAATACATCGCCTCGTTGAATTTGAAGTCGGGCATTCCTTCCTGCATAAATTTCAACTCAGGATCATCAAGCGTGCCGGCTTGTGAAACTCTCGCCCGCATTACATCAACTTGTGCGAGCGATGCCTGAATCTCAGGATTGTTCTTCATTGCTTCAGCGATTAAATCTTCTAATCTCGACACAGTTGGCGATGAGTTCTGACTGAGAAGATGAGTCGTTAGAAGCAAAAGTACTAAAAATATTTTGTTCATAATTCCTCGTAATTTATTAAACTATAACGTAATACCGTCAGTCTCGATTGAACTCCACGAAGGCTTGTTTTGAGATGTATGTTCATGCAAGTTCAGCATGACGGCATAATGTATCCACACTATCGACAAAAGTCAATAATGCAGTTTTATTAAACTATTACGAGAATTAAATCAGAAGTGAAGATGTGAAGATTGGTATGTCTTCGAAGAGAGGAGGAGAGTGGAGATTGAGATTAATAAATTTTGTGAAATTTAATGATTCATCTAATATAACAAATTGGAGTGTTGGAGTGTTGGAGTGTTCCAGTTTTGTTACATCATTCTTTTGTGTTTGCAAAAACTCAGTCTGGTTGCGATCAGCGGCTACAATTGTTTTGCAGCAAGAAGATTGCGTTTTAGAAATTTGAATATCTTTGCACTCTTTTTTATCTGTAACACACATACCGCAAGAATTGCTCGAAACTGTTTCCATCATCTTGCAATAATGCAAAGCAATCGGCAACCCTATGTTGAAAGCTGAAAAGATTCCAGCAAGAAGAATTGCAGCCGAGCGATATTTAAATGATTTTAGCATCTTATTAATTGTAACACTACTGTTGTACGATACGTTCCTTAAAAAGATACAATAATTTTTGTGAAAGTCAAAACACCGAGATCACAATGCTTAAAATTACATAATTGGATAGTATTAATTGATCTTTGTTTTTGGCAATGAGGTTTAGATAAGCTATATTTTATTCATGAAAAGAGATCTATGTCAAAAACAGTAAACCCCCTACTTATTGCAGCACGCGATCTCTCCATTCATTTCGGTGAGCAGGTAGTTTTGAATAATGCCACAATGAGTATTCATGAAGCCGATAGGATCGGTTTAATAGGCAATAATGGCTCTGGTAAATCGACGCTGCTAAAGATTATCACGGGTATCATGGAACCTGACTCCGGGACGGTGACACGTCGGAGAGATATCATCGTAGGCTACTTGTCACAGGATTTTCAACTTGATCCTGCATTAACGGTGTACGAAAATATAATGGAGGGAGCACACGATGTAATCGAAGCACTCCGTGAATATGAGTCGCTTCCACCTGAATCAGAAAAACGGCATCTTCTTGAGGTGCACATTCATCATCGGGACGGATGGAATTTAGAAAACAGAATTGAAACGGCTATGCACTCGCTGAATGCGCCTGAGAAAAACCGTGATATAACTACTCTATCTGGAGGAGAAAAACGCCGTGTAGCGTTGTGCCAAGCAATTATCTCCCGCCCCGATCTTCTCATCCTGGACGAACCGACAAATCATCTCGATACTCAATCGATAGAATGGATGGAGGAGTTTTTAGAGAAATACTCAGGTGCATGTCTCTTTGTTACGCACGATAGACATTTTCTTGACTCGATTGCAACACGGATTATTGAACTTGCTAATGGTGTCTGTTACTCGCACACCGGTAATTATACCGACTTCATGCTTGATAAGGCAGAGCGTGAATCGCAATTAGAGACTGAAGAAAGAAAAAGAAACCGTTTCCTGCTCCGCGAGCTTGAATGGGTGCGCAAAGGACCGCGGGCACGGAGAACCAAATCGAAAAGCCGGCTCAGCAAATATTTTGAAGTGGTTGAGAAGAAGGGGTACGAGCAGGAAGCGGAAGTTGAATTGATTATTCCGCCTGCATCGGTTCTTGGCTCTAAAATTCTGAACTTGAAGAATGTCGGGATTGAGCTTGGTGGTAAAAAGCTATTCAGTAAAGTGGATTTCAATTTCGTCAGGACAAGGAAGCTTGGAATCATCGGTCGCAATGGACTTGGCAAAACCACACTCCTTAAAATCATACTCGGTCAGTTGGCTCCTACGGAAGGTCATACCGAAGTAGGTGATAGAACAATCTTTAACTACATCGATCAATCACGTTTGGCGCTTAACGATGATAACACAGTCTTACAGGAAATTGGAGAAGGCAACGAGTGGATTATCTTTGGCGAAGAGCGTATGACGGTGTGGAAATACCTGCGGCGTTTTCTGTTTGACGATGACAGAATGCAGACGAAGGTGGGGAAGCTCTCCGGTGGAGAACGGAGCCGGCTCTTATTGGCAAAGATATTGAAAAAAGGAGGTAACTTTCTGATATTAGACGAACCGACAAACGATCTTGACCTTGCAACTCTACGAGTTCTCGAAGAAGCGCTCTCAGCATTCGATGGCTGTGTTATAGCGGTGAGCCATGATAGGTATTTCCTGAACCGTGTGTGCAATGGTATTCTTGCCTTTGAAGGAAACGGATATGTACATTTCAGTGAAGGTGATTACGATTATTACTTAGAGAAACGTAACGCCCGTTTAGGAGAAGCAGAGGCGAAGTCCGCTGAAGTAAAACATCCCGACACACAATTGAAACCGCAGACCAAAAAACTGAAAAAGAAATTAAGCTGGAAAGAAGCAAAAGAACTTGACACTATTGAGCAGGATATTATACGGGCAGAAGAGGATGTGGAACGGATTGAAGCAATTTTCTCCTCGCACGATTTCTACGACCAGCATGGGGAGCATACGGTGAAATTGACTAAAGAACTTGCTGTGGCAAAGGAACAAATTGAGCGTCTCTATGTTCGATGGCATGAGCTTGAGGAATTACGGACGGGAATGAAATGAATCTACTTGTGAGACGTTCGCAATGAGTACACACCTTTAAGGTACCAATTTGGCACCTTAAGATGGAGTGAGTATGTAGGAATACGAAAGGAAATGCGATAGTGTAGTTTGCAAATCGCAATGGCATTTTTTATTTTGATGCAGGATCATCAAAAGTTGGAATTCCAACATAAACTTATTGATTAAGTATGATTATACATTAAACGCGAACTGGAGAATGGATGCCAAAACATAAACAATTAACTCTTGTAACATTTAAGAAAAAATTTGTAATAGTTAGAGATAAGGGCTGGATAGCCTCCAAGAGAAAGGGACCAACAGGCATTGGGCAAACATTAGAATCTTATCTTGGCATGAAAGAAAATAATATCGCTTTGCCAGACTTAGGTACAGTAGAGTTAAAAGCGCATCGCATTGGTTCATCGTCAATGATCACACTCTTTACATTTAACAGAAAAGCGTGGAAGATGAACCCACTGAAAGCTATTAAAAAGTATGGTACACGAGATGCTAATGGAAGATTAGGCATGTATTTTACTATGGCAAAAACTCCAAACAGTATGGGTTTATTCCTCCATATTGACAAGACAACCATTTCAGTACGACATATTTCCGGAGAAATTATTGCTGAGTGGCAATTAGAAACATTGGCTGAGAGGTTTGCAAAGAAAATTCCGGGTCTTGTTCTCGTGAGCGCATTTAGTGAAATGCGTGGAGATGTCGAGTGGTTTAAATACGATCGTGCGCAGTTACTAACGGGAACATCTCCGAACATTATACATAATCAAATTAGTGCAGGAAACATTCTTGTTGACCTCAGACTACACGATAAGGGTACGTCAGCAAGAAACCATGGAACTGGATTCAGAGCTACCGAAGACAAACTTACTATGTTATTTAATAATATATCGGAATTGACGTGAGGAAATTACAACAGTTAAGCTTCCTTGAAGAACCGATCGCACCAGAGATAGATGAATGGACATTTAACGGCGCATCAACTCGTGAATTGACGCATTGTTACCACGACTATCCTGCAAGGATGATACCGCAAGTTGCAGAGAAATTGATTAATCTGTACGGTCGAGATGCAAAAATGCTCTTTGATCCATACTGTGGAACCGGAACATCACTTGTCGAAGGTGTAATTCGCGGCATAGATGTTATAGGCACAGATATTAATCCACTCGCAGGGATGATCGCACAGGCGAAAACTTCTCTGCCCGATTTTTTTGTCTTGGATAATAGTATCAGGCATTTTAATGATTTCGTTTTACGCTCACAACCAATCAGACTAGAAAAGCCACCATTTATCCCAGGTATTTCAAAGATAGAATTTTGGTTCAAATCCCAAGTTATTGAGAAGCTGCTACGCTTAAAGATTTTCATTGATACATTGGAAGACGATGAGGTTCGGCTTTTCTTTAAAATTGCTTTCAGCGAGACCGTTCGAGAGTCGTCGAACACGAGAAATGACGAGTTTAAATTGTATCGGTATGAACCAGAAAAGCTAAGGTTGTTCAATCCAAACGTGTTTTCTACGATGTCGTTAAAGTTGAAGAGAAACAGACTTGGCTTAGAGAGATTTGCTGACCTCATGAGTCAATTCAAAAATTTCCCAACAGCAAAAATATATGGTTTCAACACAGTCGATGGAATACCAGAAGAATATCTCAAGAAGAATAGTGTTGATATTGTTGTAACTTCTCCTCCATACGGTGATTCGCAGACAACAGTAGCTTACGGGCAATATTCCCGACTATCTGCGGCTTGGCTTGGACTTGAAGAGCCAGAGGGAGTCGATAGAAAATTGATGGGTGGTAAGATACAGAAGAAAATACCCCGACTTCCCAGCGAACAACTTGTTGACACTATAGAATCAATTTCTCAAAAAGACTCAAAACGTGCTCTTGAAGTTGCTTCATTCTACCATGAATTGTATCAGTCGGTTACAAATATTGCTCAGGTTATTAAACCGGGTGGATTTGCTTGCTATGTTGTGGGTAATCGTAAAGTGAAAGGCACTGTTCTTCCAACCGATATTGCTATTAGGGACTTTTTCTCGGCGTTAGGATATGAGCATGTTGATACCCACCATAGAATTATTCCAAACAAGCGAATGCCACTTAGAAATAGCCCAACAAATGCTACTGGCGTGCTTGAGGAAACAATGACACGAGAGTACATAGTGATTTTGCGGAGAAAACGTATGGGCATAGTTTCGGAAAAAAAATCTATCTATCATGTTTCATCTAAAAGAAAGGAAAGTAAATTACGTAAGAAGAAAGCTGTTATAAGAAAAACCAAACGTCAGGAACGGTAAGGAACACTGATTGCTCAAAGAAATCCTAATCCAAAACTTACGCGTTGTATTTGTCGGAACAACCGTATTGGAATTGCTTGAATTTGTCACCTTCAAACTAACCATATAAAAACCCTCCCAACCACACGCGTTACATAAAAAACACTCTTTACAAAATTAAGCTGCAGATTAATTTTACGTTCGTCTTATTTTTCAAAACTTATTTCTAAAGCCGCCGTATATAGGGGACGGTAGTGCTGTTGCTTGATTATTCGGATTTTTTAATCCTAAATGCCCGTATACTTTGATGAACGTATCTATGAAGTGGAGAAGATATGGTAAGATTAAAGATTTTATACATCATTTTGTTTTTATCTATTTGCTCATGTTCACGACCGACCGAAGATAAAAATATCGATAGAGCGGCAGTTGAGAACACAATCAACGCTTCTATTGGCTGGGCAAAAAATAAAGATTTTAAATTGCTCTACAGCATCATATCCAACGATTCAAATTACATCGAGGTCGATCCCAATCCAGGACTTATACGGGGATTCAACGAATTCAAAAAGAACGAACCATTCTGGAACAGTCCCAATTTCAAAGCGATCAGATACGACATCCGCGATCTGAAAATAAATCTTTCCGAGAGGGGAGACGTCGCCTGGTTCTATTGCATCCTCGACGATGTGAACGAGTGGAAAGGAGAACCGGCAAACTGGCTGAACACCCGGTGGACAGGCGTGCTCGAAAAACGGAACGGAAACTGGATCATAGTGCAAATGCATTTCTCGTTTGCCAAATCATAACTCAACTTACCGTCAAGAGATATGATAAGCGTATTAGAATTACATCTAATATTTTAAACAAAAATCAATAAAAGGGGAAATCATGAAAAAAAGAATATTACATGAAACAAGTTTGCTGGCTGCATTGCTCTTATTATTTTGCGCATGCAGTGGTCTGGCGCTAAACTATAACGAAAGTGCAAGTGATACCGGGATATCGAATACCAAAACACAAAATGACAGTATCAATCCTGTTAATGTATTTGAGCAGGTGTGGAATCTGCTCAACACCAATTATCCTTATTTCGAACAACGAGGCATCGACTGGAATGCACTTCATAAAGTGTACGCCGCTAAAATTTCTCCGACTTCAACGGAAGAAGAGTTGTTCAATACTCTCAGCAATATGCTGGAACATTTTAATGATGGACATATTAATCTGGAAGCCGGAAAAAAGAGATTCTGCTCATTAGTTAAAGTAAATCCCAAAATGGAAGATTTTAGTTGGAAATTAGTAATCGATAAGTACCTAAATAAGAGTTATAAGACAAGCCCCGATAGCATGTTTTTCTACGGGTGGTTAACAGATGAAATCGCCTATATGCGCATACGACGATTTCCCACTAAAGAGGTTATAGAAAAATATATTGATACCATTATCGGAGAGTTAGCGAAAGCAAAAGGAATAATATTAGATATACGGGGAAATCCGGGTGGAAACGGTTTTGGGGTAGCAGCACTCGGCAGCCGATTTGCGGATAGGAAAAGACTTTACGAAAAAAATATTAACCGCATAGATCAAAGTAAAACTTACACAAGCCCTACATATCATTATGTTGAACCACTTGGACCTATTCAATATAAAGGACCCGTTATTCTTCTTCAGAATGTTTACTCAGAGTCAGGTTCAGATGCCTTTGCTCTCGCAATGCGAGTACTCCCGAACGTGACATCTATTGGGGAGAATACTGGCGGTTGCTTTGCTACATACTACCCGGAAAAGCTTATTAACGGATGGACACTATCAATGCCCTTCAGCTATGTAGTTGACCAGAACGATTTTTGTTGGGAAGGAATGGGCGTTCCACCTAACATTCGCAAATTAAACACGAAAGAAGATATTGCAGCCGGTAACGACAAGGTTCTTGAATTGGCTATGGATATATTGAAAGTCGACGGACATATCCGAAAAGAAGCAAGCGGAAGTTTGAAGGAAATGAAGATTTCCCTCATCGACCAGTTTGTAGCCACGTGCAGCGCCGGGGGAGTTCAGAGTGCTGTTGCTCAATTGGAGAAATCACGGAAGAATAATCCGGATGGAGTTTATCTAAGTATTCAGGAATATGGACTCGCTTTCAAGAAGTTTAATCAAAATGAAAAGATGGATGAGGCATTCGCGTTGCTCGAATTTGGTCTCACTGCTTTTCCCGACGATATCAACACCTTGTATTATCTGGCAAGGTTTTATGAGACAGTAAAAAAGCAACCGGAAAAGGCAAAGCCCCTATACGAAAAATTGGCAACACTGAAACCCAATTTCCCATGGGAACGGCCCTTTGTTGCTGCAGCAGAAAAATCATTGGGGAAATAATTATTTATAGGAATCCGAAAAGACCGTAACTATATGTAATCATGAAGCAGCAGTATTTATTTAGGTGCTAAAATGTAGTTCGAATCAAAGTTATTTAATAATTCTGATAAGGATAATTATGAGAAGATTAGTTTTTCTAATACTTACTTTTATTACAACTAACTATTTACATTCACAGCAAGATGGTGAAGATATTTCTTTGGGAAAATATCGTGTGTTGCGCTCAGAGATTCTCAATGAAGATAGAACACTCCTAATTGCTTTACCGGACGAGTATGAAAATTCCAACCTTTCCTTCCCTGTGTTATATCTACTCTACGGTGATCAGGTGAAGGGATATTTTGTAGAAGCAGTCAATATTATAGATCGCCTCAGTGGAGCTGGTGAAATACCGCCGTTCATTATTGTTGGTGTAGCGAATAAAGACAGGTACCGTGACTGTCTTCCCCTACAGCAAAACGGTACTCCGGGTGGTGCAGAAAAATTTCTGAGATTTCTTAAAGAAGAGCTAAATCCATTCATCAAATCAAATTATCGGACTAAGCACTTTAATTTCCTCGCGGGTCCACAAGCAGGAGCTGCGTTCGGTCTGTATTCGCTCCTTGAAAAATCTGACCTTTTTGGCGCACTCATCGTAACAAATCCGTTTTGGACAGAATATACACGCTCATATTTTCTTGAGCGAATGGAAAAATATATTCGTTCAGACTCTATTCAAAAGAAGTTCCTGTTTATCACATACTGGGATAGAGAAGGCTGGCAAGATCATCGTGGGGCGGTTGAAGCATTAAATAATTTTTCAGGATTATTCAACAAACAAAAATCCACAGATTTTGTTTTGCACCTCAATTACATCCCGGACAATAAAGATTTTGTCCCCCCAATCGGTTTGAAGGAAGGATTGCGGAAGTATTTTCAAAATTATAATCCCTCAAACTATTCAGAACTGAATACACTTTCGGATATTCAAAAATATTACCTTGCTCTTTCGAAAGGGTACGGTTTCGAGGTTTATATCCCAGAGATGATATTGGTTCGCAAAAGCGATGACTTACAGAATAGTGGAAATTTGAACGAAGTCAGGAACATCCTTAATCATATTCTTCATACTAATCCCATTTCATTAAATGCCTTGTCTAGAATGGCCAGCCTACACAGAACGCTCGGGGAATACGATAACGCAATTAATTATTTTGAAATGTTTCTTAAGGTTAGAAAAGAACCATTCTTCGAGCGGCAGCTCCAATTATTGTTAAAGTTCAAAGAAGAATCGGCGGTTTACATCTTAGAACCGATTCTAAATTCTTCAGGGATTGAAGCTGTGCTGCTCAAGCATCGTGAATTGAAAAATGATCGACAGAATAAAAGAAAGTTTGACGAAAGAGAATTCAATTCCTGGGGATATCGGTTATTACAAAGAAGTGAAAGCGAAAAGGCAATAGAAGTGTTTAAATTGAATGCGGAGCTCCACCCGGAATCTGCAAATGTGTACGACAGTCTAGGCGAAGTATACATGAAAGCCGGTAACAAAGAACTTGCTATAAAGAATTATGAAAAATCGCTCGAACTGGATCCAAACAATGAAAATGCAAAAAAGACGATAGATGAGTTGAGAACGAAGAAGTAAAATATTAAACATCACATGTGAAAAGGCAAAAAGAAGAAGATGACAACAAAAACGACATTCACAAAACCAGACTTTGCAAGCGTAGCGGCTATTATAATATATTTGATGGCATTTAAAGTTATCCTTCATTTATTATTACCCGAGTATGGATACCATAGAGACGAATTTTATTACATCAGTGTTGGAGATCAATTCAGTTTTTCCAATTTAGATATGCTGCCACTTTCTCCTCTGTATTTAAAATTCATTACACTTGTATTTGGTTACTCAATAAAGGCGATTCACCTGGCATCATCGTTACTCGGTGCTGTTTCACTTTTATTGACCTGCTTGATGACAAAAGAATTGGGTGGGAATAAATATGCCATCTTCTTGGCTGGAGTATTTTTCCTCTTTTCCGGATTTACAGTTTTCGGTTCGCTCTTCACTTATGACAGTATTGACTTTTTAGTGATTGTGACAGTCCTCTACCTGCTGGTAAAAATTTTCAAAACCGATCATCAGAAGTTATGGCTGTATGTCGGTGCGGTATTAGGTCTGGGCCTAATGAATAAATTGACCATTCTGTTCTATGGATTGGCTATATTTGTTTCGCTATGGCTGGTCCCCCAAAGAAAAATATTTAAGACAAAGTACATTTGGATTGCCGGAATAATTGCACTGTTATTTCTAACGCCTTATCTGCTCTGGCAATCCAACAATAACTGGTATTTTCTGGGATTTGCCGCAAGCTATGCTGGAGGTATCTCCTATCTCGCGTCCTTTCCGGAATTTGTCTGGAACCAGATATTGCCCAATAATCTCATCGCGCTGCCAGTCTGGTTGACAGGTTTAATCCTGCTGCTTTTTTCTTCGCGATGGAAGACATACAGGTTCTTCGGGATCATGTATCTGTTCCTGTTCTTACTGTTCTACGTGATCGGTGCGAAGCTGTATTTCTTGTTTCCGATGTATCCGATCCTTTTATCGATAGGTTCCATGAAGCTGGAGGAAAAAATCAGTAATTTGGCAAGGACCAGGATCGCCGTTCCGATTGTTTACGTGCTTCTCAGTCTGCCCTTGCTACCAATGTGGGTTCCCCTGCTGCCGGTAGAGAGATTCATCGATTACGCTAAAATGTTTGGTGTCGATGCCGGCGTGCGATATGAAAACCTGAGATTGAATCAGCTTCCTCAACATTTTGCCGACAGGTTCGGGTGGGAGGATCTCGTACGACAAATTTCAGAGGTGTATCACAAAATACCACAGGAAGAGAGGATAAACGCCGGAGTGTTGACCAGTAACTGGGGAATAGCAAGTGCGGTTCATGTTTATAAGGAGAAATATGATCTGCCGGAACCGACGTCGGATGCCGGTTGGTATTACTACGAGTCACTCCGTCGGAACAGTTATAAGAATCATTACGTATGCGTCGGATATACGGAGGGAACACTGCGGCACTTATTTCAATCGGTCAGTAGGGAACGGATCTTTACTCATCCCTATTGCATGCCTCACGAAAATAATCGGCCGATATTCTTATGCATGAATACCAGGGTGGATATTGGTCAATATTTTAAGGTGGAACAACATATTGATCCGGAGTTCTTAACGATCATGCGAAGGGATGGTCCTCAAAAAGCGATCGAGTTTTATAGAGAACGAAAATCCGCCGACTCGAGGATTCTCCTATTCACGGAAAATCAAATCAATTCGATTGGATATTGGTACCTTGGAAACAATATGGAAGATGAAGCACTTATCGTGTTTACATTCAACGTAGAGGAATACCCCGAATCATTTAATGTCTACGACAGCCTGGGCGAAGCTTATATGACAAATGGTGACACCATGCAAGCCATCGTGAATTATGAGAAATCTTTACAATTAAATCCGGGAAATGATAATGCCAAAAAGATGCTTGAACAACTACAAAAATAAAAAGTATTACATCATCGAAGAGTTGAGACCGAAGTAAAATGACCTATAAAAATAATCCGGTAAAATATTAACCGAATTTTGTTTATATTAATACACTATTTATGCTTAAAGAAATCCTAATTCAAAACTTACGCGTTGTATTTGTAGGAACGACCGTAGCGGAAATATCGGACGAGCTTGGGTTTTACTATCTGTCGCCCAAAAATCGATTTTGGGAAATGCTGGAATATGCCAACATCACACCAACAATAGTTATCTCTCAATCTGATCGTAAAGCATTAGCAGATGCTAAACATACAGGAGTACTTAACGATCTGTATAAGCAATTTTTCTTTGAGAAGAAGGAATCGGCATTGTTAAAATGTCGCATCGGTTTAACCGACCTCAACCGTCGGCTTGTCGTCAGCAAAGAAGATGACCCCTCTGCAGAACCCACACCCGACGATATCCAAAAGTTTATAAAGAAAATAGAAAAGTACAAGCCGAAGATTGTCGCGTTTGTAACAAGTGTGGAAATTTTTGAGAAATGTTTTAAGCGTCTTTATCCTACCGCTACGCGTCAACGGGGAAAACAGGATTTCATGATCGGCAATTCCGAAGTCTGGCTGCTCGGCAGTACCAGCGGTCGAGTAAAAGATGCAGACGCGATGGAGCAGGTGTTTGGAGACCTTGCTGATCGGCTTGGTAGTATGGAAAAAGAGGGGTCAGGTGTAATCTAAAATGCGGTCTTAAGGCGGTAGCCGAGATCTTCGGATGTTGTCTTCAAGGTAATGTTTTCAGATTGCGTTCCCTGCTCTGTTTAAGGTGTCTAATAACTGAATATTCTCGTTAGCTCGAGATTTACGCGAAAAATCTTATAGTAACAGCCACTTTGAAATAATAAAATGTAGATAGAATTTATTTTGAAAAGTCTTTTCAAGATGCTACATTGGTATTAATGTCAGAGATGAATCGAAAATATGTGGGGATAATGCAGAACGTCCCTGTGCTTTCTTCATTATTCTCAATATTTATGGGTGGATTTGTTATCATTGGGTGGTATTTTGATATTCAATTTCCCAAAAGCATTTCATCGCAATACATGGCGATGAAACCGAATGCGGCGTTAAGTTTTATACTAATCGGATTTGCATTTCTTTTTCAACAACATAAATTTTTTCTGGATAAAAAATATTATCAGGTTCTATCCAAGCTCTTTCTTTTTCTTGTAGTCACAATTGCTGCTCTTACATTAGTTCAGTATCTGTTCTCTATAGATATCGGAATAGACCAGATTATTTTTAAAGAACAGACAGATGCAATTGCTACCTTGGTTCCCGGACGGATGCCGTGGAGTGTTTCAATAAATTTTTTCTTACTCGGTTTGTTTATACTTTTTAATCAGAAAAAAGAAATATCAAAAAATATACTTCATTTATATGCAATGATTCCGGCTATCGTATCAGTCATTGATCTGGCAGGTTACATATTTCGCACAGAGCATATTTATGGCAAGTTTTATAATCAGATGGCAATCCACAGTGCTGTGACATTCATACTATTCTCCGTTGGTTTACTGGCATCCAGACCTAACGAAGGTATAATGAGAATAATCGTAAGTCAATCTTTGGGTGGAATAACCCTCAGAAGATTATTATGGGGCGCAATACTCATACCTGCTGGTTTGGGCTGGCTTCTACTTCAAGGGTATTATAGCCATATTATTGATTTTGAAGAGATGGTTGCGATTTTCGGACTTACCGGGATGGGAATTCTTTTTTTCGTTATCTGGTCGAATACAAGATTGCTGGATCGCATTGATAAAGAAAAAATAGCCGCGGAAGAAAAACGGATTCAAAGTGAACAGAGGTATAAAACTTTAATCGCGGAAATGGGGGAGGGGTTGCTCCAGACAGATTTGAATGAGAATATTGAATTTGTAAATCAACAATTTTGCTCGCTCCTCGGATACACTAAAGAAGAATTAATCGGACAAAGCGCCCAGATATTATTTTCAACTGAAGATTGGGATATAATTACTTCAAAAACCGCTCTTAGAATCAGAGGATTTGCCGATAGATATGAAACAAAAATGAAACACAAAAGCGGTGAAAAAATCTGGACGAGTGTAAGCGGAGCTCCCCTTATTGATTCGAATAATATGATCAGTGGATCTGTTGCAATAGTTGCAGATATTGCTGAAAGAAAAAGAATCGAACAACTCAACGAAGCAATTTACAAAATCGCTTCTGCTGCCGAAAAAGCTGTCGATTTACAAGATCTGTTCAAAGCAGTTCATCAAGTTATTTCACAAGTAATGCCGGCTAATAACTTTTATATATCGTTATATGATCCCAAAATTGAGCTAATTAGTTTTCCTTATTTTGTGGATGAGATAGACAGTCCTGAATTACCTCGCAAGCCGGGGCACGGATTAACTGAATACGTCTTAAGAACAGGCAAATCACTTCTATGTGATGAAGCAAAAAGCCTTGAACTTATGGATAAGGGTGAAGCAGACGTTATTGGAACTCCATCACCTATTTGGCTCGGTGTTCCATTAATAGTTGACTGGAAAACTATTGGTGTTATGGTTGTGCAACATTATTTCGATCCACGTGCATACAGCGAACGTGAGCAAAAAATGCTTGAATATGTTTCTGATCAGGTTGGAAAAGTTATCGAACGCAAGAAAGCCGAGGTAGAGCTTGCTGAAAGTGAGAAAAGATTTAGAAATTTATACGATAATGTCCCAGTTGGAATTTATCGTACAACACCGGATGGAAAAATTTTAGGTGCAAATACTGCTTTGATAAAAATGATGGGATGTTCTTCGTTTGAAGAATTATCCTCTTTGAATCTTGAAACAGAAGGTTATGAAGATCCGGGTAAACGAGAAATCTTTAAAGATGTATTGGAGGAAGTAGGTACTATTCAGAGGTTTGAGTCAACATGGAAAAGAAAAGATGGATCTGTAATTTATGTAAGTGAAAATGCAATTGCAGTCAGAGAACATAGCGGCAAAATTTCTTATTATGAGGGAATGGTGGAAGACATCACAGAGCGGAAAATTGTAGACAAAGAAAGGGAAAGACTTATCTCTGAATTACAAAAAGCAGTTGCTGAGGTGCAGGCGCTAAGCGGACTTCTTCCTATATGTGCATCGTGTAAAAAGATTCGTGATGATTCAGGTTACTGGAACCAGCTTGAATCATTTATCGAAAGCAAAGCAACAGTCCAATTTAGTCATGGCATATGTCCGGAATGTATGCAAAAGCTCTATCCTCAATATTACGATCGCATTCATCCGAAACAACCTAAGAAAGAAGATCCTGCTGAACCAACATCTGAGAATCATTAACCTTTGAAAAGCTGTAGCGAGAAAGGATCTCTCACCCCGAGCGGTTCAACAGAAAAAAATGGTTCCCCGTATTTTACTCCTATTTGCTGACCGTAATATTTCATTCGTGTATCCATAAAATCGAGGAAAGATTTTTGACTTAAGAATGTCTCAGGATCTTTTGATTCAGGGTTGAAGAATTGAGATTTATGAGCTTTTATCGAATTTACTCTTATCTCATATACATCGGAAATATCAACAATAAACGAAGGTGTGAATTCATATTTCTGCTGATAATGAAAATATTTATGAGGCCTCCAGGCAGGAAGTTTTTTTCCGTAAGTTCTTACTTCGATTTTTCTCAAGCCCGAATAATACTGAGCTTCACGGCAAAGATAATGAGCGTGGACATGATCGGGATGCCTCTCCTGCCAGTGAGGTATTAAAATGATCTCTGGTTGATATTTTCTGTATATTTCAATGATTTTTAACTTATTTTTCTTATTTACCTCAACATCTCCATCCGGAATGCGGAGATTATCTCTTACTTTCACACCTAAAATTTTCGCAGCTTCCTTAGCTTCCAAACTTCTTATTTTCTTATTTCCGCGTGTGCCAAGTTCACCTTCGGTTAAATCTAAAATGCCGACTCTATAACCGAGCTTCACGCATTTTGCAACAGTTCCTCCGCAAGCCAGTTCTACATCATCCGGATGAGCACCAATAGCTAATAAATCTAATTTCATTTCTTATTCTTTCTTGTTAAAATATTTTATTGAATATATTGATAACTTACTTAAAAGGCAATCGTTTGATTATAATCAGCGGTTTGAATATATTACAGAAACCAGATGGCGATCAAAAACATACTCACAGTCAGCGAACTTACTCGTCGTTTAAAGTCTCTTCTTGAAACATCTTTCACAGACTTAACAGTGGAAGGTGAAATATCCAACTTTAAGCGGCATTCATCAGGCCATATCTACTTTACACTAAAAGATGGAAATGCTCAGCTCCAATCTGTATTATGGAGAGGACGGGCAGCACATTTGCTTTTCACTCCCCAGGACGGTATGAAAGTAATTGCCAAAGGCAGTATAACCGTTTATGAACCTCGCGGGCAATACCAGTTGGACGTGGTTTCTTTACAACCTCTCGGTATTGGCGATTTACAAATGGCGTTTGAAAAATTGAAACAGAAATTATCTGAGGAGGGATTATTTGATCAGGAATTTAAAAAGTCGCTACCGGAATACCCTTCTAAAATCGGAATTGTGACATCTCCCACAGGAGCCGCATTGCAGGATATTCTGAATATATTAAACAGGCGATTCCCTGCATTAGAAGTTTTACTCTATCCGGTAAAAGTTCAGGGTGAGGGTGCCGCGTCTGAAATTGCTCAGGCAATAAAAGATTTTAATAAACATTATGATGTCGATTTAATTATAGTCGGCCGGGGCGGAGGATCTTTGGAAGATCTTTGGGCTTTCAACGAAGAGATTGTAGCTCGTGCAATTTTTGCATCGAAGATACCTGTTGTTAGTGCTGTGGGACATGAAATTGATTTTACTATTTCAGACTTTGTTGCGGATCTCAGAGCTCCAACACCATCTGCTGCAGCAGAATTGATAGTTCGTGATAGAGATGATATTATTGATAATATTCGTAATTATTGTTATACTATGGAACAAAATATCAGGTCTATTTTCGATAATCGAAAAGAAAAAATATCTTCACTGTTGTTAAGTTATTCATTTAATCAACCAAAAGATTTATTGAGGCAATATTCTCAACGTATTGATGAACTCGAAAGATACTTAGATCAGTTCGTTGATCATAATATTTCAATTCAAAATGAAAAGTTGACTTCACTTTCAAAAAGAATCGCCTCATTAAATCCGAAGTCAGTGTTACAGAGAGGGTTTACAATAATTTACCGGAACGGCAAGATTATAGATCGGGCTATAAAATTACACCAAGAAGATGACGTGATAATTAAATTCCACGACGACGATAAGCCGGCCAGAATATCTTGATAAGGCATTTATGAAAAAACAAAAAAGTGACGAAGGATCTTTCGAGGCAAACATGAAGCGGCTCGAAAATATTGTTGAAACTTTGGAAAGCAGCAACATACCGTTAGATGAATCGATTGCTCTTTATGAAGAGGGGATTAAAGTATCAAAATATTGCATCGATAAATTACGTTCAAGCGAGATTAAATTAAAACAGTTGAAAAAAGATATCGATGGAAAATTGGAATTGTTTGATGTTGATACTGAAGAATAGGAACATTAATGCCCTCACTACTATCTGAGATAAATTCTCCCGATGACCTTAAAAATTTAGAACAATCCCAGCTAAAGACGGTTGCGGATGAGTTAAGAGAATTCATTATTGATAAAATCTCCCAATCGGGAGGGCATCTTGGGGCCGGATTAGGTGCAGTTGAACTCACTATCGCGCTACACTATGTCTTCAATACACCTGTTGATAAACTTATCTGGGATGTAGGCCATCAAGCATATCCGCATAAAATACTCACAGGCAGACGCGATCAATTTCATACCATTCGACAGGGTGGCGGTTTAAGTGGTTTTTTAAAACGAAGCGAGAGTGAATATGATGCTTTCGGTGCAGGTCATGCAAGCACTGCAATTTCAGCCGCACTTGGTATTGCAACGGCTCGTGATCTTGCGGGTGATAATTATTCTGTGCTGGCTATTGTAGGTGACGGGGCAATGACCGGAGGAATGGCATATGAAGCAATGAACAACGCCGGTTTGCAAAAAAGGAATCTGGTTGTTGTATTCAATGATAATAATATGTCTATAGCCCAGAATAAATGGGCTTTCTCAAATTACTTTACTGAACTTATAGCCAATCCTTCTTACAACAAACTTAAATCAAATGTGTGGGAGATTACAGGTAAGTTAGACTCACTCGGTGATCGGATCAGAAGAATAGCTTCACGTGTTGAAGAAGGGATAAAAGTTGTAATCACACCCGGAATTTTATTTGAAGCATTGGGATTTCGTTATTTCGGCCCGATAAATGGACATAACATTCCACAACTCATAAAAATATTCAAAGAGATTAAAAATCTGTCAGGTCCGATTTTAGTTCATACTGTAACCCGCAAAGGAAAAGGATATAAACCTGCTGAAGAAGACGAACAAGCACTACACGGTGTTACTCCCTTCGATAAAGTAACGGGCCAATCGACAAAAAAGACAACCTCTAATCCGACATACACCGAAGTATTTGGAAATGCTCTTGTTGAATTAGCAAAAGAAAATCAAAATATTGTAGGAATTACCGCTGCAATGCCCGACGGAACAGGTTTGGATAAACTGCAAAAAATATTTCCCAATAGGTTTATCGATGTCGGAATAGCAGAACAACATGCAGTTACTTTTGCCGCAGGACTTGCTACACAAACTTTTATTCCAGTAGTTGCAATATATTCAACATTTCTTCAGAGAGCATTTGATCAAATAGTCCACGATGTTGCATTGCAAAATCTTCATGTAATTTTCGCATTGGATAGAGGTGGTATCGTCGGAGCCGACGGACCAACTCATCATGGTGTACTTGATTTTGCTTACTTGCGTAGTATCCCGGGAATGGTAGTCATGTCACCTAAGGATGAAATTGAATTACGTAATATGTTGTATACAGCAGTTAAATATAATTCCGGTCCTGTTGCAATTCGGTATCCAAGAACTCAAGGTTCTGGAATGTCTGTCGATAAGCCGTTTCAAAAGTTAGAAATCGGCAAAGCTGAAATAGTTCGTCATGGAAAAGATATTGCAATTCTTTCAATAGGGAATATGGTTAACCATTCACTCGGGGCAGCAGAATTATTAATTCAGGAAAGTTTTGATCCTACAGTTGTAAATATGAGATTCGTTAAACCGATTGATGAAAAAACACTCTCCGATATTTGTAAAAAACATAAAATAATAATTACGATTGAGGATCACTCAGCAAGCGGAGGTTTTGGAAGTGCAATATTAGAATCAATTTCAAAAAATAATTTTAAAGATATTTCTGTAGTCGTTCATGGTATCCCGGATACTTTTATCGAACATGGAACTATACCGGAACTTCATAAACAACTGAAGCTTGATGCAAAAGGTATTGCATCATTGGTTAAGGATTTAATAAAAACTAATCGTTAAATAAGATAAGAAGTGATGATATGACCGATGAAAATAAACAGCGTAAATTGAAACTCGGCGTTATCGGACTCGGCTGGGTATCACAGATATTTCATTTGCCTACTATTATCAAAATGGATGATGTTGAGATAGTGGCTGTTTGTGATAAAGATAAATCAAGAGCAAAATTCATTGCTGAACGGTTTAATGTTCAAAAAGTGTATACTGATTATAAACAAATGCTGGCTAAAGAAGAATTAGATGCAGTGGATATTTGTACAAGTACAGATTCTCACTTGCAAATAACACTCGATTCTTTAGAAGCCGGAAAAGATATTTTTGTTGAAAAGCCTATTGCTCGGCATTATCATGAAGCGGTTCAAATATCCGAAGCGGTAAAACAACACAAACGTAAATTAATGGTAGGAATGAATAACCGCTTCCGACCTGATACAATGATTCTGAAAAGTTTTATTGAAAAAGGAGAGATAGGGAAAATATTTTACGTAAAAGCCGGATGGCTGAAAAGAATCTCGCCCGACAATAAGTGGATGACTCAAAAAGATAAATCGGGAGGAGGCGTATTCCTCGATTTGGGTATCGTCATGCTTGATATGATACTCTGGCTGCTTGGTTTTCCGCCTGTTCAAAGAGTAAATGCAAAAATGTATATGCATAAGACGAAGAGCGTTGAAGATTCGGCTATTGTTTCCCTCGAAGTCAAATATGGGATATCATTAGTAATGGAAACAAGCTGGTCGTTTCATTGCGCCGAAGATTACTTCTACTGCAATCTTTATGGATCCGAAGGAAGTGCCATGATAAATCCTCTCAGGATTTACAAACAACTGCACGGCAATCTTGTTAATTTAACTCCAGTCAAAACAGAATCACCTTTGAATTTGTTCAGAAAAAGTTATGAACTTGAATTAAAACATTTCGTTGGCGCTGCCAGAGGGCTGCATCCAATAATATCCAATGGCGATGAAGCTGTTCAAAGAATGAAAGTTGTGGAAGCAATTTATCAATCTGCACAAAAAGGAAAAGAAATAAAATTAAAGTGAAATCACCGCCCGTAATAGCATTATTGACAGATTTCGGAACAATGGATGCTTATGTAGCATCGATGCGGGGAGTAATTTTATCAATTGCACCAAACGCGACCATCATAGATATTTCACACTCAATTGAACCTCAAAATATTGATGAAGCTGCATATATTATTTGGACTACATTCCGCTACTTTCCCAAAAATACTACCTTTATCTGTGTCGTTGATCCGGGAGTAGGATCGAACAGGAATATTATCTGCGTTGAATCAAAAGATTACAGATTCATTGCACCGGATAACGGTTTGTTAAAATATATTCTAGGTTCATTGCATAGGCCCAAGGTGATTGCGGTGAAAAATAAAAATTATTTTCTTCCGCAAGTTAGTACTACTTTTCACGGCAGGGATGTTTTTGCTCCGATTGCCGCACAGTTGGCAAAGGGCTTATCGTCGTCAAAATTAGGACCCGAAACAACACCATTATTCCATGCAGAACAATTCAAAGAGGTAAATTTAAAATATAACGACGAATATAACGGTTCAATTATTCATATAGATTATTTTGGAAATATAATTACCAATTTTTTGATAAAAGGTGATCAGAAAAAAACATTCAAACTCAAAATTGGAACTGGATATATAACAAAATTATTTTCATCTTATGCCGATGCTCCAACCAAAAAACCTTTTTTGATAATCGGTAGTTCAGGTTTACTTGAGATTGTTGTGAAAAATGGTAATGCAAGCAATTACGTTAAAGCTCCTGTTAAAAGTAATTTAAAATTGACAATCAGCAATGGATAAGAAGATATTGAAAGATCAGCTATTCATGCTCGAGGCATTATCGCTCGCACAGAAGGGTGCAGGAAGAGTTGAACCAAATCCAATGGTTGGAGCTGTAATAGTTAAAAACAATCGCATTATCGGAAAAGGTTATCATCAATATTTTGGTGGCCCGCATGCCGAAGTAAACGCCATAGCAAATTGCTCCGAATCAGTGTCTGGTTCAACTATCTATGTAAATCTGGAACCCTGCAATTATCACGGTAAGACACCACCTTGTACAGATCTGCTGATTAAAAATAAAATCAAGAGAGTTGTTGTGGGTTCATTGGATCCAAACCCTTTAGTAGCAGGAAAAGGTGTTGCTCAACTTAGGCGGGCAGGGTTGACTGTTCAATTAAATGTCTTGAAGGAGGAATCTGAAAGACTGAATGAGGTATTTCGAAAATATATCAGAACAAAAATACCATTTGTTGTTATCAAGATTGCTCAAACACTCGATGGCAAAATAAGTGATTCTTATAACCGTGCAAAATGGATTTCAAGTAATGAATCTAGAAAATTCGTTCATTCTTTGCGTTCTCAGTACGATGCTATTTTAGTTGGTGCAAATACTGTAAAAATTGACAACCCTAGTCTCACAGCTCGAATTCCGAATGGCAGAAATCCCATACGCGTTATTTTGGATGGTAATTTTAGCACATCACTTAAGTCACGATTATTTAATGATCGCAAATCAAAAACAATCATAATAATATCAAAATCTTCAGGATTGAAAAATAAATTAAAAGTGAATAAATTTATCAAAGCCGGAATTGAGGTCATACAATTAGCCGAAATCGAGAGAGGAATAATCTCAACAAAAAATATTTTGAATACTCTTGGATTACTATGTATAACATCAATTTTAATCGAGGGTGGTTCAAATGTTATTACACAATTTATAAAAGAAAAAACTGCCGACAAGATTCTCATTTTTCAATCTCCCCAAATATTAGGGGCAGGACTTAATTCAGTTGGGAATTTAGGAATTAATAATATCAAAAACAGTATAAACTTAAAAAAGATAAGTTCATTTCAAATAAAAGACGATTTGCTGATAGAGGGATATTTTTAATGTTTACAGGAATAATTGAAGAACTTGGAAAAATTAAATCGATTCAGAATAAAGGAGAAGGTCTCATAATTGAAATAGAAGCTTCTAAATCGGTTCCGGAATTAAATGTTAAAGAGAGTGTGGCAATTAACGGTGTATGTCAGACAGTGGTAAAATTAACCAAGTCATCTTTTTTTGTTGAAGCTGTTGAAGAAACTTTGAAAAAAACAACATTCAATACTCTTAAATCGGGTGATATTGTGAATTTGGAACTTCCAATGAAACCTACAGGCAGATTAGGAGGACATATTGTTTTAGGGCATGTTGATACAGTCTGCGATATTGTAAAAATAGAAAATAAAGCAAACAGCATTCTCTATACAATTAAAATAAAATCTGAAGATATAAAATTTGTGGTAACTGTAGGTTCTATTGCTATAGATGGAATCTCACTAACATTAGCTTCTGTTAAAGATAATTTAATTACCGTATCTATTATTCCGCATACTCAAAAAAATACAATTGTAAAATATTATAAGGTGGGAACAAAAGTAAACATTGAATATGATATAATCGGTAAGTATGTGGATAAAATTCTGAAGTCTTCAGGTGCCGGTTACAATCAATTAACAACTGAAATATTATCTCAAAATGGATTTTAAAGAATGGCACGGAAGATATTTTACAAAATCTTAAATGATAATAATAACCAGATTACCAATAAGGAATGGGATGATGTTTTAAAACTCCAACATTGGTATAATTCTGAATTCATCTGGACTGCAGGGAAATTAGGTTTTAGAATGTATGCAGTTTTTCCGAATTTAGACTATAATGTTTCGGATGTAGATGAATTGCACAAAATAATTCATGAGAGAAAAAGAACTTTAAAGAGTGCCGGATTAACTGAAAATGAATCTATTCAAAAACTTGAAGAAGAAGGTCTTGTAATAGCACAAAAGGGTGGCTACGTTGATAATTGTCTTGCAAGCGGATTCACCAGAGTTGCGGGGAATGAATTCAACGCCTACTTAGTCTGTGATTTTTTATTAAAATGTTCATTGTTGCTTCAACAATCATCAATAATTGTGAACGATGAAGGTATTTTTATAAAATCTAAAGAAATTATTTTTAATCGGGGTAATGTTATTTTTAAAGTGAAAGAAAAAGAGATGTTGGATCGATATCACCAAATGATCATTAATCGACACATCTTCTCGGTAGTTGATCCTGCAAAGTATAATAATTTCCCTGAATTTAAAAACAATGTTTATGGATTTGATAAACTGGACAAAGAGGAGAGAGGCTCAGTTTTGACTGATTGGAATTGGCTGGGGTTCTCTGATAATTTTGACCTTTATGGAGATGATGTGAGAGGATATGATCTAAACAAGAAAATCAAAGGATTTTTCGTCGAAATCGTATAAATAATTCTTGAAATTCTCTAATTAAATCGTTATCTTATAAAGCCTCAAAATATTTAATAAATCAAGGAATTTTATGTTTGGATTATTAGTAATAATTGAAATTATTGTTAGCGTCTTATTAATGATTACAGTTTTAATGCAATCAAGTAAAGGCGGAGGGTTAGCAGGTTCTTTCGGTGGAGCATCTATGGGGACCGTTTTTGGCGTCCGCAGAACTGCCGATTTTTTAAGTCGGGCAACCTCTATTCTTGCAACAGTATTTATACTTCTAAGTTTGATTACAAATATCTTTTTCTTACCCGGAAAACAGACTACTTCCGAAAGTGTAATTCAACGCGGCGGCACACCCACTGCTGTTCCAAGGGCTTTACCTCCAAGCTCTCAACAAGCTCCATCAAAGGGCCAAGAATCTAAATAATTAATTTTGTCTATACCGATGCGCGCCCATGGCTCAATTGGTAGAGCAGCTGACTCTTAATCAGCGGGTTTCAGGTTCGAGTCCTGATGGGCGCACAGAAATTTATTTACATTTCAAATATCTCAATTGATTTTTATAAATCATATTTATAATTTGATCTGCCTTTCTCTTGATAAAGTCGATACAATATCATAAAACACAATCTCGCGTTGCACTTATTACTGGTGGAGCGAAAAACCTGGGAAAAGAAATCGCTCTGTCTTTAGCAAATGAAAATTTCAACTTGGTCATTAATTATAACAAATCTCAAAAAGATGCGATCTCTTTAGTTAAGGCATTGAGAGAAAAAGGAAAAGATGCTATTGCAATAAAAGCCGACATCACGAAGAGAATAGAGGTAATTAATCTTATCAAAAGATCATATAAAGAGATGGGACGAATAGATCTCTTGGTTAATAATGCGGCTGTTTTTAGAATGAATAATATTCTTGATACGACGGAGAAACATTGGGACGAGACCATTAATACCAATTTAAAAGGCGCATTTCTTTGTTCTCAGGCAGTTGCACCTATTATGCTTAAACAAAATAGTGGAATGATTATTAACATATCATCAGTTGCTGGCATTATTGGATGGAAAAATTATCTCCCATATAGTATTTCTAAAGCTGCGATAATCATGCTGACTCGTGTATTAGCCAAATCGTTGGCACCGCATATTTTGGTAAATGCAATAGCACCTGGATATATAGAAATTCCTAAAAAGATGATTAGCAATCGAAATAAAATGCCAATAAAAAAAATATTGTTAAACAAATATGGTAATTCTAAAGATATTACTGATGCTGTTCTTTATCTGGTAACAAAAGGAGATTATATTACAGGTCAAATTTTGACTATAGATGGCGGCAGATCGATATTCAGCTAACAATTTGATTTCATTAAACTCTTGTTGTATATTTATAACAGGGGATGATATGGTTTCGACGGGGATGAGAATGGTCAGAATGGCATCTCGTGCTGTCCGAGTTGCACGTTAATAAAGCGGAAAACAATAAGTGCAGACAATAACTACGCACTGGCTGCTTAATTAAAGCAACCCATCCATTATAATCATGCTCAACGGATTATAACTGGGTGTCGATTAAGTTGAGATAGTTTGATGATTTTCTCAGGTTCATTAAATGAAAATATACTGAGATAGCTTGTAACAACTGTGTTTGCTCCGGGAATTGCAGGTGAAATCTTTTGAGCAGACTATTGATGTAAATGTTCTGGTGGTTTTCTCTTCGGACCGGGGTTCGATTCCCCGCATCTCCACAAATACCGTCGATTGACGGTATTTTTTTGTCTCATTTTAACTGATGTGATATATATGTCCACTACAATTCAATTCACGAAAATGACCGGCGCGGGGAATGATTTTATCCTTATCGATAATTATAATGCAATTTACACTCATGATTGGCAAATTATTGCTCCTATTTTATGCGATAGAAGATATGGCGTTGGTGCAGATGGTTTATTGATTATCGAGAAAAGTATAGTTGCGGATTTTAAAATGAATTATTTTAATTCAGACGGAAGTTATGGAGGAATGTGCGGTAATGGCGGCAGATGTGTTGCTTTATTTGAAACTGAGAGGATGAATAAGTCCGAAATTAAATTTGAGGCTTTAAATCATATATATACTGCAAGTTTATATTCTAACAGTATAAAACTCCAGATGGCTAATCCTCATTCTATCATCTTAAACCAGAAGATAATTGGTTTAAAAGAGTTTGATATTTTGTATCATTCAATAAACACAGGATCACCACATCTTGTTATTTTTAATAAAGATTTTCCTGTTATGAATGTTGAATTAATCTCTTTAGGTAAGGAATTAAGGCATTATCATAGATTTAAACCATCCGGGACAAATGTAAATTTTGTTACTATCAACAATGATCGTAGTATTTTTATCCGTACATACGAGAGAGGCGTTGAAGCAGAAACATTTGCATGTGGAACCGGTTCGATTGCAGCAGCAATTATTTATTCTATTCTTTATTCAGCCAAACCACCAATCAATGTTTATACAAAAAATCAGGAAATCTTAACGGTTGATTTTGATAGGGATGGAGAAGATTTACGAAATGTATCTTTGACTGGACCTGCAAAAGAAGTCTTTAAAGGAGAATTTATACTAACGATATAACACGGATAATATATCTTATGTAAAGTATAATATGTTATTCTTGTTCAGAACAATTGATTTATTCTATTGTTATAACTCGAATGTATCTCCTCCACTTTCAAATTTATTTTATCATTCACACGATATTTACTGGAATTATTTATAATACCTATTTTGTGAATATCAATATCGTATCTTTCAGTTATACTTTTAATTGCAGTAAAATTAGATGGATTACAACTAATTACAACCATCGATTGAGATTCCCCGAATAGATAACGACTTAAATTCGATTTAGCAGAGATATTTAGTTCAACACCTAAATTCTTTGCTGTCAATTCTGGATTGCCTATTAAAGACTCAGCAACAGAGATTGCAATACCACCTTCGCTAACATCATGAGCTGAGCATAATAGTTTATGCTCATTTAAATCTAATATCAATTGATGTAACCTTTTTCCTGTTTCTAAATCAAGATCCGGAGCATCACCTTCAACCAAATTATAATGCACTTTTAAAAATTCAGATCCACCAATTTCTTCTTTGTTATTGCCAAGCAAGAGTATGAGATCTCCTGTGTTCTTAAATTCATGGGTGATAATATTTTGGATATCTGAAAGCTCACCGATCATTCCAATCACAGGTGTGGGATAAATCGGGCCATCCGGACTCTCATTATAAAAGCTGACATTTCCTCCTGTAACAGGTGTATTAAAAAATCTACAAGCATCACCCATTCCTCTAATTGATTCTTTAAATTGCCAATAAATTTCAGGCTTATAAGGATTACCAAAATTTAAACAATTTGTTATTGCCAATGGTAATGCTCCAACACAGACAATATTTCTTGCACACTCAGCTACTGCAATTTGAGTTCCCCGGTATGGATTGAGATATACATATCGAGAATTGCAGTCAGTTTTCATGGCAAGAGCTTTTTTTGATCCCTTGATTCTTACTACAGCTGCATCACCTGCCTGTGAAATTGTGTTTGTTCTAACCATACTATCATATTGTCTATATGCCCATTGCTTTGAACATATATTTAAAGAAGTTATAAGTTTTTTAAAAACATCTTCATAATCATCAGGTTCCTGAAGAGTAGAGAAATCAAAAGAGTGTTTCTGTTTAAGATATGAGGGCTCGATTGAATCGCGAAAATAAACTGGCGCACCCCCTCCCAAAACCAAATCTTTGGCTGGAACAACCGCAACATGTTTGTTTTTATATATAATATCAACATTCCCGTCTTCTGTCACTTTTCCTATTGTTTCACATCTTAATTCCCACTTTTCAAAAATTTCTTTAATCGATTTTTCATTTTCGGGCTTAAGGATAACTAACATTCTTTCCTGAGATTCAGATAACATAATCTCATAAGCACTCATTTGACTTTCTCGAACAGGAACGAGATCAAGATTAATTTTCATCCCTGTACCAGCACGTGCACTCATTTCAGATGTTGAACAGGTAATGCCAGCAGCACCCATATCTTGTATACCCATTACTAAACCTGCTTTTATTGCTTCAAGTGTTGCTTCAAGTAACAATTTCTCTGTAAAAGGATCTCCTACTTGAACGGATGGTCTCTTTTTTTCAGATTCTTCTGATATTTCCTCTGAAGCAAATGTGGCTCCATGAATTCCATCTCTACCGGTGGATGAACCTACTATCAAGACTAAATTCCCGGCACCATGCGCAGATGCTTTGGCTATTAGTGAATGCTTGACTATTCCTACTGCCATGGCATTTACAATTGGATTTTCGTTGTAACATTTATCAAAATAAATTTCTCCAGCTACAGTCGGCACACCAAAGCTATTACCATAATCTCCTATCCCCTTAACAATTCCTCTCATCAAATATTTTGTTCTTGGATGATCAATCTCTCCGAATCTTAATGAATTTAATGCGGCGATTGGTCGTGCACCCATTGTAAAGATATCTCTCATTATACCCCCAACTCCTGTAGCTGCTCCCTGATATGGTTCAACAGCTGATGGATGATTATGACTCTCGATCTTAAAAACAACAGCCAAACCATCTCCAATATCCACAATACCGGCGTTTTCCTCTCCTGCCTGTATAAGCAGTTTACCGCCACTGCGGGGTAGCTTTTTCAATTCTGCGATAGAGTTTTTATAACTGCAATGTTCGCTCCACATTACGCTATAAATTCCTAATTCTGTATAGGTTGGCTTTCTGCCAAGAATTTCTAAAACTCTTTGATATTCTTCTTCCGTTAAACCGTGGGTTAATGCTGAATCCAATGTCACTTCAGGATCGATCATCAAGTATTTCCTGTCTATTGATTAATTTCAATGATTATCATTTCAGCACCCTTTTCTACCGAGCTATTGTTCTTCACTTTTATTTCTTTTACAATACCGTTAACTTTCGATTTTATTTCGTTCTCCATTTTCATAGCTTCTAAGATTATCAGTCCTGTTTCAATTTTTACAATCTGATTTTCTTCAACTTCTATTTTTTTCACTAATCCAGGCATTGGAGCTGAAATAATAATTTTCTTGTCTGCGGATGCACTGTTTTTTTTCAGACTTTTCAGCAAATTTGTTTTATAGTCCTCGATTTCAACATCCAGTATGAATCTATTAATCCAAACATTTGCGAAAGAATCATTTGTGAATTTGCAAAAACCATTATGACAAAATGTTTTACCGTTAATTTTGAAGCCACCATACCCATTGTCATCAAACGTAATGCTTAATTGTTTTCCGTTAATCAAAATTGTGTTTTGATCAAAATATTCAACAAGGAATTTTTTTCCATTTATACTAACCGTATAATTTTCCATTTTAATGTTTATTGTCTAAATATTAATTATTAAATGTCTTAATCAACCTGTTTATTTTTCCATCTGCTATGAGAATCACCTGCCGTATTAATTCTTATCTTTTTTTGCTGACTCAGATAAGTTGCAATACTTCCAATAATAGCAGATTGGATTATGTTTTCAGGAATATCGTTTTTATATATATCCTCAAAATATTTATGTATAAATCCTGTATCGTATTCACCTTTGACGAATTGAGGATGATTAATTATAGAATGACAAAAATCGATATTGTTAATAATACCATAAAGAATATAATCAGATAAAGCAGCAGACAACCGTTTTCTGGCTTCTTCTCGTGTTCTTCCCCATGATATTAGTTTCGAGATCAGCGGGTCGTAGTATGCAGTTACTATCGATCCTGTTTCTACCCCTCTATCATCACGTATTCCAAAACCTGATGGGACTTTAAGCTCTGCAATCTTTCCGGTGGAAGGGAAAAAATTATTTGACGGGTCTTCTGCATAAATACGGCATTCAATTGAATTACCAATGAAGTTAATATCTTCTTGTGTAAAAGACAATTTCTTTCCCTCTGCAATTCTTATCTGCTCCGCCACTAAATCGAATCCCACTCGCATTTCAGTAACCGGATGTTCAACCTGCAATCGGGTGTTCATCTCTAAAAAATAAAATTTTTTGTTTTGATCAAATATAAATTCAAGAGTACCGGCATTTGTATATCCACTCATCTTTACCAATGAAATAGCTGCTTGAGTTAATTGCTCTCTAATGCTTCCATCCAAATAAGTTGAAGGTGATTCTTCAATTATTTTTTGATGTCTTCTCTGGATAGAACACTCTCGCTCTCCGAGATGAATTACATTTCCATATTGGTCTGCCAGAATTTGGACTTCGATATGTCTTGGGTTGGTAATATATTTTTCTATGTAAACCCTGTTATCTTTAAAAGCCGATAGAGCTTCCGATTTCGCTGTTTGTAAACCATTTTCCATCTCGTTAGGTGATGAAATTATCCGCATTCCCTTACCCCCTCCACCTCCGGCTGCTTTAAGCAAAACCGGGAATCCTAATTCATCAGCAATTTGTTGGGCTTCGGCAACCGATTTGACTGGCTTTGTGGTTCCGGGAACGATAGGGATACCTGCCTTAATAGCCAGATCTCTTGCAGCAGTTTTATCTCCCATCAACTTAATTGATTGAGCTTTTGGACCAATAAAAATCAATCCGTTTTCTTCAACTAACTGAGCAAAATCTGCATTTTCCGATAAAAATCCGTACCCTGGATGAATAGCATCGGTCTTTGTTTGCAATGCAATTTCTATTATTTTTTCTGCATTTAAGTAACTCAATTTAGCTGGAGCAGCCCCTATGTTATATGATTCATCCGCATAACGAGTATGTGGTGAATAATGGTCGACGTCGGAATACACTGCTACTGCAGCAATACCAAGTTCTTTACAGGTTTTAATAATTCTGATTGCAATTTCCCCCCTGTTGGCAATTAATATTTTTTTTATTGATTTTGTTTCCATTAATTATTTACTCGATCTCAACAACAGTAACTCCTGTTCCTCCTTCGTTCCATTCGCCTAACCTAAATGATTTAATACCACGACGTTTTTTTAAATGCTCGGTTATTTTTTTTCTTAGTGCACCGGTTCCTTTTCCGTGAATTAAATCTATACGATGTAACCCATTAAGCAATGCAGAATCGATGAATTTATCTACTAAAATTATTGCTTCATCTGCATACATTCCCCGCAGGTCGATTTCACGTTTAACGTCATTTTGAAATGTTTCTGGTGCATTTGGTAAAACATGTTCAACTTTAGTATTGCCGGCTAGTTCGATTTCTTTCTCATGGATTTTCAATCGCAAATCACCAGCCATAATCATATAATGATCATCATCAACTTTTGACATTATTATTCCTATACTTTTACCATTCTTCAATCTAACCTGCTCACCCTGTTTAAAGTTTTGTGCAGGAGCTTCAACAGATTCGTTTTTTAGGACACTGATTATATTCTGACGTGCATCTTTAATTTCTTCTTTTGCTTTTCTCACAACATGACGATTGGCAGATGTTTCTTTTATCTCCTTGACAGAATTTTCAATAAGTTTATTGGCATTTTGAAGTATACTTTTTGCTTCATTGAGTGCATTAGCTTTAATGTGTTTAAGTTCTTTTTCTAAGGAAGTTATCTTAGTTTGATAATTTAAATTTAGTGTATCAAGCTTAATTTTTTCAGCATTAATATGATTCAGTTTATCCTGCAACTCTCGAGACTGTCGTTCTAAATCAAGAATCAAATTTTCCAATTTATTAGCATCACTGCCTTTAATTGATTTTGCTTTTGCAATCAGTTCAAATGAAAAATTCATTCTCTGTGCCATTTCCAATGCAAAGCTGCTTCCTGGAACTCCCAAGCGAAATTTATAGGTTGGACTTAATGTAACCTGATCAAATTCCATTGCAGCATTTTGCATACCTTCAGTTTCAAATGCAAATGCCTTGAGAGCACCGTGATGTGTTGTAACAATATTTACAGATTTATTATCCGTCAGTTGCCCCAATATCGCTGCTGCTATAGATGAACCTTCTACCGGATCGGTACCAGAGCCAATTTCGTCGACAAGAACAAGACTTTCAGAGTCAGATTCATTTAAAATTTCCCTCAAATTTTTTAAGTGTGAACTAAAACTACTTAAGTCGTTTTCAATCGATTGTTCATCACCCATATCAGTGAATATTTTCTTAAATATTCGTATTTCACTATCAGGTGAGGCAGGAATATGACAACCAGATTGAGCTAAAAGTGAAAGAATTCCCACAGTTTTCATTGCAACGCTTTTACCTCCGGCGTTAGGACCTGTGATTAATATCGTAAAGCAATTTTGAGGTAACTCGAAATTTAATGGCACAACATCATTTCGTTTGTGTCGGCTTAAAAGTAATGGATGGTATCCATTAATTATACGAAATGCTCCCGTTGAATTAATTAATGGCTCTGATCCTATTACAGAAATGGAAAATTTTGCCTTAGCTTGAATAAAATCAATGGTGCCGAGAAGATGCATATTTTCGATTAACTCAGATTTACTCTTTCGAACTTGATCGGTCAAATCCCTGAGTATTTTTTCCACCTCTCTTTCTTCTTCAAGAATCAGAGATCTGATTTCATTATTAAGTTCAAGAGTTTGTGTCGGTTCAATAAAAACAGTTGCACCGCTTGCTGAAGCAGTATGGATAAAACCAGGTACTTTGTTCTTATGTTCAGTTTTGACCGGAATAACCATCCTACCGTCACGGGTTGTAATAATTTCATCCTGCACCCATTCTGCTTCTGAAACTCTTTTAAGGATCGATTCGAGATTGCTTCTTAGATGAGATTTTTTTTGAATTATCTGCCTTCTAATGACAGCTAACTCTTTTGTTGCTGAATCTTTTACATTCCCATTTTCATCGATTGCCCGACTTATATTATATTCTAGAATTTTGTCGACATAAAAAGTCATAATCATCGAGAATATAATAGGATAAGATTGCTTCTTTCGTGAAAAATATTCTTTTAAATTTCTTGACGAAATTAAATTTGAATGGATACGATTTAAATCTGATGGGTTTAAAATAAAATTATCAATTGATAATCGATGAAGCGGAAGGCGGGTGTCGTGTATACCATCAAGAGGAAGAGTATCCTCTAATTCGATAATTTTTTTTATTTCTGAAACTAAAGAAAGAGCTTCCCTTATCTGCGAAAGATCAGAAAGCGGACGAAGTGTTTGAAGCTGTTCCCTCCCTAATTCCGAAATTGCATATTTCTGGATTTGAGCTATGATTTTTTCAAATTCAAGCTTAGAAAATGAATTTAAGAATTCTTGCATCTTATTTTAATATGCTTTTTTAACAGATTCTATTTTGCCTTTAACTTCATCAAAAAATCTTTTCGAATCAGGCATCCAACGTGTTGTGGCATCGAAAATTGTTGGAGCCAGAGGGTAGACATCTTCGTAAAATAGTGATTCGTTTTTTGTTTCTGCTTCAGGAATCTGAAAAAAATCGAGCATAACCAATACTAAGCTCACTGCAAGCAATCCCTGAGCGCCGCCAAGTATACCACCTGCAACCCGTGACCAGAGATGTATTGTTTCGCGGCTGCTTTTCCCAAACCATCTGTAAGAAAGATTTGCAATGAGGAGAATCCCTGCAAAAATAATGAAGAAGGCAAAAATTAATGCACCTTCCAAAGAAATACCTAATGATTCCACAAAGATATCACCAAGCGGAGTCATAAATTTTGTTGCTGCTACCAATCCTCCAATGAAACCAATTATTCCATATAGCTTTTTAAAAAAACCATCTCTAACGCCAAGAGCTATAAAAAATAATATGCCTATTAAAATCAAAATGTCTGTTGTGTTCATTTTTATGCACCTAAATTATTCTTAACAAGTTCTTGTATAAGCTTTCCGTCAGCCCTGCCTTTAAATTCTTTAACAATTATTGGCATCACCTTGCCAAAATCTTTTTGAGATGAAGCATTTAATTCCTTGATTGTCTTCTGAATGAAAACAGTTATCTCATCACTGCTTACTTGTTTTGGTAGATATTCTTGAATTATCGCAAGCTCATGCTCCTCTTGCTCCGCAAGGTCAATGCGATTATTTTGCCGGTAAATCTCGATCGCTTCCTTTCTTTTCTTCGAGGCAGCGATTAGAACCACTAATTCATCCTCCGGTTTCATACCACCAGTAGGACGTTTCTCAACTTCTTTTTCTAGTAACCCTGCCCTTATTGTACGTAATGTTTCTAATCTGAGTTTTTGAGCAGATTTCATCGAAGTTTTTATGTCTTCTAAAATCTTTTCTTGTAATGTCATAATGTAATTCCTTTATGCAGGTAAAATATATCATTTTGAGATATTAGAGTCAATAATTATTTGATTAAACAAAATGATTTTTAGAAATACATGAAATATTCAAAAATATAAGAGTCACTTAGAATTTGTGCTGTTATCCGAATTGTTTACTTATCTGTAAAGAAATCTACAGAATGAGTATAATAATCTGTTTAAAGATGTATATTGACTATTCTTTAAGCAATTAATAAACGACCACGCATCATATTTGCACCCTTTTTTCTGTGTGAGCATCAAATTTGGTAAGTTAAATAAAATTATCTGTAATAAATCTGGAGTTGTAATGTCCGAAAATTTAAACAAAGTCACTTTTTTGGAAAAAGTTTTTAATTATGAAAAAAGCAAAGATTGGAAATTCGCCGGCGAGTTGCCAACTGTAATAGATTTTTGGGCGCCATGGTGCGGACCATGCCGTATAGTTGGACCCGTGCTGGATGAGCTTTCAAATGAATATAAAGGAAAAGTTAATTTTTATAAGGTTAACACTGAAGAAGAACAAGAACTTGCATCGGTTTTTGGAATCCAAAGTATACCAAGTTTATTGTTTGTTCCCAAAGATCGTCAACCGATGATGGCAGTCGGCGCACTTCCGAAAGATACACTCAAAGGAATTATTGACAAAGAGCTGCTCTCTCTCCCGGTTGCTGAAGAACATGAACATCACCACCATCATGAGCATGGCGATCAATGCCAACACTAATGAATTGTCCGCAAATATTTGATAAGCTAAGAAATAGCTTTGTTAAGCATGTTTGGGTAAGAAGAATGCTGTTTGGAATTATAGGAGCAGTATTAGGTTTCAGTTATTATTTTTTCATCGGTTGTTATAACGGAACCTGTATGATATCTAGCAATCCTTATATCAGCACACTTTATGGTGCCGGCATCGGTTTAATTATCACTCCTTCAAAAAAGAAAACCGGAGAATAATGTGGTAATAATTTACATCTTATTAGGCATTGTAATTCTTTTTATATCAATGCAATTATTCATCCGATTTCAATCTAAATTTAAAAAAGACAAAGATGTAAAAACTCTGACAGGGTATATTGGAGATGCGGTTAGACATGGTGGAAAAGTATTGCTCTATTTTTATTCTTCCTCTTGTGGCGCCTGCCGCCAACAAACCCCGGTTATAGATGGCCTTCCTAAAAACCATACTACAATTTTCAAAGTAGATGTCTCTAAAGACGCAAAAACTGCTATGGCACTTGGCGTACTTGGAACTCCATCCACAGTAATAATTGAAAATGGTTTGATAAAGGAATTTTTTCTGGGATACATTAATCGAGATAAGATATTAAAATATATTCAATGATAGATTTAAGCCATTGAAATATAACTGATATCTATTCCATATATAATCTCCTTTCCATGTATCTATTTCAAAAAACATTATAAGAGTTGATTGTCCGATTAGTGTTTCATATATTGATGATAAATCATTTATGAAAATTATTTTGGAGTAACTAATGCCCAGTTCTGATGAGATAATTTCGAGAGCGCGACATGCCGCTTTGGCTCTTAAAAAATTAGACCAAAAGAAAACCGACCACATTGTTCGTGCAGTTTACCTCGAAGCTATGAATAATCGTGTCAGATTAGCGAAGATGGCAGCGCAGGAAACAAATTTGGGTGTATGGGAGCATAAGGTTATCAAGAATATTATTGCAAGTCAATTGGTTTACGAAAATATCAAAAACCAAAAAACAGTTGGAGTAATATCTGAAGATTCATACACCGGGATAATCGAGATGGCTCAACCAATCGGTCCTATTTTGGGATTAGTACCGGTTATCAATCCAACATCGACTACAATTTTCAAAATACTCATTTCATTAAAGACGCGTAACCCAATCATAATCAGTTCAGCAACTGCGGCTAAAGAGTCGGTAGCTGAAACGGCTTCCGTTTGTTACAACGCCGCGTTGAATGCCGGCGCGCCCGAACATTCAATACAATGGCTCCGCAAGCCCAATCTTTTAGTTACTAAAGAATTGATGAGCCATCGTGGCTTAGCCTTAATACTTGCAACGGGTACCGGCGATCTGGTTAAAGCAAGTTACAGTTCAGGAACTCCCACTATTGGAGTTGGCGCAGGCAATGTTCCTGTTTACATTGGAGCAAGCGCTGATATACCATTTGCCGTATCAAGCATATTATATTCTAAGACTTTTGATAACGGATCAATCTGCGCCAGCGAACAGGCAGTTGTTGTTAAGAAACGACTTGCAGATAAGGTAATCGAAGAATTTGAAAAGCAAAAAGGATATTTCCTTTCAAAAGATGAAATTGCCAAGGTAAGCAGAATAGCTTACGACAAAGAACGTGGGTTGATGTCGCCAATGGTTGTGGGACAATCAGTCCAACGGATTGCTGAAATGGCTGAGATAACGATTCCACATGACACTAAGGTTTTAATAGCCCAGCTCGATAAAGTATCGCGCGATTGTCCGCTATCCGCTGAAATATTAGCACCGATCTTAGCATTTTATGTTGAAGAAGATTTTGAATCGTCTATCGAGCGATGTATGGAGATTACACGATTCGGGGGTATTGGACATACTGCTGTAATCTATTCAAACAATCCGGAACGAATCGAATATTTTTCTAACGCATTAGATACTGCGAGAATTCTTGTCAATACTCCATCAACACACGGAGCATTGGGAGGAATGTATAACTCTTTGCCTCCCTCCTTCACGTTGAGCTGTGGATCCGGTGGAAAGAACAGCACAACAGATAATATCACCACCCGGCATCTTCTCAACATTCATCGCATATGCCGACGAAGAATTAACCAGCGATGGTTCAATATCGATCAAGACAAATGTATAGATGAATCTGTCTCTGCGGAAATGATGGAAAGAGAATTCAATAAAAACTCTTAAGTGTGATGATAGTTGATGTTGTGATAATAAGTTAAAATCAATTACAGAGTTCAATGATAGATGATCCCCGACTTTTGTCTATAAATTATCCTGGTAGAAGTCGGGGGTCTAATCTGGCTTATTTCATCAAAATCAATTTCTTCACATCAGTAAATCTCTGTCCTGAGCTTGTCGAAGGATTGTCTGCGTTTAAGCGATACATATAAACGCCGCTCGGTAACGAATTAGCGTTCCATTCCACCGACTTGTTTCCTGCATCCTGATATTCGTTAACCAATGTCTTCACTTCTTGCCCAAGCAGGTTGTAGATCTTCAATGTTACTCTACAATCAACAGGCAACGAATAACTAATAACAGTCGTTGGATTGAATGGATTAGGATAATTCTGGTGCAAAACAAATTCTTTCGGAATCTCAATTTGGGTATCTGCAGATAATCGGAGGTTGATGGTAGAATTTTCATTCACGATAACCGCTGAACCGGTACCCACCATTCTTATTTCTCGTCCATCAACAATCAATGAAGCAGATTTTACAGCTTCGCTTACTTCCCACCTTATTGTTACAGGATATTCTGCTGAGTTTATTTGGATTGGTATATCGTTATACTTGACATCTTCCGTTACTGCAACCATATTCCCTGTCGCAAATCGTACATCATACATTCCTTCCGGTGGCACCGGTGGTAATACGTGTCGATTTTCATCAACATTTTCTCCCGAACCGAAATATAGTTTACCCTCGTTCAGTTTAGTATCTGTTATCGTCAAACTGTTCATACCATCAAGTGAATTTCTTGAGGATAATCCTTTCGAGAATGAACTGCCGGCACTATAAGAAAGTATCAACTTGCCTGATGCATTTGTCTTTACCCAATACGCATGCATCGGCTTCAATGTATCTGTTATCTCATAACTTGTGGTGTACCCGAAAAATTCAGAAACAACAATACCTACCGGTATTGAATTCACCGATGCGGATGTTATTGGATAGCTAATCGACCCTATCATGTTCCATCCTGTATTTACTGATATTTCAAAATTATCAATATCATCACCGCCGATTATCACTTCCTGAGCATCCGGAAACTTCATCCAGTATCCTTCGCCAAAATTAAGTTCTGTTCGTTCGATATATGTGCCTTGATAAGCAAATGCATCAGATATAGATGTTGGGAAATGTTTTTCTTTGTTTGCAGAATCCGGATCCAGAGGTAATGAGACCATATTCCATTTTGCCTGAACAGTATCGGCAAAATATGGACCGCGGAATAATTTCAAGTCTGATTCAGCTATGGACACCGATGATAATCCTCGTGCTGCTTTCATTATACCGGATAATTCGCCCGGATCGTAACGGAGACTAACCTGTGCACTATAATTTTCTCCGCACTCAGGATGAACAGCGTACATACGGTTTAACGGTTCTATCTTACAGTATAAACTATTTGCGAGTGAGTTGATAATCTTTGGACGGGGAATACCGAAGGGCCATTTCGAGAACTTTTTTGCTGAATCAATCACAATCGTGTTCTTCAATGTATCGATCCTGCCACCTAACGAATCCCAATAAAAATTTCCAGTCATTTGGTTTGACAATACAGTCATTGAAACAGCGCATGGGTTTGTGCCTTCACCCGAAAACTTGATGTATGAACCGGGACTCTCAAATCTGTACGTGCCTGTTTCTCCCAGTTTAATATTTCGTTTAATTGTTCCTTGTGTCACTATACCGGTATCAGATATGGCGCTTGTATCGTTGTTCTCGACAAGTATTGTATCCTGTTCACGTGTGCTAATTCCTTTTGGCAGGATCATCTGATTCTTTACCGTGAAGTTGCCGATGACACTTGTGCTGTCGCCTGTAATTTCTATTTTATAAAAAGTGTTAACACCACCATCTGAGGCAATCACCTTTGGTTGATCACCTGCAAATGTAATTATTGAATGTCCCGGATCGAGCGTACCTCTGTTCACCCAATCTTTGAAACATTTTATTCCTGTTGTATCTGAGGTTTCAGGAAATTGTAAATTTGCACCATCATCTATTTGAAGAGTACGCAAGACATTCAGTTTGCTTACAGTTGGTGAAAATTGTAGAGTCCCTCCGCTCTCGATGCGGATTGCCCTAACAGAATCTTGTGGGAGTGAATCGATTGTAACAACAACACCTGTTGGAATTGAAACAAATTTATCGGAACTTGGAGGTATTCCACCTGTCCAGCTTAAACTATCCGACCAATTACCAGTTGAATCTCCGGTATATCGATAGGCATATGTGTTGCCAAAATCTTTGTCTGTGAGTGAAACACTTCCTGAAACTGTGACTGTGTATGTTCCTAGCCCAGTTGGATAGGTCAATATCCAGTTTGTATCTTGGACTTCACTGATAGTGTAAATTCCTGGATTAATGACTGAAAAATTATAGTGACCTCCAGAGTCTGTTATTTTTGAATCTATAGTTGCGCCAATTGAATTTTTTAAAAGTATATTCCACCCCGTTAGTGTAGAATCTGCTCCATCGAATATACCATTCCCATCAATATCATGGAAGACCAAGCCGCTAATACTTGCAAGATTAGCTGTATTATTAAGTTTTGCAATGAACATATCATTGTCGCCGTTGTTTACCAGTGTGGTTGTTCCCAAAGTCAGGGTGGGACTCATGAACAGACCCGAAACATAGCAGCTACTATCATTTATCGCAATGTCATATGCTTCTTCATTACCTGTTCCACCGGCGCTTTTTGCCCAAACCACATTTCCATCCTGATCATATTTAATAATAAAAAAATCATACCCTCCGTTATTCGTTAAAGTCGTTGAATCTAAGGTAAGGGTAGATCCGTTAAAGGTCCCTAAAATATAAATATTATTGTTATGATCAATAGTCATACCATTGCAGGATTCATCAAAAGTTCCTCCAGCACTTTTTGCCCAGATGACATCTCCATTCCCATTATATTTCACAACAAAGAAATCAGAACTTCCCGCATTATTATTGGTTAATGTCGTTGTACCGAAAGTGATGGTAGGACTGCTAAAAGAACCGGAAACGAGACAATTGCCATTACTATCCAAGCCTATGCCACTCCCTATGTCACTGCCAGTTCCTCCTGGGTTTTTAGCCCACAGGACGTTTCCGTTTGAATCATATTTAACAATAAACATATCATGCATCCCACCTTTATTTGTTAATGTCGTCGTCCCAAAGGATATGGTTGGACTTTGAAAATATCCTGTATAATAACAGTTACCGTTTGTATCGACAGCCATTGCTATCGGTTGTTCATAGCCACCCCCACCTCCTTTTTTAGCCCATTTGACATTTCCATTTGCATCGTATCTTACGAGATACATATCATAGGCGCCAGAGTTCAACAAGGTCGTTGTACCAAATGTAATGGTAGAACTTTCAAAGATCCCCGTCGAATAAACGCCGCCACTCTTATCTGCTGAGACCCAACAACCCTGATTGCGCCCATATGCCTGAGCTGTTCTTACCCAGATTATCTTTCCATCCGCATTATACTTGGCAACAAAAACATCCCAATAATTATTACCTGTCGTTCGTGTAATTGTGTCAAGGGTAATTGTGGAGACATAAAAATTTCCCCCAACGTAATAATTTCCGTAATTATCTTCCGCTATATCGTTACCTTCACATGCTAATGCAACAGCACTCCTTACCCATAGCACATTTCCGCTTGAGTCGTATTTCACAAAACACATCGTTGGAGTATCCCCGTGATTTTGACTAAGAACAGTAGTTGTGTCGAAGGTAACCGACTGACTTCTAAAACTTCCAACGACATAACTGTTACCGCTGTCATCCAAAACATTGTGCTGGAAATTGTCATTACCTGTCCCCCCAGCGCTTTTTGCCCACTGCCAACTCGGGGCTTGTGCCTGTGCATATGCAAAGCTCAAAGCAAAAATATAAGCGAAAGTAAAAAAGTATAACTGTTTCATAAAGTTAGCCTGATATGTTATTATTATGTACGTATTTTTTTATATGTTTGTTATTGAGCTGATGTTTCATTTTTAACAATTCTCTATTTCAAAACAGGCAGTATAGTTATCAATTCCCACACTCATCATTCGCATCACCATTAAATGGATACCATGTCACCAATCCGTTTGTTGGTGTTTATGGAAATGAAACGATTGTTCTCGTAGATAATAAACAAATTAATACCAATATTATTTTCATACGAATTCTTCTTCCAGAAAAAATGAATAACTTATTCATTGAAGCATTGTGTCATTTTCTAATTGAATCATGGCTCATTGAATCTTTCCATATTTGAATCTCAGCCAGTGGCTGATGCGCCTTTGGCGCAAATGATAAAATGAACCAACAATCTGCGGCTCACTTCCGACGGGTAAGACCTCCGACTTCTTTCTAAGCTATACCGAAATAGAAGTCGGAGGTCTGATTTAGCTTTTACTTCATCAAAATCAATTTCTTCACATCAGAATACTTCTCTGCGTTTAAGCGATACATATAAACGCCGCTCGGTAACGAATTAGCGTTCCACTCCACCGACTTGTTCCCTGCATCCTGATATTCGTTTACCAATGTCTTTACTTCCTGTCCAAGCAAGTTGTAGATCTTCAATGTTACTCTACAATCAACAGGCAACGAATAACTAATAACTGTTGTTGGGTTGAATGGATTAGGATAATTTTGATTCAATTTGAATTCGCTCGGAATTACATTATCTATATTCTTCTCATCCGGATGTGGTGGCGGTAATTCGGATGTTGGAATTATATTTATTTTGCTGCCGAATGATAAAATCTCACCTTCAGCAAGGATTAACTTGCCTGGTTGATCGACTTTAACCCAATAACCACGACCCGGTTTCAACGTGTCAACCTGCCTGTATTGTCCATCGAAATCAAAAAATCCGGAAGTAGTCATTTGTGGTGGAATTGATATAATATTATTAACCGGAACCGGTGTGTAGATTGTCCCTATCAGATTCCATCCTACAAAATTAATTTCAATCGTGTCGATCAAAATTGGCGACCCGCTGATTGTAACATTTTCGGAATTATTGTATTTAATCCAATAACCAACACCGGGATATAAGAATTCTTTGTTCACATATCTTCCTTCATAAGCGAAAGCACTTGTATTAGAATTTCCGAAAATGGATGTTTTTTGATTATCTCTGACTCTAACAGGTAAAGAGATTATGTTCCAACCGGCTGTTATTGACTTTTCAACCTCTGTATGCAGTGATCTGAAAAGTGAAAGTGAATCTTCCCTAACACCAAATGGAATTTCTGTCTGTTCATAACGAAGCGATAAATTGGAACAGAAATTACTCCCACCAAAGGCTTCGATAGTGTACAGCCTATTTACTAACGGATTATTATTAACAATCCGTGGTCGTGGAATTCCAAATCGCCATTTTGAAAATTTATTCACACAATTTGCACTAACAATATTCTTAGCAGTATCAATATAACTCTGGATTGTTTCCCATAACTCGTCGGGATCAGTTAATGATGAATCTATTAATGTCGATACCATAATTTTTGAGGGATAAATACCTGTGCCATCAAATTTAATGGAACTGCTTTTACTTTCGAACCTGTATATGCTCGTATCACCTTCAGCAATATTTCGGATAATCGTTCCTTCCTTTATTACTCCATCCCCAATCAGAGCATCTGATCTGTTTTTAAGAATAATTAATGTGTCTGTTTGCCGTTGCTCCAGATCCTTATCAAGCGTAATTAAATTGTTGACAGTGAGATTACCGGCTGTTCCGGTATTTTCACCTAATATTTCAAGATTATAAAATGTAGAACTGTGTATCAGCTTCGGATTGTCTCCTACAAATATTACTCTTGATTTTCCAGGAATAATCGTATTATGATTAATAAAATCACCGAAGCAAACCATTCCGCTGTTCTCACTTTCGGGGAACTCGATTGTACCGTCGTTGTGAACTTGCAAGTATGTTTTTAATATGCCTACGGTGGAGTCAAATTTCAGTTTCCCTCTCCAGTTGATCTCGAGTGCGGCAATTGTATCGAATGGCAGTGAATCAACAAAGACAGTTACATTCTCAGGTACTTTAACAAAAGCAGTTGGTCCGGGGACTTTACTTCCCGACCAATTGCCCGGATTAGACCAGTTACTTCCGGATTGACCAACGAATGTATAACCAAATCCTGTAAATGCTCTGTTACCAAAATTTACACCTGTGATGGCTGTATCGATTGATATTTTAATATCGAGAGGTTTTGGTGTTGTTTGAACCCAGCCGCCCTGCATTACCTGACGAATTCTGTAAGTACCAAATCCAAGATTCGAAAATTGATAATTACCATAGAAATCAGTCGAAGTATATCTTTCGCCTAACTCTAAAGTATCGTTGCTATTTAGATCGATGAAAACCGCATAGCCGATTATTCCGACTTCACTGGAATCTTGAATACCGTTTCCATTTATGTCGTTATATATTAAACCTGATATGGAACTACCTCCGGGTGAATTGGATAGCCAATCTTTGTAAACCACGAACCCTTTAGTGGGATCATCAAACGAATCATGAATTTTATCAATATTCGATGGATAAGGAAGTGTGCTCATTCGTTTAGTGGTTGAGTCTCCCCACCAATTGAACCGAGCGGCTATATTTTTTTCCGTTTCATTCCATAATGAATATTTATTAGTTTCTAATAAAGTGTTATTGGTTACAATAGGCATAGTACCAGAGCCACCTACAAATAATCCGACAGAGTCATTTTCTGACAAAGAATTTAAATCGATAGTCATCGGACAAAAGTAGTCGTTTAAATTGATTGACAAACCGGTCTCTATGTTTTTAGTTAATATGTTACCCTCAATGTTCGTTGATATGGTACTATTCAAGCAAGCTCCCTCCCATTGGAAACCTATACGGTTATTATTAGCCTGATTTCTCGACAAGATAACCTGCTCAAATCCTGAAACTACAAGATTGATTCCTACATCAAAATTTTGTACAAGATTGCTGCTTAGTATAAAGCTGCTACCAGAGGTTTCATTAAATGGATAAACAGCTATACCTTCTTCTCCTATAATTGTATTAGAAGATTTTATACTATTTTTTTGGAGTGAATATACAGCTAAGGGTTGCATTGTTTGCACTACTGCTTTTACACTATTATTCATAATGTCAAATTTGAGTGGTTCATAAATTTCTCCCAGCCAAAGACCGGTTCCACCGTAAATTTGAATGTCGTTTGACCTTATTTTAAATTCTCCACCGGGATGGAATTGTATTACGTCTATCCATAAACCAATACCAAGCGTATTTTTTATAACGTTCCGCTCAATATCTACATTCTTCACTTCTTCCCAATAACCAAGATAAATGCCAGCATCGGTTTCACCAGTTGGAGTTGCTAAATTATCGTTCACAAAAATATTTTGAACATTTCCTGAGCCAAAAATATTAATACTCCCCATACCAAATCCTCTGTTCAAAATTTGATTTCTTTGAATAGACAAAGCTGAAACTTCCGACAATGGACTAAATGGTTTTGGAGTAGTGAGATTGCTCGCTTTTCTTTCTGCCCAAATCTTTTTAATATCTCTATCCTTTTCTCGAATCTTTTGAGCTTTGAATCTTTCCTTCAACTTATTATATCTTTCACGTGAAGTAGGAGATGAAAGGCTCATTTGCATTTTATTACTCTTAGACGTTAACCATTGCTCGGGAGTATAGAAGTTCTCGATAGTTATACCGTCTCCGTCGTAGTTTCCACTGATGTTGTTGTCGTCAATATTTAATGTGTAGGCATAAACATCCATAACATAAATTCCTGCCCAACTTCCAACGGTATCGCTGCCTATAATCTTATTGCGAGATACTGAAGCACTACTATGTAATTCCTCATTCCATGGATAAAAGAAAAATTGTATCCCAGCTTCAGAAAAATCAGTAATTGTATTGTTATCAACTTTCACATGCTGCATGTTATCATCGCAAAAGTATAGACAACCATCATGAATAATATTTCCGCAAACACTCATTTGCCCGGGTCCATATCCATGCAAATGCATAGCCCAATTGAATCCGCTTATTGTATTGCTATCGTATTTAACAACACAACCATCAATTTCGCTCGTAGGATATAGTGTTATACCTTCCTCTCCGACTGGATAATTTCTTAAATCTGATGGCTCCATTTTTCTATTTTTACCTTGTAAACTAAATGGATCGATGGCAATGACAGAGTTATTGGAGACATTGAAATTTGTTGGTCCATAACATTCACCAAGCCAGATGCCCCATCCGCCATTTGTTCTTACATTGTTTTCTCGCACAATGAAATCACCTCCTGTAGCTATCTCTCCCCCATCAATCCCAATACCTTGATGTCCGGGATTATTAATGATATTGTTTTTTATCCAAATCCGCCCGGTTCCAGAGAACCAGCCCATATACATTCCAACGTCCGATGCCTCGGAAGATAAAAATGAATTGTCAATGATATCAATTGCTCCCCCTCCATTCATCTCAGAAATTGACATCGGTCCCATACCACCACCGGCATAATTGATCGTGTTATTTTTAATTGATAGCATGGTATAATCGTTAGTCGATTTTACTCTATTTGTTGCATTTGATTTCTTTATTTTTCTATCTCTCCATCTTTGTTCGGTTTCAGATTTCAGTTGAGAAAGATCCCTTTGATGCATTTTTTGATATTTCTGCGTTACACGATCTTTAAGTGATATTGATGCTGGTGCGTAATTGTTTGATACCTTAACATTTGCTTTTCCAGTGAATATCGGTCCAGTACCGGTGAAACTCCCAAGCATTATTCCATCACCCTGATAGTTACCATTAATCGAATTATTCTCAACCTTGAGGTAGTTCGATTCAACATATTCATTGTAAATTCCAACGTACCCACCTGAGGTATCGCTTCCGATGATTGTATTATTTAAAATATTTAAACCACCTTCACCTGCTCGATCAACCATAAATCCGTTAAACCAAATACCTGCTTCTGAAAATTCGGAAATCTGATTACGGTTTATACTCAAACTCCCTCCACGTAATTCATCTTCACACCAGATACCTCCATCAACCAAAGTATTATTCGACAAACTTATTTGTCCGGAACTTATATACCATGGGTGTATGCCGAAATAAAATCCATTAACACGATTGCTATCGACCAACACCCTGCTGTCGGCAAGAGTTTCATTGCTTCCTCCAAACGCAATTCCGTCTCCGCCAATCGGATAATTTATCTGGGAAACCATTTGAGATATTTTTTGTTTATAATCCATCATCATCGATTCAGATGCATTTACTAAATTATTTTTAATCTCTAAAATCTTTGGCTCCCATATTTCACCTAACCATAATCCTGCATCACCGCTCAAAATGTTTATCTCGTTATCTCTAACTATGAATGAACCACTCGGATAAATTTCCGCTCCTTCTACCCAAATACCTCCCATTCCTGATGCACCGGTATATTTGTTTTGCTTTATATTTACATCTAATACCGGACCATTTATGGGTCCTAAATATAAACCACAATCTGCACCATCAACTGTCCGGAGATCATTATTTTCAATATTTACGGTAAAAGGACCCTGCACCTCACCAATATTAATTGGTCCCATTCCTGCACCCGCATAATTTATTAAGTTGTTACTGATTGATAAATAAGAATTACTTGATGTTAAAGGTGCTTGAGATTGGATATTTTTTGTATTCATTCCTTTACTATGCTGGAGTTTTGATTGAGCAATTATCTCTTTACGATCTTTTGATTTCATCTTCGATCTTAATTGTAAAATCCGTTCCTTGAGAGGAAGGTTATTATTTGTTGATCGGTTTGTACTAAGCAAATTATAGTTATAGTCTTCAGGGCTATAGACACCTCCTAACATAATTCCATCGCCAAAATAATTTCCTGTTATCGAATTATTTTCAATTAAAAGTCGATAACTTTCAAATCCATCACTCATAATTCCAACATATGATCCGAGAGTATCACTTCCAACGATTGTATTGTTTTTTATACTTAGTTCGTTTGGAATACCGGGAGTAAACGCATAAAAATTGGAAGTGTATATTCCGGCTTCACTGAAATCAATTATTTCGTTTCCTTCGATATTAGAATGATTTGCCGCATGATCTTCGATGAAAATACCACCGTCTTTGAGATTATTATCTTTTATAGAGACTAGATCAGAATAAATGAATGGATAAATCCCATAATAATATCCAATTACTACATTACTGTCTATATTAAGACTTGATCCATTTTCCCAAGTATTGTTGCCCCACAGTGTGATTCCCTCATTACCTACGGGATATCCTTGAATGCTTCTATTATTTTTTTGATTCGAGGAAAAAATTGTGGTGTCTTTACCAACGACGAAATTATTTTTTACTTCTATACTTTTGGGTTCCCAAAGTCCATAAAAAGCAAGCCCACTACCACCATAATGATTTGTACTTACCTTATTATCGTTAATTTTTACAAAACCGTCATTCGCAACTTCTATACCCTCGGAAACAATGCCACCCCAATTACCTATACCACTAACATCATTATTTTCTATCCTAAGAGACGTTAACGGACCATCCATCACACTAATATACATACCACAATCGATGGTTGCTGTTATTTTGTTATCGCAAATACTTACAGCAGATCCTGTACTTTGGACTGTTCTGTTTTTTCTGTCCGGATTTTTTGTATTCTCAATATATTTCTGTTTGGCAGTTAATTTAACTTGATTCCGATCTCTTGACTTAAGAGCATTAATCTTAGCTTGTATTTTCTCTCTTAACGCTTTGTGATTTAATGTTGCCGAGTTCGTTTCAGTAAAATTCTTTTTGGTTTTATAATCGGGTCGAATCCCTGAGAAACCATCCATAAATATTCCACCAATAAAACCTGAGATATCATTTTTATTAATGTTCAAGAAAGAACCGCTTGCATACCCGCCAATGGCAGTTGCTGCAATTCCTTTCCCATCAAATTTATTGTTTTCAATATTGATGCTTCCATTTTCTGTTTCTAACCAGACAGATGCATCGGCATTGTTTGCCAAGAAAGAATTTCTGAGATCGATAGCAGTTGAGCCGGCAGCATATAAACATTGACCGACATTTTGAATCGTGTCATTATTCAACGTTAGACTTGAATTATATCCCCATGTTTCAAATCCGTTGTAAACATTACCCCCATCTAGTGTAATATTAGTGAAGGAAATATTTGGGCATAATTCTTCCATACGTACAGCCGCTTCCCAACCATGAAGAGTATCTAACACAAATCTTAATTGATTAAATTGAACATTTGAGATATTGATTAGATGGATACCAACTGGAGCTTCCATTGTATCAGTAAATTCAAAATAAATTGTTGATTTACCAATGCCTTGTGGTTCGATAATTAACGGAGGAGCCGAAGGTTTATTATCGATTGGATACAGTAAAAGCGATTGCTCGTAATATGCAGTATCTAATAGCTTCAATCTAAGCGTGTCACTTATAAAACAAACGTTTATAGAATCGAATGCTTCTTTAAGCGTAGTATAATTACCACCGACTCCAACTGTTTTTAGACCGGAAATTGACGGTGGAGATAGTCTACCAATTCCGCTGAGATATACAGTGCTTACTGGCTGATCAGGATCATTACTGTTTATCGTTAATGAAGCGTTGAATTCACCCACCTCAACAGGATTAAATATGACATATATCGATCCTTTGGTTCCAACAGGAATTGTCAATGATGAAGGTGTAGCCGTGAATAATGAATTATTGGTTGTAATATTATTTAATATTAACTCTGCTGTTCCGGTGTTACGAACAAAGAATGAATCAATTTTTCCTATGTTTAGGTAAGTAGAATCAAATTTTATTGAGTCTCTCATAACAGCGATATCAGGAATACCGGTAACTGTCAAAGAGGCAGACACATTTTTCTGAGGAGAAACAGGATCATTAGATGATACTACAAGATTTGCATTAAAATTTCCTCCGTATAATTCTTTAGCGTTTATCTTCAAATCGATTTGTTGATTTTGCCCCGGCTGTATAACTCCGGTAATTTGTGACTCTGAAAGCCAAACTGATGTGCCACCCGCCAACATCCCATTTTTACAGAGTCCTGATTGGCTTCCATAGCATTCCCCTGTATTTGGATTGTATTTAGCTGTAATACACTGATCCGAGGCATAAAGTGTGTCACCGCAAAATCCCATAGATCTTATATAGTTAACAGGCTGCCATGAATTGATTACTGAACCATCTACTAAACTTAATTCATAAATCGCATTGCCATAATTGCTCACAAATAATCTGCCGTTGCCACCATCCATACCACCGCCGATATAAACCGGAGGCACTATGCTTCGCAATATCGCACCATCATAAGGATTCATTTCATAAATAGTATTGGAGTTAGGCGCTAAGGCATACAATTTACCGTTGACAAAAGCTAAGTCTTGTATAGTTTCAGGTGGTTGTGAATAACGCTTAATTACTTTTCCGGTAAATGGATCAACAATGTATATTTTTGAATCATAATTATTCGAAACATATAATCGTTGCCCAGAGAAAGCCAAACCTGATTCCATCCACCAGTAGGTGACGGTGGGCAAAGATATTGCTCTTATTGGATTACCGGTATTAAGATCTATTTCATATATCTTATTTCCGTTGACACTGAATAATCGCCTGCCTAAATTATTTATTGAGCTTAACGCTGTTGGAATGGTTAATTCTTCTAAAGATTTATCGTCCACGTTCTCGTATTTCCTTGATGGCTCGGCAACTTTTATATTCTTAATTGAAGAAAGGATTTTATAATTAGTTACTGGAGGCGGTACCGGGAAAATGAATTCATTTTCAATGTCATATTGAAGCTCACCCAAACCAGAATTATTAATTATAAAAGAAGAAGTTGTACTGTCCCCTTCTAATAGCGTGAATGAAAGAGTTTGTGGATTTACTCCGATAACCGGTGGGTGCATTGCTTTTCCACTCACGGGTATTAGATATGTTCCATTACTCGGATCATTTGATGTAAAAGTGATATTTCCCGTAATGTTTCCAGATGTTGTGGGAGAAAACCTCACTACCAATTTTTGTTTTCCTGACGGATTCAAAGTAAATGAACTTAGATCAGTACTGAAAGATGGATTACCAGATGAAATATTGCCTATGATCAGTGATTGAACACCGGTATTTTGGACAAGCAGTGTATCGGTTTTACTGTATCCGACAAATGTCGAATCAAAAGTAATTGTTGAAGGAGTAACATAAATATTCGGCGCGCCAATTACATTTAGGGTTGTTGACACAGTGATCGAGTCATCATCAGGATCATTACTTATCACAAGCAAGTTGGAATTGATTGTACTTGTATCTATACCGAAACCATTGAATGTAATTTCGATGTTTTGGGCTTGACCTGGCTGGATAGTTCCTGCGGAAGGAATAACTGTTATACATTCTTGAATACCATCATCGATCTGATACAATGTCGGTGACCAACTCGAATTAACCCACCAAAGATCTTGACCATTATGCGCCAGACTATATGAACCACAACATCCTAAATCAAATTCTTTTATGATATTTATACCACTATTCACGATTGATAATTGCACAACACGCCCACCATCTGTTGTGCCCCATAAGTTTCCGGAACTATGCTGTGGAACCCACACCATCCCGGTTAACCAATAAGGTAACCCGGTAATTGTTTCGATTACATCACCCGAATAATCAACACGATATAAATTTCCACTCCACCATGGCGTTGCTACAAAATACTCGCCATCCCATGTTAAAGTATGCGGTGATCGAGTGTGTAACGAAAATGAGCCTATCCTATTTCCATTCAAATCGTATCCGTAAACGTTACCACTATTATTTCCTATCCAGAGATATCTTCCATCTGAAGTAATTCCCCAAGCATTATAATGGATTGTAAAACCTCCAACAACACTTTGTGTTTTTACATCATAAATTTGAATTCTACTATTACATCGATCAACTACATAGATTTTGTTGCCTAACCAGACCATGCCATAATTACAATTTGGAAAGTTTAAATATGTCCTGATGATATTCCCAACACTTGAGATTGTTCTTTGTTCTTGAGAAGATTTAGATAATAACTCTTCAATATTATTAACGGTATCAGGACGTGATTCGTCTGCGTAGAAACCAATTTTATTTTCGTGTAAGACTGAAGGTTGACGTAATTTTGTTTTGGGTGTTATCGCTGAAATTATTTGGTTCAAATCGATGTTGAACGTTAAATCGCTTTCGCCAGTATTGCTTATGTTAATTTGTTGAACATCGGTATCACCGGAGTATATTGTTGCTGAGAGTGAAAGTGGTGAGACCGAGATATTAGCCGGAGCATAACGGCTGCCAAAATTAAATCCGGTTGTATCTTCTCCCCCAACTATCTCAATCGTGTAACTACTCGAGGCAAGCGGAGATGTTTGCGCCCAATTGTTTTGTAATTCAAGACTTATAGTGTATGAACCGGGTAAGAAGATATTAAGATTATAATTTCCATTTGCATCTGTAAGAGTAGAGCCATTTGCAGTGCCAGAAAATTTTATTTTCCAACTCTCTAAAAATCCCTCACTCCCATCTTTTATACCGTTGTTGTTTTCATCGTTCCAAACGATACCACTAACAATACTTTTATTCGATGGTATTTCCATGATATATCGAAAACCACCGCCATCTGTACCATTGTTCCACTTGCCCGTCTCGCCATAATTAATATATCCATAAAGTTCTCCTCCTCCATTTGGTTCACCCGGATACCAGTTCGTATAAATTAATTCTTCCCCTGTTATCCAGCACCAATTACCTATGTTATTCTCATCTGTGAGTCCAATACAAAATTGTTCATAAGGGGATAAATTGGCTATAAAATTATTTTCCTCAGCACTTCCGATTGTAACCAAATGACCGCCGCTTGCTTCGCAATCAGCTTTTGCTTCTTGCCAAGATTTTCCGAATTTTGAAACATAATAACGGCTGCCGTTGAATTCCCCCGCAAAAGTAAACAAATCAAAATTGATTTCAGTATGGTTACCGAAATTAATATCTGTTAGTTGTTGGCCCTCTGCCAGTGAAATATTATATGATCCTGAGATCGAAGGATATGTTTGAGTCCAGTCGGTTTTATTTTCTCCACTGATGACGTAGCTGCCTGAATTCAAATACCAAAATGTATAATTACCATTTACATCGGTAATTGTTGAATCTGTTTTATCTCCGCTAAGATATACTTTCCAGTTTGGTAGTCCGGATTCATCAATATCTTTAATACCATCGCCATTTAAATCATTCCAAATAAGTCCACTAATCTTACTCCGACTTAATGGTATTTCCATGATATAACGAATATTCTGATTATTTGGGGCATCATTCCATCGCCCGAGTTCGCCGTAATTTGTATGAACATAATGTTCAATTCCACCTCCATTATTTGGTTCCCCCCACCACCAATTAGTGTAAATAGTTCCTTCACCAGTAACCCATTGCCAAGTCCCTTCTACTGATTCATCTGTATATCCAATCCAATATGTTTCAGACGGAGAAATATTGGAAACAAAATTATTTTCATCAGCACTTGAAATTGTTACTAAATGCCCGCCGTTTGCTTCGCAATCTGACTTTGCGTCATGCCAATATTTTGCATTTGTTGAGATGTAATATTTACTTCCATTAAACTCACCGGCATAAGTAAATAAGTTGGGATCAACAGCAGGTGGTTTATTACCGAAGTTTTTATCTGTAACATTTGCTCCCGCAGTGATTTCAACATCATAGCTACCCGGTGCGGATGGATATGTTTGCGTCCAATCTGTTTGCTGGGTCTCGGATATTGTATATGTCCCTAACGGTAAATATGAGAATGTATATTCACCATTTGAGTTGGTTGTGGTAGAACTATTTATCAGACCAGAAATATTTATCGTCCAATTTGCTATACCTGGTTCGCCGGATTGTCTTACTCCATCTCCGTTAATATCCCGCCACTTTAAGCCGCTGATTGAACCAGTTAAAGAAGTTAATCCATCAATCTCTAAAATATATTTGGTTGCATAACTTTCATTTACATCATGCCATTTTCCCAATCCAGTATAATTTGTTACGCAATGATTTTCACCAGTTCCTCCTCCTGGCTCAGTCCAATCCCAACCGGTGAAACTAACTAATTCTCCAGTCAGCCATCTCCAATCACCTTCGGTTAATTGATCAGTAAATCCTATATAAGCCACTTCAGAACTTCCCAAGCCGCCCACAAAATTATTTTCTTCTCCGCTTGAAATTGTAACTAAGTGACCTCCATTCGTTTCACAATCGGTCTTAGCTTCATTAAATGTTTTCGTAGTATTTGAAACAAAGTATGTGTGTCCGTTGTATATACCGCCAAAAGTAAACAAGCTTGGATCAACCACAGGTGGTCTAATTCCAAAATTAATATCAACAAGGTTTTCGCCAGGCTGCAGATTGATTGTATAACTGGTTGGTGAATTAGGAACTGTTTGAGACCAACCATGCAACGGATTTTCGCTGATTACATAATTCCCAGTTTGCAAATCGAAAAATGTGTAATTTCCACTAGCATCTGTTATGGTTGAATCTGTCCTGTCACCTGAAATATAAACCTTCCAATTTCCCAAAAATGGCTCTGCAATATCTTTAATACCATCACCATTATCATCTTGCCATAGATTTCCTGTGATTGAGCCAGGGTTCCAACCGTTTTCATGGTAAAGCGAATCGATCTCTGTATCGTTCAATGCACGGTTGTAAATTCTTATGTCATCTATTTCACCCGAAAACCAATTACCATTACCAAGATTTGTACCATCGACGGCGCCAAAAGCATAAATCATTTTATAACCATAATCTGATGGAACTAATCTGGTTGCTGTAAGACTTGATGCCGATTTGGACCCATTCAGATAGCCTTCCAATTTTTGAACCGATTCATCATATTTTAAAACAACGTGATTCCATCTACCTAACTGTACTTTTCCAATAGAAATTGGCATCATTCCGTAAACATCTATATAAACACTTATTTTTACTTCACCATCATCCATAATTTCAATTTGGCTATCATGCCAATTATCATTAGGTGTTTCCTGTCCGAGCTCAGAGACGATGACTCCTCCGGATGTAGCTTTAAACCAAACTGAAAGTGTTACCGTTTTTCCAGAAATAGAACTTTTTAGGTCAGGTGTAATTATATAATTATTTGTTCCATTAAAATGATAAGATGCCATTGCTATGTTAAATCTATCATCTGTTAACGTAACTCCATAAGCGTTACTATTATTTCCATTACCACTTACATCACCTGCATTGCCATTGAATGGATAATACGCAACAAGTCTTTCTGTGGGGTTAACAATTTGCTCTGTATTTACTTTTAAAAACTTTAAACTTGCCTGAGAAAGAGGGCGGAGATCTCCGACTGATATATTTTCACTAGCACCAGGTATAGCATCTTCTTGATACGTTAAGTATAACCAATCGCTGTCATTTACTGTCGGATTGAAATTAGAGATGGAAACATATCTCTCATCAATATCGTTTGTGTTTGTTAAATTACGAACATTACCCCAGCTAAAACCACCGTCAGTGCTGTTTGTGTAAATTATATCTGAATAATGAAATCCCTCTGAATCAACAACACCTTCTAAATGGGCGCTACATGCAATGAATATATTATCGCCTGCTGCATTTTTCCCGATAGAAGGTTGATGAAACGAAAAAGTATGATCTGTTTGGTCGGTATTATCGTTACGTTTTAGCATCGGAAAGTTTAGGCTGTCTATCACAGTCCGTAAACTCATACTATACGAATCCCACAACCTAATTTTTGAAGTAACATACGGAACATCGCCGTTAACAATTTGCCCACCGCACGAAACTATATATAAGGTTGTACCTATATACATCAAATCGAATCCCCCGAAATAAAAATAATCGTCAGGATTTTTTAAGATTGAATTAACCGGTCCCCAGGTTAATCCGTTATCGAATGATTCCGAATATCTGATTGTGTAATCGGCAAAATTATCGGCGAATGCAAACCATGCAGCGGCTATTCTACCATCCGAACCAACTGCTAATCCTGTTCGTGCACTGCCAGTACTCATAGTATCCAGAGGTACCCAATCTGAGAAACCAGTAATACTATTGTAGGTTGTGGAATAAATACCAGCCCGTGGACTTTGTCGACCAGCCAGAATAATTAAATCACCGTTCTGCATAACCTTAATCTGCGGCCAATCTGGATTGCTTGTATCAAAAGGAGTTGGAGAATAAATAGCTTCACTAAAGATTCCTCCCTCATCGTTTTGCAAATTTAATGTCGTTGCAAGATCATAAGATAGAGTCGGATTCTGGGCATGATTAGCAACAGCAGCAACATATTGACTACCGCCATTGGGTTTCAAAGTTAATGAAGGATATCCCGATCGTTCATAGAGACCATAATTTAGAAACTGTGGAGTTCCCCATGTTTCCCCGCCATCACTTGAATAATTATACGCCGTCCTTCTTGATGAAGAAACATTCTCACTATCGGTTGCAACCATCATTATTGCATGGATAGAATTTGGATTCAGCGGGTTTACTTCAAGGTACTCTAGTTGTCCGCCATTAGTTTGAAAATCCCAGTAACCTGTAATACCGGTTGAAATACCTTTTCCATTTAATGAGGCACTCTGCCTTGGCGGAGTATTATTTCTCCATTTTAACATGGTAGTTGGATTTGATTCTTTGATAGGTCCTTTGTCTATTAAATATTCACGGGGAATAATCCGGGATGAGTTAATAGTTTGAGTGGCAGCTAAATTGAAGATTAGAACCGAGGAAACAAAAAATAAATAGAATTTTTTCATAACTCCGCCTTATAAAATAATTTAAATATGATTTGTGATATAAAAACCGTGACTGATCAAAAAAGTTCTCTCGATACTCTATGATGAAACTATTAACTCGAGAACCCGCAACTGTAGCCGGTTTTCGAGTGTTCTTCGACTCCGAGTCGAAGAATGTAACGAGAAAACAAACTTATTAGCCTCTTTATATATTTCGTTACATTTTATTCGCTATACGGAAATATTTTATATGTTTGATACTAAAACTTATTTGGATGAATTACGCATTTCTCAGAATTGTTCTAAACGACGGGTAATCCTTACGATTTGAATTAATCCCAATGAGATGGAAGATATAAATTGCCATCACCAGTGATTCTTTAGCTTAAACCCAAATTACCTATTGCATTTCTTTCGAATTAGAATAAATATTATCATGGACTAAATGAATAACATCGCTCGAACTAAATTCCAAAATACCAAATAATTTTCCCCTTTTATTCAACCCAGGTAGTAAATAAGCTATCATTATAAAGAATGTTTTTCCACTACAAGAGGATCAACATTTCATTGATTACAATACTTTTAAAATAAATTTAGAAATTGATTATAATCCCAATAAATATCCATCTGTTATGAGATATTCATTTAGTTAATATTAAAGAGAATAATCCAAAATGTCAAGTAATATGATATAAATTTGCCTATTTTTTCAATACCATTTTTCCCATTTTGAATGAATATTGACAATTTACATGCCATTCGGTATATTGATTCCTAAATTTATTAATGATAGAGAATTTTAGTGCGCTCATATTTTGTCGAATTAATTCTTTCAGTAATATGAGAATACAAGTTATTTATTTGGAAATATTACTATGATCGGTAAAACAATATTCCATTATAACATAGTAAAGAAATTGGGCGAAGGCGGACTTGCCCGCCGGAGCCAAATTCACATCAAAGGTTCATTCGATGGTTGGTAAGACTATCTCACATTATAAGATATTAGAAAAGCTCGGCGAAGGCGGACTTGCCCGCCGGAGCCAAATGCACATCAGAGGTTCATTCGATGGTTGGTAGCACTATTTCGCATTATAAAATTTTAGAAAAGCTCGGCGAAGGCGGGATGGGTGTAGTTTATAAAGCAGAGGATACTAAACTTGGCAGATGTGTAGCCATGAAGTTTCTTCCACCTCATGTAGGTACAGATGAAGAAAAGAAATCACGCTTTATCCAGGAAGCCAGAGCTGCCTCAGTAATCGATCATCCGAACATTGGTGCAATCTACGAGATTAACGAAACACCAGACGGGTCGATGTACATTGTAATGGCATGTTACGATGTAGAATCACTTAAGGATAAAATAGAAAAAGGACCTCTTGAGATAAATCAAGCAATTGATTACTCACTCCAGATTGCAAATGGAATGGTGAAAGCCCATGAGCGTGGAATTATTCACCGTGATCTTAAGCCAGGTAATGTTTTAATAACAAATGATGGCATAGCAAAGATTATAGATTTTGGACTTGCAAAACTATCAGGAGGAATGCAGCTTACAAGAAGCGGTACAACGCTTGGAACGGTTGCATATATGTCACCCGAGCAGACACGCGGTGAAAATGTTGATGAACGATCAGACATTTGGTCGTTAGGCATAATGCTGTTTGAGATGCTGACAGGTAAGCTCCCATTTCGTGGTGAGTTCGATGCTGCAATGGTGTACTCGATTACGAACGAAAATCCTATTTCGGTGGAAACATTTAGAACATCCATCCCATTTGATCTCAAGCTTATCATAGCACGGGCATTGGAAAAAGATGTTAATAATCGATACCAGCGAATGGAGGAGATTGTTGCTGATCTAAAAAAATTACATTTAAGAAACCAAACGGAAATAATTGCAACAGACGATTCTTCCTCTGATTGGAATACTGTAACAAAAACAATCAGATACATGGCAAAAAAACATACAGTATCTTTTATTTGGATACCTGCTATAATTCTAATTCTTTTCGTTGTATTCTTTCTCGCAAAATCATTTTTATTCAAACCGCCACCAAGCACATTGAGTAAGTCGATTGCTGTTTTACCCTTTATTAATCTCGGAGAATCAGAGCAGGTATATTTTGCTGATGGTTTTGCGGAAGAAATAACAGAGGAACTTTCAAAGCTATCCCAAATTTTGGTCATCTCACGGCAAAGCTCCGGATATTTTAAAAATTCAAAACTTCAAGATAGCATAATTGCCGATCAACTTGGCGTAAGATACTTGTTGAAAGGCGAATTGCAACTCGCAGTTATGCGAGTAAAATTGAAATTGTCGTTGTTCGATAGTCACTCAGCCCGCGAGGTTTGGAAAAAACCATATGATTTTGCACGGGGGGAGATAATAGATATCAAACAAGATATTATTAAAGAAATAGTCGCTCAACTCGATATTGAACCGTCAGCAGTGCGTCCTCTAAGCTACAAACCATCGGCAGATGTTTATAATACATATCTTCAGGGATTATATCACCGTGATAAATTAACTAAAGATGAAAATACGCTTGCAATAACTTTTTTCCAAGAAGCGATCAGGAAAGATACTAATTTCATTCCCGCTTATGTCGCACTTGCCAACACCAAGATAGAACATTATCGACAGGCTTGGGATCTATCTCCCCAGTACTTAACTGACGCAAGAAAGTATTGTGAAAAAGCTATACAGGCGGATACGAACGACCATCAAGCGTTAGCTCAGATCGGAATAATCACCGATTTGGAAGGTAATCCAAAAGCGAGTGTTGATATACTTCAAAGGTCCATAACAAAAGATAAAAACAATGCCATCGCTTTAACGTCTATCGCTTGGATATATCTTTTTGAATTAGGGGAACCTGCAAAAGGTGTCATGTATCTAAAACAGCTTGAGGAAATAAATCCTTTCGATTGGCTGACGGCGATGAATTTAGGTGTTGCTTATGCCCAGATGAAAAATTATCCGGAGGCAATAAAATCGTTTCATCGTGCTGTACAATTAAATCCTACAAACGAATTACCGATATATTCTCTTGGATACGCTTATGAACGAATTGTCCAAATCGATAGTGCAATTTATTATTATCAAACTGCTCTCAAAATAAATTCTATGAACTCAAAAACTTACGAAGCGCTGAATTCTATTTTGCTAGCAATTAACAATTATGCAAAAGCCGAGTCGCTTATGTCCCAGGGAGTTTTTTTATTTCAGGACGATTATAATATTTTTTATGGGTTAGGTGTTGCCAATCTTCTTAATAATAAAAAATTCGAAGCAAGTAAGACATTTAACGATGGTTTAAATATTGTAGAATCAGAGATTAAAAAGAATCCAAGAAATGGCGACCTGTATGCAATTGCAGGATTATTTAATGCACGTCTTGCAAACAAAAGTGCAGCATTACTCGCAATCAATAAAGCTGTTAAGCTCGATTCAACAAACGAAGAAGTTATCATGAAAGTAACTCGAGCATATGCAGTATTGGGACAGAAAAGCGAAGTGTTGGAATGGTATAAGCGTGCTAAATCTATGAATCCTGAATACGATGCCGCCTACTTAAGAACTGCTATGGATTTTGAAAAATATAGGAATGATCCTGACTTGCTATCGATAGCACGCCAGTAACTATTTATTAAAATACATTTCTTTCTGAACTGTTTACAAAAAATTTGATCAAATGCCATCCACGAATAATTCGTGAACGAAATGTTATTTCTTCTTTATCTGTTTTTTTACGATTTTAATCATCTTCCCAAACTGCTTATCCTTCTTTCGTCTCTCCACATATGACATTTGATGAAACTTAGATTCCTTAATTAATTTCATGTAACTCTGATATCTCTCCTCATCTAAGTTTCCGGTTTGAACCGCCGTCAAGATCGCGCAGCCGACTTCCACAGTGTGGGCGCAATCGTTGAACCGACAATTCTGAGAAAGTTCTTGAATATCAGAAAAGCTGTCATCTATACTCGTACCAGCAGCGATCATACCCAGCTCCCTCATTCCCGGTGTATCAATGAGAAATGCTCCGTTGTCAAGAACTACTAATTGCCGACGTGATGTTGTATGTCTTCCTCTGCTGTCCTTCTCGCGCACGGGGTTTGTCTCAAATACTTCATCCCCTAAAAGATGATTGAGGAGCGTAGTTTTGCCTACACCCGATGACCCAAGCAAACAATATGTCTTTCCCTTTTCAAGCACCTGTTGTACTGTATCCAATCCAATATCAGTCTTGTTGCTGAATGTAATTACCCTTGCGTTGATTTGAGCTTGCCTGATTTCTGAAATTCTTTTTTCTAATTCTTCAGAACTGACAAGATCACTTTTGCTAAGAAGGATTATTGGCTCTACATGACCTTCTTTTGCCATAACAAGGTATCGCTCCAGCCGGCGCAAATTGAAATTGAAATCGCATGATTGGATTATGAAAGCAATATCGATATTCGATGCAATCATTTGGTAATCAACTGTGTTACCGGCAGATTTGCGGCGCAGGAAAGTTTTCCTTGGCAACAATTCATGAATTATTGCAAGTGTGCCATCGTTATAGTACTGCACGAACACCCAATCTCCCACACAAGGAAGATCTTGACTTGAATCGGTAAAGAAGAGAAGCTTGCCTGTTGGTTCTGCTTGAATTTCATTCTCTTCATTCCTAACAAGATATCGATTCCGGTCAACTCTTGTTATCCGGGCAATGCTAAAATCCAGTTTCTGCGATTCTTCTCGCTTCTTTTGAAACCAACTATTAAATCCTAGGTCTGCTAATTCCATTTGCTATTATCGGTATAATATTTTTTGTAATATACGTCGACGTGCGACTCACCTTCAAGGTAGAATACGACTGGAAGTAAGTCGCACATTTTCCTTTACTCTGTCTTTTTCAATATAACTTTTGAATAAACCTCAAACTCCTTATCGGGTGGAGCAAGCTCGAACGTTTCCGAAAATTCGTTATCACCAAGTATTTGATATGTTTCTTTTGCGCGCCATCCGGGCTTTATATTCTCAATCGATTCGGAAATAAAAACCATCCTTTTACCATCGGCAGAAATACTCTCGAGCTTATACTGGTTCACAAATCCTTCGATGTGAAATTGCCTGAGAATAAAAGTGTTTCTCAATTTATCGAAGCTGATATACCCGACATCTTCATGAACCTCACCTTTGGGATTATTCTCTGAAGGCGGATAAACAGATTTATTGTGAACCTCAATGAATTTTTTGTTGAATATAAATTGATATTTGCGTTCATAGTTCCCTTCGCCCGATTCACCACCACCTTTGCCTGTCCAACTGCCGACAAAGAACTTAAAAGGCTTCCAAATGCTGTCTTGCTTTGTAGTTTGTCCGAATGCTAGAATAGGAAAAAGCAGAATTGCCGCAATAAATATATTTCTGTTGAGCAAATGTTTTGATGTCATAATAACCTATATTTTGAGTTGACTGATTATTTTTCTCCCAGAGTCTCTTTAAGTTTGCTAAAAGGTATTAGCTCTACTCTTTCAACCGAGACAATATCGCCTTTCGGTCCCACATTCACTAATCCGAGAATATGCATAGTCATCGGATTAGCTTTGCGTCGCTCACTTTCATGTTTCTGTGCTATCAGTGCGGAATACTGGCATCCTGCAGCACCACACAAGGAGTTATAAAGCACAACAGTAGGCTTGGCAAACTCGCCTCTCTCACCAAATTCCCTTTGCGCTTTGATAATTTCAGGGCAATCCAGAAAAGCCTGAATGAGTTGCTTTTCGCTCACTCGCTCCTGTGCATTTGCGAATGAGACTATAAACATTGCTATTAAAACAAACGCAATTACTATTTTCATCTTTTGTTTATCTCCTATTTAGAAGTGCGACTCACCTTCAAGGTAGAATCACGACTGGAGGTGAGTCGCACATTCCGTTTATTTATTTCCTTGTCAGCTTCACGCGCGCGAAGGGTTGAAGTTTTCCCTTCACTTCATTATCCATCTGCCATTGCCAGGTATCTGTACTTCTGATGTACACGAATGTTGTGTGGAAGATGCTGCCGTCACTGCCTTTGAATAAGAACGCAAGCTTATCCACGCTCCGTTTTGCATGACCGATTGCCTGAGCCGAGAGACCTCCGCCGCCTGTCACGTCGAGCCAAAGACAAGCGTACCTGCTCGATGGTTGGTCCCAGCCGATATAAACGATTGCTTCATACTCCGCTTCACCATTAGCGTTCTTTTCGCGTGAGGTTTCGTGAAGTTGCAGGTACTGATGACCCAGCACCCATTCTGCGATGATATCGTGTATAGTTTCTTTTCCATCTATGGTTCCCTTAAGAACCCACGTCCCTGCCATATGATCAAGCAAGGAATCCTGAAATGTCGTTTGCTGCGCCAACATGGGTAACGAAACCAAAATAACTAATAAGATGATTTTCATGATTGTTTTCATTGTATGCTTCCTTAAATAAATGTGATGGGCTATTCTAAGGCAACTTTTTCCTTTTTTAAAGTGGTTAGGTGGTAACAAGAAAATATCACCACTTAAATTTTGGCCATTCTTCGAAGTCGATAGAATCATTTAGCTTAATACCTTTTTGCCCAACCATTGATTTCAGATTCTCTGTAAAAGAACTATAATCTTTTGAACCAAATGAAATCATTCTAAGAATATCAGGAAGTAATTTAAAGCGGTCTTTGCCTGATTTCCCTCGAGTAACATATTCTTGTGAGCAAGAATAAATAAAATCAAAATTATATTGAGTTGGAAACCCACCGAAAGAAGTATACCAATCTATACACCATTTTCCAGTTATTGGGTCATATGATTTCAAAGCCTCTTCAGCGCATGCTTCTAATCTAAAAATATCGGCTTGATGTGATTTACTTGTTGGATGATAGGCAGCTAGCCGTCGCAACAAACCAAGCTGAACGAGAAATATTGGCCAGAGAATTTTCACCCCGTAATACAACACTTTTTCATCTTTATAATGAGTAGAGTCAAGGATCTCTCTGTGTCGTTGGTATGCATGTCGAATGTCATATGCAAGATAGAGAACAAAATCTGATAACTTATCCTCGATTAAATCAAGTTCAGCAAGTTCGTGGATGGTTGTGTGAAGATTTTTTAGATCCCAGTAGTCGCCATACAATATAATTCCTGCGCCGTATTTTGTTGGTTTTGAAAATAACATAAAACACAAAAGCAATTTAGTTGGATGATGTCCTTTTTTCTATCTTTGTCTTCGCTATCTTTATTGCGTCAAGAGCATCCTGCTTGGACTTAAATGTATAGTTTGCTAGGATTCTTCCTTGTTCGTTATCGATATTGCTAGTTGGGAAAAATTTCATATTGAAGAATTTCTCGTAGAGCAAGATGAACTGAATTAGATTCGAGTATGCAGTCGAGATAATATTGAGGAGCTCTGGGTCATCAATCCACTTGATCTCGCCACCATCTGAAAAAGACTTCCACGATTCTATTCGAAGATAATTGTACGTACTGAAAATATTGTCATCTATTTTGACGAGGGCGGTAAGATTGTAGTCAAGCTCGTTCTTGATCAAGTTAAGGATTAACTTAGATCGTTTTTCCTTTTCGGCAAAGCGCAATTTTTCCTGCCTGCTTTGTGCGTATTTTTCAAGTTTGATTGCACCTACGAGAGCAAGTGCAACACCTAGTACCGTAGAGAGAAAGTCAGACCAAAATTGAGAAAAGTCCATTCTAATGCTTTTATGAATAAAGTGCCTTGGTGCAAACTGACTGTAATTATCCTGCCATATTGCCTGATAACATTCTTGTGGCAGAAAATGCAGGGGTAAAATACTATTCTTATCTTAGAAAGTCAACTTGCCCAAGTGCGACTCACTTCCACCCCAGATCCATAATTGAAAGTGAGTCGCACATCCATTCAAGCAAAATAATATTTATCTTGTCTAGATGAATCACAGCTGTCACGGTCCATACCGTGACAGCCTCCTTCGGTCACGAAATGGTTCGTGACCGCTAAACAGTTTCTTAAATCATTTCATTTACTAACCAATTATTGAAAGAACTCTCTCCCATCCAATCAGCAATCCAATGAATAGATCAGAAGTTCTTGCAATCAATATTTGCATTTTATTTGGGAAAGTAGTAAAATAAGCAAAATTGAACCGCTCCCGTATAAAGTTTTTATTAAACTTATTGGAGCGGTTTTGTTTTTTCTGAATTTCATACAAAATCTAAAATTTCCCGTTGCCAATTCCTCTGGCAGCGCAGTATATCTCCCCTTTCATCATCTGTTTTCAACCCTTGTTTATCAAATTCCTCCAATTCATATAAATTTCATTAATCGGTTGACTTGTTTTATAAAATACAAGACAACTTTTCCAAAAAACATGTCTGTTATTCCCAAAAACAAAACAACATTTTCTAAAATCAAGTCTGTTCTTCTAAAAAACAAGTCAACATTTATAAAAAACAAATCTGTTTTCTTCATAAACAGGACAACATTTTTATTAAACAGACTTGTTTTAGCTGAAAACAAATCAACATTTACGAAAAACAAGTTTGTTTTTCTAAAAAGCAAGTCAACATTATTAGAAAGCAGAACAACTTTTGTAATAAACAAGTCTGTTTCTCTTGGGAACAGAACAATTTTTTCGAGAAACAAGTCATCATTCCCGCAAAACAGATCAACTTTATCACGATTCAAGTTTGTATTCACGTTAAACAAATCACCTCCTATAAAAAGCAGGTGAACATTTATAAAAACTTAATCAATTTCAATTACAAACAAGACATCCTACATCGGAGTCAAACCGGTGAGGAGATTTGAAAGGAGCAATAATATCATGGGTAAAATAAAATTAAATTTGCGCAATCTGAATGTAACAGAAAAAATACAGTTCGCACGTCAGATTGTAACAGGAATAACAGGCAATGCATCGTTCCCCACACCCGATCCACCGCTTGCAACAATAACAAACTGTGCAACCGATCTGGAAAATGCTTTCAACGATGCTAATGTTGCAAAGCAAGAAGCAAATACAAAGGTTTCTATTCAGGACGGAAAAGAAAATGTTTTGGATATCAATCTTCAAAAGCTTGCCAACTATGTTGAAAGTGCAAGCAACGGCGACGATGCAAAAATACAAAGCGCAGGTATGAGCATTCGCGCAAAAGGTGTCCCGATTGGTGCGCTTTCTTTGCCATCTGCTTTATCTGCTACGGCAGGCGCTAAGGAAGGCGAAATAGTTTTAAGATGGGATCGTGTTACAGGTGCAAAGAGTTACATAGTTGAACAAAGTGCCGATCAAATTACATCAACAAGCTGGAAGTATGCAGGTGTATCAACAAAAGCGAGCATAATTATTTCAGGTTTAACGAGCGGAACGAAATACTGGTTCCGTGTTGCAGGTATTGGTGCAGCCGGGCAAGGCGCATGGAGCGATCCGGCAACAAAGTATGCACCTTAATTCCCTTTTCGTCACGAAATCCTCTGCGGCTTAGGCAGAGGTTCGTGACCGCCATGCATATTTATACTAAAATAATAATTCCGATAGCTCGGATATCTATTTCGAAATTATTTTCAAAGCGTTCGCTCCATTGGCGCAGTAGATGATATCAATTTTTCCGGTTGATTCAACGACAACATTCGACGACTTTGATTTAACTGATACGGGAAGTTTTTCTGCCACCAATGCACCCGTTTTATTTCTTGTGAGATATAATTCGGAAGTTGAAAGATTGGTGTAACTGATATATGCTTTCCCGTTAACATCTGTGGCAATGCCTGCCTCGGTCCAATTAGCTAAAGAATCTATCTTCGCAATCACACCGTTATTGTAAATATTCAAATGTTTATCGTCATAATTCCAATAAGGTATAAGAACCGAGCCGTTTGTTTTATTTATTGCAATATCGGGTGACCATCCCTTATCATCACCGGAACTCGGAACACCAACGATGATATTATTACTGCTCAAGGTGCCGGTTGAAGTGATCGTTTGAAGATGAAGTGTTCCTTCACCGCCATGTTCATAGGCAACATAAACGTTATTACTCGCATCTAAGGCAAGTCGTGGTCGAACATTAGCCCAGTAAGAACCAATCCGTGCAGGACTGCTCCATGCACCCGAAAGATTGTTTGTATAAAGTAAATCTGTACCGTCGTTACCGTAAGTGATATGCACTTTTCCTGTTGATGTTACGGCAATGCCGCATCCACTCAAGGATGATCCGACTGAATAGGCAATTTTTGTTTTTATCCATGTACCGCTTTTATTTGTTGCATACATTATCGCAGAAGTGTCGGTTATCGTTTGTCCAACCACATTGTAAACGATATGAACAAATCCGCTTCCATCAACAGCTATATCATTATACACCGACATGGTTGTAGAGATATTCTCAGGATGGATCATGGTTGTAACCCAAGAGCCGGATTTATTTGTTGCATATTTTAAACCGAGGTTGAACGAAAAATATGAAACGTGTATTTTATCGTTCGCATCTATTGCAGCAGAAATGTCGCCATTAGCCGCATTTACATTATCAATCGTTGAATTATCTACAATTGGATTATCATCGGAACTGCCGGTAGGAGTATTTTCTTTTTTAGAACAGCTAATAAGTAAAATTGAAACAAGAACGAGGAGATAGAAATAGGTTTTCATTTTTGAAAAAGTAATTTGTGAATAAAATATTTTAAAATAGATTTAGCATTTTGAATATAAATAAAGGAATTCAATCGAACAACATGATTGCGAAGCAGATCACAAATAAAAAGTGCGATCCAGGTTCAAACTGAATCGCACTCAAAGCCATACGAAGATATTGTTATTTCCCCAACTGCTGGGGCTGACTAAAAAGTAAGAAAAGGAGTCATTCCGAACTCGGTTCGGAATCTGAACATAGCAAAATGAATTGCTTTGCATAGATGCTGAAATAAATTCAGCATGACCCTGTTCTTTTGGGACGACCCCAAATAGATCACTTCGTGACAACCAAACATAAAATGTAATCTTGTCATTTCGAATCCCGTTTTACGGGATGAGAAATCTTAACTGGGCAATCTCAGATAAGATTTCTCAGTCGTCCCTTTCGGACTCCTTCGAAAAGACAGGTTGGAATTAGAAAATCAACGGCTGTCACGGTCCATACCGTGACAGTTTACTTTTCGGTCACGAAATCTTGTCCGCCTTTGGCGGAGGTTCGTGACCGCCAAGCAACATACTTTCTTTAAAATACATGTCCCTTTTTAAATTGCCAGATGCTGATGCTTGTTATAAGGACAGCAATGCCGATTAATATTCCAATGTGCGGAAGAATATCGAATATACCGGCACCACGCCAGAGAACCTGTAATATCCCATCCATCGACCAATAGACGATTGTAAACTTACTGATCGTCTGTATGAAATCGGGCATGAACGATGTTGGAAACCAAGCCCCGCCGATGGAACTCATCGCCAGAATTAAAAACATACCATAACCGTTGGCTTGTCCGGCAGTTCTACTGATCGACGAAAGAAGCATCCCGAATGCTGTGCATGCTGTTGCCGCGGCGATGATGATAAGAACGAGATTAATAAAGTTGGAGAAAATATCGATCTGGTAAAGCAATGCGCCTGCACTGAAAAGAATAAGAAGCTGTATAAAACCAAGCGACATATTGTAGAGATACTTGCTCCAGAGTATCTGAACACGTGAAATAGGTGAAGCTAGAAGACGCAGAACAACGCCGCTCTTTTTCTCCTCGAACAAAGCCGATGATGTGGCAGTGAGCGTAAATAAAAGGAACATCATCGCCCAGCCGCCTACACTCCGCGTTGCCCAGGGGTTTGCGATGTCTTGCCCAACCAACTGCACCTTATCGAGTTGAAGTATGTTTTGGAAGAAACTATTCTTAGCACTATCACTGCCACCAGCCATTGACAAAAGTGAATCAACCGGCGGATTGGTTATCCATTTTGGATCTATCTTGAAATATTTACCTACCGTCTTTGCAATTTCATTATTAAACGCCTTACCTGAATCTAATCCCAAAAACTTAACAGCTTTATTTTTCATTCCCTGCATAAAGATATCAGGAATTTCACTCATGATTGTTTTTTGCAGCATCCCTTCTATCATTTGCATTTCGAGATCATTCTTTGGATCGTAGTAAAATTTCAGTTTCAATCCGAACGCTGTATCGGATAACGCATCAGCCGGAATTACAAGCGCCGCAGATACGCTCCCCTTCCTCACAAAATTCTGAATGGAAGCGGTATCAAATGGAATGCGCTTGTCATTTTCATCTTTGTACGTTTTGATGAGAACAAACGTTTTAGAAGAATCAAGCACCCGCTCGATTTTCTTTCCGATCGGTGATGTACTGTTGTTCAGAAATGCGATGTGAAGCTTTGTTGCGGTTCCACCCTTATTCAGATTTCCAAAAACAGCACCCCAAATTATAATCAATGCAATCGGGATGATGAACGTCATCGTGACTGCACGCCTGTCGCTCCAGAATAATTTATAATCCTTTCGGATAAGTTGAAGAATCGTTTTCAATCTCGCAGCCTCCTTCCGGTCAGGTGCAGGAAATATGATTCTAGCGTCGGTTTGTGCAGCTCAACAAACTTGTAGCTGATTGTGTTCTTCTCTAACGATGAAAAAAACTGTGAAAGCTGGAATCCGGCGTTTGGCTTGAGTTGAAAATGATCGTCCTCGTCAACAACTGAACCGAATGATTTCAATAAATCTATTTTACCTTTTGTTACTTGATTTTTTGTTATCAGAATAGTCTCATCATAAGGAAGTTTTTCTATCAATTCATCAATTGTTCCTTCTGCAATAATTTTTCCAAAGTCGATGATAGCGATACGCTTGCACAGTCGTTCCGCTTCTTCCATGTAATGAGTTGTATAAACGATAGTCTTACCTTGTTCATTCAACATCAAAAGATAATCGAAGATAGCGTTGCGCGATTGTGGGTCGATGCCAACAGTTGGCTCATCGCATAAAAGTATTGGCGGATCGTGAAGCATGCTTGCGACGAGGTTCAATCGTCTTTTCATTCCACCGGAAAAAGTTTTTACTTTATCTTTACGGCGCTCGTAGAGTTGAACCGATTCAAGCTTTTCCTTGATCCGTTCTTTGAGTAAATTCTTCTCGATATGATAAAAGCTGCCAAAAATATCTAAATTATCCTGCGCAGATAAATCATCATAAAGTGCTAATGATTGCGGAACCAATCCAATGTTCTTTCGAGTGTGTAAACCATCCTGTGTTACCTTTTCGCCTGCGATATGAATATCACCTTGATCAGGATTGAGGTAACCGACGAGTAAATTCATCAACGTGGTTTTACCTGCACCGTTTGGACCTAGAAGTCCGAAAAATTCTTGTTTATTGACATTAAGGGAAATATTATCCAGCGCGGTGATTGTTGGATAACGCTTTGTAATGCTGTTTATTTTTATCATGGTTTAATATACGCATTTGGGAAAGTATGTTTCAATTTATAGAACTCTCACTCCCATCCATAATTGATATATTCCAAAACCAGCCAGTGCAAGTGCGGATATTCCAATCAAACTTCTGTCTATTTTCGGACCAAGATTTTTTGCACTGCTAAAAAGCATTATTATTCCGATAGTTGTTATAATCATTGTGCCATAGAAAGCAATTAACAGAACAAATCCATTTACGGGGGCTTCTCTCCATCCCTTTAATAAAAGCGGACCCATAACAAAACTCCACCCGATGTATGGCGCAGGGTTCAGAAGATTGACTATCATTCCTTTCCATATCGTTTGCTGAATTGAGTGAGTTGAATCGGTTTTAATATTTTTAAAATACAGCCATGTTTTGAATGCACCATAAGCGAGGTAAAGAACAAACATTCCACCCACAAGGTGTAACATATTTTCCGCCCAAAGAGGAATCTTGCTTAACACTGCGAGTACTAAAACTGCAATCGGCAGATCGCTTAAGAGAGGTGCAAATGTTGCAGGTGCAGTTCGCCTCCATCCAATTTTCAGAGATTGAGAAATTAAATATGTCTGAAAAGGACCGGGTTGCACGGCGGCAGCAAAACCGTAAGAAAATCCGATGATCAAATAAACCAGCATGATTTACGAAGGTACATTAATCCTGGAAAATTTCAAAGGAAGGAATAGATTATTTTGTTAGATTTCAATAAGGTGCAATCTTCATTTCCAATTGAACAGCTATTTGTCAGTGGCTATCTTTTTCGAAGAAGAAAAAACAGTATCAACAAACAAGGCAAACAAAATTCCAAAAACATTGGCAAGCAAGTCGAAACTGTCGTACACATTGCTGAATATTCCGAATCCATCTAATATTTCAAACGATTCCACCGTAGCAAGTGTAAGTCCAGCGCTCCAGACTCGTTTGTATTTGGAGCTAATAGGTACTTGAAGCATTATAAAATATATCGCAAAAGATATTGCGATATTTCCAAGATAACTTCTGATTAAATCTTCTGCCGGACCGCTATAATGCCCTTTAAAAATGAGTCCGGCTACACCTATTAAAACAAAAACGACGTTACGAATTTTATTCATTCAGCATACATAATGTATATTATTAGGATGATAAATGTTGCATAAACATATAAAAGATGCTATAAAATGTCAAGTTTAAAATATTATAATTATAAGTCTGTGTTGAAAAGCGCTCTATTGAAGATTGCCATCCTAAAATAAAAAAGCCCGCAATTTGATTCGCGGGCTTTGAATAACTTAATACATATTTCAAGCATCACTATTAATCGTGCGGGCGACCGTCTCCCCTGTCGTGTCCGCCTTTGCCTTTTCCAAATGAATTGTATATCGCACGACGGATTAATTTCAAATTTTCGGAAGAATGGTCAGTTGGATCAAGCAAGGCACCTGTGGATGGATCCGTAAACCATAATGCCATATTGAAATTCAAAGCGATATTAACCGAGCTTGTTGCCTCGGGCACTGTGAAATTACCTTTAATTTTGAATTCTAATTCGCCGTTAAAGTTATAAGCAAAATTTGTCCACGCTCCATTTTTGTAAACGGCACCCCAAACGGAGATACTCGATCCGCTGATCAGTGAATCGTTCATCATATGATGCCTGTTGTGTCGTTCGTCGCTGTCTTCATGGCGTTCACCGTTTTTCAACCGGTGAATTTTGAACTTAATACCATCGTAATTGCCCGCAGGCAAAACCTGATTTGCAAAGTCGATTGCTACCGTATCTCTTACATGAACAATAAAAGGACCTCTGAAAACGATATTTGAATCGCGTTCCATGTCGTCCATTTCATGCTCCATTGAATCTACAACAACAGTATCGATATGCGATTCGAATTTTATTCTTGAAAAGATCACAACAGCGCTGTCGATCCTTATGGAATCAACAGCGTTTATGCCCGATATTTTAAACAATCCGGCCGTTGCATTCTTTGAAAATGAAACCGACATATTTACCATCGGTTTTGAATATGATTGAGTTACCGTAGTAGGTTCACTGCAACTTACAACCAATATCGAAATAATTAACCATAATGGAAATAGCTGTTTCCAACTCATATATTACCTTTCTCTGATTATAATTTACTGACGTTACTCTAATAAAGAAAATATTTATTTAACATAAAAAATCAAGATGAGAATTATCACACCTTAATTGTGAATATTCCAATACGACCTTGTATATATGAACAATAGAACTGCAAGAATAATTTCATTTCATTTAACTTATCTGTCTAATTCATATGGTTATCTTGTTTTAATTTAACGAGATTAGGTTTTGGAAGACGGTATTTGTACATTGATATACAAGATATTCTTATCAATTACTGATTAGGACTCACCATGAATGGATTGGGCAATGTTCGTATTAAAGGAATCTCTGGAAAAGAGTATAAGTTTAGAGCGTATCCGATGGATACAAAGTTTATCCATCTCGGCGCAGTATATTTTATTACAAGTCGCAATTTAAATCCAGACGGAAGAATTTCGCACAGTAGAATTTATTGTGGCGAGACAAACGACTTATCTACATATTTCGATGATAATAAAAATGTATCATGCTTCAAAGCACATTTCGCAAATTGTATCTGCATTTTGCCACAGGAAGATGAGCAATCCCGCCTTAATATAGAAAACGATGTTCATAACAACTATAAACTTCTATGTAATATTTGAATTACTTTTTTTTGTTTCAACTTATTACGGTTTGATATTAGCGCAAAATAAAACTCCGACTTCTGTAGAAGCCGGAGTTTATTTTTTCTACCTATCTTTTAATTTTATTTCTTGATCGGATATTCGGGTACCGGTGGAACAGAGTTTTCTTTTGTCTTCAATTCATCCAGAATCACTTCTATCGCTTTGTTTAACTGTTGATCTTCACCTGCAAACTCTTTTGCCGGATCGTTATCAACCACGATATCAGGATCAACACCATGACCTTCCATAATCCATTGACCTTCAGTATTATAACGCGAGAACTCCGGTTTATTCAGAACGCCGCCGTCAAGCAACGGAAGTGTTCCGCGAATACCTACAACTCCGCCCCACGTACGCTTACCGATAAGTTTACCTAACCCATATTTCTTAAACCGATACGGGAAGATATCACCATCGGAAGCCGAGAACTCGTTAATGAGACAAACCTTTGGTCCCCAGATCATAGCATCCGGATCTGGTGTTGGGATTGTATTCCTTGCAATGCTTATCATCGCAATTTCGCGTCTTAAACGTTCTACAATCATTGGAGATACATTTCCACCGCCATTACCTCGATCGTCAATTATAACAGCTTTTTTCCTAAGCTGGGGATAATACTGTTTAACGAATTCGTTCAAACCATGAACGCCCATATCGGGGATATGTATATAACCAACTTTACCGTTTGTGGCTTTGTCTACTTTTTCCATATTGCTTCTGACCCAATTGAAATAATAAAGATTCGCTTCATCGCCTATCGGTAAAACAGTTACTTCACGACTTCCTTTTTCTTCCGGGTTCGAGTTCAGTTTGAGTTTCACTTGCTTATCGACCTTATTTACCAAAGATGCAAAAATATCATTCATGCCGGATGTTGATTTTCCATCAACAGCAATAATATATTCTCCTTCTTTTGCATTCACACCAACTTCTGTGAGAGGAGAACGGCTTCCTTTATCCCAGTTTTCTCCTTTTAGAATTTTGACAATTTTGAAATATCCGGTTTTAGAATCTTTTATAACTTGTGCACCTAACAAACCGGTTTGTATTCGCTTCGGTTTTGGATAATCTCCACCGCCAACATAAGTATGTCCTGTTGTCAATTCTCCTATCATTTCACCAATGATGTAAGTCAGATCTGCCCGATGATTTACGTACTGGACTAACGGTTTATATTTTTCATAAACTCCTTTCCAGTCAACACCATGCATATTGGGTGCATAGAAATAATCGCGCATCTGTCTCCAGCTTTCAGTGTAGATCTGATTCCATTCGGCGCGCTTATCTAAATTAACTTCCATTCCGGAAAGATCGAGCTTGTCTTTTAAATCAATTTTACCTTTGGGTAGATCGATGATATAAAAAGCTCTCTCCTTACCAACTAACATTTTCTTTTGATCGGCAGAAATTTCATATCCGTCAATTTCACCAAGGTTTGTTTCTTTTAAATCACCAAAATCATAAATCATGAATTGTGATTTTTCATCTTTGCTGCCATTGCGAATATAATAAAGCGAGTTACCAACAGAATTTAACGACCGATAACCGGATGCTTGAATGGGCAATCCGATAATCCGGTCTTTTATTCCATCGAAATCTATCTTTACCACAACTGATTTATCTTCTTTCTTGTCTTTTTCTTTTTTATCTTTGCTCTCTTCAGCTTTCGGCTTCTCTTCCTTTACGGACACTTCATCACTCTTCGGTTTGAATGGTGATTCCACATCTTTTGAAAGAGTGATGAAATAAATTCTCGACATATCCTGATATGCATGGTTCCACTCGGTCTGGCTGTATGTCGGATTAAAATCTCGATCAGAAACAAAGTATAGATACTTGCCATCGGAACTGAATGTTGGCTGACCGGAAGTATACCATTTATCAGTTACATCGTTCTCTTTTCCATTCTCAAGTGAATAGATATAAACTCTTGACATCCAGTCATCTTCTGGTTTCACATAAGTTATCCATTTGCTATCCGGCGACCAGCTATAATCGTTAAACTCAAATGCTTTTGAAGATGTAACCTCATGTATAGTTTTTGTTTCGACATCAAGATATCTTAGTCGTTGCGCCCTGTCTGCCCAAAGAATTTTCTTTGAATCAGGTGACCAGAGGATTTGATATTTATAGTTATCGCTGTTCTTTGTCAACTGAGTTGGAGGTGCGCTGCCATCTTGTGGTTCAATATAAATTTCGTCCTCACCGGTTGCATCCGAAATATAAGCAATCCATTTACCGTCGGGCGACCATTTTGAATTGCGGTCGTGTACGCCAGGTGAATTAGTAATATTCCTTACCGATCCGTATTTAGCCGGCACAGTAAAAATATCTCCTCGTGCACCGAATAAAGCCCGCTTGCCATCGGGAGAAATTTCGTAATTTGTTGTTTGATCTCCTACTTTAACGATACCGCTTCGTCCGCCATTCATATCGTCATCAATCTGCACCGGAACTTTATCGGCTTTTTGTGAAGCAAGATCGAAGCGATAAATATATCCGCCATTTTCAAAAACTATTGCGTCATTTCCAAGTGATGGAAATTTAATATCGTAGTCTGAAAATGTTGTGAGTTGTTTTGTTTCTTTTGATGTTAAATCATAAGAATATAAATTCATACGTTTATTTGCATCGCGGTCGGAAATAAAATAAATTTTGTTTCCGCTCCACATCGGTATAATGTCAAGTGCCTCGTTGTTAGTGATGTTTTCAATTTTCTTGGTTTCAAAATCATAAATCCATATATCGTCTGCCATGCCGCCACGATATCGTTTCCAAGTTCTGAATTCTCTGAATATCCGGTTATAGGCTAGTTTTTTATCGTCAGGTGAAAAAGAACAAAATCCACCGCGCGGAAATGGGAGCTGTTCAGGCAATCCTTCTTCAACAGAAGCAAGATAAAGCTGACCATTAAAATCGTTATACTCTCTCATCCTAGATCTGAATATTATTTGTTTTCCGTCGTGTTTCCAACCCATAACTAAATTATTCGGGCCCATTCTATCCGATACATCATCACGTCCCAGTGTTGCTGTATAAGTTAAACGTTTTGGTACCCCACCGGTGGATGGAATAAGAAATACTTCGGTATTCCCGTCATATTGTCCGGTGAATGCAATCCATTTCCCGTCGGGTGAGAAACGTGGAAACATTTCAAAACCAATATCTGTTGTTAGCTTTCGTGCTACTCCTCCGTTTGAAGCCACTGAGTATAAATCGCCAGCATATGTGAATACAATTTGATTTCCATAGATTGCTGGAAAACGTAGAAGCCGGGCTTCTTGTTGTCCGAAAAGTGAGATGCTCACCAGAGTTATTAATATCATAACCTGAAAGAATCTTTGCATATTGAACTCCATTAAATATAAAAGAAGTGTGGATTAATTAGATGTTTTGAACTTGATTCTTCTACGAAACAAATTAAATAATGTTTGGGTTTCCAGAGATTATTTCTATTTTCAGGGATAATGTAGCAAAACCTGCGAAATTTACCAATTCAAGCTACTTGAAATTACATGCAAAAGATTGTACATTTATTGTAAGAATAGAAATGGAAAAATCTAAATGAATATCTTAATTGTTGATGACGAACCTGAATACAGAATGTTACTAGGACATTTTCTTGAAGGCGAAGGACATACTGTTTTTCTAGCCGAACATGGTGAAGACGGACTAAAAAAATTAGATGATGCAGAGTTGGATTTGATCATATCGGATGTTTACATGCCTAAGATGGACGGATTAAAATTTTATAAACACGTCCGCGCATCAGTGCGCCATCAGAAAATTCCATTCTTATTTGTTTCAGGTTTCGATGATCAGCACACGACATCTGCGGTTAAGTCATCTAATTTAGATGGATTCTGCAGGAAGGCGCGCCCACTTAGCGAATTAAACGCCTGGATAAAATATCTTACAACCCCGATTAATAAACGACCTCTGACACCTCCCGGCTTCATCCCAGATAGAACAGAAAAAGATCGCAAACGCGATCGTTCACTCCGCTCCAACCGATAAATTAATTGTGTGGATGAATATGTTGCAGGGAATGCGGTTTCTCCAAGCCATGTTCTATCATCAATTTTTCATTCGATAACAACTCTATAGTATTTCCATCAGCAACAATTTTTCCGCTATCGAGAATTATTGTTCTTTTACAAAGCTTGACTATCAGTTCCAGATCGTGCGAGGCAATAATTTTTGTCATCGGTATTTTATGCAGCAATTCCGATAACTCCCGCCGTCCGCGCGGATCTAAATCTCTGGTAGGTTCATCAAGCACCAAAATTTTCGGATCACAGACTAACAATCCTGCTAAACAAACTCTTTGTTTTTCTCCACCGCTTAGATGATGCGGAGAACGATTTTCGAATCCAGGAATACCGACATCTTCCAGAGTTTTACAGATCATCGATCTGATATCTTCCTCATTCACCCCTAATTGTCTTGGTCCAAAAGCAACATCTTCATATACTGTAGGACAAAACAGTTGGTCATCCGGATTTTGGAATAATACACCTACCAAACTGTGAACCTTATTTTCATTCTTCTTACTAATTTCTTCTCCGGCAATCTTGACTGAGACATGATTATGTTTTGCCTCAGGTAATAAACCGTTCAAATGTAAAATCAGTGTAGATTTACCTGCGCCGTTAGGACCAATCAAACCGACACACTCACCTTCCGATATGCTGAACGAAACCCCTTTTAAAGCTTTTGTTCCATCGTGATATGAAAATGATAAATCTTTAACTTCTATTATCGGATTCATGACCATCCTCTTGCGCGCATAGCGGAGTAAATTCGTTCTGCACGTTCAGTGGAGCGAATAAATAGTTCGCTGATAAGTTGAATTCTAGAGTTCCAGATATTTTTCAGCGACGGTTTAAATGTCCGGCTGCTTCGAGCACGCTGCATCTTCTCAGCTTCATCAATTAAAACAAACAAGTACCGATAAAATAAAGCGAGTATTGTAACTATAAGTTCAGGTGTATCAATCTTTTTTAGCAATGACAAAATATTCTCGAACGGTGTTGTGTTAGATAATATCAACATGGTTAATAACGATATTGTACTTTTAATTGCAATTGAGGAAAACAAAATTATGCCGTCGGTTTGGAATAAAGTTAATATCGAAACGCCAAGTACGAATGGTTCTAACATAATTATTCGCCGAAACAAAAATCGGATTGGCAGCTTAGAAAGTATAACGATTATAACCAAAAATAAACCGATACCTCCAAAGAATATCCATGACTTGTGAGGTAATGTTACGGTACCTATGATTATCAGGAATGAAGCTAAAAGTTTGATTGGAGTCGGCAAGTTGTGAATACTGCTTTTTTGCCTGCTATATCTATCAAGAAAATCGTGTCTCATCTTTTATGATCGAATTTTAGAAATCAGCATTCGTGCTAATATTGTTGATAAAATATAGACAATAATCAATCCAATCAATCCAGCCGAAATTGTTGCCAATGCTGATGAACCGAAAATAGAAAATTGATATTCTGAAAACGGCGACTGTATCAATGGCTTAGATAAGGCATTTTGGTCGAATCCTAAAGTCGATGCAACTTTTTCTAATCCATCAGGCAATTCCGAAATGAAAGGCGTGAAGAATAGGAAAATGCCTATGGCAATAAGTAAAATATAAATTATTTTAGTACCCAAAGGTGGAATTGTTGAAACTGACTTTGCTCGTTCAATAATTTCAGGCCTGGCTCGCCAAATTCCAGCCAGCACTATAGTTGCAATTGCGCCTTCCGCAATACCGATAATCATATGAATGTTTGCCATCGCCGTGAAAGCTGCTCCCCAGCTAACACTGTTTGACCATGCTAATTCACCTGCGCATAAAATCGATGCAACAACAGTTGCACTCCAGGAAGCGACCGCAGTTCCTATTAATTTCCCTTTTGCATTCGGATTAATTAATTCAATTCCTTTAAGAACTCCATAGCTTACCAATGAGCCAGCAATTGCCATATTAAAAATGTTTGCGCCAAGCGCCGTTAAACCACCATCCGAAAATAGAAAACATTGCACCACCAAAACTGAGCTCATAACAATAATTGCAGCGCTTGGACCCAATAAAACCGTCAACAAACCCGCTCCCATAAAATGTCCCGATGTTCCTGCTGCAATCGGAAAATTTAGCATTTGAGAAACAAATACAAATGCAGCCGCAAGTCCGACCAAAGGAACTTCCTGCGGAGTAATAGATTTTTTTAAATGGCGGAACGCAAAACTGATTCCAACGGTTGATATAGTAGCAGTGGCAATGGCAGTTTTAGTATCCAGGAAACCATCCGGAATGTGCATTAATAATCTCCATTAATTTTGTTAAAATATACAAAGTTTTTCCCTGAATACATAGTTGCCTTGATATTGTTCTTAATGATTGTTATTTTGGTAAAACCTTTGGGGATCAATATGAAAAAGACTTTTATTTTAATTTTGTCGGTTCTTCTTTTTGAATCGTTAAGCAATGCTCAACAAGAGCAAATGTTAAAAGTCGGTGATAAAGCTCCCGATTTTTCACTTCCATATGCAACTAAAGATTCTGTCTCACGCAATAAAATACAGTTATCATCTCAAATCGGTAAAGAGAATATAATCATAGCATTTTATCCGGCAGACTGGAGCGGTGGCTGCACCAAAGAGGTTTGCACTCTTCGCGATAATTTCAGTTCTTTGTCCCAGCTAAACGCAAAAGTATTCGGTATTAGCGGTGATTATATTTTTTCTCATCATGAATGGGCTAAATTTCATAACCTGCCATTCATCCTTCTATCCGATCATGATCATCAAACAGCAAAAAAATATAACAGCTATAATTCAGATTACGGATATAACAAACGCACAGTGTACCTGATAGATCCGGGAGGTGTTGTTTCTTACATCGATTTGAATTACTCTACCAGCGACGAAAAATCATTCAAAAAATTAAGAACCGCTTTAGAGGGACTGAAAAAATAGATGCGATTGTCGCTATTCCATTTTATACTATTTTCATCTCTGTTAATTTTATCATCCTGTGCCACAATTGATCTTTCTGATTATGAACCCGGTTCTTTCATTATAGAAGGAAATATTATATATTTAGACGTTGAAGGTGGCTGCTGGCAATTAAGAACTGAAGATGGAAAATCATATGAAATAACCAGCGATTCGTTGAACGACCTATTTCGCGAGAACTCGTATGCAGAAATGGTAGTTCATCCGATTGACGATGCATCATCTGTTTGCATGGTTGGAAAATTAGTTGAAGTTTTAGATATCATTCACATATCATCGAAGTAAAACATTATGAAAAATTCTTTATATATTTTTGTAGCAATAATTACTGCCCTATCGTTCACTTGCACACCTAAAGTAAGTGAATTCATATCAACAGATATTACAAAGGATGAATTAAGAGAACATGTCAAATATCTGACATCTGATGATCTCGCGGGGAGAAAATCTGGTGAAGCTGGGAATAACAAAGCGGCAAAGTACATTGCTGATAAATTTAAAGAATATGGATTATCACCAGCCGGTGACAATGGCACATACTTCCAGGAATTCAGTTTCATATCCACCACGCAAGTCGGTCCCAAAAACAAATTTGATTTAATGATTGGGCAAAAGGAATTTGCATTAAAACCGAAAATAGATTATAAACCTCTCTCTTTTTCAATTGATACTGCGCTTTCCACAAAAATCGTTTTCGTCGGATTTGGTATAGCTGCACCGGAAACATTGCACTATAATGATTATGCCGATGTTGATGTTAAGGGAAAAATTGTGTTAGTAATGCGCGGTTCCCCAGATACAGCTATCGCAGATAAATTTTATCAGCAATCCAGTGTAATGGGAAAGATATTTACTGCCCGCGAAAAAGGAGCTGCAGGAATAATACTTCTTACCGGCATGCCGGGAACAAAAGGCGAGAATTTGGGTGCGTACGAAGATCCACGAACTGGAAGTGCAAGCTTTGCAGTCTTAAGTTTAAAATGGAGCGTTGCTGAATCAATGTTTGATGCTCTTGGCAAGAATTTAATTTCCGTTAAACAAGAAATTGAATCTGGTTTAAAACCAAAATCTTTTGAATTTGATAATAGTACTGCTTCAATCACCACTCAGATTGAAAGAATTAAAGCGACATCATCAAATGTAGTCGGATTTATAGATGGTTATGATTCCTCTCTTAGCAGCGAAGCATTGGTTATTGGAGCGCATTTCGATCACCTCGGTATGGGCGGCGAAGGATCAGGATCTCTGAATCCGGATACAGTTGCAATCCATCATGGCGCTGATGATAACGCTTCGGGGACGGCAGGTGTGCTTGAACTCGCTCAATATTTTGGCGCTCATAAGAATTCAATTAAACGGTCAATCATTTTTATCGCCTTCACCGGCGAAGAGCTTGGGGTTTTAGGATCAGACTATTACGTCAAACATCCATTCAAGCCTTTAGAGAATACGATCACAATGGTAAATATGGACATGATCGGCAGAATGAAAGACAGCGTTCTTGTAATTGAAGGAATGGGAACATCGCCGGAATTTGATTCTCTGATGAAGCGTGAAAATCGTGATTCGTTAGTTTTAAAATTAAAACCGGATGGATTCGGACCAAGTGATCAGGCGTCATTTTATAAAAAAGATCTTCCCGTGATTTTCTTTTTTACAAATCTTCACTCAGATTATCACAAGCCATCCGATACATGGGATAAATTAAATTACGCTGGCGAACAAAAGATAGTTGAGATGGCTAAGCGTGTTGTTACCGATCTTGCCAATCAGGATAAGAAGCCGCAATTTACGAAATCAGTTGCGCCACCAATGGGCGGAGATCGTCAGGGTGCCAGAGTTACACTTGGTATCATTCCGGATTTTGCAAGTGATGTGCCCGGTATGAAAATTTCCGGCACACGTCCTGGAAGTCCCGCTGAGAAAGCAGGGCTCAAAGGAGATGATGTAATTATAAAATTCGGCGGCAAAGATATCAAGAACATATACGATTTCACTTACATGCTCGGACAGTTTAAGCCTGGTGATCTTGTCGACGTTGTAGTAAAACGCGGAAATGAAGAACTTACTTTAAAAGCAACTTTAATTGGTAAGTGATGCGGAATTTTAATTGATGCGGGTGATTGAAAGATGTCAATCAGGTTCTATAAGGGTTGAATATTTCATTTTCCCTGAAATCAATGTTTCCAACTGGCCAACAAGGTCATCATTATCTTCTAATTGATTATATTCATCAATATTCTTGAAAATAAATATTTCGGTGAAACTATTTTTCTTTCCCTTAACTTCAAAAACTGAATATTCCCTCCCGTTTTCTGTGCGGAAGTGATTTTTCATTGCTTGAGTTAATGCAAGATATTCTTCCCTTTTTTCAGGAACAATATCATACGATATTGAAAAAATTACTTTACCCATAATTTGCCTTTCCAAAGTTTTCCTAATATACAAAAATATTTTTAATATCCCGCATTTTTTATTTCTTCTTCATTCATACCAAAATAATGAGCGATTTCGTGTATTAAAACTTCCCTGATTTTTTCCTTCAGCATTTCCTCATCATTACATATCGCTTCAATATTTTTCTGATAGAGTGATATTACATCCGGAACCACTGCCGACATGCCATACCATGTACCCCTCTGTGTTTTTGGAATACCCCTGTACAAACCGAGCAAACTGCGTTTTGAACGAAGTTTCATTTTCCGAACGATCTCATCGGCAGGATAATCTTCAACTACTACAGATACGTTATCGAGTTCATTATAAAACTTTTCAGGTAAGAGGTCGAACGCACTCTCAACAATTTTCTCGAATTCCTCACGTTCCATGATTAGAATTAAAAAATAAATCTCAAAATGTTATGAATTAATAAGAGAACAACAACAATGGAAATAAATTCAATCATTGCCGATCTTAACCATCCTATTCCGCGTAATTGTTTTATAGCAATTAAAAATAAAATGAGCGACCATAAACCGAATAATCCGTCGATTACCAGCAAAACCACATATGATAAAGGTTTAAGAAGATACGGTGAAGGATTTGTTCCGAAAAAATGTGTGCCGAATGTTAAAATTTCTATAGGCAAGATGATAATTGCTGAAATAATTATCGGGATGGATGAATAAGCTGTTACTGCAAAAACCTGCCTGAATTTTACACCCTTTCTTTCAGCTTTTAAAAATAACCAGACCGCTATGCTAAGTAGAAATATTATAACCTCACCGAAAATGATGCCTGCGCTGATACCTATTCCTAGAAATCGAAGTAAAGAAAAAATTAAATCCCCGATTTTGTAAAACCAGAATGCAGAAAATAAAAATCCTATTCCTGCAAGAGCAGATAAAAATAATATATAATTTTTGTGAGTTGAAATTGCAATTTTATGAAATGCCTTTGATGGATGTTCCACAACCATCCATGCAGTTTCAAATAAATCGAGTGTTTCTATTTTTTGTTGAAGGTACCCACCGCAGCTTGAACAGTTTATCGCAAGATGATGATTTTGAGTTTTACAAACAGAGCATTCGAGCATAAGATGTAACTATTTTGTAATCGGTTTGAATCGAGCTGTAAAATGCCGCAGCATTGGCGCCTCATATGTAAAGGCGTAACCCTTGAGTTTTTTTCGATTAGCAAAAACCTCAATCACACACTCGACAACATAATCGATGTGACTTTGCGTGTAAACGCGGCGCGGAATTGCGAGGCGAACCAGTTCGAGCGGGGGTGGAATAAATTTTCCGCTTTTTTTATCAGTCTTACCGAACATGACACTGCCAATTTCAACACCTCTTATGCCCCCCACCTTATATAACTCGCAAACGATTGCTTGCCCTGGAAATTCATGCGGCGGAATATCAGGTAAAAATCTTTTTGCGTCGATATAGATCGCATGGCCGCCCGGAGGTTGTAAAATAGGTACACCGGCGTCTGTTAATTTTTCGCCTAAATATTCAACCGATCTAATTCGATATTGAAGATAATGTTCATCCAATATTTCATCCAAACCTTGTGCAATTGCTTCGAGGTCTCTGCCGGCAAGTCCACCATAGGTTGGAAATCCCTCCGTAACAATAAGTATATTTCTTGCCTTCATAGCCAGATCGGAATCATTCATGGCAAGAAAACCGCCCATGTTCACAAGCGCATCTTTCTTAGCACTCATTGTGCAGCCATCGGCATACGAAAACATTTCTTTGACAATTTCCCTCACCGATTTATCGGCATAACCTTTTTCCCTCTTCTTGATGAAGAAAGCATTCTCTGCAAATCGGCAAGCATCAAGGAAAAAGGGAATACCGTACCTCGATGCAATTTCTTTTGTTTTTCTGATATTACCCATTGATACAGGCTGACCGCCGCCCGCATTATTTGTTACAGTTATCATTACGAGTGGAATATTTTCCGGTCCTTTTTCTTTTATAAATTTTTCAAGCGCCACCAAATCCATATCGCCCTTAAAATCGGCGATTGCGGATGTATCTTTCCCAAGCTCAGTAAGAAAGTCAAACGCTTCTGCACCGGAATATTCTATGTTCGCTCGTGTTGTATCGAAATGAGTATTGTTGGGGAAATATTTTCCGGCTCCGCCAAGAATTGAGAAGAGAATCTTTTCTGCAGCTCTGCCTTGATGAGTAGGAATGATGAATTTAAATCCGGTAAGCTCTCGTGTTGTTTTTTCGAAACGGAAAAAACTTTTAGCTCCTGCGTAAGATTCATCCCCTTCCATCATGCCAGCCCATTGCTTTGAACTCATCGCCGATGTGCCGCTATCCGTGAGAAGATCGATAAGCACATCTTCAGCATGAATCAGGAATGGATTATAGCCTGCTTCTTGCAGTATCAGTTCGCGTTGTTCCTTTGTTGTAAATTTTATCGGTTCAACCGACTTGATTTTAAAAGGTTCTATGATCGTTTTCATTTTAAAATTTCCGTCTTATTGTATCTGATAATATTATTCAGAATCGTATTTAAGAAGTGAATCAATCTGATATTTAGAAAGTTTTTCTCTGCCATTTAGGAAAGACAATTCAATTAAAAAAGCCAGTCCGATTATATTTCCTCCCAACTTTTCAACCAACCGGCAGGCAGCATTCATTGTCCCTCCCGTTGCAAGAAGGTCATCAACGATAATAATATTTTCACCCTGACTAATTGAATCGAGATGAATCTCCAATTTATCCTTCCCATATTCGAGATCATATTCTTCTGAAATTGTTTTGGAAGGAAGTTTTTTAGGTTTCCTAACAGGAACAAATCCAGCACCAAGTTTGTAAGCAAGTACGCTTCCAAAAATAAATCCGCGCGATTCAACGCTCACTACTTTATCGATTTTAATTGATTTATATTTTTCGTAGAAAAGATCAATCGAATTCTGAAAAGCATTTTTATCTTTCAATAATGTTGTGATATCTCTAAATACAATTCCCTTTTTAGGGAAATCAGGAATGTTTCTGATTGTTGCACGCAGATCGTCGGTTACCATTTGATTTTTTCCTTATCTAAAAAAGAATTTAGCCCCCGTTTAAAATCATCGGTCTTCCTTATGAGTGCATTGAGGTTGGCAGCATATTCCATTACGTTTTTTTCATCCATCTCCTGAAATCGTGAGAAGAGGTCTTTTGTGAGATTAAGCGAAGATGCAGATGTATTTTGAATCAAACTATTCGTAAAATCAAAACAACGTTCAAGCAAACTATGATCATCATAGATTTCAGTTATAAGACCTTTTTTAAAAGCTGTTTCTGAATCGTAAATATCGCCTCGGAGAATCGTTTCCTTTGCAGACCCTTCACCCATTCGTTTAACAAGATAAACTAGAATGATCGCCGGCAGAAAACCGATTCGCACCTCAGGGACACCAATTTTTGCTTTATCTTTACCTGCAAAAATAAAATCACAAGCTATCGCAAGTCCGCACCCCCCACCCAATGCGGCTCCGTTTACAACAGCAATAGTCGGTTTCTTAACAGCATGAAGTGTTTGATACATTCGCATCAAATTTTTTGCATCCTCTAAATTCTCTTCATGAGTTTTTTCAGAATATTTTTTTAGATACTCCAGATCCATTCCAGAGCAAAATGAATTTCCTGCACCGGTGATTAAGAGGGCACGAACCATCGGATTTCGATTAGCTGAAGTGAATGCATCCAACAATTCTTTTATCATTAGATCATCTAAAGCATTCCTTCGTTCGGGTTTATTTAGAGTTATTAGAGCAACTCTATCTTCAATCTCAAATTTTATCGAGGTGTAATTCATGGAGCACAAATTAAGAAACTTCTGAATCAATCTCAAATTTCACAAATAAAAAACCCGGACTTGTAAGCCCGGGCTGATTGAGTTGCGAAAATTCCAATTAGTACTTTTCGAGGTATTGATCGATTTCCCATTGAGTGACTTGCAATCTGTAATCGTCCCATTCGCTTTGTTTAAGTACCTTAAATTTTTCATAAGCAAATTCGCCTAAAGCATCTTTTATTACTTGATTTTTATCCAAATGCTGCATTGCTTCCATTATGTTTTGCGGTAATATATCGATTTTTCGTTTCTTTGCCTCATCAACAGAAAAATCATAAATATTTTCTTCGATTGGTTTTGGTGGAAGAGTTTTCTTTTCAATCCCGTCTAAACCAGCGGCTAACATAATTGCAAACGCAAGATACGGATTTGCTGCCGGGTCGGGACATCGTAACTCAGCCCTGACTGATTTTTCTCTGCCGGGAGTATAAAGCGGAATTCTTATGAGGGCAGAACGATTTCGTTGTCCCCATGCGATATAAACCGGTGCTTCATATCCAACCACAAGTCTTTTGTATGAATTTATTGTTGGATTAAGAATTGCATTCATCGCTTTTATATGATCGAGTTGGCCCTTAATAAAATATTTTGCAATGTCAGATAAGTGATAATCATCTTTTGGATCAAAGAATAAATTTTTACCTTGTGCATTAAATAGACTTTGATGGACATGCATTCCTGAGCCATTAATTCCCCGAATCGGTTTGGGCATAAATGTAGCATGAAGAGAATGATGTGCAGCAACCCATTTTAATGTAAATTTTAATGTAACTGCCTGGTCGGCAATGGTAAGTGCATCAGCATATCTGAAATCTATTTCATGCTGGCCAATTGCCACTTCGTGATGAAGGGCTTCTACATCGATGCCAAATCCATGTAGAGCATCAGTCATTTCTTGCCTGATTTCCATTGCCAAATCAGAAGTTTGATCGAAGTACCCTGCATTATCATGCGGTAATGGCAGGAGCTTGTCATTTTCTTTTCTGAAAAGGAAGAATTCTAATTCAGGTCCAACGTTGTATGTGTATCCTAATTTTTTTGCTCGTTCCAATTGCTTTTTCAAAATATACCTCGGATCTCCTTCAAAGTGTGATCCGTCAGGCATGAATACGTCGCACATAAATCTTGCCACAACTGCTTGCGATGAATTTCGTTTTGTCCACGGTATTACTGCGTAGGTAGCAGGGTCAAGCTTTAAATACATATCGCTTTCATAAATTCTCGTGAATCCTTCAATTGATGAACCATCAAACCAGATGCCATCACGCAAAGCAGCTTCCAATTTCGAGATTGGAATTGTAACACCTTTAAGATGTCCATTCAAATCTGTGAATTGTAGATGAATGAACTGCACTTTATCGGCTTTAACTCTTTTCACAATATCATCTATATGCCGGTCGTCTTTATCTTTAATTTTCGCCATCGTATTTCCTTTCATTTATGTATTGTCAGATTTAATTTTAATGTTTCTTTAGTGGTTGAAAGCACTATACTCGTTTTCGTTCCTGTAACACCGACCCAGGATTGAATCCTGGATAATAGTCTTTCCAACGAGGTAGTATTTTCAGTTCGTATTTTTAGAAGATGAGAGCCCGTACCTGTTACAGCATGACATTCGAGTATTTCATCATTCTCATTGGTATGTTGAATAAAAGATGAATAATGTTTTGATGAATCAACTTGAACAGTTATAAACGCAGTAATATCTTTACCTATCTTCTTGGGATTTAAATGAGCAGTATAGTTCAATATATAACCATTCTCTTCAAGCTTCCGTAATCTTTCACTTACAGAGGGGACCGATAACCCGACTTGTTCAGCGATTTCATTCCTGCGTGTTCTTCCATGCTTCTGCAACTGATTTAATATCTTTATATCTACTTCATCCAACATTATTATGTTCTTATAATATTCGTAATATCCTAATTTATTTAGGTATTTATAATTTATACCTAATATAATAAGGTTTTATTTTGACAATAGCAAATGTCATATTTATGATTTATTGTGAGGACTTGTTAATTGATTAATGTTTTCAGGAATACAAAATGGTACTTTAGTTATTTTTGGAATAATCTATACCATATTCTGATTGAAGATAATTTATTTAGTCAGGCTTTTTAATTTTTTTATTGCATTAGGAATGTTCTTCTTTGAGAATATTGAATACCCCGTAACTGAAATTGTTGCACCTGCTTCATAGATTTTTTTAATATTTGTTTCATCAACGCCTCCGTCTACTTGCAGTTCAATCTTGTTCCCGGAAGATTCAATCATCAACGCAATTTCTTGGATTTTTCTTATCATAGTCGGAATAAATGTTTGTCCACCAAATCCAGGATTTACAGTCATTACCAGAACCAAATCAACAAATGGTAAAATCTCCCGCAGTGAAATCGCGGGTGTTGAGGGATTGATTGAAACACCTGCTTTCATTCCCAGCTTTTTGATTTGTGAAACCGTCCGATGTAAATGAGTGGTTGCCTCTAAATGAACAGTTAAATTATCAACACCGGAATTTTTAAAATCTTCGATGTACCGCTCTGGCTTTTGGATCATCAAATGTGCGTCGAGTGGAAGGCGGGTTATTTTTCTGAGCGATTTTATTACGATCGGTCCAAAAGTTATGTTAGGCACAAAATTTCCATCCATTACATCCAGATGAATCCAATCTGCTCCTCCCTTTTCCAATAACTTAATATCTTTTCCGAGGTTTGAAAAATTAGCCGACAGAATTGAAGGAGCAATTTTAATCATAGAACTACCTTTTTAATTTTCTCTGAATGATTCTTTTTTCTCACCACTTTGAATTACTATCAAATCTACTTTTTTGTTGGGTAACGATTTTTCACCCAATCGTGGATACTGATCAACAACAGTATTTGGTAACAAATCGTTCGATGGTATATATGTTATATTCCCTATTATAAGTCCAATTGATTGAAGAATTCTTTCTGCTTCGCTTAATTGTTTACCTGTAACATCAGGAACCTGAACAGAACCATCATCAACCCCTTGGCTTACAATACATGAGATTGAAATATCCCGTTTAACTTTAACACCGGGATTAGTTTTTTGTGAAATGATTGTACCAGAAGGAAACTCTTCTGAATATTGGTAATCAAGCGAGCCTAATTTCAGCCCTTCCCTCTCCAACTGAAATTGTGCATCTCGAATAGTTCTTCCTTTTATGTTTGGAACGGTGACTGTAATTTCACCGGCACTCACTACCATATATATCCTTCTGCCGGTTTTCACAGTCATTCCTTCACTGGGATTTTGTGAAATCACTATATCCGCAGGTTTATCTCTATCAAGTCTGACATCACCTTTCTTAGGTTCAAATCCGAGAGAATCCAACATTCGTACCGCCTCATCGTATTTCATTCCAGCCACATTTGGAACAACAGATATACCTCCGCCTTCAACATACCAATTCATTAAGAGATCGTTAAAGAGGAAAAATAAAATCAAAATCACACCAAGTATTAAAAAAAGTTTCTTGGCTAGAGATGATTTTATTAATTTTTTTGTATTTTTTGAGAGCTTCATTCTATTTGTTTTCAAAAAAATATAGGAAATACTTTTCATATCTTCAAATCTTGATTATCATCATCATTTTTTCTATATTTTCCCTACTTTCATTTTAAAAAGGATTCAATTGAGATATAAATTACTCGTTCAGAAAGCAGTTGCAACTCAGAAAAATTCTTATGCTCCCTATTCAAAACTCAAAGTCGGAGCTGCTCTGTTAACTACCACCGGAAAAATTTTCACCGGCTGCAATATCGAAAATAGCTCTTACAGTCTTACGATTTGTGCAGAACGTACTGCGATTTTTAAAGCAATTTCAGAAGGTCATAAGAAATTTAAAGCAATTGCAGTTACGTCAGATAAACTCGATTTTATTCCTCCATGCGGAGCCTGCCGTCAGGTCTTGATGGATTTAGCAGGCGATATCGATGTAGTATTAGTAGATAAAAAAGGAAATCAAAAAATAACAAAATTAAGTTTTTTACTCCCCGATTCATTTAATAAATCAATTTTTAAACCTTAACTGAAATTATATGGATGTTGTCAATATACACAATATGCCGCAAAAAACAGGTTGGATTGAAGTTATTTGCGGTTGCATGTACAGCGGAAAAACAGAAGAACTGATTCGCCGGCTGCGACGGGCACAAATAGCTAAACAAAATGTTATCATTTTCAAACCTAAAATAGATAACAGGTATAGTTCTAATCAGATCGTCTCACATAGTGAGCAATCTTTGCCTTCAATTGTTGTCGATAGTCCCTTAGAAATATTGGCGTTAGTAAAAGACGCTCAAGTGATTGGGATTGATGAGGCACAATTTTTTTCGAAAGAAATTATAGAAGTTTGTGAACAATTAGCCGATCAAGGCAAAAGAGTATTAGTGGCAGGTTTAGATCAAGATTACCGTGGAAGACCATTTGAGCCGATACCACAACTTTTAGCTATTGCCGAGTACATTACAAAAACTTTAGCTATATGCGTGGTTTGTGGAAACCCTGCCGACAGAACTCAGCGTACTACCGAACAACATGAACTGGTGGTAGTTGGAGCACGAGGAGTCTACGAAGCCAGATGCAGAAAATGCTTTGTCCCTCCTTCTGAGGAATAGAAGAAAATTATGAACAGCGTTCAGAATGCTTACATTCACTTTATGAGGATTTGCAAATTTTTCATCAATCGCAATTCGATAGGTGGAATTAGTCCGATGGCTCCCGAACGTAGAAAAGATCTTGCATTACTCGGTTTACGAGCGGTATTAGGAGGCACATTATCTACTTTACTAACCGCCACAATTGCAGGTATTTTATTAGGATGAAAAATCAACAAGAATTAACTCTTGATGAGAAAATTAGTCAATCAATTAAGGTAATCAAGAGGTCTACCAAGCTCAAACCAAAGATCGGAATAATTTTGGGTTCCGGACTCGGAGACTTTGCAGATTCTTTAGAGATGTGCGATTCAATTGATGCTCAAGCAATTCCATACTATCCGCACTCTTCTGTAATGGGACATAAAGGACGAATGATTTTTGGTAAGATTGGCAAAATTCAGGTCTTGGCTTTTCAGGGGCGCGTCCATTTTTATGAGACCGGCAATTTGGAGACAATCCTTTATCCAATCAGAGTAGCTCATGCCCTTGGTATTGAAAAATTAATTTTAACAAATGCTGCAGGTGGTGTGAATAAAGAATTTACACCCGGGGATTTAATGCTGATAGTAGATCAGATAAATTTAACTTTCGAGAATCCCTTAGCAGGAAATGTTGTTCCTTTGAGAAATCAACCGCTTTATGACACAGAATTTCAAAATATCATAAAAAAAGTTGCAGAAAAAAATAATATAAAAATTCAAACTGGAGTTTATTGCGGACTTAAAGGTCCAAGCTATGAAACTGCTTCTGAAGTTAAGATGATCCGCCAATTAGGAGCAGATGCAGTTGGAATGTCAACCGTTAATGAAGCTTCTCTGGCATTTCATCTTGGAATGCGGATAGCCGGATTTTCATGTATTACTAATCTCTCAACAGGAATATTGGATCAAAAACTTTCTCATGTCGAGGTCACTGAGGTTGCTAATAAGGTGAAACATACATTCAGCAAACTAGTAACAGAAGTGATTTTAGCAATTGGAAACTAATAGGTTAAAAACAATCATAAATTTTATCAAATGAATACTACAATCTGGATTGATATTAATGACCTGCCTAAAATTGAAAACGTTTATTCTCAGTTGTTCAGAGATTATATAAACGATTTTTCAAAAGTAAATCGATATTTTCAGCACGATTTCAATTCACTGAATACTCTGAATAATCTTGCAGAAAATATTCAGAAGCGATGTGTGCACCGGCAACTGTTAGTGGATGTATTAATGGATCAGAATAACCTATTCGGAGCAAGTCAGGCTACTTTCGATAACATTAAATCGCTTGGAGATAATAATACATTTGCAGTTGTTACTGGACAGCAGGTTGGATTGTTCACAGGTCCGCTTTATACGTTATACAAGACAATCACCGCCATAAAATTAGTTAAACGGTTGAACGATCTTTATCCGCAATACAAATTTGTTCCAGTTTTCTGGCTTGAAGGTGAAGATCACGATTTTGAAGAAGTCAACCATATTAATCTCATAAACAATGAACAACTGATAAGCAAAATTGAATATACTCCCTCCTCCAAAATAGGTAATAAAAATTCAGGTCCGGCTGGTGAGATATTAATAGAAAATAATATCAATGAATTCTTTCAATCCATTCGCAACATTATATCGAACACGGAATTTAAAGCCCCGATGATAGAGATGTTGATGAAATGCTATTCTGAACAAACTTCTTTCAATCAAGCATTCGCATCATTGATGAACAAATTTTTCGGTGAAGATGGCTTGGTATTCATCTCCTCTTATAATAAAGATTTTAAAAAACTTCTCTCCCCAATTTTCCAAAAGGAAATAACAGAATATCCAAAAGTATCTCAGTTGATCATTGAGCAAAGTGCTGAGCTTGAAGAGCGATACCATGCGCAGATAAAAACAAAAGCCCTTAACCTATTTTATTTTTACAAGCACGGCAGATATTTCATTGAACCAAGAGAGAATGATTTTAGTTTAAGGGGAACTCGACATTTTATCTCCAAAGAAGATATGCAAAAAATAGCTGTAGAATACCCTGAACTGCTAAGTCCGAATGTTGCGTTAAGACCAATCTGTCAGGATTTGATTCTTCCAACGTTTGCTTATGTCGCAGGTCCATCTGAAATTGCATACTTTGCTCAATTGAAAAAAGTTTATAACTATTTTGATATCCAGATGCCGGTAATTTATCCGAGATCGAGTGCTACAATAATTGAAGAAAAATTCGAAAGGATAATGGAAAAATACCAGATAGGACTGTTAGATTTTTTTGGCAATCCTTCAAAAATAAATACAACTGTGATTGATTTCATCTCAGAAGTTAAAATAGATGAAATGTTCAAAGAGGCATCTGAGAAGTTAAATAATCTTACAAGTGAAATGAAATTCGGTTTAAATTATATCGACCCGACATTGTTAGGCGCATTAGAAACCATGAAAGAAAAGATTGAACAGCAGATGGAATTATTGCGGGGAAAAATTTCAGAGGCTCAGCAGAGAAAGCATGAAACTGCTCTACGGCAAGTGAGTAAGGTTATCAATAATATCTTTCCGAATCAGAATTTTCAGGAGAGGGAGCTGAATATTATCTATTTCTTGAATAAGCATGGCTCAGATTTTGTAACAGCATTAAAGAATGAACTCGCCATCGGTAAATTCAAACATCAAATTATTAAAGTCTAATTAAACCTCCGGTTTCTAACCTGTTTTGCTTATAGCTTTTATATCAGGTCTATCAATAAAAAATCCCGTGAGATATTACGCTGAGAGGGAGTTCAGCGAATGGATCACTTCGTGACTACTCCCGACCTAACCCTCGGCAATAAAAGATTGACAACTCTAATTTTTATAAATGGTACTGGTTCGTCTCTACATTTAAATTAAGTTTTATTATATAAAAATAATTAGTATTATTAAGTAAATTAAATTTAAAGGAATCTTGCAGATGCCAAAAGTAAAAGAACCGGAAGCAACATATATCGTTGACAGAAAAGGAAATAAGAAAGCTGTCGTCCTTCCTATAGAAACATATGATAAATTATTAGAAGATTTAAAAGACCTCTCAGTAGTATCTTCACGAAAAGAAGAATCGAGAATCTCATGGGGTGAAATTAAAAAGCGACTGAAAAAAGATAACCGCATTTGAAATAATTTTCACTTCTTCTGCCGAGAAAGAGATCAGACGCTTACCAAATAGTATTATCGCTAGAGTTGCCAACCGAATAGACCTAATTTCTTCCAATCCTTTCACAATAGAACATCAAAAATTATTTGGCCATGAGAACATGTACAGATGCAGAGTTGAAAATTATCGAATTGTCTATTCTATCGATTTAAAATCAAGAACAATCACTATCGAAAGAATCCGTCATCGAAAAGATATTTATCGCAAAATATAAGAGTAAATGTATATGCCAAGAATTATCAAAGTGAAGTATGTAACTGATTACATTATCTGGTTAAAATTTAATGATGGGTCTGAAGGTGAAGTAAATCTTAAAGATGAATTATGGGGTACTGTGTTTGAAGAACTTAAGGATGTAAAACAATTCCAAAAAATGCAACTACATCCAGAGTTGCATACCATTGTCTGGGAGAATGGAGCTGACTTTTCACCCGAATTTCTTTACGAGCAATTAAAAGTAACTGCCTGATTTTCGGTAAAGGCAACCTCCCGAAGGTTTCGGATGCGATAACAAAGATAACCTTCGGGAGGTTAATCAGTCAAAAGCGTAGTAGACGGTCAAAACTTGATCCTTATCGGATGAGACCGTCGGAACTTTGCCAGATACACCGATCTCAACTGGCGAAAAACGGGATTTGATCGGTTACTACTCACACTCCACTGTAAACCTCCGGTTTCTATCTCGTTTATTCAGAGTCAGAAACCGGAGGTTTGATTTTTAGCATTATCAAATCACATTTGATGTAACAAATCGGTTTTAAAGCCATCCTCGACACAAAGAAATACCTTTTATATCAGGTCTATCAATAAAAAATCCCGTGAAATCTATACTGCATTGATCTCACGGGATATCATACTTATAAGGAATATCTGAAAAATAAAATGAATGTCATGGTGAGCATCGTGAGCTTGTCGAACGACAAACCATGACTTTCTAATCCAAACTCACGCTTCGACAAGCTCAGCGTGACAGTATAATGAATTAATCGCGATGCGGTCTGCGACCACCACCTCCGCGATGTCCGCCGCCGTTTCTATCGCCATCACGCCTTGGCGGGCGCGATTCCCTGCGTTCCTTTTCTTTTTGCGCTTCTGCCTCTGCATCATATCCGGGCATCAAAGCTTTACGGCTAAGATTGTTTCTTCCCTCCTCATCAATCTTTATCAGCTTCACATCAACTTCGTCACCAACGTTTACAACATCTGTAACTTTGTTGACACGGTTAATATCGAGATGAGAAATATGAACGAGACCTTCTTTTCCCGGGAGGAATTCAACGAACGCTCCAAAATCCATAACGCGTGTAACTTTGCCTTTATAAGCTTTCCCGACTTCTGGGGCTTCAATTAAGCGCTGGATAATTCCATAAGCCTTCTCAGCACCATCGGCCGATACCGATGCTATTACAACTGTACCATCGTCTTCAATGTTAATCTCAGCACCTGTATCTTTAACGATCTGGCGAATAACTTTTCCGCCGGGTCCGATAACCGAACCGATAAGATCTACAGGTATTTTCAGTGTAGTAAGTCTTGGTGCAAATTTTGAGAGTTCTTTCCTTGGCTCGTTGATAGTCTGATCCATTATATTAAGAATATGGAATCTTCCTTCTTTTGCCTGTAACAATGCCTTCTCAAAAATTTCAAATGATATTCCCTGAATTTTAATATCCATCTGGAGACCTGTAATACCGTCTTTAGTTCCGGCAACTTTAAAATCCATATCGCCAAGATGATCTTCGTTTCCGAGTATATCACTTAATACTGCAATCTTGTCTCCTTCTTTTATCAATCCCATTGCAATACCTGCAACAGGTTTCTTCATAGGTACACCTGCATCGAGCAATGAAAGTGTTCCTGCGCAAACGGTAGCCATCGAAGAAGAACCGTTCGATTCAAGAATATCCGAAACAACACGGATTGTGTACGGGAATTCAGATTCTGCCGGTAATAAATTTTTGAGCGATCTTTCGGCAAGGTTGCCATGACCAATCTCTCTTCGTCCGGTACTTCCTAAACGTCCAACTTCGCCTGTAGAAAATGGCGGGAAGTTATAGTGAAGCATGAATCTCTTTGTCGATTCCGGAAGCAGTCCGTCTAAAATCTGCTCATCCATCTTTGTTCCCAAAGTGGCAGTTGTTAAACTTTGTGTTTCTCCGCGAGTGAACAGAGCTGAACCATGAGTTCGTGGCAGCAATCCGATTTCGCAAGTGATATTTCGAATATCTTTTACTCCACGTCCATCGAGCCGCTTTCCGTCTTCAAGAATCATCTTGCGCATCTCTTCGTATTCGATATCGTGTAATATTTCGGAGATGAGTTGTTTCTTTGAATCGACGAATGCCGCAGGGCTTTCGTGGAAAAGTGCATGGTCTATATCTTCAAGTTCAAGCTTAATTGAAGCAATTCCAGATTTGAGTGTTTCAATGGTCGAAACCATTATCTCTTCGTTTGCTTTGCTTCGTTCTTCTTTCATAAGAACTTTATTTGTAATTTCTCGAATTTTACCGCGTGCAATTTTGGATACCGCATCGAAGAGTTGGACTTTAAGCTTGTTCACCGGAATTTCACGCTTGGAACGTGCACACTCTTTTTGTAATTCAATTTGAATTTCGCATAACTTTTTGATGTTATCATGCGCGAAACGAAGAGCTTCAAGCATTGTTTGCTCGGATATTTCCTTTGCTTCTCCTTCCACCATAACGATAGAAGTACTTGTTCCTGCCACAGTAACATCGATGTCGCTCGCAGCAAGTTGAGTGAACGTTGGGTTGATAATGAATTGTCCATCACTACGGCCCACTCTAACTTCTGCAATAGGACCATCAAAAGGAATATCTGAAATCATCAGCGCTGCCGATGCACCCAAAGCTCCCAGAATATCTGCATCGTTTTCCTGATCAGAAGAAAATACGGTAAGTATTACTTGAGTTTCATTTTTGAATCCTTCCGGAAACATCGGCCTGATTGGACGATCTATCAGCCGCGCCGACAAAATTTCTTTCTCGTTCGGCCGTCCCTCTCGTTTGAAAAACCCGCCCGGAATCTTTCCGGCAGCAGCAGTTTTTTCGCGATACTCAACCTGGAGCGGAAAAAAATCCTGCCCTTCTACTGCTTCCTTGCTTGCTACAACAGCAGCCAGCACCATTGTGTCTCCATAACGAACCATAACAGATCCGTCTGCTTGCTTTGCAAATTTTCCTGTTTCTAAAGAAAATGTGCGACCTCCTATTTCAATCTCTTTTTTTATTACCATTTCTTCTTCTTTCGAATTCTCTTATTTGTTTGTATAATCAATTTATTTTCTTAGATCGAGTTCTTGCAGGATCTTACGATATCTTTCAATATTCTTATTCTGCAGATATACCAATAGACTGCGACGCTTACCGACCATTTTCAACAAACCGTATCTTGAATGATGATCTTTTACGTTTGCAGAAAAATGTGATGATAATTCGTTGATTCTTGTTGTTAAAATCGCAATCTGGACTTCAGGTGATCCTGAATCATTTGGAGTTTTACCGTATTTCTTCATGAGCTCTTGTTTCTGTTCTTTTGTAAGTGGCATATGTTTCTCCTTTCCACTAAGATATTTGTGATGCAGCAGTGTAGCTCTGACACTCGCTGCGGTCACATTGTAATTGTGTAATTAAATCTTCTTTTGTTTTAAACTCTTTTTCGGAACGAATTCTTTTCAAAAAAGATACTCTTATTGTTTCATCATAAATATCTTTTTCAAAATCAAATATGTTCGCTTCTAAATATCTTTTCTGTGATGATTGGAATGTCGGTCTTAACCCGATATTCATCATCCCGATATATTTTTCATTACCTATTTCCACTCCAACGCAATAAACACCGTTGTGTGGAATTATTTTCTTTTTCGATTGAACTTCGATGTTAGCCGTAGGAAATCCGAGAGTGGATCCTCTACGATCTCCTTTCACTACCAAACCTTCAAACGAATACGGCTGTCCGAGAAATTTACCTGCCCTCTCAACATTTCCCGTATCCAATAAATTTCTGATTTTTGTGCTGCTTACTATCTCTCCGTCAATTGATGATGGCGGAATTATTTCAACATCGAATTTATATTCTTTACCGAATCGAATAAGATCGGTTATCGATGAACTTCTATCTTTACCAAACGAATGATCATAACCTACAATAACATCGGTTACATTCTTGTTTGAAATTATGTGTTTCTCATAAAATTCCCGCGACGTTAGTCTCGAAAATTCATAAGTAAAACTTACAACTACTACCGCGTCTATTCCAATATCTCCTAAAATGTTCAGACGTTCTTCGAGAGTATTTATCAGACGAATATCGCCTTTCCCCACAATTTCCTTTGGATGGGGGTCAAATGTTACCACCGTGCTGTTTGCCTTTTTATCTTTCGATTTCTTCAGCACTGAGTTGAGAATTGAACGGTGACCTTCGTGAACGCCGTCGAATGTTCCAACAGTAACCACGCTCCCTTTATCCATCCGTAATTCATTAATGGAGGATACTATTATCATTGCGTGTTCTTGTTATCCTCTTCCTGATGAATTTGTTTCAGGAGTTTTTCAATTTTTTCCACTCTATCGAGTGTTTCATCAAGATATAAATTAATTGCAGGTGTGAATTTAAGTCGAAGATGACTTCCGACAACCATTCGCAATTCACCTTTGTTATCTTCAAGCATTTTGAGAGTTGCGCTCTTCACGGCATCGGTTCCCATTATACTGACATATATTTTCGCGATCCGAAGATCAGGTGTAACTATTACATCGGTGACTGTAATAAATCCATACGCCGGGTCACGATACTCACGGGCAATGTAAGAACCTATTTCTTCTTTTATCAATGAAGCAACTTTTTCAGTTCTCAACGACATTATTTATACTAACTTCCTCATTGTTTCAACAACCTTGTAACCTTCAATTATATCACCAACTTTTATATCGTTGAATCCATCCAATCCGAGACCACATTCGAAGCCGGATTCAACTTCCCTGACATCATCCTTGAATCTTTTTAAAGATGAAAGACCACCTTCAAAGATCACAATACCATCGCGTACCAAACGAACTTTATTACCTCGAGCGATCTTGCCATCCTGCACAAAACACCCCGCAACGGTTCCAATTTTTGGAACTTTAAATATGTCGCGCACCTCAATTGTTGCTGTAATTTCTTCTTTCTTCTCAGGTGATAACAATCCTTCCAACGCTTTCTTTACATCATCAATTGCATCATAGATAATGTTATATAAACGAATATCGACATTTTCTTGTTCCGCAAGTCGGCGGGCGTTTAAGTTAGGACGAACATGGAAACCGATAATCACTGCACCAGACGCTGCCGCAAGAAGAACGTCAGATTCAGTAATAGTACCAACTGCGCGGTGAATAACATTCACACGTACTTCTTCATGGAGGATTTTCATTAATGAATCTGCCAGCGCACCAACGGAACCATCAACGTCACCTTTAACAACCACTTTAAGTTCTTTAATTTGTCCGTCTTTAATTTTCTTTGAGAGATCATCAAGCGTAACGCTCCGGATTAAACGGAAATCTTGTTCACGTTTCAATTGTGTTCGTCGCAAACTTATCTCTCTTGCTTCACGCTCGCTTTCAACAACGATCAGACTGTCACCTGCCTGAGGAACTCCATCAAATCCCAAAACTTGCACCGGAGTTGATGGTCCTGCTATATCAACACGATTTCCTCTTTCATCATACATCGCCCGAACTCTGCCGCTTTGAACTCCTGACACAAACGGATCACCAACTTCTAGTGTTCCTTTTTGAATCAATATAGTGGCAACTGTTCCTTTTCCTTTATCAACCTTCGCTTCGATAATAGCACCGCGTGCTTCACGGTTTGGATTTGCTTTTAAATTTAATACGTCTGCTTCGAGCGATATTTTTTCAAGGAGTAAGTCAACATTCAATCCTGAGCGGGCTGAGAGTTCAACGCACTGGTATTTACCGCCCCATTCTTCAACCAGAACATTTTTATCGGACAATTGTTGTCGAATCCTGTCCGCATTGGCGTCGCCTTTATCCATTTTATTAATAGCAATTATTATTGGAACATTTGCCGCCTGCGCATGACTGATTGCCTCAACGGTTTGTGGCATTACATTATCATCAGCAGCAACTACAAGTACAACGATATCGGTTAATTGCGCTCCGCGGGCGCGCATTGCTGTAAATGCTTCATGGCCAGGCGTGTCTAAAAACGTAATGCTTTTCGTTTCATCTATAGTAACCATGTATGCGCCGATATGTTGAGTTATTCCGCCGGCTTCGCCTGCTACAACATTTGCTTCTCTGATATAATCCAGTAACGAAGTTTTACCATGATCAACATGTCCCATGATTGTAACAACTGGTGGTCTTGGAAGCAAATCTTCATCATCATCCGGAACATCGATAATGGCATCTTCGGCTAATTCTGAAAAGAATTTCACCTCAAATCCGAATTCATCTGCAACAAGCATGATTGTGTCTTTATCAAGCCGCTGGTTGATGGACACCATAATTCCAAGTTCAATACATTTTTTAATTACATCAGAGACAGAAACATTCATCAAATTAGAGAGTTCACTTACAGTGACAAATTCAGTAACTCTCAATATCGATGCTTCCAGCGCCTGTTCATCCCGCTGTTTCTGTTCTTCAATTAAACGTTTTTCTTTCCTTTTTTTCTTGAAGGTTGCACGTGTTGCTACAGGAACTGATTCATCCATCTCAGCGAGAGTACGTTTAATTGCTTCGTCAACTTCTTCCTGATCAACTTCTCTGTACTTTAGCTTCCGTTTTTTCTTGGCTTTTCTTAAAAGTTCGTCTTCATCTTTCTCTTTCTCTTTTTCTTTTACAATTACTGCCGGCTCGCTTTTAATTCTTTTCTTTTTCTTTTTCTTCTTCTTCTTCTTATCATCCTCAGTCCGCTCTTCTTCAACGGCAGGTTTACCGGTACCTTCTAAAATATCTGTTGTCCGTTTTACTTCTGCAAGGTCGATCTTTCCTTTGATCTTCAATCCCATTTTGGGGGTTAACCTACGCATAAGTTCCTGAGGTTTCTTCCCTTTTGGAATTTCCTTTTCAACCTCTTCAACCAGTGCCTCTGATATCGGAGGTACTTCTTCCTCTTTAGGTGCTTGAACAGGTTCCACCGAAGGAGGTTCTGCCGCTTCAATTGTTTTATCTTCTACTGCAACCTCAATCAACGATTCAGGCGGTTTTTCTTCTATCGTTACTATTGGTGGTTCAATATCTTGAGATACAACTATTGGAGGCTCGACTTCTGCTGCAGAAGCTTCGTGAATAATTTCGGGAACTGGTTCAACCTTTGGTTCAACCGTTTTTTTCCTTTTTAGCAACTTAGGTTTAGAAGACTCTATTGCTTCGGCTGCAGCTTTGGTTTCAACTTTCTTTTTTGCATCCCGGATAGTTTGAATTTTCTTCTGATGCTTCTCTGCAACCTCTTTATCCTTTTTAAAATGCGAAAGAATATCATGCATCATGGCTTCATCTACAACAGTCATGTGACTTTTAACCTCATGCCCTCTTTTTTTGAGGTATTCCATAAGGGTCTCGTGCGAGATATTTATCTCTTTTGCTATTTGGTAGATCTTCTTTTTCAGATGCAATTTTTCGGTCATAAAGTTTTTTATTGAGCTTTAATCGTTATTCAGAAATTTTCTCTTCTGATTTATCTGATTTTTCAGATTTTACTTCCTCAATTTTTTCCGAGGTTTCAACTGTGTTCTTCTTTTTAGTTTCTTCTGAAACTTCTAAATCGTCTTCGGTATCTTCTTCTACTTCAGCATCCTCAAGCTCCCGTGTCATCATATCTTTTATTGATCTGATCCTATCTTCCGTTAATCCTTCTATTTCAAGAAGGGCATCGATATCAACATCAATAACAGCCCGAGCTGTTGTATATCCTTCATCCACCAACCGTTCATAAAGAGGTTCTGTTAATTCTTCTCTGAATTCAGCCAGATCCATATCATACTCTTCTTCGGCTCCTTCTTTTATCAGGTCAATCTGATAGCCGGTTAGCTGTGAAGCCAATCTTATATTCTGGCCATTCCGTCCAATGGCGAGGGATGCTTGTTCTTTTTCAACAACAACTGTTGCCGTCTTCGAAGCATCATCCACAGTGATACTTTTTATTTTAGCCGGTGCCAGAGACCGCGTTATGTATGTTGAGGAATTCTCAGTAAAATTTATGACGTCAATATTTTCATTATTTAACTCGCGAACTATCGCATGAATCCTAACACCTTTCATTCCCACGCAGGCACCTACTGCATCTATGCGATCATCATGAGATTCTACCGCAACCTTCGATCTATCTCCCGGTTCTCGCACAACTCCTTTTATTTCTATGATGCCGTCATAAATTTCCGGAATTTCAGTTTCGAATAATTTTGCCAAAAATTTAGGATCGGAGCGTGAGATAATTACCATCGGTGTGGCGGTATTTTTTCTGACTTCTTTTATTATCGCCCTTATTGTATCTCCTTTACGGTATCTCTCTTTTGCGATCTGTTCATTTTTGGGAAGATAAAGTTCGTTCTTATTATGATTAATAAGTATTTCACCTTTTCTAACCTGATAAATTTCACCGACAATTATTTCACCGATTGAATTATTGTACTCACCGTAAATTACTTCTTTTTCAATTTCTTTGATTCGCTGACTTAAATTCTGTTTGGCGCTCACCACGAGCCGCCTGCCGAAAGTTTTTAGATCAATGACTTCTACAAAGTCATCACCGACTTCTAATTTCTCATCAGTTTTTTTCTTCACGCTTGCCAGGTCGATTTCGGTGCTCGGATTAGTGATCGTATCAACAATCACTTTTTCAAGATATATTTCGATATCGCCTTTATCCATATTCACAACAACGTCGAAACGGGCATCCATCCCATATTTTTTTCGCACCATCATTGAAAATACATCTTCAATAACGCTTGCAAGCATATCTTTATCTATTCTTTTTTCACGAACCATCTGAGAAAATGATTCAACAATTTCGTAATTCATTTATTCCTCGATCCAAATTAATTATAATTCTTTTACCATGGTATTTCAACCATTGCTTCAATTATGGAATCCAATCTGATTTGCTTAGATTCAGTATCAGTTATCCGAATCTTGATGCTTTCTTCAGTAACTTCTTCTAATACTCCCTTAATATTCTCTTGTTGATCTGATAGCCGAACTTTAAGATTTAACACACGTCCGATATTTCTTCTGTATTGTCTAAAATATTTTAATCCTCTTTCGATGCCAGGAGAGGAAACAACTAAATGGTATCGTGATGAAAAGATACTTTCGTTATCAACCAATTTTGAAATTTGTCGGCTAATATCAGCACATTTCTGGGTCGAGATCCCTTCATCGGTATCAATAAAAATCCCAAGAATTTTTCCGGAACTCCCGTTCTGAATCTCTATATCCACTAAAAATGCATTATTTGCATCGAGTATCGGGTTAATCAACTCTTTGATAACATTCAGTTTGGACACGGTTAACTTTATTGTTTACTTATAGTTATAGCTTTTCTCGCTCAAAAAAAAAGTCCCATTAGGTGGGACTTTCATAAAATAACGTATTTAATATAAGAACTCTTCTAACCAATAGCAAGAATTGATTCGAGCAAGAAAATACCGAAATCAAGATATAAAATCGACGTTTTTACCCTCAAATAATTTCACTTTTCTTCTGAATGCATCGTCAATTCTCTTCGAAATATCTTTCTTTTGATGGAGCCAAGCATGTATTGAAATGTTATCTGAAATTAATCTTTTTGTTTTTTCTTCCGTTATGATTCCCTCGAAACCGAAGCTGGAATTCTTTATAAATTTGATTCTCGTTTGAACGATAAGTGATTCATCAAATCTTGCAGGCGAAATGTAATTAATTTCGTTTCGCACTACCACAACTCTTGAATTATTATTTATTTCCTTAGCTGAAACATCTATCCCTATATTTTTAAGATACTCCACTCTTCCAATCTCAAAATACTGGAGATAAATTGAGTTGTGAACAATGTTCTGCCAATCAACTTCAAAATTTCTTACACGAAGTTTGACGAAATGCTTAAATAAATTATTTTTCATATTATCTGATTAATGAACAAAATATCTCTGCAGCTTTTTCAATGTCGTTGCGGCATACGTCAAGATGCATGACAGCCCGGATTGAATTATCACGTTCAGGTGTAAACAAAACACCTTTCGATTTCAACATATTTAATAGTTCAGTTTGTGAATATCCCGTGCTTGTAATATCAATAATAACCATGTTGGTTTGAACTTCTTCAGGATTTATTTTTATTTTTTTTAGATTGCACAGTAACGAGTAAAATAATTTCGCATTCTCATGATCCGTGGATAACCTTGCAATGTTATTTTTCAGAGCATAGATTGCGGCGGCAGCCAAGATTCCAACTTGTCTCATTCCTCCACCAAAAATTTTTCTGTATCTTCTTGCAGCTTCAATATCTTCGCTTGAACCGATAATCATTGATCCGATCGGTGCACCCAATCCCTTCGAAAAACAAACCGAGATCGTATCAAAATACTCAGCATACCGGTGAACAGGAATATTTGAAGCCACCGATGCATTCCACAATCTGGCTCCATCAAGATGCATTTTAATTTTTTCGGATTTTGCAAGAGCATAAATCTTTTTAATCTCATCGATAGGAATAACTGATCCGGCACTTCTACCGTGTGTATTTTCGAGACAAATTAATTTCGTTTTAGGAAGATAATAAGCCGAGGGTCTGATTGCTTTTTTTATTTGCTCAACTGTTAGCAAACCTCTTCTTCCGGCAAGCGGAAACATTTGTACACCTGCAAGCAAGGATGGTGCGGCTGTTTCATAAATAAAAATATGTGAATCAGCCTCAACAATTATTTCATCTCCCGGTTGCGTGTGAAGTTTGATGCATATTTCATTTCCCATAGTTCCGCTAGGAACAAAAAGTGCCGCATCCTTACCGAACATTTTTGCTGTCATCTCTTGCAATTCATTCACTGTAGGATCTTCGCCGTAAACATCATCCCCTACTAAAGCATCCATCATCGCCCTCCTCATTTGTTCAGATGGTTTTGTCACTGTATCACTTCGCAAATCAATCATTTTCATTTTATTCTCTACTTCTGATATTATGGTAAAATTTGTTTCCTACTCCAGCCATTATAACAAACAATCCAAAAACTATACATAATTCTGGCAACCATTCACCATGCTCAGTATAAAATGTTTTTTCAACCCTCGGTTCAATCTGCCCGGTTAGCATATCTTTCGTGAACAAATCGCTCTGACTTGTAATACGTCCGTATGGATCCACAAAACATGAAATACCACCGTTGGAACATTGCATCATCCATCTTCTATTTTCAACAGCACGTAGAATTGCATATTGTTTATGTTGATATGCACCCGATGTATTTCCCCACCAACTGTCGTTCGTAACGACTGTTAAAAATTCAGCCCCATTATTGACGAAAGTTCTAACTAAATTTGGATAAACCGACTCATAGCAAATCATGGTAGAAAACTTTACCTCAGAACCATTTTGCTTTTTAAATCTGAAGACGGTTGTATCTTTCCCGTGCCCCCAGCCTCCGAGTCCAAAATTCCATTCCATCGCATTTAAAAAACTTAACTCTTCTGAGAACGGAACCCGTTCAGCAAACGGAACCAAAATTATTTTGGCATACTTCTGAATGCGCGAATCTCGGGGCAGTAACAACATCGAACTGTTAAATGTTTCGTATCTCTCTCCGCTCAAAGATTTTTTACTGCTCTTTGGAATTTCATCTGCTGACGAATAATAGACAATATCAGGAATACCGGTGAGTAGATTAATATTTAAAGAATCAACCATTTTTTTTAAGTGGTAAAATTGAAATCGATTATTTGGATGAAGAATATAAAAAGGGATGGCAGTCTCAGGCCAGATCACTAAATCTGATTTTGATAATCGATTTGCGATAGTTTGATTTTTTAAAATTTCTAGAGGAGTTTCAGGATCAACCGTCCATTTTTCGAATGCGTCGATATTGGGTTGAATAAGTGATACTGTAATAATATTTTTATTCAAATTTTCAGATTTTCTCATTACCGATTGGCCATAATATCGCGGTAGAAAATATATACACAGAATCGTGATGGTGAGTAATATCACTTTCCAATCTTTGATTTTCCATTCTTTTAGAATTAATTTCACAATCAGTATGAATATCAAGAGGTTAATTATTAATATCCAAAAAGAAACACCCCATACACCTGTGAAAGATACAAATTGAATGGCCCTGATATCATATGTTTGGGTGTTACCTAAAGTCAGCCACGGAAAACTTAGTTCTCCAACAGCATGAAGATACTCAAATGCTATCCAGAGAAATGGGAACAAAATAATCGCAGATTTAAAACCAAATTGTTTTTTTATAAACATCCACGCTAAAAGATGCGGTAGAAAGAAAAATGGATGGGCGAGAATTAATAACATCCCGGCTACCGCTAAATAATAATCTTTAAAGTGTGTGAATCCTCCGGTCCAATAAGTTGTAAGAAGATTGAAAATAAATATTGTCAGATAACCATATCGGAATATTTGGCCATAATTGTCGAGTGAACTGAGCAAGAAAAAAAAAGGTACAAAAGCGATGAATGCCGTTACACCGATTGGAACAGGTGGAAATGCCACAGCCAATAATAAGCCGGTGCTTATTGCCAGAATTAATTTTGTTCTTGTTGATGATATCATTTTTCTAATTTCAATCCGGGATATTGTCGTCCCGCACTCTCCCAAAGAGTGATAAGAAGGTAAGCCCATAACATACCGATTATTCCGCCGATCAGAACATCAGACGGATAATGTACACCAACAAATATTCTGGATAGAGCCATAAGAATTCCATAACTGAATGCCGGTATTTTCCATCTCGGATAATAATATGAAATGAATGCCGCAAAAGCCAGGTTATTAGTTGCATGACTTGAAGGAAACGATAATCCGCCACCACAACCGACTAAAAGGTGAACAGTGTCAACAACATGATGACCATTCAGCATATGGCACGGACGAGGTCTATTAAATAATTGTTTAAGCACCACACCGTTAAACTGATCCGTAATTAATATTAACAAAATCAATAGGAGAGCTACTGTTCTTCCGCGTTTCCCGCCACGCCAGAACAGGAGCAGCCAAAGAATAATCGCAATTCCCCTTCCTATCCAATACAAATTCCAATCGGTAATAAATGGCATGAGAAAATCGAAAATTGGATTGGATAAAGTTTGATTTATGAAACAAAATATCCATTTGTCAATGGAATATAAAAATTCAATCATTTATCTGGGATGCTTTTTATGATAATAAAATCGTAATACAGCGATAAGTACAAAGATAATAATTACAATTGTTACAATCAGACTGTATGTTTTCAGAAGTGAGTTAACTTCTCCCCAATGTTGCCCAAGAGAATATCCTATTGATACAAGAATCAGATACCACAGCAAAGAACTGATGAACGATAGTATGGTAGTTTTCTTAAAATCAAGTTCAGATATTCCTGCGAAAAAAGAGATAACTGCCCGCGTGCCAGATAAAAATCTATTCGCAACAATCAGCCACAAGCCCCATTTTTGAAACCATTTTTCTAACTTATGCAAATCTTCCAGTTTAATAAATTTTAGCTTCCCCTGTTCCAGGATGGTTTTACCGAACCATTTACCGATTCCGAACATCACCATGAAACCCAATGTTCCGCCTGCCGCACCTGATAAAAAGGCAATTACAAAATTACCTTTCTCCATTCCAGCTAAAGCACCTCCAAACACAACAAGAACATCGCTTGGTGCCGGTGGGAAAATATTCTCTATAAATGCAATAAGAAAAATTGTTAAATAAATCCATGCGGGATCGAGTTGTGCTACTTGATGAATTAATTGATCCATGAACTGCCTATAATCCCAAGTCCAATGCGCGTGTACGGATCGAGACCACAGAGTATGCTGCTGCACCTTCTCCCATTCCGATGAATCCTAATTCCTCATTTGTCGTCGCCTTAACAGAGACTTGATTTAGATGCAATCCTAACGCATGTGAAATATTATCATGCATTCGTTTCACATAAGGTGCAATCTTAGGAGCCTGCAGTAAAACAGTGGAGTCAATATTCACAATATCATAATTATTCGATCGGATTAATCCGCCAACATGTCTTAAAAGTATAAGACTTGAAATATCTTTATATCTCTGATCTGTGTCGGGAAAATGTTTACCTATATCGCCAAGTGCAGCCGCTCCTAAAAGTGCATCGGCTATCGCATGGCAAAGGACATCAGCATCAGAATGTCCGAGAAGACCCTTGATGAAAGGTATTTCAACCCCTCCTAAAATTAACTTCCTGTTAGCCACCATCCGGTGAACATCATAACCAAAACCGACCCTAGTGTCCATTATTTCCTTTTAAAATATTTCAAATGATTTATAATTCCTTGTTTCTTCGATCCATTCTATCTGAACATCTGTAACGTTTGCAGAGCGAGGTCCCACCCTCACAATTTTGATCATCTCTTCAATTAATGATCTATCGCCATTCAATTCGATTTCAACATTTCCATCTGCCAGATTTCTAGCATATCCGTGCAAACCGAGTTGCACCGCATTTTTATAAACAAAGTATCTGAATCCCACACCCTGAACCATTCCTTTCACCACAATATGTAAATTCTTTTCAACAGACATAACCGATTGAAAAAAATACGAGGAAATTGGATGAAAGTCAAACATTACACGGAAATAATTTGATAATATTTGACTATTCGTTCACGTTCAGCTATATTTTATCATGCATTTTCAAACACATTATTTATTGAATTAAATGAGTAAATCTTCTGGCAAGTCAGATTCAAATTCTAGATCAATAAACCCCGATAATTTTAATGATCTATTAGATGCATTACCGGATCTTAATTATATTATTTCATCCGATGGACTTATTATTAATGGTAATCGAAAAGGATTAACTATTTTAGGAATAGATGAATACTCACTTGGGAATAAATACTTTAAAGAATTTCTGCCGGATTCAATTCACGTTCAATTTCAGGAAAATTTAAATCAAGCTTTGATTACCAATGAGCGATCAAATTTTGAAACTAACTTGATTCAAAATGGCGGTAAATTACTGGATGTTGAATTATTCATCAGTCAGTTGACAACAAACAACGATAATCATGCACCGGTTTGCCTGATAGTTGCAAGAGACATTTCTGCCAAGAAAAAACAAGAACTTGATCTCCTGCGATTTACAAATCTTGCTCATTTCACCGTTAATCCGATTGAAATAACTGACCCATTCGGTCATATTATTTATGTCAATCCGGCATTTGAAAAAGCGAGCGGATATTCAAAAGAAGAATTAATTGGAAAAAATCCAAATATTTTTAGTAGTCATAAGCATCCCAAAAGTTTTTGGCAAAAAATGTGGCAAACAATTTCCTCTGGGAAAGTTTGGGTTGGTGAAGTTGAGAACCTTAAGAGAAATAATGAGCCGTTCTACACTCAAATTTTGGTTTCACCCATTGTAAATCCGGATGGTGATCTTGTTGGATACTTCGGAATTCATAGAGATATTTCGGAAAAAAAATATTTAGAGCAGCAATTGATTCATGCACAAAAAATGGAGAGTATCGGAATGCTTGCAGCCGGATTAGCTCACGAAGTTGGAAATCCGCTTGCATCTATCTCTTCTTTGGTTCAAATCATACAACGAACAAGCGAAGATGAATTTACTCAGGATAAGCTTGAACTGATTAAAAGTCAGGTTACCAGAATTTCCAGAATTATCAGGGACCTTGTTGATTTTTCCAGGAAATCAACTTACGAACTTCAATTGACCGAGGTAAATAAAAATATCCGCGATGCTGTAGAAATTGTTAAGGTTGGCAAAAAAGCAAAAGATATTCAAGTAAAACTCGATCTGACCGATAAACTCCCCCCGCTCAGTTTAGTGCCGGATCAAATTGAACAGGTATTTATAAATCTTCTTTTGAATGCCGTAGATGCAATTCAGGGCAAATTCTTTGCCGATGGTCAACAGAAGCAAATTAGTGTATCTTCATACATGACCGAAGATAATATTGTAATTACCATCAATGATAACGGTAAAGGAATTAAACAGGATGATCTGACGAAAATTTTTGAACCGTTCTTTACAACTAAGAAAGTTGGTGAAGGCACCGGACTTGGCTTGTGGGTAAGCTACGGAATAATAAAAAGCTTCAGAGGTGAAATCCGGGTTAAGAGTACCGAAAATGTTGGAACAACTTTTACAGTACATCTGCCGGTACAATAATTTTTTTATCCGAACAATCTTATTCTCAATTTGTTAATCATTGCAGCTATAAGAATCAAAGCCGCGATGTATGAAGACCATTTACCTACATAATCTCCATGCAAAGTATAAAATGTTTTCTCATCGTTTAGTTCAAGAAAACCGGTAAGAGTAGTAGCAACTCCAATCTCCGTAGATTGACGCATATTTCCGTATTGATCTATAATTGATGATACTCCACCGTTATTGCAGCGTACCAGCCATCGCCTGTTTTCAATCGCCCTAAAGATATCGAATTGCAGATGTTGATATGGCCCGGAAGTTTTTCCCCACCAATTATCATTTGTAATTACTACTAAAAATTGAGACCCTTTTTGAACAAACCTTGATACAAATTCCGGGAACACCGACTCAAAGCAGATCATGATTGAAAATTTTACATCGGTCATATTTTTCGGGCAGAATGAAAACACAGTTGTGTCTCTTCCGATTCCGTAACCGGAGGTGCCAAAATTCCATCTCAGAACATCAAGATTTAAGAAACTCAATTCTTCAACCCACGGAATTCTTTCAGCAAAAGGTACCAAAATCATTTTATCATATTTTTGATATTTTACATTATGTGGTTCGAGTAATATTGCCGAGTTAAATATATCATATCGTTGTCCATTTTCAATATGCTTACTGCTTCTGGGGGGTATAATGCTGTCTGGGTATAACGCCCAATCGGTCATACCTGTCAAAAGGTGAATATTTATCGAATCAACTTGATCTTTTATTTTGTTAAAATAGGTGTAATTAGTTGGGAATAGAAGATACAGAGGCACTGCAGTTTCGGGCCAGAGAAGAAGATCAACATTTTCTTTAGCTGCTGATGATGAAAGCGATTGAAGAACACCGATTTGTTTATCAACATTGCCGTACCATTTTTCATAAGGATTAATATTCGGTTGAATAACACCAATTTTAATTTTTTCAACATCAGAATTGCTCGGCTTCAGGGTATCATTAAAAATCATCGATCCATAAATTCGCGGAAGAATTATTAAGCTGACAATCAAAATAATTAAAACTATTGCCTTCGCATATAGAAAACCGAATTTTTTTGAAATTATCATCTGAATTAAATAAAATAATAAAACATTCAGTATAATTATCCAGAAAGACACTCCAAACACACCAGTGTATGAAGCAAATTGAATTGCTGTTAAATCGTAACTTTGTGTATGTCCTATTGTCAACCAAGGAAATCCAATCTCAATTTTCGTGAGCATATATTCCCATCCTACCCATATGAATGGAAATGCAATCATTGAGATTGTTTTTCCAAATCCTTTTCTAACGAAGAAAAACATTCTCACGGCAAGATAAAACCATACAGGCGTTACAACGAACAATGCAATTCCGGTAACTAATAAATATCTATCTTTTGCAATGTTAAAAGCACCGACCCAGTAAAGTGTTATAACCGAGAAAATGAAAAAAGCGATCGTTGAACATTTGAACACCTGGTAATGTGTTTTCAGATCATCTAAAGCAACGAGTAAAGGAACCAGTGAAAAATATGCAAGAAAGCCTAACTGAAACGGAGGATATGAAATACCAAGCAAAACGCCTGAAATGATTGATAGTGTAATACTCTTCTTCATTGAATTTGTTTTTGATATTAATTTTTAATCAATTTCTTTTTTTAAAACAGGAATGTTATCGGAAAATTCAGAGACAAACAACCCTAATAAAATAATCGATCCTCCTATAATACCCGCAAAACCTATCAGTTCACCGCGGAAATAATATGCGAACGCACCTGCTATCACCGGCTCCATTGCAAATATCAATGCGGCTCTGGTAGGAGTTGTATCACCCTGATATTTATTCTGAACCCACATCGAAATAATCGTTGCAAAAATTGTAAGATAAAGTAACGATGAAATAAATTGCCATTCAAAAACAATGTACGATTTTTCAAAAAGAATCGCCGAAATCAATCCCAAGATGCCGCATACTAAAAATTGTATATAAGTTAATTGGAGCTTATCAGGTTCAGTAGAAGCAAAATCAAGATAGACGATATATAATGCAAAAAGCAAGGCACACCCAAGAGTGAGCCCATCACCAAGATTGAATTCGGATCCTTTGGGTGATGTAAGTAAAAAAAGTCCGACTGCAGCTAACAAAACGCCGATGATGTTTGCAATCCGTAACGGCTTTTTTTCCATCTTCAAATAATGTTGAACGATGTAATGTACAATCGGTGTCAGGACAACCAGCATCCCTGTAAAGAATGCAGACTTTGAAGCAGATGTGTATTGAAGACCGATTGTCTGGAGCGCAAAACCAAAAAATAAAAAAACACCCAAGACAGATCCCTTTAACATCGTTGATAAGGGAATTAATGAAACACGTTTATAGAAAAAAATTAAAACCAGTGCTGCGGATAGAAAAAATCTCAGCGCTGTATAAGCCAGGGGTGAAGTATAGTTAAGTAAATTTTTACTAATGACAAAAGTGCTTCCCCAAATCACAGTTACCAAAAGCATATAAACTTCTGCCCGATGCTGCTTGGTCATATCAGTTCAATTCAGAAGATTTTTTATTTAGTGAGGTCATTAGAATGTTAGAGAACTTTGCCCTTTTGATATTTTTGAAAAAGCTCTCCCCACTCTGTGGTATGTTTCCAATTTTCAAAAATCTTTTTATCTTTGAACGGCCATCTGTAATAATCGTGATATAATTCCGACCCAAGTACAAAAATATTAACCAATGGAGTATGGAAAAATAATTTTTGTAATCCTTTTAAAGGTCCAAACCACAAGAGGTCTCCAACCAAACTCGCACCGTTGTCGCCTACTTCAAATCCCCACGATTCGTTGGTGATGTCATCTCCGATTATTTCAATTTCACGCGGATCTCCAACTCCAAGTTTATCGGAATGTGCCAATGAAATATATTCAATACCCAGCGGATCAAAACCCATCATTTTTGCGGCAACCGCATCGATCGCAACTTGATCTGAACTTGCCAGCATAAAATTTTTAATAACCGGAAACATTGTTCGTGGTCCGGGACCATTCCCTGCCGTTGTGCCATCCATAACGGCAAAAATACCGGAGTGGATTTCCTTTTGTATTGCGAGAAGATCTACTAACGTTTTATGTATCCAGGAATGAGTGTAATGCCTTTTGTTGTTCAATAAACCTCCGAATGCATTCTTCATTGCACCGGTAGTGGTTGTGTAGATATGGCATTTTACAGTCGGTAGATGAACTATATTCTTTCCGATAAAATAATCTGGTATAAAAATACCTTCATGATATATTTTATTCAATACATGCATCTTCGCCTTTGGTGAATAATCGATCCAATTCATATCCCCTTCTTTAAAATTATATAAAACAGGAATATCATATTTTTTAAATATTGGAAGATAGTTATTAAGATCTTCACCCTTGAATGCATTTGTCACAACGGTTTTATTCTGAACACAAGCAAGATCGCTAAATCCATTTTGCTTCAAACCCTTTATTGTCCCTTCGAACTGCCATGGTGTTGTATTTGCTCCGGGAAATGGATAATGCCAGGAGATATTGTCTTTTAAAATGGTAACAGTATTCTTTTGAAGTGCTTCATCGATGCCCGCCATCTTCATTAGTTTGATTGTATCTTCGATAACAGTATCCGGTCTAGTTTTTACAACTGCGACTTTTGATTTTGCCATATATCATTTACCGTATATAATAATTACAACAGTTAAAATCCATAATAAAATATTTATAATAATCGGAACATCGGTAATAAGAAGTTTGGTGGGATTTCCACCTTCTTCTTTTTTATGAACTAAATATAAATATCTGAATATTCCGTATAAAACAAACGGTACTGTGTAAATTAAATTTTTAGTGCCGAATTTCCTTATTGTTTCATCCGAGATAGTATAAAGTGCATAAGACATAACAGTTGTAGCGGTTACAATTCCTATCATCTGATCTAAAAAATAGGGACTGTATTCATGCAGAACCGGACGATGGACATCGGCATCTCTTTCCAGAATTGTAAGCTCATGCCTCCTTTTGCTGAATCCGAGGAACAGAGATAAAAGTATAGTACATATTATAATCCACTCTGAGGAAGGAACATTGATAAGCACTGCACCACCTACCACCCGCAACACAAACCCCGCGGATATCGTCATCACGTCGAGTATCACGAATGTTTTTAACTGATACGAATACCAAATATTTATTATCAGATATAGTAAGGTTATCATACCAAACATTTGGTTCAGAAGGTAAGATGATATGATGGAAACTACCACAAGAATAATTGAAACAGTAAGGGCAACATTTTTATTTAATTTTCCTGACGGAAGCGGTCGTTTAGATTTTAGTGGATGAAGTTGATCTCTTTGAATGTCAATAATATCATTAAAAATATAAAAACCACTGGCAAGTAAAGAAAATAGCAGGAAACCTGCGGTTGTCAAATATAAATCGATTGTATAAAAAAGGTTGCCTGAAAAAATCAGTGCGGCGAAGATAAATAAATTCTTCACCCATTGCTGCATTCTCATTGAAGTTATTATGTATTTAACTGCTTTCATAAAACTTTAGAATATTGCAGGTTCTTCGTAAATTCCAAAAACTTCGGCAAGTGTATTGCTCATTTCTCCAAGCGTTACATATGCTTTTGTGCAATCGATTAACCGGGGAATCAAATTGCTTCCATCCTGTGCTGACCTCTTCAATGCCGATAATGTTTCATCTACCTTCAGCTTATCACGCGATGCCTTGACCTGGGCGATCCGTTCCCGCTGTTTGCTTTCTACTTCCGGTGGAATATAAAGAATCGGAATTTCAATTTTTTCATTCTCTTCAATATAATCGTTGACCCCCACAATAATTTTTTCTTTCCTATCTAATTCCTGTTGATAGCGATATGCAGATTCTGCAATTTCTCTCTGGAAAAATCCTGCTTCAATTGCCGGAATAACTCCACCCATTGAATCTATTTTTTCGAAATAAGCTTCTGCTCCTTTTTCCATTTTTTCTGTCAGTGCTTCAATAAAATAGCTTCCAGCTAAAGGATCTATCGTGTTTGTTACTCCTATTTCATGGGATATTATTTGTTGGGTCCTCAAGGCTATTTTGACAGCTTTCTCAGACGGGAGAGCCAGCGTTTCATCCATAGAATTTGTGTGCAGCGATTGAGTTCCTCCTAATACTCCAGCCAGAGCCTGGTATGCAGTACGAACAATGTTATTCTCCGGCTGCTGGGCGGTTAAAGTACACCCGGCAGTTTGAGTATGAAACCTGAGTAACCATGATCTTGGATTCTTTGCTTTATATTTATTGCGTAACCGCTTCGCCCAAATTTTTCGTGCTGCACGATACTTTGCTATTTCTTCGAAAAAATCTAAATGCGAGTTAAAAAAGAAAGAGAGACGTGGTGCAAAATCATCAACATTCAAACCTTTCTCGATTCCGGCTTCAACATATGCGAACCCATCGGCAAGTGTAAAAGCTAACTCTTGAATCGCCGTTGCTCCTGCTTCGCGTATATGATAACCACTAATTGAAATGGGATTCCATTGGGGCATTTCGTTCGTGCAATATTCAAACATGTCGGTTATAATTCGCATGGATGGATGCGGCGGGTAAATCCATTCTTTCTGAGCAATATATTCTTTTAAAATATCGGCTTGAATTGTACCGCGTAACTGACTTGGTGAGGCACCTTGTTTGATTGCAACAGCAACATAGAAAGCCAGAAGCATCGCAGCCGGGGCATTGATGGTCATTGAAGTTGATACTTGTGCGAGGTTTATTCCTTTAAAAAGTAGTTCCATATCAGCAAGTGAACTGATTGAGACACCGCAAATACCAACCTCACCCAGCGATTGAGGATCATCGGCATCTCTTCCCATCAGTGTGGGAAGGTCAAATGCTACTGAAAGTCCTGTCTGGCCATGCTTCAATAAATAATGATAACGCTCATTCGTATCTTCCGGTGTACCAAAACCGGCAAATTGTCTCATCGTCCATAATCTGCCCCGATACATATTTGTATGAATACCCCGTGTGTATGGATACTCCCCCGGAAAACCAATTTCATTTAAAAAATCTATGTGGTTTATATCATCGGGTGTATACAACATTTCAATCGGTTCACCTGAAACAGTTGTATATTTCAGAGGGAGCGACTCTGTTTTAGCGGCAAGTTTTTTCCACTTATCTTTTGCTGCTTTAATATCTTCTGACGAATTTCCCATAATCAGCCTTATCTGAATTACTCATTGAAATATCTATCAACCAAATATAATCATAATGAAAATTAAGATAATAAATCTATTCCTTTGTTCAAAAAAGAAGAAATACTAAATCAACTACGTAATTATATTCTTTGTGGAAAGTATCTTATTTTAAAACTATCAATTTCTTCGTGGAGATGTAACCATTGGCGGTACTCAGCCTGCAAAAGTAAATCCCGGAGGAAATATGCGAAGCATCAAATCTAATTTGATGAGTTCCGGGATCCTGGTCAGAATCAGATATTGTTTGTATCAACTGACCCATGACATTGAATATTTTAATTATCACGTGATCTTTTTGTGGAAGAACATATTTTATTGTAGTAACTGGATTAAATGGATTCGGATAATTTTGATACATTTTAAATTCTTTCGGTTTGCCTTCTTCATTCTCCACAATGCCTACTGTTGTTTGTCTATACTTTATGGAATTTATTACACTCCAACTATCGGTTGAGGATGTACCTGTAATATAGATATTTCCTGCGGGGTCGACTTTTATACTTTTAGCTTCATCGTTGCAACCCACAGCGGAACTGTAACGGGCAACCCAGATTATTTCACCATTTGAATTTAATTTAACTGTTGCATAATCGTATGTAAGATCAGAGCCTTTGCTTTTGCCTGTAACGTAAATCCCTCCCTCAACATCAATTGCGATGTCGCTGGGCTTACTTTCAAGACCATTTGAAGCGGAATATGTTTGTTTGAATAACAAATTCCCATTTGCATCATACTTTAAGATCAAATATTCGTATGAGTTTATTTCAATTTCATTAGTCTGACCTGCTATTAAAATATTTCCTTCAGTATCAATTGTCATTGCACACATGATTTGATTTGAGTGCGGGATACCAATATAAGCAATTGAGAATAATTCATTCCCGGAACTGTCATATTTTACTGTAACAATGTCGTACGAAGAATCTATACCGGTAGCATATCCTGATACAACGATATTATTATTTTTGTCTATTGAGATGGCTTCCACCTTGTCGTACCCATTCATCGAATCATTCCACCGGGCAATCCATTTGATCTCTCCTCCCGGATTTAACTTAATTGTCAGATAATCAGACATAGTTGAATAACCGACACTCAAACCTGTTACATAAATGTTCCCAGTGCTATCAACAACAACCGCATATGCCAGATCGTCTAATTTTGAATCTCCATCATAAATAACATTCCATTTCAAATTTCCGGTAGAATCATATTTATTAATCACATAATCGTATGACGTTAATCCGGCGCTATACCCGACAGATATTACATTCGAACTATCATCCACAGCAATTGATGAACTAAAATCATAACTATTTGTAACACCATCATAGCGTTGTTGCCATACATGATCACCATTAAGATCATACCGATATATTCCGATATCGCAGGAATTGTTATCATAATTTGTGGCTGACAAATCTATTTTTCCTGTTTTATCCAGAACCATATCCGATATGTTTATATCACCACCTGTGCTATTTTTTTCCAGCACATTCCAAATCAATTTACCATCCGGTGTATATGAAAAAATGAGCAAATCTTCGTTTTGAGCATTAGACAAACTTTTTCCGGCATAAATTATATTCTCCTCCGAACTGATTCTCAGTAAGCCTACATCATCGTAGCTAATACCTGGGCCATTTTCCCTGCGGGGCCATAACTGATCAGATGCACCTCCAAGTGTATTTTTTAGAATAACTATATCTGTTGTAAGATTTGAAGAAACGCTGCTTCCCCCAACATAAAAATAGCCATGTTTTTCATCTAATAAATTACATTTTGCCTCATCATCCAGATTAAAGTAGCTGTTGTAACTAACCTCCCAATCCTTGTAAGCAGTAGGTGAATATCGCTTCGTTACAATATCAAGACCGGTTGTTGATGTTGAATATGTCCCGGTAACATAAGAGTTCCCGTCTGAATCAATAGCAAGCGATGCTGCTTTATTGCTTCCCCGCCAATTTCCAAATTCCACTTGACTCCACATTTGTCCACCGCTTGCATTATATTTGACTGTTACAAGATTACTTCCGCTAGAGAATGAATAACATAAACCGGTAACAATTACATTCCCATATTTATCCACACCTATCGAGGAAGGATCATCTATGTAGTTGCCTGGTCCGTCAAAACGGGCTACCCATTGAATTATACCATCATAATTTATTTTGAGAGTTGCATAATCTCCAAATGTTCCTTTGCCGTTGCTTCTGCCCGTTACATAAATAAAATTTTTAGCATCAGTGACCATATCTTTGAGAAAATCTGCCCCGCCACCTGTTCCATTATAAAAAGTTCGCCACTGTTCCACACCCTGATTTGAATATTTGATAACAATAAAATCATAGGACGATCCATATCGCACGGTAGTTCCGCCGACATAAACATTTCCTGCTGAATCTAACACGATTGCTGCAGCACTATCTCTATTATTCAAACTTCCGTTATATCGAACAATCCATTGCTCTTCACCCTCAGAATTATATTTTATAGTAACTATATCGCTCATTGTCGAAGCACCATAACTCAGTCCGGTAACATAAACATCACCCGCTTTACCAACTGCGATACCAGATGGCTTATCATTTAGTGCGGCAGGTCCATCGTATTGTTTTGTCCAAATAATCTCACCATTAATATTGAATTTTATTGTCAGGTAGTCTTGCGATAATCCATTAAAAGTTGTCCCCGTCAGGTAATAATTATCCTGACTGTCAATAACCAAGCCGCACGCCTTTCCATTGTTGCCTACAGAGATTTGCTGCTGCCATTTTCCCGTGGAATCAAATTTTACAACCAATATTTTTGATGAATCATTTCCTGCACTAATAATATTTCCTTTGGAATCGATGATGGTGAATGAATTTCCGTTACTTCCCATACCATTATTAAATCTCGTAGGCCATTGATCGGTTTCTACAGATTTATATTTTACAGTTAGATAATCGTACGACGTCTCTCCTCCGTCACTGCTTCCTGTAACATAAACATTACCTTTCTTATCACTTACCATTGCAGAGGGATAATCGTTTCCATTTGATTGGTTATTGTAATATAACATCCAAAGTGGAATTCCATTGTAATTATATCTAATTGTTGCATAATCTCCGGGTCCACCGCTTCGGGAATTTGATAAGCCACAAACAAATATTTGATTATGTTTTCTATCCACCTTTAAGGATGTAGCCCGGTCATCATAACCGGCATTCCCCTTAAACGGTGCGGTCCATCTTATTACTCCGTTCTCATCGTAGGACAATGTTACAAAATCAAAACCGGACACAGTTGAAAAACTTGAACCGGTGATATAAATGTTGCTGGATTGATCAATGCCGATTGAGATTGCAAAATCATCTCCGTTTCCTTGACCGTTAAAAAGATTCACCCACTTCTGGTTACCGTTAAGATCGTATTTAGCGGTACGATAATCAAATTGGCCATACTGATTTGCTGTGTAACCGGTTGCAAAAACATTGCCTGTTGAATCCACCACCACCGATGTAACAGCATCACGTTTATTTGAAGATTGGGGATTTATATTCATCCATCTTAATGTTCCATTACTGTCATAAGATAATACCAGCATATCGCTTCCGGAAAGCACGTTTTGAGATGCTCCACCAACTATTACACCATCACTAGAATCTATTGCTAAAGAAAAAGCAATATCCAATCCGTTCAATCCACCATCGTAAGATTTTTCCCATAACAGATTTCCAAAACGGTCATATTTTATAATTGCAATATCAGTATTTTGACTCGATTCAAAATATCCACAAATATAAATATCGCCATTCTGACTAACACCAATAGAAGTAGGAATTCCGTTTGTCCCAGAAGCGGGCGTGTAAGATCTAATCCATCCTATTTCTCCATCAGTCTTATATTGAACGGTGGTAATTGTAAAATGCTCAAGATCGATTGCCGAGTATCCAGTTACATATACGTTATCAAATCTATCAACTGCAATAGCCGTAGCTTCATCGTAACCGTTTGCAGTACCATTGAATCTTTTAGTCCATAAAGTATCGCCACGCTCATTATATTTTATGGTAAAATAATCAGCGCCGCTGTATGAAGTAAAGCTAACACCGGTAACAATAACTTCATCATTATTATTTACTGAAACGTCATTTGCATAATCTTCCGAGGGCAAGTGATTGGAGGCAAATGTTCTTACCCATTCTTCGTGTACTGATCCTGTTATTATTGATTTTGAAAATGGTTGAGATATATTAACGTTCGATTTACTTTGCTGCAGCGGTTGAATTGAATGAGAATAATTTGATACAGGTTTTAAACGATTGGTATTTGACAAATATTTAAGAGCATTTGGATTCACTTGAGCTGAATCGATTCTAAATTTATTGATGATCCTCTCGCGGAAAGACAAACGCATTTTTCCTTCAATGCCGGGTTCTTCATTCTTAGCCAGGCATAAAACCGAAAATAGTATCAATAATATTGAGATTTTCTTTTTCAAATGTGTTTGCGGGATTCGACTTAAAAAACTCAGCTAAAAAAAGATAATAATTGCGGACTGGAATGTCAATAGCGAGAAAGGGTAATTAATAGCGAAGATCAAATATTCAGGATGTTCTTCCGAATCTTTTATCCAACTCTTCGATCGTTAACTTCATACTGACAGGCCTGCCATGCGGACAAACATTTGGGATCTCGGCATACGACAACTGATCAATCAGCGATTTCATCTCTGTTTGATTAAGTGGATCACCTGCCTTTATTGCGGCTTTGCATGCAAAAGATTTCGCCAATCTTTCAGACGGTTTCATAGGAACATCCTGCTTATCATCTTTGTATAAGCTCAAAACGTCTTCAAATATTGTTCCTTCCATACCCGGTTTAATTTCAGGTGGAACACCATCAATTATTACTGTATTGTTGCCAAAATATTTTAAGCTGAATCCTAACAATTCAAAATCGCTGAACATTTCTTTAACCAACAATGAATCAGCAGGAGTGAGCTGTACCGTTACTGGAAACAGCAATTGCTGAGAATTCTTCTCATTGTTAATAAATCTTGATTTTACCTTCTCGAAAATTATTCTTTCGTGTGCAGCATGTTGATCGATTATCAGCAATCCATCCTCTGCCCTGACAATTATATATTTATTTCGGAGTTGTTGATATTTTGTGTCGGTGATCGAATGAACCGTCTGGCCTGTACGGTCAACATTATCATCCCTTTGAATATATAAATGCTGAAAATGTTGAATAGCTTTCTCCGAAGGTTTTCCCGGGGTTAACTCTTCAGTTTCCTTTGAATAATTCCGCATTGATACAGGTTGTGAAGAGAGACGAAAAGTTTCTACAGGGTTTTCATTTCCCCTAGATTCTAATTTTATTTGAGGAATTAAATTATATTTCTTCAAAGTGGATCGAACAACTGTTAAAAACATTTTGTAAATGGATGATTCATCGTCAAATTTCACTTCCATTTTTGAAGGATGGACATTAACATCGACTTTCTTAGGATCAATTGTCAGAAAAAGAATAAAAAACGGAAACGCACCTTTTTCAATCAAATGTTCATAACCCTGATAAACTGCATGATTCAAATTTTTGCTTACTATAAAACGATTATTCAAAAATATAAACTGCTCAACTTTGCCACGTCGTGCAAATTGAGGCTGGCCAATAAAACCGGTTATTGATACCGGTTCATCAACTCCTTCAAGCGGAAGTAAAGTTGAGGTAAGTGATTTTCCGAAAATATCTTTTATACGATTTTCAATATTCGAAGAATAATAATGCAGTATTAATTCTTCGTCGCTGTAAAATTGAAATTCAACATCGGGTTTTGAAATTGCACACCTCTGTATAACTTCATACACATGGCGGTATTCTGTTGAAATACTTTTTAGGAAATGTCTTCTGGCAGGTGTATTAAAAAAAAGATTCCGCATCGATATGGTTGTACCTATCGGTGATGCATCCTGTGTAATCTCGATTTTATCATCACCATTGATTCTGACTTTTGTACCTAATTCGCTTTTTTTATCTCTTGTCCGCATCTCCACTTGCGATACTGCGGCTATAGATGCAAGTGCTTCTCCCCTAAAACCAAGCGTTCTGATTGATTCAAGGTCTTCATAGGTTTCAATTTTGCTAGTGGCATGACGGTGAAATGCTACTTTTGCATCTTCACTGCTCATTCCAATTCCGTTATCCACAACTTTAATCAAATCGACCCCGCCATTTTGAATTATGATTTGAATCGAATTTGCATTTGCATCAAGTGAATTTTCAATCAATTCTTTCACGGCTGAAGCGGGACGCTGAATAACTTCGCCGGCTGCGATTTTATTCGCAAGATGTTCCGGTAATATTTTTATAGCACGATTCATAACCGCTTCGTTACTCCCAAGCCGGGTTCATCAGATAATTTGATATATCCATCCTGATATTTCACTCCATCGAACGGGTCGTTAGATATTAACAGGTTTCCGTCAAGATCGGCATAATCAGCAAACGGAAGTAATTGAGCTGCTGCTGAGATTGCGAGTGAAGATTCAATCATACATCCGAGCATAATTTTTAAATTATTTTTTTTTGCTTCTTCAATCATTTTATAGGCTTCCCGTAAGCCGCCTGCTTTCATAAGCTTGATATTAATGCCATCGAAATAACCTGCAATATCTTTTATATCGGCACTATTCGAAACACTTTCGTCGGCGATCAACGGTAATCCTGCTCGCTCATGAAGCCATTTTATATCATCCAATTGTGTTGCGGGCATCGGCTGTTCAATTAATTCAATATTTTGTTTTACAAGCCACATTATTTTTTCCAGAGCTTCTTCTTTAATTTTCCAACCTTCATTCGCATCAACTCTGATTAATTTGGAAGTATGTTTTCGGATAATTTTTATTATTTCAAGATCATCCGCAACGCCTAATTTTACTTTAAGTATCGGATACTCTTCAGCTTCTTTAACTTTCTGTGAAATCAAATCAGGTGAATCGATTCCAATCGTGAAAGAAGTAATGGGTATTTTTGATTTATCCAGATTCCATTTCTTCCATAAAGGAACCCCTTCTTTCTTACCGATCCAGTCATGTATTGAAATGTCAATTGCTGCTTTAGCGGCACTGTTTCCTGAATCGACTTGATTGATATAATCCATGATCCGAGGAATATCAACTTCATTTCCGAATCTTTTTAAATTTATCTTTTCAAAAAATTTTAAAACAGTCTGAACAGATTCATTATACCGGGAAGATGGAGATGATTCACCCCGACCTATAATGCCATCATGCTCAAATTCGCAAAAGACAACCGGCACCGATTTTCGGGCACTCCGGGATATTGTAAATGTATGCTTGAGTTGCAAATCGTATGTTGCTACCCGAAGATTCATTATCATTTTTCAAACAATGCTTCGACAAACGCTTTCCGGTCAAAGGGTTGTAGGTCATCAATCTTTTCTCCAACACCCACATATTTTACAGGGATATTCAATTCCTGATTAATGGCGAGTACAACTCCACCTTTGGCAGTTCCGTCTAATTTTGTTAAGATCAATCCGGTGATACCCACAGCATTTGTAAAATGTTTTGCCTGTTGGATTGCATTTTGTCCGGTCGAAGCATCAACCACGAGATAAACATCATGCGGTGCTGAAGGATCAAGCTTTTGCAGCACCCGTTTAATCTTTTTCAATTCCTCCATCAAATTTACTTTTGTATGAAGTCTGCCTGCAGTATCGATGATCAACAGATCAGCTTTTTGAGCTATCGCAGATTTTAAGCCGTCGTATGTGACTGAGGCGGGATCAGCTCCATGATTTTGCTGTATAATTTCTACACCTGCCCTCTTTGCCCAAATTTCAAGCTGCTCATTAGCTGCAGCTCTGAAAGTATCGGCGGCTGCGATTAATACCTTTTTTCCCAAGTTCTTGTAATTATATGCAAGTTTACCGATGGTTGTTGTTTTACCTACACCATTCACACCCACAATCATAACAACATGGGGCTTGGCGCTTGATGATAATTCGAAAGGGTTCTCATTTTCCGAAAATGTGTTCCCGAATATTTTTATCACCTCTTCACGAAGCAATTGATTTAAATTTTCAGGATTGTCGTATCCATCCGACTTGACTCTTTTTCTGATATCGTCTATAATTTTTTGAGTTGTTGCAACACCAACATCGCCGCTTAATAATATTTCTTCAATATCATCAATTGTCTCATCATCGATTTTTGTTTTTCCGGCGAGAACTTTTTGTATTTTGCCAAAAATATTCTCACGTGTTTTTGCCAAACCTTCCTTCAACCTGCCTAATTTAAATTTATCAAAGAAACCCATATTATTTTTCGATTATTTGAACAGTTATTCTTTTATTACAGAAATGTATCGTTTTAAATAAATTCCAAACGATACAATCACCATTATCGTACTCGCAACCAACAGTATAAAACTCAGACCGGTTGAATCATCTCTTAAAACAATCACAGATAAAATATAAAATGCCAGAATAGTTACAGTCCATTTTCCCACCCAGTTCGATTGAAGTGTTACTTTTTTCATCTTCATGATTCGATAACTTCCCAACATGATTGTCAGGTCTCGGAATATTACAAGTACTCCAAACCACAACGGAATTCTCTGAATGATAATCAATGCAATTATAATTATTGAGATTGCAATTTTATCTGCAATTGGATCGAGTATTTTTCCTGTTTCAGTAACTTGATTCAGTTTGCGTGCAAGAAATCCATCGGCATAATCTGTAAGTGAGGCAATTAAAATCAAGATGGTAATTTCCCATCTGAACAACGTTGCATCTTTTAAAATTAAATATCCTATCGGGAATGCTAAAACTGCTCTGAAGGCACTTAATAAATTAGAGAATGTCCAATATTGTGAGACCATTATATTAGAACTCATGCTCGTCTTTTGATGATAAATCAGCAATGTTGATAGGGAATTGGCCGCTAAAACAAGCAGTGCAATATGATTGTCCCTTATCAACAGGCACTGAATCTAATAATTTCTCCAATGATAAATATCCAACGCTATCAACTCCCAACTCATTCTTTATCATCTCAAGATCACCGCTGCATCTATTTGCTATTAATTCTTCCGGATTTGGAAAATCCATTCCAAAGTGACAAGGATATTTAATCATAGGTGATGTAACTCTGAAATGAATCTCTTTTGCACCGGCATCTCTTATCAACTTTACAAGCTGTACAGATGTTGTACCTCGAACTATTGAATCATCAATAATAACGACTTTTTTTCCTTTTAAAACATTCCGGACAGTGTTAAATTTTGTTTTAACTTTTATTTCTCTTAAATCTTGTTGAGGTTGAATAAAAGTTCTTCCCACATAATGACTTCGGATCAATCCGATTTCATATTTACTTTTATTTCCATTTTTATTATTTCGGCTCACGTAACCAAGTGTTGCGGTATTACTGGAATCAGGTACGTTGATCACAATAACCGACTCATCCTGATTGTCCGGTTTAACAGGATGTTCCTCTGCAAGTGACTTTCCAAGTTTCCGTCTAACCCGATCTACACTTTCTCCAAATACTCTGCTGTCAGGCCTGGAAAAATAAATATACTCGAAGATACAATGGTTCGGTTTCTCCCTCTTTCCGGATAAACGAAACGATTTTGCTTCTCCTGTTTTTAATGTATCCTTGTCAAAGACTAAAACTTCTCCCGGTTCAACATCGCAAACATATTCTGCATCGATGATATCAAATGCACAAGTTTCAGATGCAATTACATACGACGAACCGGCTTTCCCAACTGCCAGCGGTCTCCATCCATACGGATCTCTGGCAGCTATCAATTTTTCGTTTGTTAGAATGGCAAACGAGAATGCACCTTCAACCTGATTGAGAGCATCGATAACTTGACGCACCTGATCATCTTGCTTGCTTTTAGCAATCAGGTGTAAGATAATTTCAGTATCTGAAGTTGTTTGAAAGATTGTTCCTTCTTCCTGAAGTTTATTTCTTAGTTTTCGAAAATTTGTGAGGTTACCGTTATGCGAAATAGCAATATTTCCGTTGCGGTAATTCACTAAAAGCGGTTGGATATTTAATTTATTGTCGGAAGCTCCGGCGGTTGAATATCGATTGTGGCCTATTGCCGAATCACCAACAAGTAATTCCGATAAAATTGTTTCATCTTTAAAAACATCATTTACAAGTCCAAAATCTTTGTGTATGTGGAAATGATGTTTGTTTAATTTTGCGTTAAAAGATGATGTTACAATTCCCGATGCTTCCTGTCCGCGGTGCTGTTGCGCAAGTAATCCATAGTAAGTCATCTTTGCGGCATCCGGATGACCGTATATTCCGAAAACAGCGCAATGGTCTTGAGGTTTATCTATAAATTTAGTCATCAGATTATTTTTGAAGCATTTAAGAATTTGGTTGTATTAATATACAATTCAACTTTCAAATCTGGAAATGATTGTATCTTGCAAACAATTTTTATCGTCTTTTTGAGGATAATCGGTTGTATAATGAAGTCCGCGACTTTCTTTTCTGGAAATCGCCGATTTGATAATCAGATCCGAGACTGTTGCAAGATTTCTTAATTCAATCAATCCTTCAGTAACCTTCGTCCGTTTATAATAATTTTCTATTTCATTTTTAATTAAATTCAATCTTCTTTCAGCACGTTCCAATCTTAAATTCGACCTGACTATTCCCACATAATCCCACATTATTTGTTGAATTTCTTTCCGATCATGTTCAATCAAAACCCACTCTTCTGAATCGAATGTTCCACTGTCGTCCCACTCGGGGATTTTAGGAATCATGTCTGGATTATTTTTCTTATTCAGTCTCATATCCTCAAATGCACGATGAGCAAATACTATTGCTTCAAGAAGTGAATTGCTCGCGAGCCGGTTAGCACCATGTACTCCTGTCATTGCAACTTCGCCGCATGCATAAAGATTTTCAATTCCTGTTCTTCCATTCAGATCGGTGATAACACCGCCGCATGAATAATGGGCTGCCGGTACTACAGGAATAGATTCGGATGTAATATCTAGTTTAAATTTTTCCAAACAAGTTTTATAAATTAATGGAAATTTCTGTTTAATACTCTCCGAATCGAGATGGCGTAAATCAAGCAACACATATTCATCTCCGCTTTTCTTTAATTCGATATCAATTGCCTGGGCAACTATATCTCTTGAAGCGAGCGAGCCCCGGGCATCGTACCGATTCATAAACTCTTCATTCCGCTTGGTGAAAAGTTTGCCTCCAAATCCACGAATTGCTTCGGAGATTAAAAATGAAGGTGAACCCGAATTGAATAAACTTGTAGGATGAAATTGTATGAATTCCATATTTCCTATTAATGCACCTGCCCTGTATGCCATAGCAACACCATCACCGGTGGCGATTAACGGATTAGTAGTGTGAAGGTATACATGTCCGACTCCACCTGATGCAAGAATCGTTCTTGATGCAAGAAATTTTTTGACGACATTATTTTTTACATCAAGTACATACGCTCCCCAGCAATGAATGGGAGTATCGTTTTTGACCTGAAAGCCGAGATGATGTTCGGTGATCAGATCGATAGCGATGTGATCTTCCAATAAAGTGATATTAGGATGAATTGAAATTGCGTATAATAAAGCCCGCTCGATTTCAGCACCGGTATGATCGTGGGCGTGAACGATTCTGTTTCTAGAGTGCCCTCCTTCTCTGCCTAAATCGAGTAAACCGTCTTTTTCGGTGAATGCCACACCGACATGGATTAACTCATTTAACCGGTCAGGAGCTTCTTTAATCATTACTTCAACCGACTCTTTATGAGACAAACCCATACCGGTTTTTAATGTGTCGGTAATATGCAATTCAAATGTATCGAGCGATGAAACAACCGTTGCTATCCCACCTTGAGCATAGTTCGTATTTGATTCCGCTTTTTCCTTTTTAGTTATAAGAATAACAGTACCAAGAGCAGCAGTTTTTAGAGCTAAAGATAAACCTGCTATTCCACTTCCTATTACCAAATAATCGGATATGATTTCCATTGAATTGCTGTATTAGGAAACTTTTGTCCTAGAAATTGATGTTAATAAATTGAAAATAAATCGGGATTGATCTTCTAATTGACTGATTGTACCTGAATTTTTAATCACAAAATCTGCACGAGACAATTTTTCCTTGTCACTTAACTGTGATTTCATTTTGCTGATTATCTCTGTTGTATCCGAACCGTCGCGTTTGTGTAACCAGCGAACTCTTGTTTTTTTCGGAGCATCAACAACTATCACATAATCGTACATGGATTCAGAATTTGCTTCGAAGATCAATGCAGCTTCAACCAGAATAAGTGGAGATGTTTTCTCGTTTTTTGCATCTGTGATTTCTTTTGCAATAAGTTTTAGAACAGCAGGATGAACAGCACCATCTATTTGTTTTTTTTCATCATGGTTGCTAAAAATTTTAGATGCGATAAGTGATTTGTTAAGACTACCATTCGATAGATAAGCTTCGGAACCTAATAACAGTTTAACTTTTCGGATAACTTCAGGATCACTTTCCATCACCATTTGTGCAATCCGGTCTGCCTGAAGATAAATTGCACCAAGCGAAGAAAAGAATTGACATACTTTTGATTTTCCTGATCCGATACCTCCGGTTACACCGACTGCAAGAGTGTTAAATATTTTTTTATTCCTGTTCATACAAAATAAAGCCGGTAGAAATAATAAAACTGCAAGGGAGTTTATTTCACCATTTATTTAGCGAATGCAACAGATCGTTTTTCTCTGATGACAACAACTTTAATCTGGCCCGGAAAGCCCATTTCTGTTTGGATTTTCTTTGCAATATCGTGTGCCAATAAATCTGCCATTGCATCATCAATTTTATCATGTTCAACAATAACCCTGATTTCGCGGCCGGCTTGAATTGCATATGTTTGTGCAACACCTTCGAATGATTTTGCCATTTCTTCGAGCCGCTCCATTCGTTTTGCATAGGCTTCAATTGATTCTCGTCTTGCACCAGGTCTTGATCCACTTATAGCATCGGCAGCTTGAACCAAAGCTGCAATAGGATATTCCACAGGCATGTCGTCGTGATGTGAACCGACAGAATTGATTATAATGGGATGCTCATTTAGTTTTTTGACTAGGTCATAACCGATAAGTGCATGAGGACCTTCCACACTACGGTCAATAGTTTTTCCAATATCATGTAACAAGCCGGCGCGTTTTGCCATTGTGGAATCGAGTCCCAACTCCACCGCCATCAAACCGGTTAAGTGAGAAACTTCGATGGAATGCATCAAGAGGTTTTGTCCATAACTTGAACGATATTTCATTCTACCGAGATGACGAAGAAGTTCCGGACCTCCACCTGTTAAACCGACCTCGATCATGGTATTTTCGCCCGAATGAATCAGTTCTTCATCCAATTCTTTATTTACTTTTTCCACAATTTCTTCAATTCTGGCGGGATGAATTCTCCCATCAGTTATCAATCTTTCAAGAGCTAAACGGGCAACTTCTCTCCGTAATGGATCGAAGGCTGACAGAATAACAGCTTCAGGAGTATCGTCAACGATTACATCAACTCCGGTCGCAGCTTCGAAAGCGCGTATATTTCTTCCTTCTTTCCCAATAATCCTTCCTTTCATTTCATCGTTTTGAATTTGCAAAACACTTACTGTTGATTCTACACAATGATCGGTTGCGCTGCGTTGAATAGCCTGAATAATGACTTTCTGGGCTTCTTTCTTTGCTTCTGCCCTTGCGCTATCTCTAACTTCCTTCAATGTCTGTGATGCTTCAGTCTTGGCATCTACGATTAAATTTTCCATCAGATTTTTTTTCGCCTCATCCCGCGACATAGATGCAACTTTTTCCAATTTCTGGTTTTCTTCATTAATCAAACGATTAAGATGAAGATTCTTTTCATCGGCTTGCTTTATTTTCTCTTCATATGTTTTTTTAACGGTTGCAATCTCTTTTTCTTTTTTGTTCACCAGCTCAACTCTACGTTCAAGATTATCTTCTCTGCCGTCAAGTTGTTTTTCAAATGATTGTAGTTTGCTACGTCTTGAGTTTACTTCTTGCTCGTATTCTTGTTTTTTTCTATACCATTCATCTTTAACTTCAAGCAATTTTTCTTTTTTTATGTTTGCTGATTCCTTTTCAGCGTCTTCGATAATTTTTTTTGCTTTAAGGTCGGCGTTAACTAATTTATTTTTCCCAATATTATTTTTCACAAACCATCCCGAGCCAAAACCTATACCGGCAGCAACTATTATTGATAGGAGAAGTATAATTTCAAATGTCATTTTTCTACCTGATTAATGTTAATTTATATAAAAATAAAAAAACCGCACTCAGCTTTTCAGTCAGTGTATTTAAGAATCTCAATTAATACACAGTGGGTACTTTCCGAAACATTTTTTACTTCCACTGTATGTATAAGTTCGGTTTTCCGAAATTACACAATATCCTTAAAAAGGTGAGGCCTGTAATCAATGCTCACAAGTCAAGTTCCCTATTAAATCAACTTGTCAGATTCTTTAATATGTTTGACTGATCCATAACTATCACATCATGGAATAGGCTGACGGTGCGGTTTTATACTTTAAAAAAGCATTCAACCATCTTATTGTATTGGCAAAGAACGATTAATAAAAAATTAAGATTCCGGATTCAGATGATGTTCCAGAAAGTCATTCATCTTTTGAACTTCTGTTTCCACCAAAGTGGATAATGCACGATATTTTTCACGTTCCTTAAATAAATCTTCAGTAATATTTAGTGCTGATAGAACAGCAACCGTTAATGGCGGCTGTTCAGGAATTTTCTCATGTATAGTGCTTATCATCTGGTCCACATATGAGGCAACCTTTTTAGTGAGTTCTTCACTCTCACCTCTTAAGGGATACTCTGAACCAAATATTTTTACTTTTATGCTTTTACCGTCTGTAGCCATAATAGATCCGACACTTTCTTTAACAATTATTTACAAGTGCCACTTAGAACATACAATTATTTTATTATTAAATCAATTTCATAAATGAGAATTAATTTTAGCAATTAAATCTCTTATTTTTGTTTTTACTTCTTCCTTCTCAGATGATGTAAACACGTCTCCGCTTGTAATTTGCTGAAATTGAGCATGCTCCTGCTTTAATTTTTTCAGTTCATTCTCCCTCAAAGCATATTCCGAACGGATTTGATGAAGTTCTCTTTCTAGAATTTCATTTCTTTTTACAAGATGAGCATTCATTTCGCGAAGCTGTGAAATTAATTCAGCCGCATTTCTGGTTTTATCCCAAAAAGCTCTTAAAACGTGTTCTATATTTTCCATGATAATCCAAGCCGGTTTAAAAAATGCTGCTTGCTTTACTGCCTAATAACAGCTTTAAGTTGTTGTTCTAACTTCTTTGTAATATTATTAAAAACTTTATCCACTTCATTTTGAGTCAAGGTATGATCACTTGATATAAATTCTAATGAAAATGCATAACTGACATTATCTTTTCCAATTTGTTCACCGGTATATCTGTCAAACAATTCTACTTTTCGTAAAAGCTCGGAACCATATTGTTTAATTACTTCTTCTATTCTGTCCATTTGCACTGTTCTATGCACTACCAAAGCGATATCTCGAATAACAGAGGGAAATTTTGATAGAGACATGAACTTCTTTTTTATATCAGCCAATTTTATTATTTTATCAACATCAATATCGGCAAAGACCACATCTTGTTCTATTCCAAATCTCTTGAGAACATCTTTACGAATCATACCAATGGTTCCGATATACTCGCTATTTATTTCAATACGTAGATCGCTTTCACTTAAAGCATTGGTAGTAGAATAAGGAATAAATTTAATATTGTCAAGAGATATTTTTTCGAAAAATGATTCGATCTCTCCTTTTATATCAAAAATATCATAAAATCGGGATTTCTCATCCCAATTTACACGATTTGCTGAACCAGACAATCCGATTGTAAGCATCGCTACTTCTTGATATTCCTTCAAATATTTTCCGGCAATATAGGGATTATTAAAATAGATATTTCCAAATTCAAACAATCTCACTAAAGTTGTTCCTCTAAAAATATTTTCTCGAATGACTTCAAGCATATTGGGAAGCAGGCTGGTCCTCAATGACTCCATATCTCTGCTAATCGGGTTAGATATCTGGACGGGATGAGGGGATGAAAGCAATGCTGTTTGAATTGTTTGCATACTATTGGTTATTATTTCGCTCATGCCGGCACCAATAAAGTGTGCCTTCATTTCTGAAATTTGATTTTTAATTGGAGCATTTTCTGAAAATTTTATCAATGAGGCTTGATGTACAGGGATGTTGTCGTAACCATAAATCCTTGCCACTTCTTCAATAATATCAATCTCAAGCTGAAGGTCAGGTCTAAAGGTTGGCGTTTGAACAATGATAGTGTCATCATTTTCTCTCCTTGATATGTCAATCACCTTAATCGACAACTTAGAAAGAATTTCTATCACCATTTCCTTTGGGATAGTGATTCCTACAATCTCAATTAATTTCGAGAGTCTTAGGATAACTTTTTCACCCTCTACTATTTTTGGATAAACATCAATTATCCCATTTAATACCTTTCCTCCTGCAATCTCTTGAATTAATTGAGCTGCTCTATTGATTGCCCAAATAGTACCATTTGGATCAGCTCCCCTTTCAAACCGCTGCGATGCATCACTAACAAGACTAAAATGTTTAGATGTTTTTCTTATGCTCCGAGGTAAGAAATATGCACTCTCTAACAAAATCGTTTTGGTATCTTTTGTGATTTCACTATTCTCTCCACCCATCACTCCGGCAATGGCAATAGGTTTATGAGAATCACAAATCATTAAAGTATCTTTTCTTAGCTTCCTCTCTTTATGGTCAAGAGTGATGAATGGCTGATTCTCTTCAGCACATTTTATAACAATCATTCCCTGCTCTAATTTATCATAATCGAATGCATGAAGTGGATGCCCACATTCCATCATAACATAATTAGTTATGTCAACTATGTTATTAACCGATCTAATATCTATCGATTTCAATCTTTGTTTCAACCACTCGGGGGATGATTTAATTTTTAGATCAGTCAGTAACCTTGCGGAGTATCTTGGACAATTATCCGGATCCTCAATTTTAATAGATACTTTAGAAGATATTTTTGCAGTATCTTCTATAACTTTAGTTACCGGCAGAGAAATCGTTTTATTTTGGATCGTTGCAACTTCCCTAGCAATCCCAATATGACTTAATGCATCGGGTCGATTGGGAGTAACACCAATTTCAAAAATTATGTCATCAAGATCTAAATATTTTGAGAGCGGAGTTCCTATTGGAGCATTTATTTTAAGAATGAGAATTCCATCTTTATCTTCACCTAAATCTAATTCATACTCGGAACATATCATTCCATTCGATTCTGTGCCCCTTAAGGAAACTTTTGATAATTGAAACGGCTTACCTTCAGGATCATGTTGATTTTTAGGAACAATAGCACCTTCAAGTCCCACTGCAACAATCTGATTCTCTGCTATATTTGGCGCGCCACATACAATTTGTAAAGTTTTTTCACCTACATCGACTTGGCAGACTGTTAATTTATCTGCTTTAGGATGCTTCTGAACATTTACAACCTTTCCCACAAAAAAATTATTATATTTGTCACCAAGCCGTTCGATACTTTCGACTTCCAAACCAAGCATCGTGAGGGAGTGTGCCAACTCCTCAGGGGTTTGATTTATTTCGACATATTGTTTCAACCAATTGAGTGAAATCCGCATAAATAATCATCTTAATTAAAATTGTTTCAAGAATCTCAAATCATTTTGATAAAGAATCCGAATATCGTCGATCCCGTACATCAACATAGCGATTCGTTCAATACCCATTCCAAAAGCATAGCCGCTATATTTATCAGGATCATAATTAACATTTTTTAAAACATTTGGATGCACCATTCCGCAACCTAATATTTCAAGCCAGCCTGTTTGCTTACATACCCTGCATCCGGAACCTTTGCATAAGAAGCAGGTTATATCCATCTCTGCACTTGGTTCTGTGAAGGGGAAAAAACTTGGTCTGAAACGGAATTTTATGTTGCTCCCATAAAATTGTTTGGCAAAGGCAACAAGCGTTCCTTTTAATTCACTGAAAGTCACTCTTGTATCTACATATAACCCCTCTACCTGATGGAATAAACAATAACTTCTTGAACTTATTGCTTCATTTCTGTACACACGTCCGGGCATTATAACCCTCACGGGCGGCTTTTGCTTTTCCATCACTCTGATTTGAACCGGAGAAGTGTGGGTTCGTAAAAGAATTTTATCAGAGACGAAAAAGGTATCTTGCATATCTCGTGCAGGATGATCGGGAGGAAAATTTAATGCTTCAAAATTATGATAATCGTCTTCAATCTCGGGACCTTCAGCCACCTCAAAACCCATCTTAAAAAATATTCTCTTTATTTCATCCAATGTTTGGGTGATAGGATGTTTTGTACCGATCCATCTTTTTCTTCCGGGAAGTGTTAAATCAATCGATTCCTTTTCCGAATGCAGATTTTTTTCAAGTGCTTCTTTTTTGTCATCAAAAAGTTTTTGAACTTTATTTCTCAGATCATTTAAATGTTTGCCCATTTCAGGACGGATTGATGATTCCAAAGTTTTTAAAGAATCAAAAAGGGTTGGCACCAAACCTTTGCGTGCTATATATTTTACTCTGAATAATTCTAAATGATCCAGCGTCTGCACCGTTGCTATTTCAGTTTGGGCTTCTTGTTCGATTTGTTTTATTTTCTCGATCATAATTTTATTCAAAAAAAAATCTTCAACTGTAAGTTGTAGCGGTGGAGATATAATATATTTCCACCGCTAAACAGTTGAAGATTAGTTATGCGTTTGCGAATTTTACTATTTCGGCAAATGCTTCCGGACTGCGGGACGCAAGATCTGCTAAAATTTTCCGATTGATCTCAATCCCTTTTTTATTCAATCCTGCTATTAATCGTGAATATGTTGTTCCGTGTAATCTTGCACCTGCGTTGATGCGGGCAATCCATAAAACACGGAATTCCCTTTTCTTTCTCCTGCGATCACGATATGCATGCTGACCAGCTTTATCTAAGTGGTGTTTTGCAACCGTGAGGACTTTACTTCTCGCACCCCAATAACCTTTTGCGCGGGCTAATAACCGCTTGCGTCGGCGATGGGAGGCAACTTTATTTTGCGAACGTGGCATAGTTGCTCTTTCTTCCTTTCTTCGGTTTTAAGTTAATTGATTTGTTATTTATTGTATCATCATTTCAATCTTTTTTTGCTCTTGTTCAGAAGCAAGAGTAGATTTACGAAGATGACGTTTTCGTTTTGTTGTTTTAGAAGTCAGAATATGACTTCGAAAAGCTTTGTGACGTTTAAATTTTCCGGAAGCTGTTTTCTTAAACCGCTTCTTCGCGCCTGATGTTGATTTCATCTTTGGCATTTTTACTTCCTTCCTTTTGATTTTCTTCGGGTTTTTGCTTTTTTTCTGATTTCTTCTTTGAGCTCCGCTCTGGAGCGAAGACTACTGCCATGCTTCGACCTTCTAATTTTGCAGGTTGTTCAATCTTCCCGCAATCAGCTAATTTCTCTTCCAATCTCTTTAACAACTCTTCGCCTTGCTGTGCATATGTGATTTCTCTGCCTTTAAACACAACTGTGGCTTTCAATTTATGCCCATCCTCTAAAAATTGTCTGCCGTGCCGTGCTTTAAATTCAAAGTCGTGGACATCAGTGTTGGGATGAAACCTTAACTCCTTCACCTGAGTTACTTGCTGATGTTTACGTTGAAGTTTGTCTTTTTTTGTTTGCTCGTATTTGTATTTACCAAAATCCATAATCTTGCAAACCGGGGGAGTCGCGTTTGGTACGATCTCGATTAAATCTAATCCCCTTTGAACGGCGACCTTTAATGCTTCCGCTGGATGCATTATTCCGATCTGACCGTTTTCATCAATGACACGAACTTGCGCAGTTCTAATTTCCTCATTGATGCGAGCACGATTGGTCTCTTTTATGGCAGTTCTCCTATATTGTTAATGTTTTTTGTTGAATTTCTTGAATAATATTTTCGATGAATTTATCGAGTGGTAAAACACCGATATCACCTTTTTTATGTTGTCTTACAGAAACAGTCGTCGCGGTTCTTTCCTTTTCTCCAACGACAAGCATATACGATGCTTTCTTCATCTCCCATTCCCTAATTTTATAATTAATTTTTTCATTTCTATCGTCGAGTTCCACACGCACACCTGCCCTCCGTAAAGCTTGATAAACTTTTGCTGCATACTCACCTTGTGTATCGGTTATTGGTAGTACCACAACCTGAGTTGGTGACAACCAAGTTGGGAACGATCCTGCAAAATGTTCTGTGATGATACCCATGAACCGTTCAAAAGATCCAAAAATAGCTCTATGAATTGCAACAGGTCGTTTCCTTAAACCATCTTCAGCAACATATTCCAATTCAAATCTTTCAGGTAGCATCACGAAATCTAACTGAATCGTTGCTATCTGCCAATCCCGACCCAACGCATCTTGAATTTGAACATCTATTTTCGGACCGTAAAAAGCTCCGTCTTTCGGTTTTAAATTGTACTTGATCTTTTTTTGTTCAAGTGCTGTTTTTAATCCCTCTTCAGCTTCAGACCAAAGTTGAGGATCTCCCATAGCCCCATTAGGTTTTGTGGATAAATTATACTGCGGTTTCAAACCAAAAATTGAATAAAATCTTTCCACCAGATCGATGAGAGAATTTATTTCTTCGATTATCTGATCCGGGCGGCAATAGATATGAGCATCGTCCATGGTTATTTGGCGGACTCTAAACATTCCACCCAAAGCACCCGAAATTTCATTGCGATGCAATCTTCCTATTTCTGAATACCGAAGTGGAAGATCTTTGTAACTTCTGATTCTATGACGATAGACGTAAGTGCTTTCAGGACAATTCATCGGTTTCAAACTGAAAGTTGTTTCTTCGTTATCGAAATAGAACATATTTTCTTTGTAGTGAGCCCAATGCCCTGATTGTTCCCATAATTCTTTTTTGACTAAAATCGGTGTGCTGATTTCCTGATAACCCGCACCATCCAGTTCAAATCTCAGAAATTTTTCTAACTCTCTGAAAACTATCATTCCGTTTGGCAACCAGAAAGGAGCTCCAGGAGCAATATCGTGAAAAACGAATAGATCAAGTTCTTTCCCTAATTTTCTGTGATCACGTCTTTTCGCTTCTTCAATGCGAAATAAATATTCATCAAGTTCTTTTTGAGATGGAAATGAAATGCCGTAAATTCTTTGAAGCATTTTATTTTTTTCATTTCCGCGCCAGTAAGCTCCAGCAACACTCAACAATTTAATCGCTTTTATCTTTCCGGTCGATGGCAAATGAGGACCGGCACACAGATCGGTAAATTTTCCGTGGTGATAAAATGTAATTGTTTGACCTTTCAACTCGTCTAACAATTCAAGCTTATACGGATCCTTTTTTTCAGTAAAATAAGCAACTGCATTTTCCCAAGATTTTTCTTCCCTGACAAACGAAGAATCTGCTTTTGCCAATTCAATCATTTTTTGTTCGATCTTTATCAGATCGTCGGGTGAAAGAGTGTGCCCTCCCAAATCGATATCATAATAAAAACCTGCATCGATTGAAGGACCGATTCCAAATTTTACTCCGGGGAATAATGATTCGACGGCTTCTGCCATTAGATGTGATGAACTGTGCCAGTAAGCTTCTTTACCACCGATCTCTGCCCACTTGAGAAGTTTCACTTCGGAATCATTCATTATCTTGCGATTGAGATCCCACACATCTCCATTAACTTCAATCGCCAATGAATCTCTGAGCAATCCCTGACTGATCCCGCCGGCAATTTCTGATCCAGTAATCCCTTGAGGATAATCCTTAATTTTACCGTCCGGGAATTTTATTGAAATTGTTTCCATCTCTTCTCAAATAAAAAATCGGAGAGAATCCGATTTCAGAAATTAAATTGTCTATGATTTTTATTACTTCTGAAATAATCAATTCTCCATTTGCTATTCATTCAACCAGACTCTGTTGGATTTTTTCTATCACAGAATCTCTTTTAATGTTCAACTGTGGGCTCTATAGGATTCGAACCTATGACCTCTACCATGTCAAGGTAGCGCTCTAACCAACTGAGCTAAGAGCCCAAATATTCTTCGAGTGCCGGGGATCGGAATCGAACCGACACTCCCCTTGCGGAGAACAGGATTTTAAGTCCTGTGCGTCTACCAGTTTCGCCACCCCGGCAAAAAAACTCGAACCTGTCGTTAAAATTTTATGCGACTTTTGAGGCGCCGGGCGGATTCGAACCGTCGCATAAAGGTTTTGCAGACCTCTCCCTTACCACTTGGGTACGGCGCCATTTTTTTTCCCTTTTAAAAATAAGCCCCGCCGCATGATGTTTTGGAGCAGCAGGGCGATATTTTAAAGGTATTATTCTTTTCCTTTTAAACTAGAGCGGGAAACGGGATTCGAACCCGCGACATTCACCTTGGCAAGGTGACGCTCTACCAACTGAGCTATTCCCGCAATTTATGCTGAATAATATACTGAAATTTTCATGCTTACGCAAATAAAAAAGGTTCGTTAAGGTGATCTTTTCGAAATCTTGTTTAAACTCATTGAATACATCAAGTTAATCCCCAAATTATACGCTTTCCAAGTACAAATCGATGTACGATCCATTAATTAAACTACTCTCTTCAATCTCAAACTTTTCCATTAAGAAAATAAGCATTGACTGATCTTCATTATTAGAAGTAACTGGAATTTCAAATTCGATAAAATTTCCAAGCTCTGAAACAGAATCTAAATGAATGCGTGTCTCACCATACATATATAATTCCCGTTTTTTTCTGACAACCCCCTTAATTCCATACGACCTGGTCAATAGATTTTTTAATTGATCAGGATTCTGGGTTTTATATATGGAAAAATCACTTTTCCGTTTATTTGTGGTTTCGCTGCGTTGATAAAAAATTAATTCAGCACCCGTCTCGGCAATCTCCCTTAATTTTAACCTTCCGGATTTTGTATTAAAATAAGTATCGGTTTGTATCAACTCTTGAGAATATTTTGCACCAATCTCATTAGTAATTTTTTTAATTGAATCAATATCTGATATCCTCGCCTTGATCTCTAAATTAACCGGCATGGAAGGATAAGTTATTATCTGGTAATTTCAAGTATTTCATATTCCAAAGTTCCGGCTGGAACCGAAACTTTAATTTTTTCACCTGTTGTTTTTCCCATTAATCCTTTACCGATTGGCGATGTGACTGAGATTTTATTCTTGTCGAAGTCGGCTTCTTCAGGTGATACTAAAAGGTATTTTACAGTTTCTTTTGATTTTAAGTCTTTTAATTTTACTGTCGACAAAATATATACTTTATCATTTGGTAGATCTTTGCTTTCGATGATGCGTGTGCGGGAAAGAGTTTGTTCTAATTTAGCAATGCGGAGTTCAAGATGTTGCTGCTCTTCTTTTGCCGCATCATACTCGGCATTTTCAGATAAATCGCCGTGACTGCGTGCTTCTTGAATTTTTTGAGCTACTTCGATCCTGCCGGTAAATTTTAAACCGTGCAGTTCTTTTTCAAGCTCTACCAATCTTTCACGGGTGAGATACACCGTACCATTATTTTTATTCTCACTCATTATTCAAACCATAAAATTTATTATTAATCGATTTATTGATCTATCCGAAAATCTGAAAAGAGAAAAAACAGCCATCACCAAGAATGTGATGGCTGTTTTTATTAGCTAATATAAATCTACAATATCAAATTCAGAAAATCAAGTTTTTATTTTATCTTGATCTAATAAAATCAAATGTCCCAATTTATCCCTTTTTGTTTTTAGATACTTTTCGTTATGCTCATGTGGTGTTATTTCAATCGGAACCCGTTCAACTATTTCAAGATCATAACCATGCAATCCGACAACTTTTTTAGGATTATTGGTAATCAGCCGCATTTTTTTTACACCAAGATCATGAAGTATTTGAGCTCCAATGCCATAATCTCTTAAATCAGGTCTGAATCCTAATTTTTCATTTGCCTCCACAGTATCAAGCCCTTCATCCTGAAGTCGGTAAGCCCGTAATTTATTTGATAATCCGATACCTCTTCCTTCTTGCCGCATATACAACAATACACCGGATCCTTCCTTTTCGATCAATTTTAAAGAGGCAATCAACTGGTCGTTACAATCACATCTCAAAGATCCAAAAACATCTCCGGTTAAACATTCAGAATGAACTCGGACTAATGTGGGTGTGCTAGAATCTATTTCACCTTTCACAAGCGCGACATGTTCTTTGCTATCATTTTGACTTTTATAGATGTGAATATCAAACTTGCCATATCTGGTCGGCAATTTGGTAGAGACCACTTTTTGAACCAATTTTTCACGCTTCATCCGATATTCAATAAGGTCTTGCACTGTAACTATGCGTAAATCAAATTGATGAGAAAGCTTCATAAGATCAGGAATACGTGCCATCTCGCCATCTTCATTCATTATCTCGCATAAAACGCCGGCAGGATATAATCCAGATAATTTGCATAAATCTATAACAGCTTCTGTGTGACCTACCCTGCGTAATACTCCGCCTTCCATCGCTCTCAAAGGAAATATATGACCCGGTCTCGCTAGATCACTTGCCTTGGTACTTTCTTTGATAAGCGAAAGGACAGTTGCATTCCTATCGTGAGCTGAAACGCCGGTTGTTGTACCATGGACGTAATCTACGGAAACAGTAAAAGATGTTTCATGCAGCGATGTGTTACTTTCAACCATCATATCGAGAGAGAGTTCTTTTGTACGATGCTCCGTAAGGGCAACGCATATTATCCCTCTGCCATGTTTTGCAAGGAAATTTATTGCTGCCGAAGTAGATTTCTCCGCCGCAAAAATGAAATCTCCTTCATTTTCCCTGTCCTCATCATCTACAACAATGATGATTTTACCAAGCTTTAGATCCCGAATCGCATCATCGATTGAGTCGAACTTGTAATGTTCTCTGCCCACAAAAATTCTCTGTTTATATTAACTTGTTTTTCCAACATTATCGCCAGTGCTGCGAGTAACCGATGAAACTGCTGATTTTTCTATCTTCACTTTGACATTCTCTGCGATCTGAAGCAGAATAGTTTTATCTTCTAAACCGGCAACGGTTCCATGAACACCACCGGCTGTAATGATCTTATCACCTTTCTGAATATCACCGAGCATCTTCTCACGTTCTTTTTGTCGTTTTTGCTGAGGGCGTAATATCATGAAATAAAATATTACGATGATCAGTCCGAACATAATCAGTGTGCTGAACATTCCACCGCCTTGTCCACCTTGTTGCGGTGTCATTAAAATAATATGATGTAAATTCAATTTAGTCTCCTTAGTTAATTGAGTTATTAGTTTTAGTTAAAACATTTTCTGTTGATTAATTTATGAATTCCTGTTTACATCTCCATCTAAATTTTGCAGTTGTTCTTTCTTCCAATTCGAGAAATTTTCTTCGATAATCTGATACCTTGCTGAATGTACCAACCATTGATAATAATAAAGATTATGGATCGTTGCAAGTTCTAGACCTAACACCTCTTTCGCCACAAAAAGATGTCTGATGTACGCACGTGTAAAATTCTTGCAGGTATAACAATCACAGGATGAATCAACAGGTGAAAAATCGTTTTTATATTTATTGTTTGTTATGTTAATTACACCAAATTTTGTAAAAAACTGAGCATTTCTGCCATTTCGAGTTGGTAAAACACAATCAAACATATCCACTCCACGCTCAATCGCTTCTAATATGTTTTGGGGAGTCCCTACTCCCATTAAATATCGTGGCTTTAAAGTTGGCAATGTTTCAGTACAAACTTCAATCATTTCATACATCTGTTCAGCAGGCTCACCGACTGCCAATCCACCAATTCCATATCCATCAAAATTCATTTGAGTCAGGGTAGATGCAGAATGCTCCCGTATATATGGATATATTCCTCCTTGAACGATTCCGAATAATGCCTGAGAGTGCTCATACGCATTCTTCGTTTTATTAAAGTGATTAAGGCATCTTTCTGCCCAACGCATACTCAGATTGTTCGAATTCTCAGCATACTCCTTTGTTGCAGGAAATGGTGGACATTCATCCAACACCATCATTATATCTGATCCGATCATACGTTGTATATCGATAACCTTCTCGGGAGTAAACATATGCGTTGAGCCATCAAGGTGCGATTTGAATTGTACTCCTTCTTCTTCAATTTTTCTCAAGTCGGTTAAGCTAAAAACCTGATAGCCACCACTGTCTGTCAATATTGGCAATTGCCAATTCATAAATTTATGCAATCCACCAGCTTGATATAATATGTCAGTTCCAGGACGTAAGTATAAATGATACGTATTACTTAATATGATTTCAGCACCAATTTCTTTAATATCTCTTTGAAGGATCGCCTTGACTGTGCCTTGAGTACCTACAGGCATGAATGACGGTGTTAGAAACTTTCCATGGTCTGTTGAAATAACTCCGGCACGGGCTTTACCGTTCGTGCATTCTAAAATATATTCCACTGATCTAATTTGCCGATTTTTTAATGTAAAAACAAATTATTCTAAAATAAGGACGTTTCATTCTAATGGTAGCTTTGTAGATTTAGATCTCCTCGAAATGAGTATCACCACAATAGCAGCAATAATTCCCCCCACCATATCAGCGACGCCATCATAAAAATCGACACTTCTCCCGCGGACAGTACCCTGGTGTAACTCATCCAGTATACCATACCCCACAACTATTAAAATTGAAATTAATAACCTAAGATAATCTACCTTTGATTGAAATGTACGTGATGCAAGTCCACGATATACAAGAACACCAAATACAAAAAACAGAATAACATGAATAACTTTATCGTAAGTGAATATTTTTTGATTAGGGAAATACTGTGAAGGAATTGACGATCCGATAAATATTAGCAATGCCCAGCCGATAGCTGGAAATTGGTATCGAAGAAAATGTTTAAGGTGTTTGCTCACTTACAGTTAGAACTTTCTATTTGAAGAATAGATTGTGGTATGAAAGATTGAACATCAAGTGCCATAATACTTTTTTCACCATATTTTAATTTTGCCAGGTCACCTGCAAATCCATGAATGAAGACACCTGAATAGGCTGCTTCGCAGGCAGACATCCCTTGTCCCCATAAGCCGGCTATCAAACCGGATAGAACATCTCCCATTCCAGCAGAAGCCATACCCGGATTTCCTGTGCTGTTTATAAAGATTTCAGAGGACTTTAATACCGTAATTGTTGGTGCCCCTTTTAGTACCAGCGTTAGTTTATTCTTAAGAGCAAAATTCCTGGCAATCTCAATTTTATTTTCCTCAATTTCTTCTACTTTAAGGTTAGTTAATCTTGAGAATTCACCCATATGAGGAGTAATTATTATTTCTTTCGATGGTGTTTTTTTAAGTATCGATATATCATCAGCTATATTGTTTAGTCCATCAGCATCTATTAACATCGGCTTCTTACAATGTAATATTACTCTCTGTATTAATTTTGCAGTCTCATGATTTCTGGAAATGCCAGGACCGATTATTACTAAGTCGGCCCAATCTATATTTTTACAAATTGATTCATAGGCATTTAATCCGAGGGCCCCATCAGAATTATCATTCAAGGGTATCACCATAACCTCAGTTATTTTCTTTGCTAAAATCGGATAGACTGATTTAGGCGTTCCAAGAATTACTGCTCCTGCTCCCGCTCGCATTGCCGATTGGGCAGTAAGAGCAGCGGCACCTGTCATTCCGGCAGAACCGGCAATGATAAATATTTTCCCAACTGAATGTTTGTGGGCATCTCGCATCCGTTTGGGGAGAGCATTTTTTACATCTAGAAGATTTACTACAGATGATTTGATTTTATATTTATTCAAAATTTCTTTGGGGACAGAGATATCAACGACTTCCACTCTTCCGGCGTATTCTATTCCATTACCTATGGTTAAGCCGATTTTCTTAAATCCCATTGAAGCAGTAAGTGATGATTTTACAGCAACGTTTTCCACTGTACCTGTATCTGAATTTAAACCTGATGGAATATCAATCGAGACTTTAATTTCAGATCGCTTATTCATCCATTTGATAACATTTAGAAATGGCTGTTTAACCTGCCCAATAAATCCGGTGCCAAAGATCGCATCTACAATGAAATCAGATTTCGGGAGCAGATTTATTTTTTTTGTTGAAGGTTGTTGAATTACCGAGATTCTTCCAGTATTCTTATACTGCTTGATGAGAGATTCAAGTGAGTCATAGTTAATTTTGGCATCACCGGTTAATTGATTTTTTTTCCCGAGTAATAATGTTGTTACAAAAGCTCCTCTAACAAATAAATGTCTCGCTACAACAAAACCATCGCCGCCATTATTCCCTTTTCCACAGACAATTATAAATTTTTTACCACATAGATTGCCATATATTTTTTCAATTGAATCTACACAACCTCTCCCGGCATTTTCCATCAGGATTAAACCGGAAATTCTTAGAGTTTGGATTGCATAATTATCACACAATCGCATTTGTGCAGATGTAACTACAAGTTCCATTTAATCTCAGGGAATCAAATTAATTATCGAAAGTACTGAACTCGGATAAATCCCGATTCCTGTAATCGCGAGCATTATGATGGTCAGGACAACGTAATTAAATGCAGGGATATTTGGTGTTACTACGACTCCATCTTTAAAATACATTAATACAACAAGTCGCAAATAGAAATAGACCGACACAACACTTGTAAGGACTCCCAATATCGCGAGCCATGTAAGATCAGCATTGACTGCTGCAATGAATATGTAATATTTCCCGAAGAAACCTGCAAAAGGTGGAATACCCGCAAGTGAAAACATAAAAACAGATAATATCGCGGCTAAAGCAGGATTTGTCTTGGAAAGCCCCTGATAATCATCCAGATTTAGATTTTTTTCTTCATTCTTTTCTAACAAAGAGACGACTCCAAATGCACCGATATTCATCAGCATATATGAAAGCAAGTAAAATAATATTCCATCTCTTCCTATTTGATTTCCTGATGCCAAGCCGATAAGCATATAACCTGCATGTGCTATTGACGAATATGCGAGCATTCTTTTAATATTCGATTGTGAGATTGCAATGATATTTCCGGCAATCATCGATGCTGCGGAAACGATTGCAAGAACTAATTTAATCTCTACATTTGGAATTTGAATAAAGATTAGAATGAATGCAGCAAATGCGGCAGCTTTAGCCCCAGTGGACATGAATCCTGAAATTGGAGTTGGGGAACCCTGATAAACATCCGGTACCCACATATGGAATGGAACGGCGCCGACTTTAAAAGCCAGCCCAATTAAAACCAAACCGGATCCAATGAGAAATAAACGGGAGGATATCAACTCAGGCAATTTTAATAAGATAAATTGAATATTTGTTGAACCTGTTGCTCCATAAATGAGTGCGATACCATACAGCAAAAATCCTGTTGCGAAAGCACCCAGCAAAAAATATTTTAGTGAAGCTTCGTTCGATAAACTATTCTTTCTTAAAAAACCTGCCAATACATATAACGAAATAGACATTAATTCTAATCCGAGGAAAAGCAAAATCATATCCGCAGCGGAGGCAAGCATCATCATTCCGATAGTTGCAAACAGAACGAGTGTGTAATATTCACCAATGTTATCAACTTGGTTCAAAAAATAATTTTTCGAAAACACGATTGTAAATATTGCTGCTAAACAAAATATTATTGTAAAATAACTGCTATATCCACCGATTATGATCATCGAATTAAAAGCAGTCCCCCTCAACATGATTGAAGTAAATGCAAGGTTTATTGTCCAAATTAATCCGACAATACTTATCCAATATGTAATTCGGCTGCTCTGCTTCATTACTGCTTCAAATATCAGTACGATTAATGATACAAAAGTCAGAAAGAGCAATGGTGCTATTGCAATTAAATCATTAGTTAGACTATTCATTTTATTATCTAAAAACTGAAAATGTTTTGATAAATTAGGGATTTTTTGTGAAAGAAACAAGAATATGATTCGAACGAAATATCCTCATAGTACAAGGCAATTCAGCAGAATCTATGCACACCGTTTAATTCGTACAAGTAGATTCCTGTTCGTTAGAATTGCTTGCTTATTAAAATTTCACTCAAGAACATTATTATCTGCCGCCCACCGCCTCTGCCATTCCGGATATTTCTTAAACACTCTTTCCGGCTCGTAATGGTACCATGTATATCCGCTTCGTCTTTCCCTGTCCACTTCAGCTAACGAGTAGACAGTAATTTTATCTCTGTTGCAAAACAACGGCCTGTTTGTTCCCAATTCATAAAATCTTGTCCAGATCGGAGGAGCGTCCGGATCTTTAACCACAATGCGATCAATCGCTGATGTAGAATATTTATAAACTGTAACCGGCGCACTGATTGTATTTACACGTGTTCCTAATATCCGTGAATCATACAGCCATTTTATTGCACTTTGGATTGCCGCTATAACTTCCTTACTTGGATTATCAAGACTCATAAGAAGTAAAACAATATCGGCGCTTTCGTCGCCGCATAATGCTGCCGGCTCAAATGCTCTGGCATTCTGCGGGTGAAGATCTATATTATCGTGCTGCTGCCCCCAGACTGTAAGTTTTCCGTTTTGTTTTATCTGGCATTTTAATATACAGTATATTCCTTTTTCAAATGCCTCCCTCACTTTTTCATATCTGGCGCTGTCAACGAAAGAATATTGCCGTTCTCTTGTAAGAATCTTTTGAAGAACTTTCATTACGCCGATCATTGCTCCATCGTTGAACGTAATATATTTTCTGTACCCGCTCGTGTCGGGATAATACTGGGGCCATCCACCATTTGGATATTGAGCCGATAGCATGAAGTCGATACCTTTTAAACAACCTTCTTTAAATCTTTCTATCCTTTTAAGCGAGTATGCTTCTGCGAGGTATTCAATCTGAGAATGCGTTGCGCCATTATCAAATGTCGTGTTCGTAAGAGCCTTTGCTTTTTGAACCGTATCTTTTTGTTCTTCAGTTAAGATTGCAAGCATGTCATAATTTTTGGGCCACCCGCCGTTTGTTTTTTGAAACAGCAAAATGTTATCTGCAATTTTCTCAATCTCGGTTATCTTATACTTCGGTCTGTTTGATAAATAGTTTATCAGCTTATCTTCATCGTATATATCGTACCAGTGATGAGCGCTGTCTGAAAAACCGGAGGTATCTATCGCTTGTTCATTTTTAGCGTTTATCTCATTCTGTGCCTCGGAATTGATAGTTAAGAAGCTAACTAATAATGAGAGTATAATTATTCGTTCGAACAATAAGAAATATGGTTTCATTTAAGTATTTATCGTCAATAATGATTACATAAAATTACAAAATAAGAGGAGCTAAAACAAGTAGAGCAATTGTTTCAAAAGGAGTCGTTTGGACAGTTCGCTTTTTCTCAAAATAATTATCGAACTAAAGTTCGATTTACAAAAAACATTTTATCTTTATTCTGTCACTCTTCAAAACCAGGTCGTCAATCGATACCGATGATAAGTATCTCCAAACTGCCGCAGCAATCTTGCCTCCTCCAACTTTCTCCAATAAACTATGTTGCCAATCCCGAACAGTCCCACTAACAAACTGACAACGGCATTGTGATATAAACTCCACCCAATAATCCACAAACAAAAACCAGTGTACATCGGATGCCTGATCTTGGTGAAGAATCCGGTGGTGACAAGATGCTTGATGTTCTCTAATCCTCTAAGCTGCAATAATGCTCCAATTGCTAAAATCATCCCGGCTATGTGAAGTCCAAGACCACTCCAACGTACCATCTCCGGTAAGTTAAATAAAACCGGATCCAGCGTACAGAGTGCAAACCAGCTAACCCATAGCGCACACATTGTGGTGAAAATGAGAGCAAAGATGAGCTTATTCTCGGGATCTATCTTCTTCGCTTCTTTAAGTAATTCATATCCGGTTCGAAGAAATAGACAAACAAGAAAGGTAACAATCAGAACTATATAACTATTTTGCATAGAGTATTATTTCCAAATTATAGTCGGACTATCGTATAAAAACGATACGAGAAAACTAATTGAATACTTCACAGCATTAGAATGATGTTTCTTATGGTACATAATCCAAATGCAATGTTGAAAGCCGCTTGTAAAACATACGTCCCGATTTTAGTAATTTCGGAATTTCTTTCATACGATATTTCTTTAGCAACGATAGTTGTCCGCTTACCGGTATAGACCGCTGATAAAGACGTGATAGTTCTGAGTAAAACTCCTTGAGTGGCAACGTTGTCGGTAATAATGTGTGTATGAAATCAAAATATTCGTACTCATGGGTAAGGAGACGATCCTTTGTTTCTTCAAAAAGGTCTGTCCCAGGTAATGGCGTAAGCAAAGTAAATGTGGCATAATTGAGCTTCAAGCTTCTGCAATATTCCTGATATGCCGTAAAGTCTGATCGGGAGAACTCGGGACGCACAATGAATGAGGCATAAACCTGTATATCAAGGTCACGGAGGATTTGTATTGCCTTTATGGAATCATCTACTGTCGAAGACTTGCGAATATATTTTAGGTCTTCGTCTCGGAAAAACTCCAACCCTATAAAAATCCGCTCAAGCCCGATTTCTCGCCATACTTCGAGAAGATGGCGATTGCGTGCGATTGTGTCAGCCCTGCCATAGAGAAAATATCGTTTCTGAATTCCCGCTGCCTTGATCATCTGTGCAAGTAGAGTCATCCTCGCAACATCTACCAACGACTCATCGTCGGCAAAGAATACATATGGCTCGGCTATCGTTGCTAATTCATCAACGATCTGCTGCGGAGCGCGTTTGTAGTAGCGCCCTCCTGCTACTTTCCACTCTGCACAGAAGTTACACCGAAACGGACAACCCTTGGATGTACGGATGGAAGCCAATGGTTTCATCCATTCTGAGTAATAATGTGCGCGATATTTTTCCGTCAGATTCCTATTAGGAAATGGGATGGTATCGAGATCAATATCAAGCGAAGCATCAGTTTTGTGTAGTACACCCTTTTCTGCAACAATAGTCCCTGCGATACCTATGAGTGATTCCCTCTTCTCATGCCGCCTCACAATTTCTCTGAGAGCAAATACACCTTCACCCATGACAATCACGTCGATAGACGGAGTGCAGAAATCCTCAGGAATCACGGTTGCATGGTGACCGCCCACAATGGTTAGAATTTTCGAATTCCATCTTTTCACTTTATCGAACAACGCTTTTACAACATTAACGTGAACGGTATAAGCTGTTATGCCAACAATATCCGGATTAAAAGCATCAAGAGCGGCGTGGAAGTTATTCTCCAATCGCAAGTCTAATATCTTAACTTCGTGATCGCCCTCAATTGCTGAAGCGAGATATTCCAATGCGAGAGGTTCGTAGATGAACACATCTTCACCACCAATTGTCTTCGGTGATTTAGCCGGTTGAACCAAAAGTATCTTCATTAAATATGACCTTTTATATATTCCAATTTCTTGCTACTTATGTCTCATTATCTTAGCAACAATAATTTCTTCGTTTCAACAAATGTTCCAGCATGCAGCGAATAAAAGTAAACACCGCTCGTCAGATGATCAGCGTCGAATTCAATTTTTTTGTTGCCTGCCTGCTGCATTTCATCTACAAGCGTTGCTACTTCTCTCCCAATCACATCATATATTTTCAGCGTGACATGACTTTGAATTGGAAGTTCATAACCGATTGTTGTCGATGGATTGAACGGGTTGGGATAGTTATTCGATAAATAAAATTGTCCCGGAAGATTTGTAAAATCATCTGCAACATCAGTTTGTAATGTATCTCCAAAACGATAAAGAGCATCCCAAATAATATTCCTTCCTGCGTCAGACTCGCCGTTAGTCAAAACCACAACACCAATATGTTTATCTGTTTCAAGTGTATAATCCATGCCGGTTCTAATTCCTGGATACGATCCATTATGACCACAGAATGTATAAGTTCCAAACCCCGGTGTTGTTGATGAATAAATAAACCAGATTAATCCTTGCTCGTTCTGAAGAGCAGGAAACTGAACAGTTGTCATTAATTCAACAGTGCTGCTGTCTAAAATTCTAACTCCATTCATTTGACCCTTTTGCATAAATGCAATTAAGAAGCGGGCTAACTGAGGCGCACTTGTTCTTAAATGAGCAGCGGGATAAATTGGATTTCCATAATGTCCATATGAAGTATAAACTCCGCCGCTATAGTTATATGGTAATGCAATATTATTTGTATCTAAGTTACTCAAAAAGAACGATGTGTTATTCATACCTAAAGGAATAAAAATAGAGTCGTGGCAGTATTGTTCAAAAGGAATGTTAGTAATAGTCTCAACCAAACCACCAATCAGTGTAGCTCCAACATTCGTGTAAATATATGATTGCAAAGGAGCCCAAGAAGTATAATTGGTATCGCTCCAGTATGCTCCTGCTGGTACAAGATAGTTGCTGAGAAAATAACCAAGCGGTATTGGAGAATCGCCTCCCCATGTAGTTAAAGAGTAAAGAGTAAGCCAATTATCATTAATACCCGAAGTGTGCGTTAACAACATTCTAAATGTTATCGAATCATTTGGATGTAAAGGATTACGCACCTGAAAAGGAAGATAGTGATTTACATCCTCATCTAATTTAAACCGCCCCGATTCCCAAAGCTGCATAAGAGCAGTTGCAGTAACAGGTTTAGAAAGCGATGCAACAAGGAATAAAGTTGAATCAGTAACTTTGATATTTCTTTCAATATCAGCATAACCGTATGCACCGATCCATACAATATTTCCATCTTTGATGATACAAGCCGACACTCCGGGAATATGATATGAATTCATTGTTGCAATAATAAACGAATCGACATTAGAAGAAGAATTAAAACTAGTGGAAGTGCTTGGCGTGGTTAAGTGTCTGTTGTGAGTATCGCTAACTTGCTGGGTTGCGATATGATCTTTTGGAAACTCCTGAGCTACTCCGTTGTCATGGTTATTGCAGATCAAAAAAATGGTTATCGTCAACCGGAATGCAAGAGAATTAATTTTCATTATAAATTTAAGAAATATTATACATTGATAATATAATTCTTTTCTAGTATATCATCAAAGGGACAATCGCGTTATACACTATTCAGGCTTTGCCCAAAATAGATTTGGATTATTGGTACACTGCGGTTTGTTCTCTCTTGTCCTTGGGATAATACCTTTGTATTCAACCGGAAGCAATAAATTACTTTTGCTCTCTCCTCCACCGGTTACATAACATTGAATAGCATAAAGATTCTTAGCCATGTAATTATAAAGATAATCTTCTTTAGTAACTGAGCTTCTATGATTCCAATTAGCCTCTGGATTTAAAATTAATGGTTTGTCGTTTACCAATCGTTCTCTTACTTCGGCAATACTTAAAAGTTCTCCCTTCTCATTCATTACGTAAGCATCATTTGTCGGATCAATCCATAACCATTTATTCATTGTCTTTGAGTAAACAGAAATTATAGAATGGCAATCAAAGTCTGTGGAATCTTTTGGCAGACAAATTACATGCCTGGATTTCCAGCCAAGCGCCAGATAACAATCGTTCAGTACCCAGGCTAATGCGCCGCAATGGAATGTTCCGTGATCTTGTATACAGCGCCTCATCAAATCAGAGACGGAAGTATATGCGGGAATTTCCTTGCTGCCATCATGCGGAAACGTATTATGTACCCAGTGCATCAGACTTAATATTTGTGAAACTTCATTTCCAGTGCCAACAATCGAATCGAGTTTAAATTCCGTCCGCATTACAACTAAGTCGGAATCATTCATCGGTTTGTAAGTGAATTTTGTTATCTCTCGTTTGTCATTCAAATTGTATTTGGATGCCTTTTTCAAAATATCTAAATAACTTGGCACACAGACTATTTGAGTATATGCAGAGTCTTTTCCGTTCAGTAGAATAATGAAATCATATTTGTGATTGAGTTTTACTTTAAATGAAATCGAGTCGATGTCGGTATAAAATGTAACCGCTCTGCTGTTGGTTTGGTAAACGTCGGGTTTTAAATCGGAATTAATGGTCCAGATTGCTTTCTTGAAGTTAGCCCCATCCCGGATGTCTACGATTTTCGATCTTGCTTTGATTACAGGAAGCTTCTGTTGAGCGAATAAAGATTGTCCGATTATTAAAAGGACAAATAAAAAAGTTAATCGCTTTCTCATATTTTCCATTGTTTTAGCCCTTCAAGTTTACTCAATAATCTTTATCTCTTCGTCGTCCAATGATATTGTCAATAATGCAAAAAATTTTATTAGCTCCGTAGGAGCTATTTTGTTCAACTCCTACGGAGTTGGATATTTACTTTTTTTATTATCTACAAACATCCAACACCTACGGTGTCGTGTAATTCTCATATTCATTTCCCCTCCACAATCCTTATATCCTCCATTGTCAATCCTTTTCCCATTCTTTTTCCGACCTTCGTATTTCATTGCCAATATTACTTGGTGGAAATCGGAAATGCGAACCTAGAAGTAGTGCGCTTGCAACTCGTAACAAAGCTGCGAGATGTTTCCCATCCTCTACTTGAGGATCAACACCTTCGTGAACAACTCTGTTACGTATTTCGATTGCACGTAGCGCACCTAGAACATCATCAGAGCTTATAACCGATCCGGAACTTGTTGCCGCAAGTGTAACGCTTGCCAGCCTTGTCCGCAACGGTAATTCCCAGTAGCTTTTAAGTGCATCCCGTAACGTCTCATCATTCTTAAATTTTTGCTTATAGAATTCCTCAATTGCAACCTCAAGAGCAGTTATACCTTCGATAAAAGCATGTCTTAATTTATCTTGATCAGCCAGTTCATGTGCTAAAGTGATTAATGTCCCTGCAAATGATGGTTCATAACCTGATTGGGTAAGATCTTGTATCTCTCGCCAATCAGATTCATGAAGCAATTCTCTCCAAGTTTGTTCTCCACAGATACGAAGAGTTAATGAAATCTTTTCTTCATTAGGTATAAAATCTGACCAGCTCGCACCATCGTCGTTGCTCCATTTCATATTCCAGTGTCTACAGTAATGACCTAACGAACATTGCCGAGAATCCCAATCAGTAGGAAGCGCAATCCAGTACTGTCCAAAATTTATTCTAAACATGTTTAGAAACCGTAAAACTTGTGGGTATATAATATTCTTTACAAGTCGCTTTCCTAATGCTTCATAGGTAGAGTCTCCTTTTCGATTCTGCCTAACGGCATTTAATTCATCTGATGAAACGCTTAGTCTAATATTTCCATACAATGGTCCCGCATCTAGAACTGCCTGGCGTGTTATGATATCTGGATTGACTTCCTTCCGATTATAATCAAACATGATCATAGAACTATCCACAAAACCCCAGCGCTCGAACCACAATTTAACTATCGTGTTTGTTTTGGAATCTGTCACTGTAATAGCATCTCTTTCACCATCGGGAAGCCAGCGGTGGAAAAGCGGTCCCTCATGTGAAGAGAATTTCAACTCACTTCTTTTCAAATGTTTAGCAAATCGAACCAATAAAATGTCACTCATATTAATACTCAATAATAAATCTGCATTATTATCTCTCTACAATCTTTCTCTCTTCTTCCGTCAACCCATACAACTCATACACCGCATTATCTATTTGCCTGTCGAGGGCTTCGATATGGATGTCGAGGCGGTTCTTCTCCGACTCGGTTGTGGCTTTGGCGTGTTTCACTTTTGCGGCAAGCATCTGCTCCACAAGCTTCACAATGTTATCATGACGCGCTTTGTCTGCAGATGGAATTGGAAACTTTAAGATATCGCGAATCATTATTTGCGGGAATAAATCTTCAAAACAA
>JACRFD010000071.1 GCA_016218025.1 Ignavibacteriales bacterium
ATGTTCTCCTTTCGGCACAACAATTCCCATAAATCCATGATTTGTTTTATGAATAGTTGTTTCCGCCTTATCAATAAAAGCTTTCCAGCCCGGTAAATAAGTTGTACTAAAAAACAAAAAGCAATTTCCTTGCGATTTTGTTTCTGCTGTAATTCGCTCGTCTTTGTACCCGGATATTTTAGCAATGTTTGTGGAATCCCCTTTATCAAATTTGAAATCCAGAGAGTTAACAAATGCAAGCTTCTTTGGATTAAATGAATTTTCTTTTATTGCATTCAATATTTCTACAGAAGTTTTTTGAGCAACACTGTCAACAAAGTAAACACGCGGGAGCGACATGTCGTTTCGATTAACAAATGTTGTTGAATCTTGTGACATCGCAATAGTTGTGAAGTATTGGAACGGAAATGGTTTATCGGTTACAACATATTTTACGCCAAGCATTCGCCACAGTGTAAAATTAGCCGGAGTTACTGCATCTATAATATCTTGATAGCTGCGAGGTTTTACAGCAGAGTAGCCAGAGAAATCTTCTTGCAGAAAGTAAACATTGTAATTTGCGTTGTTGCCTGCAGTGCCCATTCCATCGCGTTTCATGTTCAAAATTCTAAATGGATCTTTTTCGTTTTGTTTTTTTATTATGGAAATATATTCCGGCTCACGGAACAATTCTTTTATTTGTTCCGCTTCAACATAACTAGCACCGCGATTTCCAATTCTGAAAAGATCAAATAAAATCATAACGGTGAGACCAAAAACAAACAAGTCTTTATTTAGTTTAGAAGTTACATAAGCGTAACTTATACCGGCAGTAAGAGCGAGTAGAGCTAATGCAATCGTCAAATCGGCCTTAAACATATCCGACATATATTCAGTAAGTGCAGTAAGCATTTGAGATTGTTGTGACTGGCCAATTAATGCTGCATGATCGTTTACGCGCTGGGTAAACCAACTTCCTAAACTTCCGCCGAGAATAATGGACACAACAAATAATCCTGCAAAAAATATTGCAGCATTCCTTAAAACTTTTTCAAGTTTAGGATTTTTCTCATCACGTAGAGAAATTATTTTCATTACACCAAGACCCGCCAGAATAGGAAATGTGATTTGAAGAACTGTAAGAATCATTGAAGGTGCGCGGAAGTTGTTGAATATTGGGAAATAGTGATACATCAAATTATAGATAACAGGAAAATTATTTCCGAATGAGATGAGTAAAAAAAGTAGAACGATAATACCGAAAAATTGAACGACCGGTTCTTTCCATCGGACGAAAAGTGTAAAAAGTCCTAATGCAAATATTATTACACCCATGTACATCGGCACGTCTACACTTCTCATCTGTCCGAAATATGTATTCACCGGTGCATCTTGATTTTGAGAAAGGGGTCCATTATAAGTTGAATTCCCAAAGCCATAAAATGAAGGGACAATAAATGTTAACACCTCACCTGGCGAGAATGACCAACCGGTTGCATATTCGTATGACTCGCTTTGTATTGGTGCGCCTGGAGTTTGCTCTTCAGTTAAACTTTTTGTTCCGCGTGTTGAGTAAGGTTTGTATTCATAAAGCTGAGAATAAGTATCGAATGACATAAGCAGAGCAATTAATCCGGCGGCGGCAGTAACGCCGAGAGATTTTAATAACTGCTTTTGTAAAAATTTATCTTTTATAACAAACGAACGAATGAAAAAATAGATGAAATAAATCATCGCTGTGAAGGCGAAGTAGAATACGATTTGGACATGAGCGCCCAGAACA
>JACRFD010000006.1 GCA_016218025.1 Ignavibacteriales bacterium
AAATTCATCGTGGATGTTTACCCTGACTTTTACCTGGGCGGGTTCTTCGGCCAGGAGGGATACAGGTAATATGACAAATAAAAATATAGCGAGCAGTTTTCTCATCTCAAAATATTACCATTTTCCATCTGCTATTTCTACATAATATTGAATTAATTCGCTGCATAAGGTATAGTTGTCATAGCGAAAAAGCAGTTGTTTATCTTAGGAAAAAGTAGACGGACTTTGCCCCCTCTTTAGAGAAGATGAGTTATCAGAGCATTTTCATTTAATCAATTGCAGCGATTAATTCTTGAGTTCCTCCAAATCTAAGCAAGAATTCACCGTAGCTCGATTTGAAAAGGTCCCGAAGCACATCATCTAATTCCATAGTTTTGTCGCCTTGTGGTTCCTCTAAAGAAAATCGGAACTTCTTCTGCTTAAGAATCGAATATAAAAACAATGTATGAAAATAAACTTGAGAGACATATTTATTATCTGCGATCTGTAACACTTCATCCCCGTCTAACTTGGATTTATAAGTGCGCAAGAGGCTGCTGTCCATGTTGATGAATATTGTTTCGAGTTCATCCTTATCATTCGTATCAGTAGCCATAATTTCTACTTCATCAAATGGACTTCCAGATGCCTCGAAGTCACTCCATGTTTTAACCCCTTCCCTTACATCTTTATAAACCAGAACCATTTGAGGTAATCCAATCTGCGGCACATTTTGCTCCTCTGGCTTAGGCTCTTTCTCTTTCAACTCTTCAATTTTCACGTAGAATATCGATTCAAGTGCTCCTTCAGGCTGAACAACAGAGGTTAGATTGGCTTTAATTTGAAGTTCGTCTCCTATCTTTAAATTATCTTTTGGTTGCATATTAACTCTTATCGTCCCATCTTGAGGACTTGATTTAACGACTTGGAAGTAATCATCTATCTCCCTAGGCTGTCCAGGAGCGTTTCCTCCCTTAGTATCGTTAGGCGCATGGGTTAAGACGTATAACTTAAGCTCTCCTTTATCTTTGATCCTGTCGAAGTACTCGTTTTCCACATCTGTATCAAATCGAATTGTTTTGTCTCCCCCTAAAGGGATAGTCTTTACTAATTTTCCATCTTTATCCGGTTTGCCATCAATTTTGAAGATAGATGGATACCGTTGTGACACAAAAGGCTCTTCAGTCTTCGGTTTGCGATCAGTTTTTTTCTTATCTTTCTCAGTTTCATCCTTTTTTTTGTCTATTTCTTCGAGCTTGAAAGTCTGTTTCAACAATTTGAGCATCTCAGGGTTTAGTGGAAGATCCTTAGAAAACTTTTTTAGCAATTCATTTGCATCGCTCGTATCTGCTGAAAAAGAATCTTTTCGTTGCTTATATATATCATTAAGTTCGCTTTTTCGGAGATAATCTGCGAGAAGACATCTAATAACTTCAGATTCTTTACCGTTTTTTAATCGGTCTCGTGATGCCATGAAAAGGTTATTTCGATAATGAAGGGTCATATTTGTACAGTCAACATGTATGAGCAGGTAATCTTTGAGCAATTTGTATTTCAACGCTCTTGTAATAAACTCTGAGGTATAAAAACCATGTACTTGACCATTAAGACTAAAAGCAACGCTCATATTATTCTTAAAGAACTCGTTCTGGATTGTATCCTTGAACTCTTTTACAGTCTTCTCTTCGTTCTTAACCTTGAAAACCGTAACCGTTGCCCTGATTTTCCCAACCTCTTTATTCCCTGTTATTTCCAAAGAGAATTGCCTGTCTACATATTTGTCCTTCTGATAAAGCAGTCTATTGGATATACCAAACATTATCCTCTCAAGACCGGTATCTTTAGGATATCTTTCTTTTCGGTCGATGATATAAATAGGCAAAGCCGGATTATGAAGGTATTCATTTATGCTCTGATTTAAGTCCCTGGAAATAACTGACTTGCTCCCAGGAGGAAGATCGTACGAGTAGAGTTTAATAATAGTACCGGTTCTAAACTTACACCTATAAAGGTTCAAGCCTAATTCATCGATAGGGAATTCAGGTATTTTGCCGTCTGGACAGAAATATTCATAATATGTGTTTTTCTTGGTCTCCTCTTCTTCCTTGGTAAGGGGATGTATCCTCAGCAGGCTAAATCCGAAGTTACCTGTACCGTCATACCGTTTGGAAGCTACAAGTTGGTATCTTTTTTCTCCACAATATACAAGCGCTCCGGCTCCGCCCATATTGTACTTGCCCTGGACGAACTTGATATCGTTTTTATTTCCCCGTAAAAGAGAGAGAAAAGTATTCGGGAACTCCTGAGGATGCTGTCCCTCACCATTATCGAAGATTATCAGCGACGTATCGCCCCTTGGACTGTTAGGATCGGCTAAAATCTGTATATCTTGGGCTATTTCATTCCTGTAAGCTTGAAGATCAAAGTTCTCATACGTGTAAAAACCATGCACTGCATCATGCATATTCTTTGGAGCAGCCTGCGAACGAGGATCAATGCCTTGTTCATAGCACTTCTTCATTAGCATGGCATCGATAGAGTTTGTTAGCTTCTCAACAAGGGCTGCGACAGGATTTGCTTGCTGGTTTTCTACGACACTGAAGTTGCTTTCGTTGTCACCATAGGGTCGCCAGTTTTGGGGGTTATGGAAGATAAGATGACTCCGGAGAATGGAATCTACAGCCGCTTCGGTAGGGGCTGAAAATAGACTATTAAATAGTTTAATCATGGCTAACTATATAAATTACATCCTTCACATGCTTTTACCTATCCGTAGGGGAAGATGTAAGTTCTCTAACAAGCCTTCCCAATTAATTGCACTGGCGTATTCTTCTTTTAGCTTAATTTCATCGGTCTTAATTGAAAGTAAATTCCCTTTTGCCA